>DAOOQQ010000001.1:0-191013 GCA_035388825.1 Candidatus Ozemibacteraceae bacterium
CTTTTTAGGGCTGTATTTCAGAAGCCCTCATACACCACATCCATGGACTCTAACCCAAAGCCTTCCGCGGGGAGTTGGCATAGAAGCCGGCTGTATATGCATTCATGAGGAATGTCATATAATGTATTCACCCTATGGGTGAATGAATATAAAATAAGATCATCCAATAACTGATAATTATATTTGACATTTCTGCGATTCATCCTATTATTTAGATGGGAGTATCGTAGTGAGATTTGTCATCGTGTCAAAAAAGTCGTTGGCTCTGTATACCGAACTCAAGGGCGCCGAACGATACCCACCGGGTATCGTCGACGCCTTCTTCGATGCCATCGCGATGATCGACGCTATCCAAGATGACAAAGAACTCCTGGCCTTCCGGGGGTATCACTTCGAAAAACTCAAAGGCAAACTCAAGGCATTCCATTCCCTCCGCCTCAACAAGCAGTACCGCCTTCTGGTAAAACTGCTGGAAGACGGCGAGGGCAAATACTTCGAGATTGCCGATATCGACGATTATCACTGATGAACGGAAGGGGGTGAAAGCATGTTCACAAAACCCATACCGGCCCGGATGAACCCGCCGGGAAACCAGATCGCCCGAGAGCTCGAAGCGCGCGGTTGGACCCAAAAAGATCTGGCCGACATCATGGGGCGTCCCGTCCAGGTGATCAACGAGATCATCAAGGGCACCAAGCAGATCACCGTCGAGACCGCGATGGAACTCGCTGCCACCTTTGGAAACGAGCCTGAAACCTGGATCAAACTCGAAACGCAATATAGGCTTTTCCTTGCAAGAGGTTCTAAGGAGGCGAAAGAAAATGCCGGTATCAGCCTGCGAAGCAAGATCTACGATAAGGTTCCGCTTCCAGAGCTGATCAAGCGGAAATGGATTTCCGCGGAGGGAAATCTCAGATCACATCTTCCCGAGCTTGAAGAGGCGGTTTGCAGGTTCCTTGGCATCGATACGATCGATGAGATGCCCCATGTTCCAGCGATGCGGCACACGCTGGCCAAGGATCAGAATGGAATGGCATTATTGGCCTGGATGCGTCGTGCCGAAGCTCTCGCCGGGACGCAAAATCCCGCGATGCCTTTCGAGCGCAAGAAGATCCCGGCTTTGATCGATGCTCTTCTCCCTCTTACTGCCGCCCCTGCTTCGGTGTCGAAGGTCCGGGACGTCCTGTTGAGCTTCGGAATTCGGTTTGTCATCGTGCCGCACCTTTCCAAGACATACCTTGATGGGGCCGTCTTCTACCTGGACACGGAAACGCGTAAGAACCCCGTTGTGGCCATCACCATGCGCTACGACCGGGTCGACTGGTTCTGGTTCACGCTTTTCCATGAACTCGCCCACCTCTTCAAGAACCATTATCCGGAGGGCGTGCTGGACGACGAACGCATTTCCGAGAATGACAAGGCGAACGAAGAAGAAGCCGATTCCCTTGCAAAGGAGTGGCTCATCCCGGAGAGTGCGTATGCGCCATTTTCCGACAAGCACTTCGTCAGCCTGCCTGATGTGAAAGCCCTCGCGCTTTGCTTGCGGCGCCACCCCGGAATCGTTCTCGGACGATTCCAGAAGGAAGGCAAGATATCCTATTCTCGCCACCGGTCCTTCCTGGTTCGAGTCAAAATATATCTTGAGGAATTTATCGACAGATAAATCTTGGAACAATGTTCTAAAAGAAGCATTCCGGCGTTAGCGGCGCCGGAACATCTGATCAAAAGCACCCCAATTTGTCGCCAAAGCCTTCCGCGGGGAGTTGGCGTAGGCACGGGCCTTTCTGGGTTTCACTGCGAAAACCTCAAAGGCAAGCTCGAGGCTTCCCGTTTTCACCCACGAACGGCGCTTTCATTTCGATTTCTTCCGGCTCTTTTCCCGGCTGGTCACCCGTGCCTTGTTCATAAGGCTCTTGATGAGCTTCGCCCGGCGCCCGGCCTCGGCATAGAAGTTTTCATGCGCCCCGATCAGGAACACGGTCACTTTCTCCGCGTCTTCCTGAACGATGTATGCCGCCCGGTATGCGCCGCTTCCTTTCACGGAAAACTCCAGCGCTCGCGCCCCTTGCAGGTTTTGCGTGAGGGCATGTCCTTTTTCGTGATCTTCCTGCAACTTCCGCAGATGCTCGAGAATCTCGTCTTCGATCCTGGAAAGCCGCTTCAGATCCTTCGCCGCCTGGCTTGTCAGTTCGACGAGAAATGCGGTCATTTTCTTTTTCCGGGAGCCTTCCGCTTCTTCGCGTATTCATCGAGGGAAATGGTTTTCCCCTTCCGGCTCTCTTCGATCGCATGTTTGGCCAGGAATTCGAAGGGGTTTTCCGCCCGGGCAAGCCTCAGAATATCGTTCTTCTCGGGCTTGATGAAGAAAACGTCCCCCGGCTCGATGTTCATGAGTTCCCGGAGGTCGACGGGCAGGGCGAGACGGCCTTTGCTGTCGATTTTCGCTGACATGGTTCCCTTCATGGGTTCGCCTCCTCGTGGGATAATCCCACCTTAAAAGTAACCCCTTTTACCGGTATTGGCAATTTGTTTGGTGGGAATTTCCCACGCCAATCCAATTTCTCTCATGCCGCCTTCGATTTCTGAGATTGTTCATCGGGTCGAAGGCTCGTGCGCCAATTGAATGTTGTCGAAGCCCGTTACAACAAGGCCATGGCGGTTGTCGACAAGCACCAGGCTTCCCGTTTCCTCCCCCGAACGAAAGCGGTCAAGGGTTCTCCGTGCCTTCATTCAGGATGGAAAGATACGCGTCATACGCATAGAGCCGGTTTCGTCGCTTCCCTGTCAACTCTCGCGTCAGCTTCAGTTCGACGAGACACTCCATGGCGGAAGCTGCCGCTGCGAATGACAGCCCCGATCGGCGGCAGATTTCCTGGATGGTCGTAACCGGCCGGGCTTTGAGTGCATCGTGAACGCGTAACGAGGAGGAGGCGCGTCGCCCTTTCCCCATGATTCGTTCCCGGTCTTGCTGGAAGAGGGAAACGAGACGCTGGGCCGTTTCGACTGCGCCGTCGGCGGTCTGGCGAATACCATCGAGGAAAAAGTCGAGCCAGGATTCCCAATCCCCGGTCAGGCGGACGCGGGAGAGCAATTCATAGTAGGTTTCCCGATGGCGTTTGAAAAAGAGACTGAGATAGAGGAGGGGCTGGCGGAGAACCCCGGCGTGGCACAGCAGAAGAGTGATCAGCAGGCGGCCGACCCGGCCGTTCCCGTCCAGGAAGGGATGGATGGTTTCGAACTGGACGTGGGCAAGGCCGGCCTGGAGAAGCATCGGGAGCGGGGTAGCCTCGTCGTGGAGAAACCGTTCCAGATCGCTCATGCACTGGGGAACCTCGGGATGTGGAGGCGGAACATACCTGGCATTTCCGGGGCGTGTGCCGCCAATCCAGTTCTGGGAGTGCCGGAACTCCCCCGGTTCCTTGTCACTGCCGCGACCTTTGGCCAGAAGGACGCCGTGGATCTCGCGAAGCAGACGATTCGACAGGGGAAAGCCCTCCTTCAGCCGCAGAAGGCCGTGTTCGAGGGCTGCTACGTAGTTTGAGACCTCGACGACGTCGTCGATAGGAACGCCAGGGACTTCCTCAATCTCGAAGAGGAGGAGATCTGACAGGGAAGACTGGGTTCCCTCGATCTGGGAAGACAGCACCGCTTCCTTCCGGATGTAGGTATAGAGAAAGAGCGTCGTATCAGGGAGTAAAGCGGATAGGCTGTCCAGGCGGCCGAGGGCCAGTGCGGCTGATTCCAATCGTGGAAGGCATGATGCCAGTTCGATAGGGGGTACGGGCGGAAGAGGGGTGGGAATGAAGGCTTCGACCCGTTCCCCGCCGAAGGCAGTGACTTCGTAGCGTCCCGTGCAACCCCGCATCATGAACTGATCTCCTCGCCGGTATTCACGATTTCAAAATAGCGGCGTCGTTTATTTTTATTTAGTCGAAAAAACAAAATAACACGGCCAAAATCACCTGGCAATGCGTGCGTGCCCACGAAGAGGGTTTCATTCCATGGCGTTTGTCGACAAGCTCATGCCCTCCAGCCTCGCCAAGGAGTTCCGCGGGGAGTAGATGGAGAGAAGGTTTTGCGGCTTGACATTCATCCTCCTGATTTGATAAACGGGAAAGATTATTACATATTGTAAATCAAGAGAGGGAACATCTATGTCTGCAAAACAACTTGTTGGCGAGCGTCTCAAGGGGGCGCGAACGGCGCAGGGGCTTTCGCTGCGCGATCTTGCCGGCATGGTCGGCGTATCCGCGCAAGCCCTTTCCAACTACGAGCGGGGGGACGTCATGCCCGGGTCGGCGATGCTGATCAGCCTTGCCCGAGCCCTTCGGGTGAAAATCGAGTTCTTTTTCCGGCCGGTCACCATCGCCCTGGCGGATCTCGAATTCCGGAAGAAAAACGCCCTGCAGGCCAAAGAGCAGCGTTCCATCATCGGTCGCATCCACGATTGGCTGGAGCGCTATGAGCAGATCGAGAGCCTGTTCCCTCACCGCATCGAAGATACGTTCCTCGCGAGCGACAACCAACGAAACGTCTCGTCAGCCGATGAGGTCGAGGCAATTGCCATGGAGCTGAGGAATGCATGGAATCTCGGTCTGGCGCCGATCGAGAACATGACCGCCCTCCTCGAGGAACATGGAGTGCGGGTCTACCTCATCGGTGACACGACGGATTCCTTCGACGCCTGTGCCTTCCGAGCCAATGGTCGCTGTGGTATCGTCGCTCAGGCCGAGCTTCCCGGCGATCGCCTTCGCTTCAATCTCGCCCATGAACTCGGCTATCTGATCATCAACACCCTGGAAGAAGGTGACAAGCGCACGCGCGAAAAACCCACGATGCGATTCGCTGCCGCTTTCCTCGTTCCACAGGATGTCGCCATTCGGGAGCTTGGCCAGAAACGCCATCATCTCGACATCGATGAGCTCTACCTTCTCAAGCGGAAATACGGCCTCAGCATGAGTGCCTGGATCTACCGGGCGAAAGATCTCGACATCATCACACCGTCTACTGCTCAGCACCTCTTCATGGCCTTCCGGAAACGCGGCTGGCTGACCCGGGAACCGGGTGAACCATACCCAACGGAATCTGAGCCCTCCATGATGCGGCAACTGGTTCTGCGGGCCCATGCGGAATCGCTCATTTCCGAAAGCAAGGCTGCCGAGCTCCTGGGGTTGAATCTCAATCAATTCCGCCAAGAGAGCCTCGGCCAACATGTCTGAAGATGCTGGCAATCATTTTATCGACTCGCCGGTCCTGCTCGATTTTTACCTCGTCAACGCGCTTTCGCATTTTCTCAAACTTCCCTTTCGCCTCGTAACCGTCGATGTCATGGCTGCCGATCTCGAAATCTCTTCCCCGATCAGTTGGGGTCGGTCGTGTCGGCTCTTTTGAACAGCGTGTCGAAGAAGGCGCGGGTGTAGGTGGGCTTCCAGGGGACGAACGAGAACACGTCGCCCTGCTCCTCCTGTTTGAACAGGAGGGACATGCGCGGTCCGGGGGCGATGGGGTCGAACGAGCACAGCATCTCTGAAAGACCGTCGTGATCGACGTCGGAGAACCGGACGTGGCGCAGAACGGTTCCCTCCGGGACCTCGAGGCCGATCACGTCGTTGCACCAAGCCGGATCGTCGGACGGGATGTCGAGATAGAAGGCATGCTTCCCCGGCGTGCCGTCGTTGCGCTTCCCTTCATAGGAGATCAGAAAGGCTTTCCGGGCGGGCTGGGCGGTGTACCAGAGCACCTCGATGCGGCCGTCGTCGACCTGGAACAGCGGGGAAACGTAGTGCTCCCAGGGGTTGCCGAAGGTGTCGACGAAGAGGAATGCCGAACCGGTGAACACGTAGAACCGGTCGGCGATCGCCCGGACGAACTCGAACTCGTTCACGCCGGTCGAAAGGTGCTTGGCCAGAACCCCGCGAACAGCATCCAGGGTGGTGTCCCCGCGATGGTCCTGCGACCGCTCGAAGCCGCGGCAGGTCTGGGCCAGGCCCGGGTCGGCGAACGCGAACACCGCCAGAAAGAGAACCATCACGGCAAAACGGGTTTTCATGCAAACCTCCGGTCGTTCAGGGTGCGATCTGTAGCCCCGATTGTAGCAGAATCCGGGAGCCGGCTGGGCGATCCGCCGCGGTCGATCCGGATGGGGGATGCGACATGAATGAAACGGACCTCCGCGTCACGCGCGGGCGACCTCCATTTCAAGCGAACGTTTCGAAAGAACACCCTCCTCGGCGAGGTGCCTCGATTCCAGGATGGCTCGCAAACCGGGAGCGTGATCCATCAGTTCGAAGAACTGTTCCTGACGGAGGGTCAAAAACACGCAGTCGGTCAGGGTTCTGATGGTGGCGGTCCTCGGAACTTTCTTGAGCAGGGATATTTCTCCGAAGTAGTCGCCGTCACCAAGCATGACGGGTTCCTGTTCGGGAGATGTTTTGGGCTTTTTGGTCGCGAGAACCCGCCCGCGAACGATGATATAAAACTTGTCGCCCGGATCGCCCTGATAGATGACGATGCGGTTTTCCGTGAAGTGTTCGTTGACGAACATCCCCGCAAGATTCTCGAGGATGGATGGGGCAATGTCCCGGAAGAAAGGAAGGCTCTCGAGCCAGGCCATGTCGACCTTGAAGTTGCCGTTGGTGGAAGTGCTCATGAAGCCGTTTTGCTTCTTCCATAGCTGGGCATATTTTCCGCCCTTGCGAACCAGTTCGTCGTGAATCCCCTGTTCCACCAGGTGCCCTTGGTCGAAAACGAAGATCTGATCGACATTCACAACCGATGCAAGGCGGTGCGTCACGGAAATGGTGGTGCGCCCACGCCCGATTCTATCGAGGGTCGCGTTGATGGATGCCTCGGTGGCCGGGTCGAGTGCCGATGTCGCTTCATCCAGGAGCAGGATCTGCGGCTTTCGCACCAGTGCTCGAGCGATCGCGATACGCTGCCGTTGGCCGCCCGACAAGCGCGAGCCGCGTTCGCCCGCCGGCGAGTCATACCCTTTCGGCAGACTGACGATATAGTCATGGATCTCCGCCTGGCGGGCCGCTTCCACGATCTCCTCGTCGGTCGCTTCCAGGTTTCCCAGCCGGATGTTTTCCCGCAGTGAACTATTGAACAGAAAGTTTTCCTGGAACACGACGGCAATTTTTTTGCGCAGAGATTCCAGAGAAATGGAACGAATGTCGCGATTCCCTATGTGCACGGATCCTTTGTCGGGATCATAGAAGCGCATGATCAGAGCCATCATCGTGCTCTTGCCCGATCCGCTCGTTCCGACGAATGCGACCCGAGATCTTCTCGGGAGGAGGGCTTTCACATTTTCCAGACCGCGTCGGTCCTTGGCATACTGGAAGCAGACGTTCTGGAATTCGATGTCGCTGTCCAGCGACGACTCCACCAGCAATTCGCCCGATTCGTGCACCGGTTGTTGGCCGATAATCTGCCGGATTCGGGTCATGCCGCCGGCGGCGCTTATGAAGAGGGGAATGACCCAGGTGAATGCGGCCACGGAAGCATTCATGCCGGCAAGAAGAATCTGGAAGGCCATGAGAGAGCCGACGGTCATCGAACCCCGGAAACAGAGAACCGCTCCGATGCCTATCACCATGAGGCTCAACAGTTCGGCGGTGACATTCGGCATTCGTTGAAAGAGATAGGTCAGGAATTTCGATCTGACGCCGGTTGAAAAAATCAGATCGAGTTTTCCCCTGAACAGGGAGATCATCTTTTCCTGCAGTCCGAAGGCTTTGACGACAGGCTGGGCGGAAAGGTTCTCCTGCAGGACGCTGGAGAGTCCCGCTTCCGCCTGTTTATACCGGACATCGGCTTCGACCGCTTGTTTTCCGAACAACTTCTGAGCGAGGAAGCAGAAGGGAAGCCCCGCTACGGTGATCAAAGCCAGGCGCCATTCGATATGAAAAAGAAACAATGCGCTGAGAACGAGACTGCCGATGGCGAGAATGCCGGCCGGCAGAGCGTAAACCAACGCGTTTTCCACGGCGTCGAGATCCGTCGTGAAACGGGTCATCAGATCTCCCGTCCGTGAACGGGCGTAAAAGGTCATGGACAGTTTCTGTAGATGCACGAATATTTCCTCGCGCAACAGATTCATGACGTTCGTGCCGAAACGCGCCCAAAGATAATCACAGCCCAACGCGGCCGCGGCCGAAAAAACCGCGCCGCCGCCGAGAGCCCCCAGGATGATCACCATCAGCCGCTGGTCCTGGGGAATGATTGCTTTGTCGATCAGATACTTCGAGCTGATGCGCATGAGCGCATCAAAGCCGCTTTCGATCAGCAAACCGAGCAGGAGAATCAAGCCCGTGGCCCCATAGGGGCGAACATACGGCCACATGCTTCGGAACAGGGAAAGGAAATCCATCGTGGAAACATGGGTTTCCTCGGAATGGCTTTCTCTCAACCTTTCATTGGCGGCAGATTCCATCGTGCTTCGATCCTTCGGACCGTTCGGGGGGATCCTCAAAAAAATCGTTCTATACTTATCTCAATATTTCCGTATTCCATCTCACGGCGAGCGATTGGGGGGAAGGCGTATCCCGGGAATGAAGGCGGTGAGAACCCACGTGAGAAGCGACCCCCTGGATTTTACTCCGGATTCCTCTCCTCCGCGCAAAGATTCTGCAAACGTTGGAAATACGATATGGGGGCGGGTTTCAAACCCGCCCCCACAGGGAATGAACGAAGACGTGTGACCGGCTCGGCGCGTCAGGCGCGGGCGAGCTCGTCGAGGATGGCGTTGAAGGTCTTGCTGGGCCGCATCACGCGGGTGAGCTTATCCTGGTCGGGCTGGTAATAGCCGCCGATATCCGCCGGCTTGCCGCGGGTGGCGTCGATTTCGGCCAGGATCTCCTTCTCCTTCTCGGCGAGCTTCTTCGCAGCCCCGGCGAACTTCGCCTGGAGCTTCGGATCGCTCTTCTGGGCGGCCATCGCCTCGGCCCAGGCCCGGGCGAGAGCGACGTGGGTGCCGCGGTTGTCGATGCCGCTGGCGGCGTCGCGGGCCGGGGCGACGTTGGCGTCGAGGAGCTTGCCGATCGCGTCGTTGAGCGCCTTGGCCAGCACGGTCGCGGCGGGGTTGGCGTTCCGGCGGCCGTAATCCTCGAGGGAGACGCCGAGCGCCAGGAACTCACCGAGCGAATCCCAGCGCAGATGACCCTCTTCCACGAGCTGCTGGACGTGCTTGGGGGCCGAGCCGCCCGCGCCGGTCTCGTAGAGGCCGCCGCCGTTCAGCAGCGGCACGATCGAGAGCATCTTGGCGCTGGTGCCGAGCTCGAGGATCGGGAACAGATCGGTCAGATAGTCGCGCAGCACGTTTCCCGTGACCGAGATGGTGTCCTTGCCCTCTTTCGAGCGCTTCATGCTGGCGACGATCGCCTTGCGGGGCGGCAGGATCTGGAGGTCGAGGCCGTTCGTGTCGTGACCTTTCAGATACTTCTGCACCTTGCCGATCAGGCTCTTGTCGTGGGCGCGGTCCTCGTCGAGCCAGAACAGCGCCGGAGTGTTGGTGATGCGGGCGCGGGTCACGGCGAGCTTGACCCAGTCGCGGATCGGCAGGTCTTTCGTCTGGCACATGCGCCAGATGTCGCCCTTCTCGACCGTGTGCTCGATCAGCACCTTGCCGGCTGCGTCGGTCACGCGCACGGCGCCGTCGTTCTGGATCTCGAAGGTCTTGTCGTGCGAGCCGTATTCTTCGGCTTTCTGCGCCATCAGGCCGATGTTCGAGACGCTGCCCATCGTGCGGGGGTCGAACGCGCCGTGTTCCTTGCAGAACTCGATCGTCGCCTGGTAGATGCGCGCGTAGGAGCGGTCGGGAATGACCGCCTTCATGTCGCGCAGCTTCCCGTCGCGGCCGTACATCTTGCCGCCGGCGCGGATCGCCGCGGGCATCGAGGCGTCGATGATGACGTCGCTGGGCACGTGCAGATTGGTGATGCCCTTGTCGGAGTTGACCATCGCGAGCTCGGGCTGCGCGGCGTAGACCTTCTCGATGTCGGTTCTGATCTCTTCCTGCTTGTCGGCGGGAAGGGTCGCGATCTTCTCGTAGAGCTCGCCGAGGCCGTTATTGGGGTTGATGCCGAGCGTGCGGAACGTCTCGGCGTGCTTTTCGTAGACGTCCTTGAAGAAGACGCTGACGACGTGCCCGAACATGATCGGGTCGGATACCTTCATCATGGTTGCCTTCAGGTGCACCGAGAACAGGATGCCTTTCGCCTTTGCGTCGGCGATCTGTTCGGCGATGAAGGCGCGCAGGGCGTTGCGGCTCATCGTGGCGGCGTCGATGACTTCGTCGGCCTCGAGCTGGAGCTTGTCCTTGAGAACCGTTTCCTTGCCCGCCTTGTCGACGTGCACGATCTTCACGGGGCCGGCCTTCTCGACGACGACGGATTTTTCGCTGCCGAAGAAGTCCTTGTCGGTCATGTGGGCCACGTGGCACTTCGAGTCTTTCGCCCAGGTGCCCATCGAGTGCGGGTTCTTGCGGGCATACGCTTTCACCGGGTCGGCGACGCGGCGGTCGGAATTGCCCTCGCGCAGCACGGGATTCACGGCGCTGCCGAGAATTTTGGCGTAGCGCGCCTTGATCTCTTTCTCCTGGTCGGTTTTCGGCTCGGCCGGATACTCGGGAACCTTGTAGCCGTTCGCCTGGAGCTCCTTGATGGCCGCCTGGAGCTGCGGGATCGAGGCGCTGATGTTCGGCAGCTTGACGATGTTGGCCTCGGGCTGGTTGGCCATGTTGCCCAGGAACGCGAGGTCGTCGCCGTGCCGCTGTTCGGGGGTCAGGTTCTCGGGAAACGCAGCCAGGATGCGGCCGGCGAGCGAAATGTCGCGCAGCTCGACCGGGATGCCGGCCGGGGCCGTGAACGTCTGGATGATGGGCAGGAGGGAGGCGGTCGCGAGGGCCGGGGCTTCGTCGGTCTTGGTGTAGTAGATCTTCACGGGAGCGGATGTCATTTCAGGCATTCCTTTCTCTTTGTGGCGTTGAGCCAGTTCCTTGGGTTGTTCCATCTCTGTTACGGGACCCCGCAATTCTACCAGAACTCCCCCGACCTCTGGCAAGCCGGTGTGACATCTTGAAAGCCGGTTTGCAAAAATCGTGGGAAAAGGCCAGAATGGAGGCCAGACCGTAGAATATACCCCGACGTATTGAAGAGTGAATAATATATAGTTTGTGGTTTTCATTGCTTTCGGGGCGAACGAGACGAGGGAGGCGGGAGATGAAGCATCATCGATCGACGGTTTGTCCGGGCAGGCGGCTGCTGACGGCGGTTCTCCTGGCGGTGGTGAGTCTGGCGGGCGTCGTGCCGGTCCGGGCGGAGGAGCCGCCGAGGTTTCTCGGAGCGCTCCGCGTGACCGCATGCGACTGGCTTGTCGACAGCGTTCTTGGAATGCCGGAAATGGCCTGCGTCGATCGGGAAATTCCGGGCGGATTGCGCGGCCTGATTCCGGCGGAGGCGATTGCGCGGCTCAACGATCTGTCTGAGTCCCTGGTCTGGATCCGCCTCGAGGGCGACAGAGACGTGCGTGCGTTCCTCCGGCGCGGCGATGAGCTTCCCCGGAGCATGTCCGGGCGCGGCGGGGTGTTCGGCCTGTTCGAAGCCCTGATGAGGCCGGGGCCGGCCACGCTGCCCGACCAGGCTCCGGCGGATGCGGAGCCGTTTCCCCCTTTCCCGGACGGGTCGGGAAATGCCGACATTTCCGGATGGCTCGATCCGAAGGCCCTTGCCCGGCTGCTGACATCGGCGCTGAAGAGCGAGTCGGGGCGGACCGTGACGCTCGGGATCGGAGCCTGCCGACGCAATAGCCGGCGGATCGGCCGTCTGCTCGATGGCGACGCCCCAAAAGGGATGAAGGAGGGGCAGCCGGTGGAACTGGCAAGCATGCCCGTCTGCCCGTTCGGTGGGCGGTATCTGCTGGACAGGATCGAGGGGGCGGCCGCGAAACGGATTCACCGGGTCCGGTGCGATCATCGGCCGCCTGCCGAGCCGCCGATCGTTCCCGACTCGCCGCTTGGAAAGGCTCTGGGAATCGTCCTGCAACAACTCGAGATCCTGCCTTCACTGTCTCTCCGCTACTCCGCTTCGGCCGGCATCCTGCGGGTCGAACTGCCGGAGGGAGCCGGAGGGGCCGGGTATACCCTTCCGGAAACGCCGTGGAATCCCGACTATGCCTCTCAGCTCTCCTGGGTGCCGGCCGACCGCGTGAAGCTTCCGCTCAGCAGCGGATTTCCCGGCGGCCTGTTCCTGGGCATCGATCCCCGGCGGCTGTACGGCTCGACGGGGGAAGTTTCCGAAACCCTGAAAACCCTCGATGTCCAGCCCGGCATCGTGCTGCTCGGAGGGGCCGATCCGCAGGGCGGGCAGCCCCTGGGGGGCGGCATGCCGAATCCCGTGATCGGCATTGCGGCGTCGGCGGCCACCCTGGTGCCGGCCCTCGCCGCGACGGGTGTCCGGATTTCCGGGCGCCAGCTCACGGAGGAGCTGGAAGGGGTCGACGTGCCGGTCTGGCCGCTCGAAGAGGGGATGCGCATGCGCGGCGTCGAGAAGCCGGCCCTGCATGTGCTCGAGCATGACGGTATGACCTTCCTGTCCTTCGAGCGCCGGTTCGTTCGCGAACTGCTGCGAAGCTGGAACGGCGAGTCGGCGGGGGTCGTTCTGCCCGCGCCGGCGGGCGACGTGAAGCTGCTTCTGGCCGTTCGTATGGACGTGTTCGGGCACCTGGCCGCCGGGATTGCCTGGAACATCGCCTTCCGGAACGAGGCGCGCCGATGTGACGAAGGGGTTGAGAAGTGGCTCTCGATGCACGGTGCGCAGTCCCGGGCCGATCAGGAGCGCCTGTTGGGCACGGGGGAGATCCCGGCGGAGCTGCAGCAGATCTGTCCCGCGAAAGGCATCATGTGGCATCCCGGGCAAAAACAGGTGATGTGCGCCGTTCATGGCGGGGGAAGAGGGGGCGTGCGATGGAGCGGGCCGCCCGCGCCGTCGTTCCCTGTTCCGACCGATCGCTGGCTGTACGTGACGCTTTGCCGGAATGACGGCAAGGCCGTCCTCGAAGCCCGGATCGTCACGGGGAAGGAGGCGGCGAAATGAAACATGTGAAATATATTGTAATTTATATTCTCGCGGTGATCGGTCTCATTCCCTCCGGGGCTCAGGCGAACGGCACCCTGGACATCATCGGCCCGGGGGCGTGGGCATACCCCGTCAGCCATGCGAGCCGGTCCGTCGGCCTGGTGCTCGAAAACGGCCTTCTCATGATGGAGATCGAGGACGTGTTCGACAATCCGAGCGATCGCCGTCTCGAAGGCGCATACCGGTTCCGCCTTCCCGATCAGGGTTTCGTGACCGGCTTCCAGATCATGACGGACGGCAAGACCTGGGTGCCCGGCAAGATCATGGAAATCGCCCAGGCCCGTCTCGCATACGACGAGATCGTGACCCGACAAACGGACCCGGGCCTGATGGAGCAGCATGGGAACGAGTTGCTGATCAAGGTGTTTCCGATCGAACCCCGGGCCTCGGTCAGGATCCGGTTCCGGTGTCATGCGGCTGCGCCGGCGCTGGGCGACGGGATCGACCTGGTGCTGCCGGTGGGTGTCGAGACGGAAGAAAATGACGGGCCAGCCTTCGGGGCGGGCAACGCCGGGAAGCGGGTGAAGCTGAAGGTTGCCGGTACGATTCGCGACACCCGGGGAGTTGCCGGGGTGGAGACCGAGCCGGCTTCGAGGGTGTCACCGGGACGGGAGGGGGAGACGGCCTTCAGTCTTGAAACGGCTCACGCCGGTTCCGTCCGTCTGCAGATACGGCTGAAGGGTTCGACCGGGGCGGATATCCAGGGGTACGCGGAGCCGGGCGGCTCGCGATTCCTGCTGGCCCGCATTCCACCGCTTCGGGCTCCGGAGCGGACGGACCGTGCGCGGGTCACGGTCCTCCTCGATGTTTCCGGGTCGATGGGCGGAAAGAATCGCGCTCGTGCGGATCGGCTGCTGAAGCGACTGAAGGACATCGCCGAGTTGGACATCCATGCCTGCACGGGGAGTACGCTTGCGGCGATCGCTCCCGGACAGGTCGCGGAACAGGGGTGCTCCGGGAGGATCGCGTGGGGCGCCATCGAGCTGCCGAAACAGGCTGCGGAAGCTGACGGAACGCTTCTGATCACGGATGGTGAGGGCCTGGGCGCGGCCGAGATCGGCCGGCTCTGGACCCAATCCGGCCGGCATCCGCTCTGGGTCGCCCTGTTTGCCCCGGAGATTCCGGGCGAACTCTCGGCGGCGTTTGCCGACAAAGGGGGGCTCGTCCGGTTGTTCGAGGAAGCCGGCTGGGACGCCGCCGAAACGGTGCTTTCAGGGGCCATGCGGGATCTTGGTATATCGATGAATATTGTTTTGCCCGGCGGAGAGCGGGGTGTGCCGCTGTTCGGCCGGCTTGCCTGCGGTGAGGGCTCCGAAGCCTTTCTGGTGGTGCCGGCGACGGCGACGGCCGCGACGATCCGGGTCGTCGATCGGTCCGGCGCCGCGCTGTGGGAAGCGGCGGATCCGGGGCCGGGCGCGGATCTGCCGGCCCGGGGCTGGCTGACGGCCCTCGTCGCGCGCCAGCGGATCCTGACCCTCGCCGGGCAGCCCCAGACCCCCGACATCGTCCGGGAGATCACCCGACTGGGCCTGGAGCACAATCTCGCGACCGAGTACACCGCGTTTCTGGCCGTTCCCGCAGATATCGCGCGCCAGTATGCGGACGTGCTCAATCCGGCCTTCCTTGGCGTGTTCGCGCCGCCCAACTTCAGGAAAGCCCGGGAGCAGAGTCGCGGGAAGGCCTGCTTTGCCAACCAGCGGGTGCTCCTCGGCGCCGTCGAGATGTACAACATGGATCATACGGTGATGATGGACCGGGATCCCGTCACGCTTGCCCTCGATATCGACAAGCTGACGGCGGAGAAGTTCCTGAAGGGAGGGATCTCGAAACCCGATCCCGCATGCAGGTATCTGGCCGGGCCGGGCAGCCTGCTCGCGACGGGGTCGATCTTCTGCGTGCGTCACGGCTACATCGAAGGCGAGTTCCGGAAACCGCCGGAGGAGCAGTTCGCCGATGCCTGTGTCGCCTACGGGTGCAATCCCGACGATTTCGACATCGAGTTTCCGGCCGACGAGTCTCCTCTCGAAGCCTGGCTCGAGGAATACCGGCCTCTGCTCTTTATTATACGATTATTTATATAATCATATTCATCCTGACTGTCCGGGCGGGCTTCGTGCCCGCCCCGTTTTTTTGCCGGCCGAAATCCGACGGGGAGGTTCTGCGTTGGGAATCGACGGCGGGTTGTCGGTTTCGCGAAGGATGTCGGATGTGGTACAAGAGAAGGACGTCGACGGGCGAACGAAGAGATGGAAGGCCCGCACAATGCGTTGAGGAGGTTCGTATGGTTCGCATCGGTTGGATTGGCCTGGCGATCGCCGCGGTGATCGGGGTGGTGATGCCTCTGGCGGCGGCTCGGCCCGGCAGCGGCGGGGAGACGCAGGGCGTCTTCCAGGTCGATCCGGGGAAGAAGGATATTCTCGAGCTTGCCCCCGGCGTTGCCGACCGGTTCCGGCTGCAGTTCGTTTCGGTGACGGTCGATCAGCCGACCTTCTGGCCGAACGAGGATGTGCATCTGAAGGTCGCGATGCCGGCCCGGCCGATGGAAAAGATCAAGGTGACCCTCGGCCGCAAAGACGCCGCACCCCGTGATCTGGGCGAATTCACGCTCAACGACGGCGGCTTGCTTATCGAAACGATCATGAGCGGCTCGAGCAAGCCGCTCGAGGTCGGCGAATACCGTGTCGAGGTCGAGACGGCCGACGGCGGCTTCAAGGGCGATGCGACCTTCGCGGTCATCGAGGGCACGCTCGGCGCCGTTTCGTTCGCCTACGAGTTCCAGCAGCTCACCAACGCCCAGGCCCTGGAAGAGGCCCGCGCGGGCTGGTTCCTCGGCAATGCCGCCGGGGTCGGCGCGCGCTGGGGGAACGGCCTCAACGTGAAGAACGAGCTGCGCGTCTTCAACAAGCCGTTTGACGGCCACGTCACCCTCAAGACCCGGTGCATGCTGCCGGGCTGCAACGGCTGCGAGGCCGGTCCTTCTATAGAATATGATATGAAAAAGGGCGCCCTGGCGTCGGTGCTCGATGTGGGCGGCCACTCCGGCCCCTTCGAGCTGGAGATCGTCACCGAGAAGGGCAGCGTGCGGAACCTGTTCGGCCGGTCCGGTCACGTCGAGCGGCAGGTCAGCCTGGTCTCCGCCGGCTTCACCAGCCTGTTCAAGGCCACCGTGGCTCCCTATGAGAACACCGTCGCGGTGCCCGGCCGCGAGATCTACATCCAGAAGGAAGACGGCGACAAGGAGGCCGCGTTCGAGCTTTCCTCGGCGATCACCGGGGACGATGGCGCAGCGAAGATCACGGCCCGCGCCGATCTCGAAGGGGTGAAGGCCTGGCGGCTGATTCCCAAGGCCGACGGCAGCTTTGCCCTTGACCAGTTGACCCTGTCCGGCCGGCTGAAGAAGGGTGAGGACGTCACGTTCTCGGTCTCCGGCCCGTATACGTTCGTCGCGCTCGGCGGCTGGGAGACGAAGGAGAACGAAAAGAAAGAGAAGGAACAGGTTCTGCGCCAGGCCTGGGCGATGCTGTTCACGCCCAGCTCCCTGCGGGTGAAGCTGGATACCCCGAAGCAGGCCGGCCCCGAAAAAAATATCGATATCACTATTGAAACATTCGACCGGGCAAGCGGCAAGCCCCGGTCGGTATGGGGCATGCTCGAGGTGTTCGACAACCGCGTCGCCGACCGCAGTCCCAAGGATCCGCTGATCTCGGCGACCGGAGACTCGTTCCGGAACGCCTCGGCGGGTCTTTCCCGCTGGGAGGACCAGACCGGCATCCGGCGCCTGGTTCGACCCGCGACGAAGATGCGAATGTCGGCCCCGCCGCCTCCGGCGCCCTCCGCGGCCCTGGACGACGGATTCATGGGAAAATCGATGATGGCGGATAAAGAGGAGATGTCGGCCCCGATGGCGATGGCGCCGAGCATCGCGCTTGGTGCGACTGCCGGCATGGCCGGCGGCCAGGGATCGAACGAGGTCGAAACCGAGGCCGAGAATCCCGAGGCGGTGCGTGAGGGCGAGAAGAAGGTCGTCTTCTGCCAGCTCGTGAAGACGGATGCGGCCGGCCGGGCGAAGGTCAGCGTCACGATGCCGCCCCAGAGCGGCCGGTGCAAGGCGCGGTTCGTCGCCCTTGCCGGCTTCGACTACCTCGAAGCGGTCAACGACGTCGATGTCGCCCGCCGCGGCGGCACGGTAGAACTGAGCGCCCCGGCGATGCTGCTGCGCGGCGCCGAGGTGTCCCTGCGTGCCTTCGCCGTGTGCGAAGGCGGCCCCGGCAAGCTGAAGATCTCGGGTGCCGGGCTGAAGCAGGCCCTGACGCTCGACGTGCCGGCCGGTGGCAAGGAGTTCCAGATCCCGGTCGTCGGCGGCGGCAGCGGTGAGCTGGTGGCCGAACTGACGAAGGCTGACGGAACCCCCGTCGACCGCCGCTCGGTGGCGATCCGCGATTCCGGCGAGTTCCCCGTGACGTTCACCGAGCTCATCCTTTCCGACGGGAAGACGATCCGCATTCCGCGGAACCGCACCGTCAACGTGTTCGCGAACCCCGGCCAGCTCCTGCGCGGCATGACGGCGAATATCGTGACCACGATGAAATCCTGGTTCGGCCACAGCGAGGCGCTGAGCGCCATGGCTGCCATCGATGCCATGCTCCTGCGCAGCTTCGCAGAG
The DNA here is from genome assembly GCA_035388825.1 of Candidatus Ozemibacteraceae bacterium. Classification (GTDB taxonomy): domain Bacteria; phylum Muiribacteriota; class Ozemobacteria; order Ozemobacterales; family Ozemobacteraceae; genus MWAR01. Next base: position 17,800 of record DAOOQQ010000001.1, read on the forward strand.
CGGCTGCTGAACGATGACGGCCTGCGTGCAACGATAAAGGCCGATATGGAAAAAGCCGTCCGCGATCTCGACGAGACGTTCTTTGACAAGCAGACGAAGCTGATGCGGCCGTATCCCGGCATTGAAGGGAATCCGGTCTGGTCCGTCTGGGTGCTGAAGAACCTGCTCCAGGTGAGCAACACCCTGTCGGGAGACGCCCCGCTGAAGGCCGAGTTCGCCGCCACGCTCCGCATCGCCGGGAAGCTGGCCGAAGAGCTGACCGCCGAGCTGGGTCGCCGCAAGATCTCGACCGAGGAAGTCGGCCTCTTCACGCCCGGCTCGTCCGGCGGCGACCTGGTTCCCGTCGTGGTCGACGGCAAGGTCGTGTACCGCGCCCTCACCGACGCGGCGGTCGTGAACTGGTATGTGAAGCAGATGGCGCCGGCGCTCGACATCGCCAACGGCCCGGGGCTGAAGGAGCTCAACGAACGGTTCATCAAGAACTACGACACGTTCCGGTTCCTGCGCGCGTTCGAGCGCACCGGCCCGCTCTACTACCTGCTGCTCAACGCGAAAGCCCTGTATCTGAAGAAGGACCCGGCGTTCGGGCCGCTGTTCGGGACGATCGCGCGCGGCATGATCCTGACCGGCGAACCCGGCCTGATCCAGGGCCCGGCGATGCTGGGCGGCGTCTATGGAGCACCGCAGACGGTCGTGAAGTTCCTCGATCTGCTCGTCACCATGGCGAAGGACAAGGCCGGAAAGCCTGCCGGAAAAGTCGTGATCGAAGTCTCCGGCAAGCCGGCCGACACCCGGCCGCTCGGGGAGAAGCCCGTCCGGTTCGAGACGGCTGCCGATGAGGCCGGCCTGACGGCGCCCGAGCATACGGTCGTGCTGATCGAAGACCGGCGGCAGATGCTGATGAGCGAGTATCTGACGAAATCCGCCTTCTTCACGGTCAGCCACGATGCCGCATCGATCGGCGTCGGCGAGGAGCGCACGATCCTTGTCGAGCTCGACAAGAGCCTCGATCCGGTCGATTACTACGCGGTCATCGCCCTGCCGCCCGTGGTGTCGCTGCGCCAGACCGAGGATATCCTGGCCGATTACCGGGGCCAGCTGCTGTATGGCCAGAAATCGAGCGGCGGCGAGCGGATACAGTTCGTGACCGTGCCGTTCCGCGGCTCGCGCACGATGAAGCTCGTCGTCGAGGGCGCCCTGCCCGGCAAGAGCCACGGCTTCGTGATGGTCCGCCACCAGTCGAATCCTGCGACTGTCCAGACGGTCGAGATCCCGACGGTCACATGCAGGTGATGTGCGCAATGTTTCCCCGCGGGGGCCGGGCATTCCGGATCCCCGCGGGGATTCTATATCTTGTGGTATTTCTGTGCTCCGTCACGGCCGCGCAGGACGAGGGGCCGCCGCGGTTCCGGCTGTACGGAACCTACGGCACGGCCGGCCATGCCGACGGCCAGTTCATGCACCCGATGGGGATGGCCGTTTCCCCCGACGGAAAACGGCTTGCCGTCTGCGATACCGACAACAATCGCGTCGTCGTGCTCCAGATCCGCGTGCCTCTGCCCGACACCTCGGATACGCCGGCCGCCACCCCGACGAAGCCTCTCCGCATCGAGCTGACGATCGGGGACATCTGGCCCTGGGAGGGCAGCCTGGCGCCGAACGACATGCATGACCGGTGGCGCGAAACCGACAACGCCGATGGCGTGCGTTCCCCCCGCGAGCTGCCGGGCCGGGCCTACATGGGCGGCCAGGGGCGGGTCCGGCCGGGAACGAACGTGCCGATGGACCGGTTCAACCGGCCCCAGGCCGTGACCTGGAAGGATGACGAGACGCTCGTCGTGGCCGATACCGACAACCACCGGGTCAAGGCCGTGAAGCTCGACGGCGAAATCCCCTGGATTCTCGGCCAGGAGGGCTGGAAAGACGGGTATTTCCACCATCCCCTCGGGGTCGATTACGATGCGAAGGGCAACCTGTACGTGTGCGAGCCCCGATCCGGGTATCTGCGCGGCCTCGGCCTCGATGCCCTCCAGCGCCAGAGCACCCAGGGCAACCGCCTCCAGCTGTTCGGCCCCGATCTCAAACCGCTCAAACGGGCCGGCCACATGCACCACATGTCGGGCCGTCGCGACCGCCAGTTCAAGGATCTGGTGCGGGTCTGGGCGGCTCCCGACGGCGGCGCCTGGGTCACCGACTCGGGGAACCACCGCGTTCTCGAGCTCGATGCCGACCTGCGCACGAAGCGGGTGCTTCGTCAGTGGCCCTTCGCGGCGATGCGGTATCCGCAGGGCATCCACGGCGATGGGGCCGGCCGTCTTGCCATCACCGACACCGGCAACCATCGTGTCCTGATCGTCGGCAAAAGCGGCGAGATCGACCAGATCCTGGGCAGCTTCGGCGTGCAGCCGGGCCGCTTCTCCCTGCCCCGCGAGGCCCGGTTCGGCCCCTACGGCTACCTGTTCGTGCTCGACACCCAGAACTGCCGTATCCAGGTCTACCGCGAACCCTGGTTCCCCGAGCCGGCCGCCCCGCCCCTCGAACGTCCCGCCTCGCTACCGGCACCGCTCCCAGCCGACTCCCGCTAGCGAAACAAGGCGAAAATGGGAAGGGGCGGCTTCAGGCCGCCCCTTCAATTCGTCCAGAAACCTCTCTCTACTCCTGCATGTGCAGGGCGTCGATCCGCGCGGCTTTCTTCAGGAGCTCGGCGATTTCGGGCTCTTCGGCTTCGACGGCGTAATCGATCGGGGTTTTGCCGGCCTTGTCCTTCACGGCCGAGCTTGCCCCATGGCCGAGCAGGAACATGACGGCTTCCTTTTCCCCGGCGGCGGCGGCCAGGTGCAGCGGTGTCACGCCGTCGGCGTCGGCGGTGCCGATGGCGACGCCCTTCCCGACGAGCAGCTTGTAGATCTCGATGCGGTCTGGAACGTCGCTTTCCCCGTCACCCGCGGCATAATGCAGGGCGGTCATTCCGGCCTTGTCGACGATCTTGGGATCGGCTTTCGCGGCGAGCAGCAGGTTGATCTGCGGCATCTCCCCCCCGGCGACGGCGATCAGGAGCGGGGTGACCCCTTCGTTGTCGCGGGCGTCGACCTCGGCGCCCTTCGCGAGCAGCAGCGAGATGACCGCCGTCTCGGTCGATGTGGCGGCGTGGTGCAGCGGCGTCATGCCCTCCCCATCCGTTGCCTTCACATCCGCGCCGTTGGCCAGCAGGAACTCGGCGACCGCTTTCTGGCCGCCCGCGCAGGCCGCGTGCAGCGGCGTCTCCCCGTCGGCATTCTTCAGGCTCACGAGCGCAGGCTTGGCTTTCACGAGGCTCTGCACTTTCGCCAGATCGCCTTTTTCGGCGGCGGTGTGGATCGGGGCGGCGAAGAGGGTCGTGGCGGACAGGAGAACGGCGGCGGTGGCGCCGAGCAGGGTGCGCTTCATGATTCGGTCCTTCCTTCCTCGAACGTTCTGGATATCGTATCGATTGTATCATGCGGGGGGTGGCTCCCGGTGGCGAAGAGATCCGGCCGGTAGTAGAATTTCCGAAAGATCGACCGAAGGAGAGAGGATATGGGTGTCCGGAATTATATCGCTATAGCTATCATATCGTGCTTCGCAGCCGCCTTCTGCCTCGAAGCGGCCGATCCGGTGGCCGTGGAAACCCTGATGAAACAGGCAGCGCAGTTCGGCCGGGAGAAAAAATACGCCGAAGCCGAGCCGCTTCTCGAGACCGTGATCCGCCTCGAGCCGGCCAATGCCCAGGCGCATTACAGTCTCGCCCTCGTCTACCTCCGGACCGACCGGCCGCACGAGGCGGCGCAGGAGTATCTGAAGGTGTCGGAGCTCGACGAGAAGCTGGCGACGGCCCTGCGGAAGATCAATCCGATGTTCTCGCTGGTGAAGCCGGCGAAGGGCATCGCGACCGAGTCCGGCTACATCACCGCGCCGGCACCGGTCGTCACGCCGCCCACGGAGCGGCCGGACGAGCTCGCGCCGGTTCCCCAGGCGCCGGTTCCCGATTCCGAAAAGCCGGCGGTAAAAGCAGGGGAGCGAAAGAACGAGGAGGAGAAAGAGCCGAAGACCGAGGCCGATTCCGCAGAGGCCCGGCGGCAGCAGTATGTCGAGATGACCGAGTCGTCGGTGCCGGAACAGCAGGAGAGCGGCTGGCGGATGCTGATCAGTCTCGACCCGGAAGACCGCTCCTCCTACGAGGGGATGGTCGAGCATTGCCGGGAGCGGGGAAAGTTCTCGCAGATGCGTCATTATCTGTACAAGATGGTCGAGATGGGCTGGATGACCAAAGACGAGTGCGACAAGGAAATCAACGATTACCAGGGCCGCAAGTAAGCGGCTGAACAACGAGAGGAGCTCGAACCATGGCGGAAGAAATCATTCGCGAGGGGAGCTGGATCTGCCCGAACTGCCGCACGAAGAACCGCGGTGCGCAGGAGAACTGCAATGCCTGCGGGGCGATTCGCGGGAACGTGCCGTTCATCTACGAGGAAGACGGCCGGCAGGTCACCGACGAGGCGGAAAAGGCCCGCGCGCTTGGCGGGGCCGACTGGGTCTGCCCGTTCTGCGGCGACAGCAACCCGTTCGATGGGACGGCGTGCAAAGGCTGCTCGGCTCCGCGCTCGGAAGGGAAGCAGCGCGGGGTGAAAAACCTGGGCGCTTCCGGTGGCGGTCAGGGCGGGGGTGCGGCCCGCCTGGCGGACGAGGTGCTGCCGGCGGAGGGGCTCTCGACCGCGCGTCCGGTTTCCCCGGCGGTGGCGTGGTTCTTCAAGATCGGTTGCGGTGGCCTGCTGCTGCTGATCGCCTCGTTGATGGGCCTGGAGTGCATGACCTGGACCCAGGTCGTCGAGGTGACGGGGCTGGCGTGGGAGCGCACGATCGAGGTCGAGGAGCTGAAGGCGGTCCGGCACGAAGACTGGTCGGACCGGATGCCCGCCGGTGCGCGGGTTCTCGGCCGAGCCGAGAAGATCCGGTCGTATCGCGACGTGCTGGTCGGCCATCGCGAAGTCGAGGAAACCTACACCGAGCAGCAGCAGACCGGCACGCGGCGCGTCAAGACGGGCGTGCAGGACCTGGGCAACGGCCGGTTCAAGGAGATCTGGTCGGACGAGCCGGTCTACCGCGATGTCCAGAAACGGCGGCGCGTCACGAAGCCGGTCTATCGGCAGGAGCCCGTGTACGGCACCTGGATGACGTATGAGGCGGACGAGTGGGTGAAAGTGGACACGGCGGCCGCGAAGGGCACGATCGAGCTGCCCGCCTGGCCCCCGACCGGCGTGAAACAGCCCGTCGAGAACCGCCTGGGCGCGCGCCGCGAGGGCGTGCGGACCGAGACCTACAAGATCACGCTCAAATCTTTGAAAGATAGTAAAATCTATGAAATAACAGAGATCGGCTCGAAGAAGCTCGATGCCGCCACGTTCGAGAAGATGCGCCCCGGTACGAAGTGGACCGCGGGCATCAGCGGCCTCGGCAGTATCAAGGAGCTCGCCGCAGCCACGCCCTGACCCTGAGCCGATCGGCAGACGGCCGGCCTTTCGGGACCTGAAAGGCCGGCCGTCTGCCGTTGGGGTCACCGCCGGCTGAATTCGGCGTTTTCCAGGGTGAGTTCCGGATGACCGATGTAGGTGATGATCTCGTCGAGAATCGTGACGTGGTCGTGTTCCTCTTCGGCCAGGGTCAGAAACAGCTTGCGCTGCCCCTCATCCTTCGTCTCGCGGGCCTTCTCGCGATAGAACTTCTCGCTCGCTTCCTCGCTCTTCTGCGCTTCCCGATACACCTCGATCTGCGGACCGGTGAGGTTGAACCGCATCTTTTCCTTCCGGAATCCCGCGAGGATGTCCCGCGCATCGGTGAGAACCCGGCATTCGGCCAGTTCGGCGTGTTCCGCTTTCTCCATGCGCGCCACCGTCTCGTAGTGTCGTTTCTCGCCTTCGGCCAGCATCGTGAAGATGTTTCGCATCCCGGGGTTGGGGGCCGTTTTCGCCAGTTCCCGATACATCGCCTCGGACTGGGCTTCCTTCTGCCTGGCAAACTCGAAGATGTTCATGGGATCCTCCATAATAAAATATGATATGTACTCCTTGCTGGAGAAGACGTGGAAGCCGTCGAGCCGGAACGCGAGCGTGAGTACGGTTTCGATGGACTGGATACCGGAGCCGGCCTCGCCGGCGAGAACGATGGACAGGGGACTTCGGACCGTGCTGGCCATTCGAAGATCCTCACTCTGTTGTGTCGGTCCATCTGACGGGACCACTACGGGAAGTATAGCTCACCGGAACCGGAATTGCGAACCCGTCACCAACCCTCTTGCACGCCGTCGCCGGGGTGTGCTATCCTCGTTTCTGACGCGGGAATAGCTCAGTTGGTAGAGCGTCAGCTTCCCAAGCTGAATGTCGCGGGTTCGAGACCCGTTTCCCGCTCTCGAAAAGGCCCCGGAAACCCTCACAGGTTCCGGGGCTTTTTGCGTGTCGGCGATAACCGAGACGGGCTGGTTCAGGGCTCGTCGGGGAGCGGGGTGGCGGGGCGGGCGGGCTCTTCGAAGGCTTCGTCGCCGCGGTGGAGGATGACCTGGCGGACGATCGGCCAGCCGAACAGATACAGGAACAGGGCTGCCAGAAGGGCCAGAATCAGATACAGCCACGGGGCGCCGCGCCGGTTTCGCTTCAACATGAGACCATGGTATCACCGAGAGCAACGCGAGGGAATTTCCTGGGATGAATGCCGTCGGAGCCGCCTGCCCCTGTCGTTTTGCTTGTCGTGGATGTAATCAATCATATATATATTCTGAAAGATATGTCTTTGTTGGCGGGCGTGGACTGATTTGACCGGGGCGGGGAAATCTGATAGAAATTCGGGAACGGGGTACGAGGCCGCCTGTTTCTGCTATTTTTTCAGATGCAGCTTTCGGAACAGGGAACCAGCGCGTCAACCCCCCAGTGAGAAGGATGAATTCGATATCACGTTCCCCGAACTGGCTCGTGGTGGTTGCTATTCTCGTGCTGGGGTGTCTGCACGGGGTTTCGCCGTCAAGGGCGGCCACCGGCATCGAAGCCGCCGGGACGGGGACGGCGTCCGGCACCATCGGGGTGTCGCTCGGGGAGTGCGTCGCCCTGGCGCTGCGCCGGAACGTCTCGATCCGCGTTGCCTACATGGATCGCGCGCTGGCGCGGTTCAACTTCGTCACGAACCACGATTATGCGTTCCGGCCCAACGTCGGGATCGGCCTGACGGCCGGCCGTGAGGGCTCGGGGGAGACGTCGCGGACCGGATCGACGGCCGGCAGCGACCGGGTGACCTCGGCCCTGAACGTCTCCAATCCCCTTCCCACGGGGGGCAGCATCACCTTTTCGGGCAATCCCTGGTCCCGTTCCCGGGCCCGCTCGCAGCGGGATTTCGAGGATGCCGTCGACCAGGCCTCGATCGACCGTTCGTGGAGTGTCAGCCTGAGCCAGCCCCTGCTGCGCGGCGCCTTTTCGGATTACGGCACTTCCGACCGGCGCAGGTTCGCCATCGCCGAGAGCCAGAACATCCTGGCGCTCAAGGAGACGGTGATGACCGAGATCATGAAGGTGATCCGCGCCTACCGGAGCCTGTTGCAGGCACGCTGGAATCTCGACATCAACCGCCAGGCCCTGGAACGGGCCAAAACCCAGGCACAGATGAGTGAAAAGCTCATCGAGATGGGCCGCATGCCGCGCATGGAGCTGATCCAGTCGCGTTCCGACGTGGCCAACCGCGAACTGAGCCTCGAAAGCGCGACGAACGAGTTCGACCAGGCCCGCATCGCCCTCCTGAAACTTCTCGATCTCGACGTCTCGACCCGGATCGAGCCTTCCGGGGAGCTCGAGCAGCCCGCCTTTTCGCTCGAGGAACAGGAGATCGTCGACACCATCCGGGCGCACCAGCCCGGCTATCTGTCGGCCCGGCTGGGCCTGGAAACGTCGCGGATCGACCTGATGCGGGCGCGCCGGGACCAGCGGTGGGATCTCACGATCACGGCGGCTTACGCCCGCACGCGCACGGATCTCATTCCGGGGGATGCGACCAAAGGCCACGAGTGGTCCGTGGACCTCGGGCTCGATGTTCCCGTTTACGGCAGCGATCGCCGCGCGCTGCGCAGCGCCGTGCTCGGCGCCTCCAACGAACGGAACAAGGCGGAGCTCCAGTTCCGGAAGCTCGAGGACGACATCCGCCTCGAAGCCCGGAACCGGGTGCAGCAGCTGGGAACCCTCGCCCGCCAGGTCGAACTCGCGTCGGCCGCCCGCGATCTGGCCGAGCAGAAGCTCACCTTCGAACAGGAGAAGCTCAAAACCGGCCGGACCACGAACTTCCAGGTGGTGTCGTTCCAGGACGAGGTCCGGAATGCGCACATCACCGAACTCTCGGCCCGCATCGCGTATCTCAATGCCCTCGACGACCTCGACCTGACCATGGGAACGACGGTCCGCACCTGGGGGGTGGTTCTCAACGAAAACGCACCGGGCCGCGGCCCGGAGCAGGTGGCCTCGGCATCCGCGGAGGCCACATCCCCAACGGAGGAGAAGGAAATCGATGGAAAGCAAAACGACCCCGTTCGTTAGATATATAAAAATATATAGGAGGATCTTTATGAAACACGTCTGGTTGTGGCTGGCTCTATTGTGTTTCGTGGCCTGTCCGGTGCTGGCGGCCGATGCAGGGGCCGCCCTGGGCGGCGGCCAGGGCAGAGCTCCGGGGGATGAGCTGAACAACGCCTCGGGCATGACGTTCCGGGTGCTCAACCGCACGGCGGGTCCGGTATCGGCCCAGGTGAAGCTCGTTCTCCAGGGCAATCTCGAGCTGGCCACGAGCAATGTCACCCAGATCCCGCCCCGGGAGATCCGCGAGATCAAGGTCCAGACGATGGGGTGCCCGATCCCGGCTGACACCCGGTTCGATCTGATCTGGACCGCCGCAAAGATGAAGATGCGGTCCACGATTTCCGGTCCGGCCGACGGTTCGATCACCTCGATCGCCATCGGAGCGCCCGAAGAGGGCAGAAAAGGTCCCCGTGAGGATGAGCTGCAAGGCCAGACGGAAGCCTGGGGCGAAACCGAGGCCACGTTCCGGATCGTCAACAAGTCGAAACAGCCGATCCAGGCGGTGGTGAGCGTGGTCGGCCCCGACGGCGCGGTACTGGCGGACGAGAAGAACGAGCGGACGATGACCGCCAGATCCGCGAGGGATGAGCGACCCATTGCCCCGGGAGCGTTCCGCAATGCAACCGTGTCAGCGGGGAGCGTATCGGTTTTCCCGGCCAATGCGCGGTTCCGCTGCGTGATCACCGACGCGAGAAACGGCTTCCTCGACAGGATCGAGGGAAGCCTCGCCCAGGGGCGTGAGATCATCTACTCCGACGAGGGAGATGCGCGCGGCCAGGACAACAGCGAATCCGAGAAGCAGGGGGAGACGAGCGCCGACTTCGTTCTCGTGAACAAGTCCAGCATGAGACCGAGCCGTGCCATGCTGTGGATCGGTCTGCCCGGCCTGACGAGCGTCGACCGGAACACCGGAAGACTGCAGGGCGTGGTGATCGCCCAGGCGGCCGAAAAGGCTCTCAGGCTGGATGGCAAAGAAGTCTCGATCACGCTGAAGAGCCCCGGCAAGCCGTTTCCCGAGGATGCGATCTTCGGCTTCTTCGCTTCGTTCGGGGGCGGGAAGAAGGGCGTGGGGGGTGAGAGTTCCGAGCTCGTGATGGGACGCCTGAATGCCGACAGTCACCGCATCGTGTTCGGTGCCGTCGACGATCGGAGCGGGCCGGGCGAAGAGCGGCAGAAACTCCAGGAGCTCCAGGAAAAGGGCGAGGGGAGTTTCTCGAAGGCGACGTTCATCATCGAGAACAAGACCCGGGAAGCATTCGCGTATGCCCTTCAGATCCTGGGCCCCGATGGAGCGGAGATCGTTTCGAACAGCCAGTCCGCGGAGGCGAGCTCCCCCCTTGGCCGGAAGCTCGGCAGAACTGACGCGGGCATCCGTCCGAACGCGCGGGAGACCGTGCGCCTGGAATCGCCTGACGGGTATGTGTTCCCGAGCGGGGCCACCTGGCGCCTCGTAGCCACGGGAGCGGACAAACGCTGCGTTTCTATCCTGAAAGGAATACTTCAGGCCGGTCCGCAGATGGTGACCGTCACGGGTCAGGCCGAGGAGGCGAGAGATCAAAAACCCGACTCCGAAAAGAGCGGCAGCAAGGAAACCAGCTTCACGCTGGTGAACCGCACCCGGCAGAGACTCACGGTCCATCTGAGCATCGGCATCGAGGGCATGTCGTCGCACGAGGCTGGCGTGCGGGGCGCATCGATGATGCGCGGCCCCGTTCTCGCCATGGCGACCGAGCAGATGACGCCGGGATCCACGAAGAGTGTCACCCTCAGAAGCCTTTCCGTGCCTTTCACGGACGATTGCAACTTCGTCTGTTCCAGCATGATCGACAAGGGAGAGCGGTTCGTCGTCTCCGGCAACCTGGAGCGGGACAGCCACACCATCAACATCGTCGACGACGAGGAGCTGCGGCGGCCCGACGGCGATGCCGGGAGGCCGCTGGAGGGCCTCGAGAACAGGGTTGTGTTCACGGTTCGCAACCGGCTCCCCTTCCCGATCGAAGCCCAGATGTCGATCCGCCGGCCGGACAGTTCCACGCTTGCGTCCGAGGAGCAGCTTCAGACGGGCAGCAGGGCCGGCAGCAAACTCGGTGGCAAGCCGGGCGTCAAGCTCGATGAACGAGCCATTGCGCCGCAGCGCGAGCGCCGCATCGTGCTTTCCGACTCCCGGAACCGGAGTTTCCCGGCCGATGCGATGTGGCGGTGCGTCGTTTCCTCCCAGGGCGCCGTCCGGCGCATCATCGAGGGCAGCCTTGCCCGGGATTCCCGGGTCATCGACGTCTCGGCACTCGACACCCCTGTCGGCGGGCCCGATCGACGAAAGGATCCGGGTCTGGAAAGCCGTCTCGAAACGCAGGTGACGCTGGAGTTCGTCAGCCACCTGCTGGTGGCCTGCCAGTTGGAGGGTGGGCTGATGGCGGGAAAAGCCCGGATCGGCCGCGAAGTCACCGTCAAACTGCCGGCGCGCGGCACCAGCCGGGTGACCATCTCGGTTCCGGAAGGCATTCCGTCGAACGCAGAGTACCGGTTCTCCGGCGCGACGGCGCTCAAGCGCAAACTCGCGGTTTCCGGAAGCATTGCCCGGGATGGCCTGCGGGTGGTCATCGGGCAGGTTGGTCTCCGCTAGAATGAATGGCGAACAGGCGGAACAGGTCCGGGGCCTCCCGGACCTAGCAGATTTCGTTCGCATCGGCCTGGCCCTCTCTCAGGAACGGGATCTGCCCGCCCTGCTCGAAATGATCCTCGGAGCCGCGCGTTCGATGGCGGACGCCGATGCGGGGACGCTGTATCTGCTGGATCCGGAAAACCAGTGTCTGCAGTTCCGGATCATGCAGAACGACACGACCCACACCCGCCTCAACGCGGCCCGGGATCCCCATGCCCAGATACCGCCCCCGGTGCCGCTGTATGTGGACGGGGCGCCCAACAAGGCCAACGTCTCCTCGTTCGTCGCCCTCGAAAACCGGGTGGTGAACATCCCCGACGTGTACAGCGCGCAGGGGTTCAACTTCAGTGGGGTGAAAACCTACGACGAGACATCGGGCTACCGGTCCCGCTCGATGCTCGTCATCCCGCTGGCCGACCACCGGCAGAAGGTGCTCGGGGTGCTCCAGCTGCTCAACGCCAAGACATCCGGAAGCGGCGGCGCGGGCCGGTTCACCGAGCATCATGAGCAGGTGGTGTCGGCGCTGGCTTCCCAGGCGGCTCTCGCGCTTTCCAACCACAAACTGGTCGGGGAGCTCGAACGGGAGCTGACAGAGGTCAACCGGCTGCGCGATTCCGAACAGGCCCTGGGACAGGAGCTGCGCCGCGCCGCGGTGACCGCCGAGGAGTCGAACGCCGAGCTGCGAGAAGCCCTGCAGGCGGTGCGGACGGTGCGGTTCGCCGGCTTCATCTTCCTGCTTCTTATGGCCGTCATCGGCGGTCTGGCGTATCAGGGAAGCGGCCCGGAGCTGTTTCCCGACCTGATGCGCTACGTGACGAGCCGGCGGGGCGGCGTGGAAAGCGCCTCGGGGTCGGCCGACGTGGCGGTCGTCTCGCCCGAGATCCGGCCCGTGTCGGCGAACGTCACGCTGGTGGGCCAGATCGAGCCGGGCCGGCAGGTTCCCGTGGCCAGCCCGTTCAACGGCAAGATCCGCGAGGTGTGCTGTGAATACGGCCAGGTCGTTCAGGCCGGGGACCGGCTGCTGGTCATCGATGACGCCGAGCTGGTGATCGCGCTGCGCGATGCGCGGGCGGCGCTGATCCGGGCGGAGCAGGCCTATAAATCGGTCCGGAACTGGGCCAGCGGTCCGGATGTCATCCGCGCCCGTCTGAGCCAGGAGCGCAACCGGGCCCTGCTCGAGGCCGCCCGGCGCAAGCTCGGGGAGGCCCGCGAGATGTTCGATCAGGGCATGGTCGCTCGGGTCGAGGTCGAAGGGGCGCAGGATGCCTACGACAGCCAGCTTCTGATCGTGCGCAACGGGGAGGACGATCTCGCGAACCTCCTCGAACGCGGGAACCGCGACAATCTCAGCATTGCCGAGATGGAGTGGAAGAACGCCCGGGCCCGTGTGGAGGAGCTCGAGGCCCAGCAGGCGCTTGGCGAGGTGCGGGCGCCCGTGAGCGGGGTGGTGCTGCGGCCGTCCCTTTCCGCGGAGGAACGCCGGCGGGCCAAGCCGATGGAGCCGGGCACCGAGTTCAACCGGGGCGAGGTGCTGGCCGTGATCGGCGACCTCGAAAGCCTGTCGGTGCGCACCCAGGTCGACGAGGTCGACATCCACAAGATCGTCATGGGCCAGGAGGTCCTGGTGACCGGCGACGCGTTTCCCGGCGTGGCCCTCGACGGGTTCGTCAGCTACGTCTCGTGCCAGGCCCAGGGCAGCTCGGGAGGCCGGCAGGAAGGCAGCGCGCCCCCGTCGTTCGACATCGTCGTCACCGTCGAGAAGCTGACGGAAGAGCAGAAGCAGGTGCTGCGCGTCGGCATGTCGGCGACCCTGACGGTGACCACCTACACGAACCCCCGGGCTCTGGTGGTGCCCGTGACGGCCGTTCTCTCGGAGATGGAGACCCAGTCCGTGCTGCGTCAGAACCCCGAGACCCGGCGGTTCGAGCGCGTTCCCATCCAGGCGGGCACGACCACGATCGATTCGGTCGAGATTCTCGGCGGCCTCGCGGCATCGGATGTGATCGCACTCTACGCGGAGAATCTCGCGCCATGAGCCGGACGGACGGATCCGACGAGGTCATCCGCCTGGAGCGGATCGAGAAGAAATACCGGGTCGGGGCGGTCGATCTTCCGGTGCTCCGGGGCATCGATCTGACGATCGGTCGCGGCGAATGCACGGCGATCATCGGCACTTCGGGCGGTGGCAAGAGCACGCTGATGAACATCATAGGCATGCTCGACACGCCCACCTCGGGCAGGTATTTCTTCGAGGGCCGTGACGTGCTGGCGCTCGACGACAGCGGTTTGTCGAGCATCCGCGGCCGCCGGATCGGCTTCGTCTTCCAGCAGTTCAACCTGCTGCCGCGCCAGACGGCGATCGAGAACGTCTGCCTGCCCCTGGTCTACCAGAGCGTGCCGACGCACGAGGCCGTATCGCGGGCGCGGGTGATGCTCGAAAAGGTGGGAATGGGCGATCGCGGTAATCATCTGCCGACCGAGCTTTCGGGGGGCCAGCAGCAGCGTGTGGCGATCGCGCGGGCCCTGGTCGGGAACCCCTCGCTCGTCCTGGCCGACGAACCGACGGGGGCGCTCGATTCCCGTGTCGGACAGGAGATCATGCATCTGTTCCTGCAACTGAACCGCGATCTCGGGATCACGGTCGTCATGATCACGCACGATCCGAAGGTGGCCGCCCAGTGTACGCGGCAGGTCCGGATCCGGGACGGTCTGCTCGAGGCCGGAACGGCGGCGGGTCCGCGGGAAGGGGGCCCGGCATGATGTGGCGTGTGTATCTGCGCGAAGCCTGGCGGAGCCTGACGGGGTCGAAACAGCGGACCCTGCTGGCCCTGCTCGGCATCGTCATCGGGATCGCCTCGGTCATCGCGATGGTGTCGATCGGCGCCATCGTCCGGAACGAAGCCCTGCGGCAGTTCCAGGACATGGGGACGGATTTTCTGAACGTCGGCGGTCTGGGAAGCGGCGGAACCGCGGCGGCGGCCCCCGTGCCGATGAAGAGCGTGCCGGCCATCCAGCGGGCGTGCCCGTCTCTTGCCGCCGTGGCCCCGTTCGGAACGGGGTTCGGCCAGGTGAAATACCGCGGGCAGGTCTGGTCCGCCTCGATTCTTGGCGTCACCGGCAGCTTTCAACGGGTCAACCGGCTGCGGATCGTGCGCGGCCGCGCCCTCACCGAGCTCGATCAGGAGATGTACAACTGCGTGCTCGGCGAGCGGCTGACCCGGCAACTGCGGGGCATGGGCATCACCAATCCTGTTGGGCTGCGTGTCTCGATTCTCGACCGGGTGTTCACCGTCGTGGGCCACCTCGACCGGATGCCGGACAACGCGCTCCGGCCGGGCGAAATCAACGACGGGGTGCTGATTCCCTACCGGACGCTCGAGCGGATCACGGGGGTCGACAAGGTCGAGACGATCCTTGCCCGGCTGCGGCCAGGAGTCGGTCCGGAGCGGGCGACGATGGAGCTCAACCGCGTTCTGCAGAAGGTCCTGGGCGGCCGGGAGCCTCTCGTCCGGACGGCACAGGAGCTGATCCTGCAGATGAACCGGCAGATGAACCTGCTGACCCTGCTGCTCGGCGTGGTCGGCGGCATCGCGCTGGTGGTCGGCGGGGTCGGCGTGATGAACGTGATGCTGGTCTCGGTGTCGGAACGGCGCCGTGAGATCGGCATCCGGCGCGCTCTCGGAGCCCACCAGAGGGACATCCAGTGGCAGTTCCTGATCGAATCCCTGCTGCTCTGCCTGCTGGGCGGAACGGCGGGAATCGCCCTCGGTATCGGCGGGGCCTGGCTCGTCTCGCAGTATCAGCAGTGGGTGTTCATTCTTTCGAAGGAAGCGACCGCGCTGGGCGTCGGCGTCTCGGTCCTCGTCGGCATGTTCTTCGGTATCTATCCGGCCCGCCAGGCCTCACGTCTGCGCATCATCGAGGCCCTCCGCGCCTGAATGGCGGGTGGTTGCTTGTGATCCGATCCGGGCTTCTGCTATGGTGTCAGCAAACAGCCCGTCGCCCATCGGATGCGGAGGGGCAGACTGGCAGAAGAGGAAAGGCGGAAGCGGAATGCGGCGAATGATACCGGCGGTTCTGGGGTTCCTGTTCCTGGCGGGGGCGACGTTTGCGGCTGGAGACACGGATCCGACGCAGGCCGGCCAGGGAATCACGCTGAAAGATGCGGTCCGGATCACGCTCGAGAAGCAGGCGACGATTCAGGCGAGCCGCCTCGATGTCGCCATGGCCCGTGCCCGGTTGCAACAGGCCCGCGGGGCTTTCGACCAGGTCCTGTCGATGTCCCTGACCGAGAATATCGTCCGCAATCCTTTCACCGTGCTCGAGCAGACGAATTACCAGGTCGG
Source organism: Candidatus Ozemibacteraceae bacterium (assembly GCA_035388825.1). Classification (GTDB taxonomy): domain Bacteria; phylum Muiribacteriota; class Ozemobacteria; order Ozemobacterales; family Ozemobacteraceae; genus MWAR01. Next base: position 33,426 of record DAOOQQ010000001.1, read on the forward strand.
GAAGTCGGTGGTTCAGAATTATCTGCTGCAGATCGGCCTTGCGCGGCAGAACCGGGCCGGCGTCAGGATCATTCCCAGCCTCCAGGTTTCCGGAACCCGCACCTCGCCCATTGCCATGTCGAGGTCACCCGAGCTTCTCGGGGAAGGCGGTCTCCATCTCACGGTGATTGCCCCTCTTGCCCGCGGCCGCAGGCACGACATGAGCGCGGCCGCCGAAGCATCGGCCGAGCTCGAGACGGATGCCGCTCTCTGCGATGCCCGCTTCCAGGCGATCCAGGCGGTGTATCGCACGATCGGAGCCTACTGGGCGTATCTGGCGGCCGAGCGACGTCTGGAGGTCCAGATTCTGGCCGAACAACGTGGCCGGGAACGCGTCGAGAATCTGAAGAAGCTCGGCGTGGCCGGTCAGGCGGGTCTTGTTTCGACGGAGGCGGATCTCGCCGAAACCCAAGCCGACATTCTCACGGCCCGGCAGGCGGTCATCGATGCCCGGGCGGCGCTCGGCCTCGCCATGGGGATCACGCCGGCCGAAACGCTCGCTCTGGGCTCTCCGATGACGCTTTCGAGCGATGAGATCCCCGAGGAAGGGCGCCCGGGGCTCGAGGATGCGTTGATCGCGGCCGGCCTTGCCCAGCGCCAGGACCTGGCGGCCTTATCGACGAGGAAGTCCTCGGCGTCGGCTCTGGTGCCTGCCTTGCGAAGCCAGACGCGGCCCCGCTTCGATCTGAGCCTGGATGTCGGCTATAACGGGCTGTCGGAGGGCGGCTCGGTCCTGCGTCCCGCCGAGACCCTGTATCGTCAGACCGCCGGTTTCAATTCGACCGTCCGGGTGGCTTACGAGTTCCCCCTGGAAAACCGCATGGCGCTTGGCGGGCTTCGGCAGCAGGAGGAAATGGTGAAGCGTCTCGATCTGGTGACCGCGGATCTCGCCCGGAGCATCCAGTTGAACATCCAGGCCGCCTACCGGGAAGTCGCCCTGCAGCACCAGGCGGTCCAGACCCTGGTGAAATCAACCGGGCAGTATCATACCGCCCTGCTGAACGAGGAAGAGAAACAGAAGAACAACCAGACGACCATCCTCGACACCCTGACCATGGAAGACCGGTTCATCGCTTCCGTGCTCAAGATGCAGGATGCCCGGGAAAATCTGGCTCTCGCGCTTGCCCGGCTCCAGTTCGAGTGCGGCGGAAAGGCATTCGCCCTGGGCAAGGACGGCGTCCTTTCCCTCGAGCATCTGTTCGAGGATCCGATGGCTGCTTCCCTGACGGCTCCCGTGGGAAACTGACCCGACGTATCGTCGAATCTGCCCCTGTGTCGTCGGGGCGGATCGTGATCCGCCCGGGATGGTGCGGTTCTGCCCGCGCGCGCCCGCGTCAGCGCCAGGTGGAGCTGGCGTAGGTGTCGGTGCTTCGCCGGAAGGTGTAGGGAACGTCTTTCAGGACGATCTTGAGATACAGCGGCTTGTTGCCCAGTTCGCCCCGGCTGTCGAAGTCATACCGGCCGTTTGCGCCTACCCAGGGGTCCATATAGCGAATGGCATAGGAAAGATCGAGCGGGTTCTGACTGTTGGCCGTGTTGTAAGCATTTGCCAGGATGTATAAGGCATCATATCCCTGGGCGGCCCAGGTATCGGGATCTTTGCCGTATTTTTTTCGGAACCGGTCGACGAAGGCGATATTCTGCGGGCTCGTCGCGGTCATGTCGTAGAAGTCGAAGAACATGGCGTTCTCGATGGCGCTGCCGGCCCTTCGGCGCATCTCGGGGGTGAGGGTGAACGCGCCCACGACCTGGGATTTCACCCCGATGCTGCGGAGCTCGTGCAGGAAATCTCCGGCCCATGGTTCGATGCCCCCGAAGAAGATCAGGTCGGGGCGGATCTCCTTCAACTCGTTCGCCGGCAGTCGGAAATCGGCATGCCCGCGCGAATAGACATGCTGGTAGACCACCGTACCGCCCTGCTCGTCGAGTACTTTGCGGAAGTGGTAAGAGAGGTCTTCCCCGTAGGCGCCGTCTTCGGCGATGACGGCGATGCGTTTTTTGCCGTAGTTGATGGCGATCTGTGCCATGGCTGCGCCGATCTTCTCATTGGAGATGATGGTGCGAACGAGATAGCGCTGACCATAGGTCGTCAACGCCGTGTTGTTGGCGCCGATCAGGATATGCGGCAGGTTGCTGCGTTCGAACATGACCGAGGACCTGAGGGCGATGCTGCTGTCGTAAAAGCCGATCACGGCTGCCATCCGGGGATTGGCGGAAAACTCGACGGCGATCCGGTGAGCCTTTTCCCAGCTCGATGCGTCATCCCGCATCTCCAGGCGGATCTGAACGCCGCTGGCCAGGTTTTGCGCGTTGATCTCCTCCTGGGCAAGGCGGATCCCGTCGGCCATGCCATCCTCGTTCGTGGAGAACGGCCAACAAACGCCGACCAGGAGCTCGTTCGAGGGGGTGTTGAGTGTTTCGAGCCGCCGCTCTCCCATGGCCTCGAACGAGCGGGACTGCTGGAGCAGAACCAGGCAGAGCAGGATGGCGATTCCGGTCAGGAAGAGCAGCTTTCTCATGCTTCAGTCCGTTTTCAGGATGAGGGGGAGCCCGTCCTTGCCGGAGCCGACAACGACGACCTTCGCGTTCTGGGATTTTGCCAGGTCGAGGGTTGCCTGGATGCCCTGCCAGGTCAGAACGGACGGGCTCAGGCTGGAGTTGACGGTGTCGTTGTAGACCTTCAGACCCTCGGATTCGATGCGCTTGCGATCCGCCTCTTTCTTGGCGATCGACAGGCGGTACTGGTACTCCTCATCGAGCTGCTGCTGGGCCATTTTCGCTTCGATGGCGTCGGTGATGCGTTTGGGAAGCCTGATGGACTCGAGGGGGACGTCGTCGAGGAACACGAACCGCGCCGCCATGCGGACCTTGGCGACCGTGCTGATGCTGTCCTGGATCGCCTTCTGGGACGTGTAGATTTCCTCGGGCTTGTACTGGCCGAGAACGCTGCGGATGACGGCGCGCACTTCCGGGAGTACCACGACGTTCTCGTAGTCCGGCCCGACGCGCTGGTGCAGGACCGGGAGCGTGTCTTTCTCCAGCGCATACCGGGCCGAATACTGGACCTGGATCGTCAGTCCGTCCTCGGTCAGGACGTCGAGCGTCTCGGTGAACCGCTTCTTGCGGATGCTGTAGATGTACATCTTGTTGATCGGCAGGATGAAATGCAGACCTTCCTGATACACGGTATCGATCTGCGTGCCGCTGAACCGGCGCCACAGAACGCCCATTTCGCCGGGATGGATCGAGATGACGATGGATTCGAAAAAAAATATAACCGCAAATATAAAAAGACTGAGCAGCAGGAATGCATAGGGCGTCTGCTGCCTGACGAATGTCCTGAGGCTCTGGCGCTGTTCGGGGGGGCTTTCTGTGATCGGTTTCATGGGTCACTTCTCTTGCTTGGAATGGCGTTCATTCGCATGGGAGCGCTGATCCGGCCGCGGGAAATGCGTGTGGTTGTTGAGGTCGAGTTTACCGAAGTCCATCTTCAGGACCCGGTCGGCGACGTGGAAGTAGCGGTCGTCGTGAGAGACGATCACCAGAGTTTTCCCGGCGCTTTTCAATTCGGGCACCAGGGTCTCGTAGAAATACCGTCGGAACTCCGGATCCTGGTCGGCGGCCACTTCGTCGAAAATGTAGACCGGCTTGTCCTCGAGGAAGGTGACCACCAGGGCGAGCCGCTTTCTCTGGCCGGTGGAGAGGTTGAGATTGGTGAAGCGGTCTTCCTGGTAGGCTGTCTTCCGGGAGATGTCCATCAGGTTCAGAAGCTTGTCGACGCGCGCGGGATCGATGTTGCGGAGACCGTGCAGCTTGTCGAACAGGTGAAAATCCGAAAAGATGGCCGAGAAAAGGTTCTGATATGCCTGGGTGTTGGCCGGTGTCAGGTCGGTGTCGTCAACACGGATCGAGCCTTCATTCGGGTGATACAGCGCGGCCAGCAGTTTCATGAACGTGGTCTTTCCGCTGCCGTTTCCGCCGATCAGGAACAGAACCTCTCCCCGGCGGATATCCCCGTCGATGGGGCCGACCTCGAATCCGGGTGATCCGTCGGGATTCGTGTAGCTGAAGCGCACGTGACGGAAGCTGATTTGCTTGAAATCCGCGAAGAGATCCAGGGGGGCGGTGCGGCTGTCGTCCCGGCGCTCGAGGGCCTTGTCGAGGGCCGTCTCCAGGCGGGCGAGGTTGTCCACGGTGAAGTCGATCTGGGAAATCAGCGGGATGACATACACCACCGAGCTGAGCGGGCCGATCAGGAACAGGAGAGAGGAGATGACTTTCGCGACCGTGCCGGTGAAGGATGTTGATATAACAGGCAGAATAAAAACCACGCCGCCCATCCAGAGCTTGAAAAACGTGTCGGCGAACACGATGTTGTTGGAGAACAGCTCGTTCAGGAAGGTGCGCGAGTCGCGTACCCGGCCCGCCGCCGTGCCGAACTCCCCGAACACGTCGTCACTCTTGAGGGTGTTGATCCGCAGTTCCTTGAATCCGCGCAGCAGCCCGGTGAGGGTGGAGAAGAGAGTGTCCTCGCGCTTCGATGCCTCGGCCAGCCCCTCTTCGTAAGGCTTGAGAGCCCTGAGATGGGTGCCGATGCCGAAGATGATCATGATGAGGCAGAGCAGAACCGCTGCCGGCGACTCCTTGGCGATGTAGAGCGTGATGAAGAGGATCATGATCGCCGCCTGGCCTGCGCTGAAAAACGGCTGGGTGGCCTGGACGATGGTCTGGGTTTCGCGGCTGACGCGCGAGTGGATGTCGACTTCGCCGATGGCTTCCAGCGCCGCGAGGTCGCAGTGACGGATCTTGTCGGCCAGACGCATCCGCACGCTGCAGATCGCCTCTTCCGCTATCCGGCTGGAGTGAAATAAAATATAGCGAAGCGAATAGGCGAACAGGATGATCGCCAGGGAAAAGACGAAAAAGTGTTTCCAGTAAGGCCCGCCGTCGTTCATCGATTCGACGGAGGTGTTGATGACCGCGAGAACCAGGGCGTTGCAGGCACCGGCGACGGCCAGGAACACCAGCAGCCTGTAGTCGAGCGCCTGCGTTTCCTTCTGCAGGAAATCGAGGTATTTGAGTTTCAGGAAAGAGGGCAGATTCATGTCGGGCCCGCGGGCCGGTCAGCCGGCACTGGTCGGGGGAACGGCATCGGCGGTTTTGGGCTGTTCATTCGGTGCCGTAAAGAAGAGGAACAGCAGGCTGAGGATCGGCGAGAAAAGGGTGGAAGCGAAAAAGAATCCCCAGAATCCGATCCGCCGGTTTCTTCCGAAGTATCCCGCCACGAAGCACAATCCCGTGTACAGGATCAGCAGCTCGAGGGGCATGGCATTCTTCTCCTGGAACCTGAAAAGTCATCCGGGTGCCGGATGTCGAAATACCGCGAACCCCGGGATAGCCCCGGGGTTCGCGACATGATGCGGATCAGGAACGGTCTTTTCCGGCCTCTTTGGCTGCGTGGTGAGCCTTTTCGGCACCTTTCGCGCGCTCCGGAGAGGCGGTCTCGGTGGCGGGCTGGGTTTTGTCCATGGTTGCAGCGATTTTCTGGCCTTCGTCGAACTGCTTCCGGAAATACTCCCTGACCTTCTCGGGTTCGAGATCCAGGAAGGTTCCGCCGGCTTCGAAGTGCTGGATGAACACCTTGCCGAGAGCGTAGGCCGTGGCCCCGCTGAAAAGAACCATCGAGGGAGCGCCGATCACGGCACCCACGACCGGAATGGCCTTCAGAATCGGGGAGATGGTTCCGAACGAAAGGCTCGCCGGCACGACGGAGCCGATAAGGGAGCCGAACAGGGCTTTGCCGCGGCTCTCGTGAAACTCGATCTCGTACACCTTCGAGATCTCGGAAATCATTTTCATCTGCACGCCGGTTACCGTCGCCAGATCCAGGAGGGGAATCGGAATCAGGCCCGCGCCCATCGACCACCAGATATACCGCCTGACGATCTGCATCGCCTTGGCTTCCTTGGTTTCGATCGTTGTTTCCGGATTGGCTTCCATGTTTTTTTCCTTCCAAAAGATTTGAACTGCCTGTGCTCTCACCAGGAAAAGCCTGCGTGGGCAAGGCATTCTTCCGACCAAATCAAGATATCATCGCGTTTTTCCAATGTCAACGAATGGAAGGGGGGGCTGCACGGGTATGATATACTCCGCTTTTCAACGAAACCCTCAGTTCAAACCGGTGCGGCAGAAGGATTCGTTCCATGGAAAAACGCGGCGGCATCCGGCTGTTCGTGCCTCCCTATGCCGGGGGGAACACGACATCCTTCAACGCCTTCCGGGCGCCGTTTGCCACCCGTGGATTCGAGCTCGTTCCGCTGGAGCTTCCAGGGCATGGAAGACGGATCACCGAACCTCTTCTCACCGACATCGGAGCCATGGTGGACGACCTTTACGCCCTCGTCGCCGTCAGGCTAGACAGGCCCTTCGCCTTCTGGGGGCACAGCATGGGAAGCTTGCTGGCCTGGCTTCTTGCCCAGCGCATCGAACGCGCGGGCGTCGCGAAACCGCTTGCCCTGGTCGTGTCCGGGCGCCGGGCGCCGCATCTTCCCGAGCGACACCCTCCGCGCCACACCCTGCCCCGGCCCGCCTTCATCGAAGAGCTTCGCCGGTTCGGCGGGTTGCCGGAAGAGGTGCTGAACCACCCCGCCTACATGGAATACGCCGAGCCGATCATCCGGGCTGATTTCCAGGCCCTGGACACCTATGTGCATGTTGCCGGAGCTCCGCTGACGGTGCCGATCGGGGTACTGATGGGGGACCGCGACGATGTGACCCTGGAGGAAGCCGAGAGGTGGCGGGAGGCGACACGGGGCCCGGTGATCGTCGAGCGTGTTGCCGGCGGGCATTTCTTCCTTCACGACGCCCCTGATGCCACGGCGGCTCGGGTGGCGCGGCTCATCGGCTGTTGAGCGGAGGGCGGAGTGACGAACGTCTCCCTGATGGTGGCGGAAAACCTCTCGCCGTTTGCGCCCGCCTTGTGGGGACGGCTGCTGGCTGATCTGCCCGAGGCGCTGCATCCGGGGATTCTCGTGTTTCGCCGGTGGGAAGACCGCCAGGCCTCGCTCCTGGCGCGGTTGATGCTGGCCGCGCGGTTTGGCCGGGCGGCGCCGACCCAGATGCGACGGGATTCGTACGGGCGCCCCGGGTTGGATGGGTCCGAGTTCAATATCTCCCACGCCGACGGCGTGGTGGTGCTGGCGACTGCGTCGGAGCGGGTGGGCGTCGACGTGGAGCGGATCCGGCCGGTTGTCTTAGATGATTACGGGTCGGCTCTGAGCGATGACGAGCTGCGTCGGCTGGAGTCGAGCCCGGAGCGGGACCGGGCCTTCTTCGCCCTCTGGACCGCGAAAGAAGCCGCGGTGAAGGCCGACGGGCGGGGAATGACGATTCCCCTTGCCGGAGTGACCATCGTCGACGGAGTGGCGCTGATCGATGGTGCCCGTTGGCGCCTGACCCCGGTGCCGCTGGGACCGGAGTTCATGTGCCATGTGGCCCTGCGCGGTGGCCGGGATACTCCTGCCGCCGTCGTGAAGGTCGATGTCTTTCCGCTCCCGGGCGAAAAATAGGATTAATTACTATATCTAATCGGATGCTTACGACGCGCCGCGCATGATGCCGGCGATCAGGTCTGCCAGTTGGGCGGCGTGGGGCGGCCGGACCATGTTCTCGTGGGTTCCGGGCGCCGGCACGGCTTCGACCGACCGGCAGATGCGTTCCCAGCCGAGCGCGGGGTCCCTGGTGAACTCCTGGGCGCCCGGAATCTTCTCGGAAGCGCGGAACACGGTCAGGCGGCCGGCAAAGGGCTCCGGGCGGTAGGCGAACACCGCCCGGGTGTTCGTCGTGAAAACGGTCAGCAGACGTTTTCCCTCATCGATACCGAAGTCGGGAGGGATCATCCCCGCGTCTTTCGCCCGTTCCACGACGTAGGAAAGCCGCTCTTCCTCACCCATTCCGCGCAGGTGCTCTGCCGAAAGACGGACCTCGTCGCCGAAGAGGCCGACGATCAGTTCCGCCTCGTCCAGCAAGCTGAGCTCCTTCGAGAGAACGGACGGTTCGTAGGTGTCCAGCAGGCCGACCATTCCCAGCCGGGCGCCGGCTGCGGCAAGGCGTCGCGCGATCTCATGGGCGACGTAACCGCCGAACGACCAGCCGGCGAGATGGTACGGGCCGTCGGGCTCCGCGGCTCTGATCTCGTCGAGATACGCTTCGGCCATTGCCTCGACCGTCGGCAGGGTGGATTCCCCCTTCTCGATGCCGAACGCCTGCAGGGCATAGATCGAGCCTGCCGCCGGAAGCCGGTGGGCAAGTTCGTGATAACAGTGAACCGTGCCGCCGCCGGGGTGGATAAAAAAGAGCGGCTCGCCCCGGCCTTTCCGCAGACGAACCAGGGCCCGGGAGGGGCCTGTCGTGCCGCCGGAGCGGATCAGCGGGGCCAGCTGCGCGATGGTCGGGTTTTCAAAAAGGGCTGACAGCGGGAGATTGAGGCCGAATCGTTCCTTGGTCTGGGCCATGAGCCGGACAGCCAGCAGGGAATGGCCGCCCCGGTCGAAGAAGTTGTCGGTCACGCCGATGGCGGGCAGCTCGAGCAGCCGCTCCCAGATCTCGACCAGGCCGATCTCAACGCGATCCCGCGGGGCGACTAGGTCCCGCTTGCGATCGCCGACGGCGGGAAGGGGGAGCGCTTTCCGGTCGATCTTTCCGTTCGGCGTCAGCGGCCATTTCGGAAGGGCCACGATTGCCGAGGGGGTCATGTAATCGGGGAGCCGCTCCCCCACCCTGCGGCGGAGCCGCTCGGGATCTATCGGGCCGCCGTTTCCGACGACGTAGGCGATGAGCCGCTTGTCCTGCCCGCTCTCGTGGAGCGTCACGAGTGCTTCGGCCACCCCGGGTTCGGCCGTCAGGGCGGTTTCGATGTCCCCCGGCTCGATCCGGTAGCCGCGCAGGGAGATCTGGTGGTCGATCCGGCCCAGCACTTCGACTACCCCGTCGTCTCGCCACCGCGCCCGGTCGCCGGTCCGGAACAGCCGGCCGCCGGCCCGGAAGGGATCATCGAAGAACTTCTTCGCCGTCATCTCGGGGTGGCCGAGATACCCGGAGCCCACGCCCACGCCGCCGATGGCCAGCTCCCCGACCACGCCCGGAGGGACGGGATTGAAACCGTCGTCGATGATATAGCTTGTGATATTTGCCATGGCCCGCCCGATGGGAAGCCCTTTCGCGGGGCCTTCGTAATCGAAAATGTGGCTGCAGACGGCGCATTCGGCGACCCCGTACGCGTTGATGAACCGCCTTCCGGCCGACCATGCGTCGGCAACCGGCAGGGATGTGGCCTCCCCCGCCGAGACCACCACCTCCAGGTCCGGAAACTGGTCGGGGGGCATGACGGCGAGAAGGGACGGCGGAAGCGTCACGTGCGTCACCCGCTCGGCTTTCAGCAGCCTGACGAGGCCCTCGCCCATCCGGTCTTCCATGGTGGGGGCGAGCACCAGGCACGCTCCGGCCGCGAAAGTCATGGCCAGTTCGGAAATGAGGGCGTCGAAGGAGAGCACCGAGAACTGGAGCACCCGGCTGGCGGGGGTGACGTTGAACAGGCGCCGGTGTTCGGCGGCGAGGTTCGACAGTCCCGCATGGGTGTTGATGGCGCCCTTCGGCCGGCCCGTCGAGCCGGAGGTGAAGATCAGATAGGCGGGATCGGCCGGTTCAGGGGCGAACGGCGCAAAGGGCTCGGATCCATCCCTGACCGCCTCGTCGATGGGAATGATCTGCCGGCCGGCAGGAAGCTTGGCGAGGCCGCTTCCGCCGGCAAGAATCGCGGCCGGCGTCGCGTCTTCGATCATGCAGGCGATCCGGTCGGCGGGATAGGCCGGATCGAGCGGAAGATAGACGGCGCCCGCCCGCATCACGCCGATGACCGCCGCGGCCATCGAGGGGGTCCGGTCGACGCAGACGGCTACGACGTCTCCCTGTTTCACGCCGGCGGCCCGGATCCGTGCGGCTACGGCGGAAGCCATGGCGTCGAGGCGGGCGTAGTCGACGTGTTCGCCCCCGCACGCGATGGCCGGGGATGTCGGAGCGGCCGCGGCATGGCGGGAGACCCACTGGTGAAGCGCCGGCCGCGCCGGATCTTCGGTCACCGGGCCGTTGAGCCGGGCCACCAGCGCTTTTCCTGCCTGCCCGGAAAGGAGCGGCAGCCGGTTCACGGGCGTGTCGGGGGCCGCCAGGCCCGCCGTCAGCAGGGAAATGCCTTGCTCGAGAAACTCCCGGACGGTCGAATCGATATAGCATTCGCTATCGTAATCGGCGGCCAGGAGAAACCGGTCGCCGGCATGCTCGATGGTCAGAGACAGCGGCAGACCAGCCGGGGCCGGGCCGTGGATGGCCGGAAGTGTCAGCATCGTCGCGGCGAGCGAGGGCATTCCGAGGTCGGCCGCCAGCTTCTCCAGGGGATAACACTGGTGTTCGTAGGCTGCCAGCATCGTCTTGCGGGTTTCCACCAGCAGCTCCTTGAACGTTCGCCCCTGCGGGATGGGAAGATCGATCACCACCCCGCCCGGGTTCGAATCCCCGCGCAGCGGTGTGGCGAGGATGGCCCGCTCCACGCCGAGACGGCGATGGAATGTCGCAGCCATGCCGGCAAGAAACAGCGCGGCGATGAGAAAATCCCCCCTGCCGGAGATCTTCAGGATATTCGCTGCGGCTTCGTCGGGGAGCTGGATGCGGGTGATCTTCCGGCCGCCGTTTCTTCCGGGGCGATCGAAGGGAAGCGCGGTGGGAACGAGGTCGCCGCCAAGCCGATCGAGCCAGTAGGTGCGGGCTTCGAGCAGGTTCCGGTCGAACATCTGCATCCCTGCGGTTTCGTGCGTCATGTGCCTTGCCTCACGTCAGAATCTGAACATCTGATCGGCGTCGTCGCCGGTCGCGGAGACGGTCTGGAGTGGTTTGAGGGCTTCTCCGTCCAGCAGGCCGGGAAGGATCTCCTCGAGCACCGTTCCGATGCGACCCGCTTCCGCGGCGGCCGAGGGAACGGAGCGGATCGACCAACGGGCGGGGCCGTTCGACAGCGACAGCCAGATCCGGACCTGGCCGGCAATGGCCGCGGGTGGCGGCGCGTCGCCGACCGAGACGAACAGGGGAAACCGATTCCCGGACGCTTCGACCATCTCCCGGACAGCGCCGACCCGGTGGGGCTGCCCTTCGGCGAGCTGCCGCGAGACGTTCGCCACCATCGTATCGAACCGGTCTCCGCCGCCGCCCGCCAGCACAGGCAGCGCGATTCCGGGGTTCCCGGCATCCGACACGACCACCGGCGTTTCCTGTCCGGCGGCAGCCAGGGCCAGCCCCGTCGCGAGAGCCGCTTCGGGGCGGCCTCCGAAGGTGTTCAACAGCCGCTCCGCCAGGTCGGCGCGAAGGGGGCGAACCTCCGAGAGCTCTCCGGGGGCTGTTTCCGGCAGTGCTCCGGAACTCATCGAGGCGATGCGCCGACGCCAGTAGGCGAGGGCAGCGCCGACATTTTCCCCTTTGTACCGGTCGACGACCGCCGGGTCCGGCACGTCCGGGCGATCGAACCGACAGGAGGTCGCGAGGGCCGCCATCGTCTCGGCCGTGACTGGGGCACCGGGGAACAGCAGGCCCTCCTTGACCGCGCCGAGGAACAGGGACATGTAGGTTTTCACCTGCGCGAGCGTCATTCCCCGGCGCATCAGGTAAAAGACCGACCAGAGCTCGTAGCCATACTGGGGCATCCAGATGGCGTTGCGTGCGGTAAGAAATATATTATCAACAATATCAGAAGCCTCGCGGGAGTTCATCGTCGCGTGGCTCCAGTTGAACGCCGAGCCCGTGATCCGGTATTTCTCCCGCTCCTTGAAAATGGGCGTGATCGGGTCGCAGTACCAGATCTGGGCGCGGAAAAAGTCGGCGCCGCTTTCGTCGATGAACCGGGCCGTTTCGGCCGCGGAGGCGTGTGTCTCGCCGGGAAATCCGATGATATACCCGAGATGGGTGATGATTCCCGCGGAGGTGAGGGCCGCGACCGCGCGCTCGTAATCTGCCCGGCGGGATGTCTTGTTCATCCGCTCCAGTTGCCCGTCGTTGGCCGATTCGGCTCCGAGGAACACCCCTTCGCAGCCGGCTTCCCGCATCAGGCCGATGATCTCTTCGTCCCCGTGGTCGCACCGGTAGAAGGAGTTCCACCGGAACCCGTACCGCTTGCGGATCATCATCTCGAGAATTTCGCGGAACCGTTTCTTCGGGACGTTGAAGGTGTCGTCGAGAATCGTCACCGTATCGATGCCGCCGATCGCGGCCACGGCATCGAGTTCCCGCTCCACCATGTCGACGTCGATATAGTGATACTGCCCCGCGCGCTGAGGGAATCCGCAGTAGGCGCAGCGGAAGGGACACGACTTGGCGGTGCGGAGCGAGACGAACCGTCCGTAGCGCTCGGGCGGGAACAATGTATAGTCTGGCATATTTTCTTCCAGGCCGTTCCGTTCCATCGTCCGCTCGTTGATCACGAACCGATCCCCACGACGCCAGGCGACGTTCGATATCCCTTCGAGGGTTTTGCCCGCCTTGACGGCCTTGATGATCTCGACGAGGGCGAACTCCCCTTCGGTGGAGATGACGTATGCGTCGGCGCCCAGGTAGGCGAACAGCTCGGTCAGCGCCTCCTCGTCCATCGCGGCGGCCTGGTTGTTGATGAACGGCCCTCCCACGACGATGGTCGCCTGGGGCGCATGTTCCCGGATGAACGGGATGATCTCGAGAATCGGCTGCGGGGTCACGTAGAACGTGGTGGTGATCGCGACGGTGAGCGGCTTCTTCTCGCGCAGCAGATGTCGGAGCCGGTCTTTCTCCCGCTGGAACAGGTTGACATACTCGAAACTCAATCCGCGCCGGTGCAGATACGTGCCGAGATAGATCAGCGTCGGGATGAAAAAGTCCATGTTATGGAATGGGCGTTCCACCGGGCGGTCCCCGTAGTGGAAATCCGTCATCAACTCGAGCGCCCGCCGGGGCACCCCGTCCTTCTCGACGAATGCCAGCCGCATGTCGCGGTAAACGCCGGAGTCGATGCCGCTCATGGAGCGGGCTGCCTCCACCTGGGCGCTGAAGGTGACGTCGTTGAAGCCGATGAAAATGCAGTCTGTCATGAAATCCCTCACTCAGAAATCGAAATCGCCGACATCGGCCGGCTGCTCTTTTGGCGATGCCGACCGGGTTCCGCCCAGATCCAGGTCGAGAAGCCGTATTCGTGGCTCGGCACAGGCTTGCCTGAGAATCGACAGGTAACAGGTGAACAGTGCCCCGGCCGCCTCATCCGAGAACATTCCCTTCTTGTACTCCACCAACCCGCCGAGGCCCGCCGGATCAGGGGAGAAGGCCATGAGAAGATCGTATTTCGGCACGACCCGGTCGGAATTGAGCTTGGTCACCTGCAGCCCGGCGAGATCGAGCGGATCCTGCCGCTGGCTCTGCAGGGTGAAGGCGGCCTGGAACAGGGGATGGCGTCCCGGTGCGCGGGGAGGGTTCAGCTCCCGGACGATCAGGTCCAGGGGGGCTTCCTGATGAGCGTAAGCGTCGATCAGCGCATCACGGGCGCGCGCCGCGATGTCGGAAAACGCCGGGTCGCCTGAAAGATCGATGCGAACCGGCAGGACGTTGACGAAAAAGCCGATGAGCGGCTCGACTTCCCTGACCGTCCGGTTGGCCACCGGCACCCCGATGACGATGTCCTCCTGGCCGCACATCCTTGCCAGCAGTGCCGCGTAGGCCGAGAACAGGATCATGTACGTCGTCGCCCCGTTGCTTCGGGCCAGATCGGCGATCTGGCGCATGAAACCGGCGTCGAGGGTGGTGAACGCCACTCCACCTTCGGAAGGGGTGGCTCCGAGCGGCGTGGCCGCCGGCAGGTTGAGGAACGGCGGGGCGCCGCTCAACCGCTCGGCCCAATGCCGGATGATCCGGCCGAGCCGGTCACCCGACAACACCTTCCGCTGCCAGCGGGCATAATCGCCATACCGCACCGGAAGCGGCGCCGGAGCCTCGCCGGTCCCGGTCGCATGGAGGTTGTACAACATGGACAGTTCCCGGGCCACCACTCCCAGCGACCAGCCGTCGCTGATGATATGGCTCATGGTCAGCGTGAGCAGGTGCTTCCGCTCGCCCAGCCTTGCCAGACGGGCACGGAACAACGGGCCGGCGGCCAGATCGAAGGGGGTCGAGGATTCCTCGTCGATGAGGCGGCGCAGGGCCGCGTCCCGCTCCTCGTCCCGGAGATGGTCGAGCGCCAGCGGCGTCAGATCACAGGGGGCCGGGGCGTCGATGACCGTATACGGGCCTTCCTCGCCGGTGGCGAAATGGCTGCGCAGCGGCTCGTGCCTGCGCATCAACTCTTCGAGAGCGCGTTCCAGGGCGACACGGTCGAGTTCGCCTTCCAGCACCAGCGCGGCGGCCATGTTGTATTTCGCGCTCGGCCCGTCGATGCACGAGTCGACCCAGAGCCGCTCCTGGGCATAGGAAAGCGGGAGCGGGCCGGTGTCGGCCGACCGGCCCAGGGGGGGAAGCGGATCGCTCCCCTGCCGGATCTCTTCTTCCAGACGCTCGGCCATGGCGCGCACAGTCTGGCGCTCGAACACCTCGCGAACGGTGAGTCCTGTCCCGAACGTCTGGTTGATGCGCACCACGAGCCTGGTTGCCAGCAGCGAATGACCGCCCGAGTCGAAGAAGTTGTCGTCGAGGCCGATGTGGGGCGCTTCGAGAATCTCGCCCCAGATGTCGCGAAGAAGGTCGGCCACCGGGCGGCACGACTCTTCCGCGGCCGCGACGGTGTCGGCAGACGCCTCTTCGGCCCGTCGGGCCAGGGCCAGCCGGTCGATTTTGCCACTGGAGGTCAGGGGCATCGCGTCGAGCATCGCGATCCGGGAAGGGACCATGTAATCGGGAAGGCGCTGGCGAAGATACTCGCGAAGTCGGCCGGCATCCGTTCCCGAGCCGGTGGGCGTGGCGAAAGCCGCAAGCGAGAGAGCCCCGTTCGCGGAACGGCGCACCACCACGGCTGCGTCGCCGACATCGGGGTGGCCCGACAGCACGGCTTCGATCTCGCCGGGCTCGATGCGGTAGCCCCGGATCTTCACCTGATGGTCGTTACGGCCGCGATACTCGATGGAGCCGTCGGGCAGCAGCCGCGCCCGATCGCTGGTCCGGTAGTGGCGGGCTCCGTCGATGGTGACGAACCGCTCCGCCGTTCGGGCGGGGTCATGGATATAACCGGTGGCCAGGACGGCCCCGCCGATGAAGATCTCCCCGATGGCTCCGGGGGGAATCGCGCGGCCGGCCGCGTCGGCGATCCGGATGGCCGCGTTGTCGATCGGCCGTCCGATGGATGGCGCATCCGGCCATTCCGACGGGCTCTGCGGCAGGGTGAAGGAGGTGACCACGTGGCTTTCGGTGGGGCCATACTGGTTGTGGAGGCGGGCCGACGGCAGGCGGGTGAACCATGCCCGGATGGCCGGGGTGATGACGAGCCGCTCACCCGCGGTGACCACCTCTCTCAGGGAGGCCGGGTGGCGTCCCGCCTGCGCTGCCGTCTCGGCCATCTGGTTCAGGGCGACGTACGGGAGGAACAGCCGCTCGATTCGCTCGTCATCGATGAAGGCGAGCAGCCGGCCCATGTCCCGCCGGATCTCGTCGGGCACGATGACCACCGTTCCGCCGGTGGCGAAGGTGGCCCAGTATTCCTGGGCGTGGACGTCGAAGGTGACGGCGGCGAACTGGGCGGTGACGGCCGGATGCGAGAAGCCGGGCTGGCGCCCCTGCCATGCCGCGAGATTCACCAGCGGCCCGTGGGGCATCAAAACGCCCTTCGGCTCGCCGGTCGAGCCGGAGGTGAACAGCACATATGCCGGATCATTCTCCGCAATCTCGGCATCGAAGGTGGCCGGAAGGGCGGCCAGCGTCTCCCGCTCGTAGTCGAGCCGGATGATGCCGAGCCCGTCCGGAAACGCGCGGCCCGCGGCCATATCGCCGGTCGTGATCAGGTGCGCCGCGCCGCTTATGGATAGCATTTGATATATACGATTGTCCGGGTAGGCCGGGTCGATCGGGAGGTAGGCGGAGCCCGCTTTCAGGATACCCGCCATGGCCACCGCGAAGTCGAGGCCGCGCGGCAGCAGCACGCCGACCGTCGCTCGAGGACGCACTCCCCTGCCGGCCAGGAACGCCGCGAGCCGGTTCGAACGTTGATCGAGAGCCGCGTAGGTGAGTTGCTCCCCGTCATACCTGACGGCGACGGCATCGGGGGTTGCCGCGGCCCGTTCGGTGAGGATGCGGCAGAGAGAGCCGGCCGGTGCAGGCCGCGGAGCCGCGGCGGCCGGCCCCTCGGAGGGTTCGGGCTGGAGAAGCTCGGCGACCTTCGCGGCCGGCCGGGCGACGGCTGCCGCGAGAAGGCGGGACAAAGTCCGGGCGAAATGATGTATCGTTGAAGATATAAATATGCTGGTGTTGTATTCGAAGAGCGCCTCGATGCGGTCGGGAAGCTGGTTCATCACCAGCGTCAGATCGAAGTGGGAAGTGAGGGCGGGGATTTCGGCACGTTCCACGCGCAATCCCGGCAATGCGGCATCATCGCCTGCCGGGGTGTCCCAGGCCAGCATCACCTGGAACACGGGTGTGTGGCTCAGAGAGCGGCTGACGTGCATCTCCTCGACCAGCTTCTCGAACGGGAGCTCCTGAAGGTCATACGCGGCGAGCGCCCCCTTCCGGACCCGGTCGGTCAGTTCGCCGAAGTCGGGGTCGCCCGAGAGATCGCCCCGGATCATCAGCGTGTTGGCGAAGAAGCCGATGAGCGGGGCCACCTCGGGCCGCATCCGGTGCGCGATGGGGAAGCCCACGACGACGTCCTCCTGGCCGGCGAAACGGCCCAGGACGGCGACGAACGCGGCCATGGCGATCATGAACGGGCTGGCGTTTTCCCTGCGTGCCAAAGCGTCGATGTTCCGCTTCAGGGCTGCCCCGTCGTCGAAGAAGTGGAAGGCGCCCTCGTTGGTGAAGACGGGCGGCCGGGGCTTGTCGGTCGGCAGATCGAGCGTGGCCGGGGCGCCCTCGAGCAGTTTCTTCCAGCCGGCGATGAGTCCGGCGAGACGTTCTCCGTCGAGGGTTTTCCGCTCCCAGGCCGCATAATCGGCATACTGGACCGGCAGCGGCGGAAGAGCCGCCGGCGGACCGCCCGTCTTTTCGGCATACAGCCGGATCAGCTCGCCGATGAGGATTCCCGCGGACCAGCCGTCGAACACGATGTGATGGACGACGATCTGGAGCACCTGTTCGTCGTCACGGGTGCGATACAGCGTGGCCCGGATCAGCGGACCGGTTTTCAGGTCGAACGGCCGGCGTTGCTCCTCGTCGAGAAGGGCTGTCAGCCGGACTTCCCGGCCTTGCGGCGGAAGCTGCCGCAGATCGACGACGGGCAGGCCGATGACGAGCGTTTTGGCGATGATCTGGCGCGGCTGGCCGCCGGCATCGTCGAAGGTGGTTCGCAGAACCTCGTGGCGGTCGATCACGGCGTTCAGGCTCGAGGCCAGTGCCTGGGTGTCGATGGCGCCGGTAATGCGCAGCGCCATGCGGATGACGTAACCCGCGGTGCTGCCTTCGATCCGGTCGATGAGCCAGAGGCGGTTCTGGGAAAAGGAGAGCGGGGCTGTGTCTCCGGGGCGGCGCGGTTCGAGAGCCGGCTGGGCCGCCTGACGCGAGCGTTCGATCACCCGGGCCAGCTTTCCGACGGTCGGGTTCTCGAACACCGCAACGAGCGGCAGATCCACCCCGAACATCTCGCGGGCGCGGGCGATGATGCGGGTCGCCATCAGGGAATGCCCCCCGAGCTGGAACAGATTGTCGTCGGTGCCGATCCGTTCCAGGCCGAGCGCATCCTGCCAGAGCCCGGCCAGCCCTTCCTCGACCGGGGTGCGGGGCGCGACATAGGGAACGTTGTCGGGAATCACATCGCCACCTATAGATGCCAGTGCGCGCTTGTCGACCTTGCCGTTGGGGGACAGCGGCAGTCGGTCGAGATGGACCAGCGATGACGGCAGCATGTAGGGGGGGAGCGTCAGGGACAGCCGCCGGATGACGTCCCCCGGATCGAGCGGCGCCCGCCCGGTGTAATACGCGGCGAGGTAGCGCCATCGGTCGCCATCTGCCGTCGTCTTGCAGCCGAGCTCGGAGAGGATGGTCGCGACCCGTTCCTCGTCGAGCGGCGCGTTCAGCTCGTCGATCGAAACCTGCCGGTCCTTGTGACCGAGCCGCACTTCCCAACTGTTGGGGAGGGCGTAGTTGTTGTAGCCCCTCTCACGCGTGTGAACCCAGATG
The DNA here is from genome assembly GCA_035388825.1 of Candidatus Ozemibacteraceae bacterium. Lineage (GTDB taxonomy): Bacteria > Muiribacteriota > Ozemobacteria > Ozemobacterales > Ozemobacteraceae > MWAR01. The sequence goes on from DAOOQQ010000001.1 coordinate 51,834, forward strand.
CCGACGTCGTTGACGAGGCAGTTGGTGGTGCAGCCGGCGATGGAGGTCGGGTTGACCCACGCCCCATGCCTGGTGAGGTAGTCGAAAATCTCCTCCCGCGTGACATCCGTATACCGGTAAAAATCGACAAATTCAATATCATTGAATATTGAATCATCGTCGAACAGGCCGTCGCGCACGGAGCGGGTGACGGCGTCGTCCATCCGGTGATACACCGCGCGGGCCTTCTTCACCGCCGTCTCGATCGCCTCCTCGTCGAACACCCCCTCGTTGAACAGCTCGGCGAGACGGGTTTCGAACAACTGTCCCCGGGACAGGCCCGTGACGATCCGGTCGATGCCCCTGCGCCGGGCCTCGCGCATCCCGCAGGTCAGCACGGCCTTGAAACAGGAGTTGCAGACGTTGCTGTAACGGGAGAGGCTGTCGGCGAGGATTTCCCGGCAGTTGGGGATGGTTCCGAACGCGTGATCGATGCCGAGTACGGACACGGTGCGCCGGATGTTCTCCCTGGCGCCCTCGTAGAGATACCCATTGTCGAAGGTGAAAGCGAACACGCGCAGGCCCATCTCGACCAGCCGGCAGAGCATATAGGTGCTGTCTTTCCCGCCGGAGAACAGGGCGAGACAGTCGTATGTCCCCGAACCCCGGTTCGGAAACCGCTCCAGGAACCGGTCGACGGTCTTGAAATACGTCATTCCCCGTTCGCGGTAGAGATCGAACTGGCGACAGTAGATGCAGACGCCATCCCCATCGAACGCGGCACCCGGGTAGACCGAAGGCAGCCCGCACCGGGCGCAGTAGGTCATGGCGGCCGCCCGCCGAGCCGCATCGTAGGCCAGCGGAATGACGACGCAGTCTCCGATCCCGTCGAGCGCCTTCATGGCCGTTTCGACCTCCCCCAGTTCGACGCGATACCCCTGGATCTTAACCTGATCGTCGTTCCGGCCCCTGAACTCCATGACCCCGTCGGCCCGCCACACGGCGCGGTCGCCGGTCTTGTACATCGTCAGGCCGGGATGGAACGGATCGGGAAGGAATCGGTCGGCGGTGTCTTCGGGTCGGTTGCGATAGCCTGCCGCCACCTGGACTCCGGCCACGAACAGCTCTCCGATGACGCCGGGCGGAACAGGGTTTCCCCGGTCATCGAGGATGTAGAGTTTCACGTTGGGTGCCGGTTTTCCGATGGGAACGGCAGTTCCGGTGTCGGTCGCGGGATCGAACCGGTGGATCATGCAGCCGACCGTCGTTTCGGTCGGGCCGTACTCGTTGAAGATCTCGATCCGGCCGCCCGACTGGCTGACGACGGCTCCGGCCACGTCGGTTTTCAGCTCCTCCCCGCCGAGAATCATCCGGCGGGCACGGAGTGAGCCGGCTCCCGCGGCGGCAAGCATGGCCAGGTGGGCCGGGGTCAGCTTGATGATGTCGGCCCGGTTGTCGGCCAGCATGTCGAGCAGGGCCGCGTCGGCAGGGCCGGGGCGTTCCGGGTAGATGGCCACCGCGCCGCCGGTGGTCAGGGGGACGAAGATCGAGGTGACCGTCAGATCGAAGGCGAGCGAGGTGAACAGCGGAAAGACGAGGCCACCTTCCGGGGCATATGTTCGCCCCGCCCAGACGATGTAGTTGAGGTGCGAGCGGCGGGACACCTGGACGCCCTTGGGGCGGCCGGTGGAGCCCGAGGTGTAGATGAGATACGCGATGTCGTCGGCCCCGCCCGCGGGTGAAAGGTTCGTCCCATCGCCCGTTCCCGGGTCGGCCAGGTCGATGACGACCCCATCGAAGCCTTCCGTCGGCCGGTCCGTCAGGAGAAGCCGTGCGCCGCAGTCGGCGAGGATGAGCTCGCGGCGTGCGGCCGGATACGACGGATCGACGGGCGCGTACGCGGCACCGGTTTTCAGCACCGCGAGCAGGCCGATCACCGTCTCGGGCGAGCGCGCCGCCTGAACCGCCACCACCGACCCTGGGCCGGCTCCATGGGCGGCCAGACGCCGGGCCAGCCGGTTCGCGCGCCGGTTCGTCTCGCCGTAGGTCAGGCTCGTGGTACCGCAAAGAAGCGCCGGGGCATCGGGATTTGCGTCGGCTCTCCTCTCGAACAGCCGGATCACCCCATCGACATCCGGAATGGCGGCGTCGGTCTGGTTCCAGCTCTCGATCATCGTCTGTCTGAGATGGGCCGGCAGCGCCGAGTGGGCCGACAGCGGCGCATCCGGGGCGGTAACCCCGGCTTCGATGAGGGTGACGAATCCCTCCATCATCCGGGCGATCGTTCCCTCGTCGAACAGATCGGTGTTGAAGACGCATTCCCCTGCGACGGCACCTTCACGCTCCTCGAGATAGAGTTCGATATCGAACCGGGCCGTTCGGGTCTCGAACAGCTCCGCCTGCTCCACCCGGATGCCGGGCAGCTCGAGCCGGTTCCCGACGGCGTTCTGGAGGGTCATCATCACGTTGACCAGCGGCATGCTGCCGGGGTCCCGCTCGGGGTTGAGCGTCTCGACCAGGCGGTCGAACGGAACGTCCTGGTGATCGTAGGCACCCATGGCGACCGTGCGTGCCTGGTCGAGAAGGGTGCCGAAGGAGCGGGTTTCATCGATGGACAACCGCAGCGGGAGGGTGTTGACGAAAAAGCCGATCAGCGGCTCTAGCTCTTTCCGATTGCGGTTGGCCGACAGCGTGGCCACCGGAATGTCGGCCTGGTTGCCGTAGCGGGACATCAGCCAGCCGAACCCGGCCAACAGGCCCATGAACAGGGTCGCGGAACGGTCGTTGCAGACGGTTTTCAGCCTCGCGACGAGGGCGGAAGGCAGCGTGAACGCTGTCATGGCGCCGTGGGATGTCTTGACGGCGGGGCGGGGCCGGTCGAAGGGGAGATCGACGGATTGGGGGGCGCCGGCCAACAATTGTTTCCAATATTCTATCTGCGCCGCCTCTGCCGCGCTGCCCTCCAGCTCCCGCTGCCAGACCGAGTAATCGGGATACTGGATCTCGAGTTCGGGCAGGTCGGGCTTTTGCCCCGCGGCCAGGGCCGGATACAGGGCGGCTGCTTCGCTGATCAGCACCCCCATCGACCAGCCGTCGGATACGATGTGGCTCATGGTGACCACAAGGATCGATGTGTCGCCGCCGAGGATCAGCAGATGCGCCCGGAACAGCGGGCCGACCGCGAGGTCGAACGGGGCCGAAGCCTCTTTGACGGCCATGGCCCGCGCCGTCCCTTCCGGGTCGGAACCGGTCGAGAGATCCGTCACTTTCAGCGGGGCATACCCGACGGAGGAGACTACTTGGGAGGGCGTCCCGTCGATGTCCCTGAACGTCGTGCGGAGCGACTCGTGGCGATCGACGATCGCGGCCAGGGCGGCACCGAGGGCAGCAGTGTCGACCGGGCCGGTCAGGCGCAGGGCTTTGGGGATCGTGTAGACCGATGAGCCCGGTTCGAGCTGGTCGAGAAACCAGAGCCGCCGCTGGGCATACGACATCGGAAAAACATATTCTTCCGTATTGTTCATCTCTCGTTCTCAGTCCTGCCGGCCAGGTTGTGCGGAGCCGGACGCCGGGCGGGCGACGCGGGCGGCCCGCCGGATGGCGGGGCCGGTTTCGCCGCGCTGTTCGTCGAGGGCCGCCGCCAGCCCGGCGATCGTCGGATGGCGCAGCAGCAGCGACGGATCGACCTCTCTGCCCAGTTCTTTCCTGAGCCGTGTAGCGACCTGCGTGGCCTTGAGGGAATGGCCGCCCAGTGTGAAGAAACTGTCCCGCCGTCCGATCCGCTCCCGGCCCAGCACGGCAGACCACGCTGCCGCGATGGCCGTTTCGCATGCCCCGACCGGCGGTTCATACGCTTCCTCCGGAGTCGCGGGCGCCAGCCGTGCCAGGGCTTTGCGGTCGATCTTGCCGCTGGCGGCGGTCGGAATCGCCTCGACCCGGACGAAGCGGGCCGGAATCATGTAGTCGGGAAGCAGCCGTGCGAGGCCGTCGCGAAGAAGCGACTCGCCGATCGTTTCGCCGGCCACGTAGAACGCCGTGAGGAGATCGCCGGCCGGGGCGACGGCGCAGGAGCTCACGCCGGGCTGTTCCAGCAGGCACCGCTCGATCTCCATCGGTTCGACGCGGTAACCGCGCACCTGGATCTGCTCATCGAGCCGGCCCGCGAACAGGAGGTTTCCGTCGGTGTCGAGCCGCCCGAGGTCGCCGGTGCGGTAGATCCGCCCTCCTGGAATGCAGGGGTCATCGGCGAAGCGTTCGGCCGTCAGGTCGGGGCGGTTCAGGTAGCCGTTGCCCACGCAGGCGCCGCCGATGACGATCTCTCCGGTTCCCCCGGGCGGAACCGGCCGGCCGCCGCGGTCGAGCAGGGAGATTCTGACGTTGTCGATCGGACGGCCGATGGGAATCTGCCGACGAAGTTCGTCGGTGTCGAGCCGGGCCGCCGTGGCTGCAACGCAGCATTCGCTCGGGCCGTAGTTGTTGGCGACGCAGATCCGGCCGGTGCCGGCGAAGCGGAGGAGCTCCCCGCCGGTATGGATCGTCAGGCCCTCGGGCAGCCGGTCTTCGTGCTCTCGCAGGATGCCCTCGGTCAGCACCGGGGGAATGAACGCATGGGTCACCCCGCGTGTCCGGAGGAAGTCGGCCATGCTCCCGGCGTCGGCCCGGATCCCGTCGGGAACCGGCACGAGGCTTCCGCCTGCCACCAGGGCCGGGATCATCTCCCAGAGCGAGGCATCGAACGAGGGGGCGGAGAACAGGGTCGTGACCGTCGCGGGGCCGAGCCCGTAGAATCGATCGTGCCAGAGGGCCAGGTTGAGCAGCGCCCAATGGCCGATGACCACCCCCTTGGGATGGCCCGTGGAGCCGGAGGTGTGGATGACATAGGCGTCATCATCGGGTGCCGGCGGCGAAAAGACGGCGTCGGGCGCGTCGCCGGAGCGGTCCAGCACGGTGACGCCGCCGGGGACGCTTCCATCTGTGATGGCTACGCGGCACCGGCTTTCCCGGATGATGCCGGCGGTCCGCTCCTGCGGCCACGCCGGATCGAGCGGCATGTAGCAGGCTCCCGCGCCCATGACTCCCAGGGCGGCCGCTACCAGCCCGCGCGAGCGGGGCAGGAGAACCGCCACCGGCTCGCCCGGCCCGACTCCGGCGGCGACGAGGCGGCGGCTCATCCGGTCGGCTTCGGCCATCAGGGCGGCATAGGTCAGGGTTCCCTCGTCGTCCCGGATGGCCGGGGCATCGGGGCTGTATTTCGCGCGGTCACGGATGAGGTCGATGACGGTGCGATCAGGAATGGTTATTGCTTCACCTATAATACTAGTAGATATTATATCTCGATGTTCGGCCGGCAGGATGTCCAGGGCTTCGCAGCCGGCCGTCGGCGTCGTGGCGGCCGAGGCGAATGCGGTGACGAAGCGGTCGGCCAGGCCGGCGATGTCGCTTCGGTCGAAAACGTCGGCGTTGTAGTGAAAGGCGAGCGATACTCCGTTCTCGCGGGTCGGCGCCGCGACGACGGCGAAGTCATAGTTGGTTCGTTCGTGGCTTCCGGCGTGTTTCAGGGTCAGCCCGGCGAAGGGAGTGTTCGACGACGTGGTCACCGGGTAATTCTCGAAGACGAACAGATGGTCGATCAGCCGGCCGTTCAGGGGAGAAAGGTTCTGGACTTCGCCGAGGAAGAGATGCTGGTGGGGTTCGGCCTCGAGCACGTTGGCCTGCAGCCGGGTCGCTGCATCGACGAACGAGCCCGTCAGGTCGAGCCGCACCGGGACGGCATTGATGAAGAGTCCCAGCATCCGGTCAGATCCCGGCAGCGAGGCCGGGCGGCCCGAGACGACCGTTCCGAAGACGACGTCGGAGGCATGATGGAAATTGGCCAGCATCAGCCCCCAGACCGTCTGCAGGAAGGTGCCCAGGGTGATCCGGAGCTGCGCGGCGACGTTCCCGGCTTTCGTGACGATGTCGGCCGGGAGGGCTGAGGCAATCGTCTGAAGGTCGTAGCCGGTGCCCTTGTGATGACGGCGTGCGGGTGCCGGTGTGGGTGTGTCGAATCCGGCGAGGCGGCTGCTCCAGTAGGCGCGGGCGGCGACGGCATCCTGCCTGCCGATCCACTCGATGTACCGAGCGTATGGGACGGTGGGGGACAATCCGGCGACGCCGCCCGTCGCGTAGATGTGGGCAAACTCCTGCTGAAGGACCGACAACCCCCACCCGTCCAGCATGATGTGATGCAGGTTCCAGATCACGGTGTGACGGTCGGGGGCGCAGGCGATGACGTTGATCCGCATCAGGGGATCGGTTCCCAGGTCATAGCCGACAGCCCGCTCTTCCTCTTTGCGGCGGGCGATGTAGCGATCCGGGGGTTCGCCGTCGGGCACGGACTCGAAGACCACCGGGATCGGGCGGCGTTTCAACACCACCTGGACCGGCCTTCGGGTCTTCTCGTGCAGGAATGCCGTCCGAAGGATCTCGTGGCGATCGACCAGCGCTGTCCAGGCGGCGATGAACCAGTGGCGGTTGAGCGGGCCTTCGATGTCGAACCAGATCTGGTCGCAGTAGGCCAGGGCGTCGGCCGCGACCGTCGCATGGTGGAGCATCCCTTCCTGCATCGGCGAAAGGGGGTAGATGTCTTTGACGTTTTCTTTCGTGATCACTCGAAGATCCTCTCGAACTCGTCGGCGTCGAGACCCTTGTATGATACATCCGATGCGGTCAGTTCGGCATGCTGACGTTGGGCGAGCAGCCGGACGAGGGCGACGGTCTCCTCTTCCCAGGCATTCATCAGCCTTTCGATGCGATCGGCGGCATACCGGCGGCGGCCATGGGCGATGGACAGCCGCATGCGGCCGTCGGTCGCCATGGCCGAGACATCGACGGGGGTCGGCCGGCTCAGCCGCGGATCGACTTCCGTGCCGGCTTTTCCCGTGGCGAGGCGGAACAGGCCGCCCTTTGCCGCGGTGAACGAGCCGAGGTAGTTGAACCCGATCGCGGGGGTGACGTCTGGCACCGCTCCGCTCTCCCGCAGCAGGTCGTAACCGATGCCCAGCAGCGGAACGCGGCGAAGCGCTTCCTTGACGCCGGTCACCTGGCCGGCCGGTTCGTCACAGGCGAGAGCGAGGCGGAACGGGTGAACGGCGGTGAACCAGCCGACGGTGCGGGTGATGTCGATCTCGGCATCGATCTCGGCGCGGCCATGGGACTCGAGGGTGATAACCGAGTCCCGGATCCCCTCGGTGCGCAGGAGAGCGCGGCCGAGAGCGGTCAGCAGGATGTCTGCCGGGTTGGTGCGGAAGGCCAGGTTGGCTTTTTCCAGCAGCATCGTCGTCAGATCGGGTTCGAGAAGCCGTTCGATCCGGATTTCGTCGGCGAACAGGTCCGGGGCGTCATGATCGGGGGAAAAGGCGGCGGGGGCGGCCGCAATGTCGCGCCAGTAGGCGGTTTCGGCGGCGGCCTGTTCCCGGTGGGCTGCCAGGGCTTCTCCCCAGCGCCGGATCGAGTCGCTTTTCTTCGGAAGCCGGATCTCGGTGTTTCTGACCGCCTGTTTGTACGCGGACTCGATATCCTCGAGGAGGATCGGCCACGAAACCGCATCGACGGCCAGGTGATGGACGGTGACGAGCAGCCGTTCCCCTTCCGGCAGTCGCATCAATGCGGCGGCGAGCAGGGGCCCCGCGGCGAGATCGAGGCTGCCCCGAACTCCGCTCATCCATGCGGCAGCCGCTTCCTCCCCGTCGGCCCGGGCGAACTCGACCACCGGGACGGCCACGGCTGCCCCGGGCGGAGCGAATGATAGCGACCACTTTTTATCGGCGCCCTGCGTGCAGGTGAGCCGCAAGGCATCGTGATGCGCGACGACGGCACTGAGGGCCGCCTCGAGGGCGCGCGGGTTGAGCGGGGCGCCTGCTGACAGCAGTACCGAGTGATGGAACAGGTTCTTCCCCTCGCCCGGCCGGGCGAAGAAGCGGCTCTGCACCGGGAGGAGCGGGGTCGGCCCGACGAGCGGTCCCTGCTCCGCCAGCCGCCGGCCGGTGGTGATGTACGGCGCCAGCTCGCGCACGGTCGGGAAGGCGAACAGGTCGCGCAGCTCCAGCCGGTAATCATCGCGCTGCAGGGCCGAGAGCACCTGGATGGCCTTGATCGAATCGCCGCCCAGGGCGAAATAGTTGTCCAGGACGCCGATCCGCGACCGGCCCAGCGCCTTCTGGAAAGCAGCCGCAAGGATGCGCTCCATCTTCGTTGCCGGAGGGGCGTAATCCGTCGTCAGCTCCAGGCCGCGTTCGGCTCCCATCCGTGTCACGCCCTGCCGGTCGATCTTTCCGCCGGGTGTCATGGGGAACGACTCCAGGTAGACGAATCGGGCGGGGATCATGTAATCGGGCAGCCGGCGCTCGAGAAACTCGCGCAGATCGGACACGGCCACGTCGTTGTCGCCAGTGACGTAGGCCCACAGCTCGGGCTCGCCGGCGTCGTCGGTCCGGACGGCGACCAGCGCGTTGTCGATATAGGCATGCTTCGCCAGGGTCTTCTCGATCTCCTCGAGCTCGATCCGGTATCCGCGGATCTTGACCTGCTCGTCGCGGCGGCCCCGGATCTCGATGATTCCGCCGGGCAGCCAGCGGGCGATGTCGCCGGTTCGGTATCCGCGGGCTCCGCCGGCGATAGCGAGCGTGACGAACCGCTCGGCCGTCCGCTCCGGATCACCGATGTATCCCAGGGCGATCCCGGTGCCGGTGACGACCATCTCGCCCCAGGCGCCGATCCCCGCGGGCCGTCCGAACCGGTCGAGAATGAAGACCTTCGTGTTGGCGATGGGGGTTCCGATGGGAACGCTCATCCAGGTTTGCGCACCGTCCGGGATGCGGTAACTGGTCGCGTCGACGCAGCACTCGGTGGGCCCGTACATGTTGGTGAGACGCGTGGCGCGATGGGCCGGGTGGGCGCGGAAGGCTTCGATGACCGATTCCGGCAGCTTCTCCGCACCGACGAGCAGGTGGGCGAGCGTCGCGCCGGCGCGACCGCCGGAAGACTCGTTGAACAGCTTCATCAGCGAAGGGGTCATGTTGACGAGACCGATGTGGTGTTGCTCCAGATACGCCGCCAGCCTTGCCCCGTCGTATTTCACGCTGTCCGGGACGAGATGCAGGGTGTGGCCGTGGCATAGCGCGCCGAATATCTGTTGAACCGAGACGTCGAAGATGAGCGATGGGAGCATGGCTTCCCGGATGGGCTCCAGCATGCCTGCGTAGAAGGTTTCGGCCACCCAGTCGGCCAGGTTCGACACCGAGCGGTGGGAAACGGCCACGCCTTTCGGCTCGCCGGTCGAGCCCGAGGTGAAGATGACGTAGGCAGGGTGGCCGGGAGCCGCCGCCAGAGGCGGGTTTCCCGGGTCGCCGGTCGCCGCCAGCGGGGCGTCAGCCAGGACGAGCTGCGTGGCGGAAGCGGCCGCGCGGTTTCTTTCCTCGGCCCTGACATACGCGATTCCGGCGATGTTTTCCAGGGTCGTGTCGTCGGGGCGCTGACCGCGATGCCCGATGAACCAGCGGATGATCTCGGAGAACGTGATTTCGCCTTCCCCCAATACCGCCAACGATATATCGCGGTTGCGCAGAACCTCGGCCGCGGCGCTCGTGGCATACGGGCCTCCGGCCACGATGGGAGCGTCGATGCCCCACTGGCGCAGAAGGGCCACGGTCTTGTGGAAAAAGCCGGCATAGTGGATGAGCGACCGCACGCCGATCACGTCGGGCCGGAACTTCTCGACCAGCGCTCTCAACTCGTCGAAGCTGTCGAAATCGATCCGCGCTTTGGCGATCTTTCCGTCGACCCCCGGGCCAAACTCGCTCTGCAGCGAGGTCAGCAGATACAGGTAGCCCAGGGGCGGCTCGACCACATTGTAGAGCAGCGACTGGTCGGACGAGAAGCGCTGCGAAAGGTCGAGGAGCAGCACCTTCACCGCGTTCGCGGCAGGTTTGGGCGTGGGATACGCCGCGGCCAGCCGCGCATTCAGCCCCTCGACGCGCATGGCGGCATCGTCGGCGAAGGTGGCGGACGGCAGGTCGGCCCGCGTCATGCCGGCCATCTCGAGGACATCGTCGAGCCGGGTGATCTCCTTCGGCAGGTAGCTGTTGTATTTCTGAACCAGCTCGTCTTCGGTCAAAAGCTTCATCTGATGCGGTAGAACCGCCCTGAGACGCTCTTTCGAGAGGAAATATTCGTTCAGAAATGCCATCTGGTACTCGTGGGAGAAGCTCTTGGGGAATGGCAGCGTCGTCGGCAGCTCATGATACCCGAGCTGCATCGACTCCTCGATGGCCTCCCAGGAAACGCCGTTGGCGGTCGCCATGGCGGCCATTTCGGTGTCGGAGAAGATGCGCAGTACGAACAGATACGGGAAATGGATCCATCGGATCGATCGGACGAACTCGAGGGTCTGCCGGGCCTCGGCTTCGGTCTCGGTCGGGAAACCGTGCATCGTGAACAGCTCCAGCACCACGTTCGGATGCCAGGTGGCGATGTATTCGAGGTTTTCCCGGAACCGGTCGAGTTGGAGGTTTTTCGCGATCAGTCGCTGCAGGCGCGGGGAAGCCGTCTCCAGCGCCAGGGCCATGCTCCGGGTGCCGGCCGCGACCATCAGATCGATGTCTGTCGGGGTCAGGATGTCGCCCCGCAGGCCGTTGCTGAAGAAGATCTGGATATCGAGGCCGTTCTTCAGGATCAGCTCGAAAAAACGGCGCGAGTTGTCGCGGTCGAGATTGAAGATGTCGTCGATGAAGATGAATCGGCGGATACCGCACTCGTAGGCTTTTTTCACCTCCGCGAACAGGTTTTCCGCGGACCGGCGCTTATGTATTTTTGGCCATATTTTATGGCAGTAGAGACACTGGTAGGGGCAGCCCCGCGTCGCCTGGATGGCGAACCCGTGCCGGGCGACCGCCTGCCCGATGAACCGGTGGTAGGCCTCGTAATCGATCAGCGACCGGTTGACCATCGGCAGGCTGTCGAGCTGCTCGATGGCGGGCCGGGGAAGCGTCTTCACCACGCTCACGGGGGGGGTGACGGCATCGGCCAGTTCGGCGTAGTCGAGGGTTTCGACCACCCGCTGCTCGCTCACGAGGGCTCGGGCCCCGGCTTTTCTCAGGATGGCGGCGATGCGCCGCGCCGGATGAGACGGGTCGAGGGGAAGGTAGGCGGCGCCGGCTTTCAGGATGCCGAGAATCGCGGCCACGGCCCGGTGGGACCGGTTCATCAGGACGCCGACGATGGATCCGGCGCCGGGCGCGACGGCATGCCGGTCGCGCAGGAGCGCGGCGATGCGGTTCGCGGCGGCGTTGAGTTCCCCATACGTCATTGCGCCTTCGTCGCTGACGAGGGCGGTGGTGCCGGGGTGGCTGGCAGCCTGCCGCTCGATCCGTTCGACGACGGTGGCATCAAGCCGGTACGGCCTGTCGGTGTCGTTGAAGGTGACGGTGACGGCGCGCCGTTCGTCCTCGCCGATCAGGTCGAGGTCGGCCAGCATGACGCCGGGACGGGCGGTGACGGTGCTCAGGAGGCGCGTCAGCCGCTTCCCGAGACGGATGAACTGATCCTCGTCGAAGATGCGGGTGTCGTAGGTCATGGCAAAGGTGAGCGTGTCGCCCGGGATCGCCATGAAATCGTAGTCATAGTGCGTCCGCTCGGTCCATTCGAGCCGTTCGACGCCGAACCCGAGCCCGTCGAAGAGGCCGTCGCCCAGAACCTGCCGGTCAACCGGGTAGTTCTCGACGGCGATGACATGGTCGAGCAGGTCGCTCCCCAGGTCGCTTTCGCCCATGGCCCGCGCCAGGGGGTAGTGGTGATGGGGAAGCGCGGCGGCGGTTTCGTCGAGAACGGCCCGGACCGTCGCGACGAACGACGCATCGGCAGGGAAGCGGACCCGGAGCGGAACGGCGTTGATGAACAGGCCGACATACCGCTCGACTCCGGCCAGCTCCGGCGGCCGGCCCGAAACGACGGTGGCGAAAACGACCTCGTCGGCATCGTTGTCGGTTGCCAGCAGCCAGCCCCAGGCGGTCTGGATGAGGGCGGCAAGGGTGAGCCGTTCGGCTTTCACGAACTCCTCGATCCGGCGGGTGAGGGCCGCGGCGAACGAAAACCTGTACTCTGCCATCGAGCGCTTTCCGGTCTCCGGACGGCGGCAGCGGGGCAGTCCCACGGGGGCGCGGTATCCCGAGAGGCGGTCGCGCCAGAAGGCGGCGGCGGCCGGCCTGTCGCGGCTCTCGAGCCATTTGACGTAATCGACGTACCGGGGCGCGGGCGGCAGGTTCGCAGCGGTGCCGGATCGCTCGGCGCGATACAGGTCGAGCAGTTCCCCCACGACGCGGCCCAGCGACCAGCCGTCGAGAAGGATGTGGTGATGGCTCCAGACGATTCCCCAGCGGTTGTCGGGAAGGGCGAAAAGGGCAATCCGGTTGAGCGGATCATTCTCGAGGTCGAACCCTCTGGCCCGGTCTTCCTCGCGGAACGCGGCGATCCGCCGATCCGCCTTGTCCATCGGGATCCCCGTGAGGTCATGCACGGAACAGGGGATTGGCCGGTGTTTCAGGACCACCTGGAGCGGCCTGTCGGTGTTCCGGTAGGTGAACAGGGTGCGGAAGATGTCGTGGCGCTGGGCGAGATTGTTCCAGGCCGTTTCGAACGCCGCCGGATCCAGGTCGCCCCGGAGCCGATACTCGATCTGCTCGAAGTAGGCTTCCGGTGCCGTTTTCAGCAGGGCATGAAACAGCAGGCCCTCCTGCATGGGCGTCAGCGGATAGATGTTTGCGATCTCTTTCTTGTCGATGGCCATGCGTTACAGCCCCCCTATGAAGCGGTCGAGATCGTCGATGTCGAACCCGTCGTAATCGATGTCGGAAGGAGTGAGCGTCCGCTGGTCGATGCCTGCGGCATGATCGATGACGGCCGCGGCTTCCTCCCCGAACAAGTCCATGAGCTTCCCGGCGTCGGCATCGGTGACGCGGGCGGTGTCGTAATCGAGCGTGAAGGTGGTCGATCCGGCGATGACGTACCCGACGATCTCGTGGGCGAAGGGAACGGTCGCGGCCGGGGCGATGACCGGCCCCGGATCCTCCTCGGCACGGCGGAACAGGCCGGTGGCCAGCTCGTCGAACTGCCCGAGATAGTTGAAAAGAATATTATCTGGTATATGACCTGGGGCCGGTGTGTAGGAAAAGCCGTCGTCGGGAACGGCCCGCAGGGCTTCCTTCACGCTTTTGATCCGCCGGGCAGGATCTTCCATCGTGGGCAGGGCGACCGGGTGAAGCGTCGTGAACCAGCCGACCGTGCGCGAAACGTCGGCGTCGGGAAGGTCGCGGCCGTGTGACTCGAGAACGGCCACCAGGGTGTCGGCCGCATGGAGTCGTCCCCAGGCCCGGGCAAGCGCGGCCAGGAGCAGATCCTCGACGTTCGCCCCGTAGGCCTCGGCGGCGGCCCGGGGAAGGGCGGCGGTCCGGCCCGCGTCGATGCTGATCGAGATCCGGCGCCGGTCTGAATATCTGCCGGAATATTTTCCGGGATCAGATTGCTGCCGGGAACGGGCCTCCACGCCTTCCCACCAGGCGCGTGAAAGGGCGCACTGCCGCCGGCGGAAGGCGGACAGCCGGTCGGCGTGGACGAGGAGCGAGTCGGTGCGGTCTGGCAGGATGACCGCGTCACCGCGGCATGCCGCATCGTAGGCTTTTTCTATATCTTCAAGAATGATACGCCATGATACGCCATCGACGACGAGATGGTGGGCGCAGAGAAACAGCCGGTCACCATCCGGGAGCCGGAAGAGAACGGCACGGAACAGCGGGCCCGTCGCCAGGTCGAACTCCGTCTGAATCCCGGCTGCAGCGCTCTTCATGGCTGCTTCCCCGGATACCGCATGCACGTCGAGCCTGGCACGCCCGCCGGGCGGGGGGATGATCCGGCGGCTGCCGTCAAACCGGGCACGCAGCCCGTCATGGCGGGTGACGATGGCATCGAGGGCCTCTTGCAGCGGCCGTTCGTCGAGCCTGCGAAGGGGAACCAGAAGAAGCGCCTGATTGAAGTGGTTCTGACGGCCATAGACGGCGAAGAACCACTCCTCGATGGGGAACAGCCCGCCCTCTCCCGACACCGGGCCTTCATCCCGCCGGGCTGCCACCGGGTGAAGCCTGGGGGCGAGCTCGGCGACCGTCGGTGCCGCGAACAGATCGCGCAGTTCCAGGCGCCATCCGTTCTCGCGCAGGCGTGCCATGATCTGCAGCGCCTTGATCGAGTCGCCGCCGAGAGCGAAGTAGTTGTCGCCGGCGCCCACCCGGTCGAGATGCAGAACCTGGGCGAAAACCGCCGCCAGCACCTTTTCGGCCCCGGTTCCCGCGGGAACGAAATCCTCGGCCAGGCGCCGCTGCGGGAGTGCCATCAGGCCCGCGCGGTCGACCTTGCCGCTGGCGTTGACCGGGATCGCCGGCACCGAAATGAAGCGCGCTGGAATCATGTATTCGGGGAGGCGGCCCGCCAGGTGGGCGCGGAGCTCTTTCAGCGATACATCCCCCGCCACGAAGGCGTGAAGAACCGTGGTGTCGGCCTCCGTCACCGCCGTCACCGCCGCATCCTTCACCGCCGGATGAGCCGTCAGAGCCCGTTCCACCTCGCCGGTCTCGATCCGGTATCCGCGGACTTTCACCTGCCCGTCGTTCCGGCCAAGGAAATGGAGTTCGCCGTCCGCCGTCCATCGCACCCGGTCCCCGGTCGCGTAAACCCGCGCTTCACCGACACAGGGGGCGGCGGCGAACCGTTCCGCCGTCTGGCGGGGATCACCGACGTAACCGGCTCCGACCGAATCACCGGCAATGAGCAGCTCCCCTTCCGTTCCGATGGGGACAGGCTTCCCGTAGCCGTCTACGACATGGAGCCGGACATTGGGAAGAGGCGGCCCCAGCGGGATTACGTCAGTCTCAAGCCGGGCGGCGTCGATCCGCTTGCAGGTGACATCGACACAGCACTCCGTGGGACCGTAAACGTTGTACAGCGTGACCCCGGAAATCGAGCGGGCCAGCGCGGCAGGAAACGCCTCGCCTCCGACCAGCAGCGCCTGCAGCGAGGTTCCGCCGGCAAAGACGCCTGCTGCGATCATCAGTTTCAGACGGCTTGGCGTGGCGTCGGCGAGGGCGACGCCGTTGGTGTCGATGAACCGGCGCAGAAGCTCCCCGTCGCGTTTTTCGTCCGGGGTGGCCACCGCGAGGGTCCGGCCCGTGAGAAGGGCCGCGTAGATCTGCTGGGCCGATGCGTCGAAGACGGCGTTGGCGATCAGGCCGACCACCGCGGTTTCCTGCACTCCGGGATAGACCAGCCGCTTCAATCCCTTCACGAGGTTCACCACGTTGGCGTGTGTGATCGCGACGCCCTTGGGAGTGCCGGTGGAACCCGACGTGAAGAGAACGTAGGCCAGTGACGACGGCGCGACGGCAGGCAGGTCGCCCGCGCCAGACGGGATCCCGGCCAGGACGACGGGGGTGACTCCCGGCCAGTCGCAGGGCGTTTCCTCCGTCACGACCACCCGGACCTGCGCGGCGGCGATCATAGCGGCGATCCGCTCCGCCGGATGGGTCGGGTCGATTGGCAGATAAGCGGCTCCGGCACCGAGCGTGCCGAGCATGCCGGTGATGAGCCCGATGCCGTTTTCCATGTGCAGGGCCACGACGTCTCCCGGCCCGACGGAAGCGCCGATCAGGTGATGGGAAAGGGCGTCGGCAGCGCTCTTCAGCTCGCGGTACGTGAGCGTGCGTCCGGCACAGACCAGCGCGGCCCGTTCCGGAACGCGGGCAGCCTGGCGGCTGAAAAGCTCACCCAGCGAGGTGGTCGGCAGGGAAACCCGCTCGCCGGTTCCCCAGCGGGCCAGGGTTTCTCGTTCGGTGGCGTCGGTGAGGTCGATCCTGGAAAGAGGCCGTTTCGGATCCTCGGCCACCTGGCGCAGGAGCCCGAGCAGGCGGCTGCCCATGCGGTCGATGGTTGCCTCGTCGAACAGGTCGGTCGCGTAGGTCAGCGTGCCGGCAAACCGGTCGCCGGCGTCCTGCAGCGTCAGCGTCAGATCGCATTTGGCGGTTCTGGGCGCGATTCCCAGGGGGGCGGCTGTGAGGCCGGGCAGGTCGAGACCACCCAGCCGCCGGTCCTGATACAGGAACATCACCTGGTTGTAGGGGTTGTAGTCGAGCGCCCGGGTGGGCTGCAGCGCGTCGATCAGCATCTCGAAGGGGATGTCCTGCTCGGCGAACACGTCGAGCGTCATGCCCCGGACGGCGCGCAGCAGGCCGGCGAAATCCGCGATTCCCTCGAGGGTGAGCCGGAGCGGCAGCGTGTTGACGAAGAGGCCGATCATCGATTCGGCGTCCCCTGCGGGCCGGTTGGCGGCCGGAATGGCGATCACCAGGTCGTTCTGCCCCGACAACCCGGCCAGCAGCAGGCCGTAGGCTGCGAAGAACAGCATGAAGGGCGAGGCTCCCCCGTCGGCGGCGATCTCGCGCAGCCGTGCAGAGAGTGCGGGATCGACCTCGAAGAGCCGCTCCGCACCCCGGAAGGTCTGGATCGCCGGCCTCGGCCGGTCGGTCGGCAGCCCGATCCGATCGGGCGCTCCGGTCAGGAGCTGGCGCCAGAACGAAAGGCGCCGTTCGACGGAAGCGGCGTCGTATCGGTGTTCCTGCCACCGGCAGTAGTCGCGATACTGGAGCCGACGCGGCGTTCCGGTCAGCGGGTCCGGCCGATTCGTGATGATGGATTCATACCGGCGGCGCAGTTCGTCGGTGAAGAGGGTCAACGACCAGCCATCTGCCACGATATGGTTGAGGACCACCGACAGGATGTGGCTGGTGGCCGAGAGCCTGAACAACCGGATCCGCAGCGGTGGCGCGGCCGTCAGATCGAACGGGGTGACGGCTTCGATGTCGGCCAGTCGCTTTCCTTCCGCGAGGGGGTCGGGGTGTCCCGTCAGGTCGACGAAGGCAAAATCGGGCGGCCTGTCAATGACGCGCTGGACTGGCCGGCCGGCCTCGTCGGCGAACAGAGTGCGCAAAGACTCGTGGGCGCCGACCAAACCTTCGAAGGCGCGTTGCAGGGCTTTCTCGTCGAGCGGCCCGTCGATCCGGTGGGCGGCGGGGATGTTGTAGGTCGGGCTGGGGCCTTCCATCTGGTACAGAAACCAGAGGCGCCGCTGGGCGAGCGACAGCGGGCAGTCGCCGGATGACGGTGTGGCGGAGAGGGGCGGGGCCGCCGGTTCGGGCGGGCGGGTCAGATACGCCAGCAGTCCTGGCTTGCCTGCGGTGATGAGGGCTTTCACGTCGTCGGTCATGGTGCCTTTGGGGGCCGTGAACTTCAGGTTGCCCCCATCAGCGGTCAGGGTGATGCCCTTCGACCGGAGGTGTGCCAGCAGCGCGACCGTGTTCATTTACAGCGTTCCTTCCTCCCGTTCGTCGCTGGCCCGGACGTCGGCGACCGGTTCGGAACCGAGAAGCCCGTCGATGCGGGCCGCGAGCTGCCTGACCGTCGGTGCCTCGAAGAGTCCGCGCATCGGAAGCGCGACGCCGAAGGATTCCTTGATGCGGGAGATGATCCTGATCCCCAGCAGGGAGTCCCCGCCGAGCCGCGTGAACTCGTCGTCGATGCCGATCCGGGAATTGCCCAGCGCCTCGCTCCAGATGGCGGCGATTCGGCGCTGGGTATCGGTGACGCAGGGAACGAAGCCGGACGGGGCGTCGGGCGTCGGCCCGGCGTTGCGGGCAAGGGCTTCGACGGCGGCCGTGCGGCTTCGGCGGAGAAGTCCGGGCAGGTCGAAGGTGCTGATGACGAGATGCGGGTTGGCGCCGTTGTCGGCGAGAATCCGCTCGAGCAGCTCCACTCCTTCGTACGTATCGATGCCCCCTTCGAGATCGCGCGCGGTGACCCGCTCTTCGAAGCGCCGGGCGGCTCCCCGCCCCCGCCACCGTTCCCAGCCGATCGAGACGGTGCGCGGCCGGCTGGATGCGACGGCGTCGAGGTAAGCGTTCGCCGCGGTATATCCGGCCTGGCCCGGCCCGCCCGTGACCGAGGATAGTGATGAATATAATAGCATGAAGTCTAGATCGCGGTCCGCGAAGAGGCGGATCAGGTTTCGGGTTCCATCGATCTTCGCGGCGAACTCCGAGGCGGCCTTCTCTGCGGCGGTGGTGGCGACGAGGGCGGTGTTTTCCACCCCGGCCGCGTGGATGACGCCGTTGATCCGGCCGAAGCGGCGTTCGACGGCGCTTACGGCGGCTTTCAGCGCGGCTTCGTCGGCCACGTCGGCGACGACGCTCATCCAGTGCCCGCCGGCCTCTTCGATCCGCCTGCCGGTGTCTTGCTGAGCCTCCTCCGGAGCGTAGGCGGCCAGGAGGGCGCAGTCGCTGCCGGGGGCTGCATAGGCGGCAGCGTCGGTCAAGCCGGCACGACGCAGGGCAATCATCCAGCGGTCGGTGGAAAGCAGCGGCGATCCGGCGCGCAGGTCGGCATCGTCGAAATACCACCAGCCTTCGGCAAGTCCCCAGACCATGTCATACCACCGCCACGAGACCACGGATTCGAGCAGATACAGGGAACCGCCGGGCCGCAGGGTTTGCCGGAGCCGTCCGAGGGTTTTCGTGACGTCGGGAGTCGCGTGAACCACGTCGAGACCGAAGACGATATCGAAACTTCCGACGTCGATTCCCTGCGCCGCCGGATCTGCCGTGATGTCGAAGGCTTTGCACGTGACGAAACCGTATCCGCCAGCCGCGGCCGATCTGGCCAGGTCGGCCACGAACGAGGCACCCAGGTCGGTTGCCCAGTACTCGACCCTGGTTCCGGCGAGTCGGGCCCAGAGTTTGTGCGTCACGACGCCGGTTCCGGCCCCGACCTCGAGGATCCGCAGAGGCCGGGGTGAGGTTTCGGCCCTGGATCGGATGCGGCTGCACAGCACATCGATGTACAGATCGTGGTAGCTGTGCGCGGCGACCGCCTCGACGGCGGCGGCCTTCATGGTCGGGGAGCCGTCGGGATACAGCACGCCGATTGCCTCGATATCGCCGGAGAGCGCCTCGGGATACCGGACGGCGCAGTGATCGAGCAGGCGGAACACACCTTCGAAAATCGGGAAGTCGCGCTGCAGTTCGCCAAGGAGCTTCGCGCGGTCCGGTGCGCGATCGCGGGCGACGAGGACCTCCACCGTGTCCCCGTCCCGCCGCGCGTATCCGTCTTCGACGAGGATGTTCACGAAGCGGTCGACGAACTTTCCGAATTTCGGGATGACGCGGAGTCCGCGCTTGATCTCGGCGAGAGACAGCCGCGAACCCTCGCTCCAGGAAAGTCCCGACGAAAGAAGATAATCATAGCTATATAGCATACAGAGTTTTTCGAGCCGGGGCAGGAAGTCACCCAGCGAGGCCGGATCGATGATCTCATGGGTTTTCCGGGCTTCCGCCTCGTATCGGGGGATGATCTCCACGTCGTCACGGGATGCCGGCTGCCGTTCCTTCGGCGTCATCGGGTGGCGTGCGAGGAGGGCGATCCGGGCGCCGCAGGTGCGGGCGAGGGATACCGCGGTCTCGCCGCCCAGCGCTCCGGAACCGCCCGTGATGAGATAGACGCCGTTTTCACGGAGGGCCGCCGGGCATCCGGCGGGCTTCCCGAGGGGGGCCGGTTCCCAGTCTGCAGCCCAGCGGCTTTCTCCGCGCCATGCCGTCAGGGAGTCGCCGGACGAGGCTGCTTCGGCTAAGATCCGCTTGGCATTGGGGGCGTCCATGTCGACGAGCCGCAGGGAAAAGGACGGCAGTTCCTGCCCGATGACGGTCACCGGGCCACGGCTGATCGCGCGCATCGGCTCGACCCGTTCTCCGCCGGTGACGCTGGCGCCATGCTGCGTGATGACGGTGATGTGACAGCGGGTCCCCGGCCATCGGGCGTCAAAGGCCCGGGCCAGGTGGACGAGGCTGTAGAAGCCATCGACCTGCGTTTCGTCGATCTTTGGGCCGGTCTGGAGGAGATGAATCACGCTCGCCGGGGCGGCGGGGAGAGCTTCGGCCAGCCGTTCCCAGGCCGCGGATTCGCCCATGGGAAGCCTGAATCCGTCGGTTTCGCGGGAGAATGCGGCGGCAGGGCGCACGACGGTCGCGGCGGTCGCGGCCGCGACGCCGGCGGTGAGGGGCGAGTCGTTGCCGATCACCAGCACCGGTCCGGTCGGCGAAGCCGCTGCCAGCGCCGGAAGACGGCGCCAGGAGGGAACCCATGTTTTCGTCCCGCGGGCGATGGGGGCTTCTTCCGGCTCGATCCAGTGGCGTTGCCGCTCGAACGGATACGAAGGCACGTTCACGCGGCGGCGGGATTCCCCGGCATAGTAGGCGCTCCAGTCGATCGGGGCGCCCGCAACCCAGAGATGGCCAATGGCGGACAGGAGGGCCGCGGGTTCGTCAGCCGGCTCCGCGTCATAAGGAAGGGTCGCGACCGAACTCCATCCCCGACGGGTCACCAGGCGGGCAAGCGCCGCACCCGGGCCGATTTCGAGATAGAGATGGTCGGCATGGGCCGCCAGGGTCTCGAGTCCTGCCGCGAACCGGACGGTTCCGGAAAGGTGGCGGCCCCAGTAGCCGGGATCGGCGATTTCATCGGGGCCGATCCAGGTGCCCGTGACATTCGAGATGTAGGGGATGGCGGGCATCTGCATCGGCAGGGCGAGGGCGTTGACGGCCGCGACGGCCGGGGCCATCGAGGGGGAATGGAACGCGTGCGAGGTTCGCAGCCGGCGGCACGGAATCTTCCGGCCGGCCATGACCGATTCGAAGGCCTCGATCGCCGCGACGGAGCCGGACAGGACGGTGACATCGGGGGCGTTGACGGCGGCGACCGCCAACTCTGCGTTCAGATGCGGAAGGAGATCGGCTTCAGAGGCTTCGACGGCCGTCATCGCACCGGCCGGGCAGGCGTTCATGGCGGCTCCGCGGACGGCCACCAGCCGGATTGCTACCGCCAGGGGAAGGGATCCGGCCAACACCGCGGCGACGATCTCGCCGATCGAGTGGCCGATCAGGGCGGTCGGAGTCAGGCCCCAGGACATCCAGAGCCGGGCGAGGGCATATTCGGTCGCGAACAGCGCCGGCTGAGCGGCATCCGTCGTCATCAGGCGTCCGGCGTCGCCGGCGAGGAGGGCCGCCACGTCGATCCCTTCGGCGGCGAAAAGGCGGGCCGATTCGTCGAAGGCTTTCCGATAGGCCGGTTCCTGGTCGTGGAGTGCCTTGCCCATCCCGGGCCTCTGGCTTCCCTGACCGGTGAACAGAAACACCACGGGCCGGTCGACGCGCCGGTCGGTTCCTGCGGCCAGTTTCACCGGCATATTATTCGAGATGATATATGCCGAGCGGAAGGGAAGTCTCCGCCGGCCGATGTTATGGGTGTACGCCACGTCGGCCACCGGGTCGGAGGTCGATCCGAGGTGGGCGATGAACCGCTTTTCGACGGCTTCGAGCGCGGTCGGGGTCCTGGCCGAGAGCGTCACGATCTGCCGGGGCCGGGAGGGGCCGGATGCCGCCGCTGCCGGGGCTTCCCCGAGGATGAGATGGGCGTTGGTTCCCCCGATGCCGAACGAGCTGACGCCGGCGAATCTGGGGCGGTCGCTTTCCCAGGCCGTCCGTCTGTCGGCAACGGAAAACGGGCTGCCGGCCAGGCCTGCGTTGGGATTGGGCCGGGTGTAATGAAGGGTCGGCGGGATCTGCTTTTCCTTCAGGGCCAGGATGGTTTTGATCAGCCCGGCCGCTCCTGCCGCGGCGTCGGCGTGGCCGATGTTGCTCTTCACGGAGCCGATGAGACATGTTCCCGGCAGGCGGCCGTGATGGGCCTGGCGGAGGGCCGCGATCTCGATCGGATCGCCGATGGGCGTGGCGGTTCCGTGGGCCTCGATGTACCCGACGTCATCGGGGGTGATGTCGGCCATGGCGAGGGCTTCGCGGATGACGGCGGACTGGCCGTCGATAGACGGGGCCGTGAACCCCGCCTTGTCGGCCCCGTCGTTGTTCACGGCCGAGCCGTGAATGACCGCGAGAATCGTGTCGCCGGCGGCCAGGGCATCGCTGAGGCGCCGGAGCACCAGCACTCCGACGCCGCCCCCGGGTGTGACGCCCGATGCGGCCGCGTCGAAGGGCCGGGTCGTGCCGTCGCGGGACAGGATCATCCCCTCCTGATACCGATAGCCCATGATCTGACGGGAAAACAGCGACACGCCTCCGGCCAGCGCCATGTCGCACTGCCAGGTGAGAAGGTTCTGGCAGGCCAGGTGAACCGCCACCAGCGATGTCGAACAGGCGGTGGAGACGTTCATGCTCGGGCCACGCAGGTTGAGCTTGTAGGAGGTGCGTGTGGCGACGAAGTCCTTGTCGTTGCCGATGAACAGTTCGTAGGCGCCGACGGTCCTGGCGATATCGTGGTGTGCCAGATTCGTCAGCCAGTAGGAGTTGACGCCCGCTCCGGCAAAAACCCCGATCGATCCCCCGCTGCGGTCGGGGTCGTAGCCAGCCGACTCGAGCGCCGTGACGGCCGTTTCCAGGAACACCCGGTGCTGCGGGTCGGTCAGCGCCGCTTCCCGTGCGCCGATCTCGAAGTAGCCGGCATCGAACAGGTCGATGTCGTCGACCACGCCACGTTTCTTCACATACTCAGGACTATTGTATTCGCTTCCGGGGATGCCGGCCTTTTCCAGCTCGGCGTTCGTGAAGAGCCGGATGCTTTCGATGCCGGCAAGCAGATTGCTCCAATAGGTTCCGACATCAGGGGCGCCGGGGAAGCGGCAGGCCATGCCGATGACAGCGATGCGCTCGATCGTCTCTTCTTTCATCATTTCCTTTCGATCCCCCGTGCTTTCAAGGTTCGGTCGCGCTGCTGGGCGAAGGCCGCTTTCCGCCTGTCGACGGATGCGGTCGGTGTGGATACGGACTCCTTGCCCGTGCCGATTTCGTCGATGTGTCGGGCCAGGGCCGCGACCGTCGGGTAACGGAACAGGTCGACCACCTCCAGCGGGAATCCATGTGCGCTATGCAGCCGATGATGGACTTTCATTGCCAGGAACGAGTGGGCGCCGATCTCGAACACGTTTTCCTCGGCGCTGATCTGTTCCCTGCCGAGAACTTCGGCCCAGACACCAGCGACGAGCCGTTCGGTGCCGGTGCCGGGGAGCCGGAGCCCCGCGCGGCCGGACGTGGGTGCAGGCTCCGGAAGCCTGTTCCGGTCGATCTTCCCATTCGGGGTCAGCGGGAGGTGCTCGAGAACGACATACCAGGACGGGTTCATGTACTCGGGCGCCCACGCCCGAACGCGGCGGCGCACGGCTTCTTCGTCGAACGCGCCGGATTCCGGCCGGACATAGGCGACCAGGAGTTCGCCGGCGGAGCTCCGGCGGATGGCGCAGGCGCAGGCGGCAACCAGGGGGTCGGCGGCGATGACCGCTTCGAGTTCGCCGAGTTCGATCCGGTATCCCCGGAGTTTCACCTGGGTGTCGGTTCTGCCCAGATACCTGATGGTTCCGTCGGCGGCTTGGCGGGCGAGATCGCCGGTCCTGTAGATCCGGTCGCCGGGGATGAACGGGTTGTCGAGAAACCGTTCGGCCGTCAGGTCGGGGCGGTTCAGATATCCCGGCGAAACGCCCGCGCCTCCGATATACAGTTCCCCGACGGCGCCTGTCGGAACCGGCGCGAGACGGGAGTCGAGAATATAGACGTGCGTATTGTCGATCGGCCGACCCAGCGGCTCGATTTCGGGGCCGCCGGGTGTGACGTGCCGGATTGTAGACCAGACGGTCGTTTCCGTCGGTCCATACATGTTCCAGACCGTCGCGCCGTTTCCCGCCAGAAGATCTGCCAGGCTGCGGGGAAGGGCTTCGCCCCCGCAGAGCGCCGTGAACCCTGGTTTCGCCTGCCAGCCGGCGGCCAGCAGCAGCCGCCAGGTGGCGGGGGTCGCCTGCATGATCGTGGCACCGCTCGATGCGAGAAGGCGGGCGAGGGCGGTGCCGTCCGTCACCTCCTCGCGGCGTGCCACGACGGTTGTTGCTCCGACCGTCAGGGGCAGGAAGAGTTCCAGAAGAGATATATCGAAAGATATCGTCGTCACGGCGAGAAGGATGTCCCGGGCGCTCAGACCCGGTTTTTTGGCCATGGAGAGGAGGAAATTGACGATGTTCCGGTGGAGGATGCGCACCCCTTTGGGTGTCCCCGTGGAACCCGAGGTGTAGATGACATACGCGGTGTCGTCGGGGTCCGGGGGGGTGAGGGGGGCGGTTCCGGCGGCCGTGAGGCTGACGACGGGAGTGGTGCCGGCAAGGGCGCGGCCCGCCTCGTCGGCGACCACGGCGACGGCGCCCGAGTCGGCCAGCATGAAGGCGATCCGCTCCGCCGGGTATGCCGGGTCGAGAGGGAGGAATCCGGCACCCGATTGCATGATGGCGAGAAGGGCCACGACGGTCTGTTCCGATCGGTCGGCCATCAGGCCCACGAGGGTTCCTGGCCTGGCCCCGGCTGCCGCGAGGGCTCCCGCCAGCCGATTGGCCCGGGACAGGAGCTGGGCATACGTGAGCCGCGCCGTGCCGCAGATGACGGCGGTGGCATCGGGCGTGGATTCGGCCTGTCGCGCGATGAGCCCGGGCAGGGTCAGGCCGGCCGGGTGGGCGACGGCCGTCGCGTTCCATGCATGAACGACCGTCTGCCAGGCATCGGGAGAAAGCGTCGCAACATCCTCCACGGGGCGGTCGGCATCCCCGGCGAGCCGGGCCAGCCACCAGGCGTAGTCGGCGGCCAGACGCCGCGCGGTTGCGGTGTCATAGAGATCCGTATTGAACAGAAGTTCACCCGCGATGTGGTCACTCTCTTCCCATGCGTGGGTTTCGATGTCGAACCGGACGCTCCGGTCGGGAAGCGGGATCGAGGCGATGACGGTGCCGGCGAAGGCCAGATCGGGTGCGGCGGCGTTGGATGGCGTGTTCTGGAAGGCGAACATCGTCTGGACGAGCGGATTCCGGGACAGGTCGCGGGCCGGGGAGAGCCGTTCCACAAGCAGATCGAACGGGACATCCTGATCCGCGAACGCGGCAAGCATCTCGTCGCGAACGTTCGCCAGGAGGCGGCGGAACGTGATGCCCTCCCCCAGCGATATCCGGACCGGGACGATGTTGGCGAACACCCCCACCACGCTCTCGCACTCGATACGGTTCCGGTTGGCGATGGGAACCCCGACGAGAAGGTCGCGGGTCCCGGTGTGACGGGCCAGCAGAACGGCGTAGGCGGCGAGCGTCACCATGAAGAGGGTCGTTCCCGAGTCACCGGCCAGCCGCTTGATCCGGGCCGTGTCGGCGGGTTCAAGGCGGAACGGGGCCACGTCTCCGGAAAACGTCTGGCGCGGCTTGCGGGGCCGGTCGGTGGGAATCTCCAGCGTCAGCGGGGCGCCGGCGAGGCGCGCCGCACGGCGGTCGAGCGCTTCTTCCCAGCCG
The DNA here is from genome assembly GCA_035388825.1 of Candidatus Ozemibacteraceae bacterium. Classification (GTDB taxonomy): domain Bacteria; phylum Muiribacteriota; class Ozemobacteria; order Ozemobacterales; family Ozemobacteraceae; genus MWAR01. Next base: position 77,311 of record DAOOQQ010000001.1, read on the forward strand.
CCGGCATCGGCCATGCGCCGCTGCCACACGGCGTAATCGGCATACGCCGAACGCGGGGGCCGGAGCGGCGCCGGCACGTTCGCATGGAAGGAGTCATACAGCATCGACCATTCCCTGGCGAAAAGGCCGATGGTCCAGCCATCCGCGACAATGTGCGCGAGGGTCACCCCGAGGAGATACCCGCCGGTTCCGATGTTGACGAGGGTGACGCGCAGGGGCGCCCCGGCGGCAAGATCGAAGGGGGTGTCGGCGGCCGCCCTGATGAACCGGTATGCGTCGGCCTCGGTGGTCGCTCCTGATCTGTATATATGTATATGTATATCGTTAGAAATAATTTGCTTCGGCTCTCCGGCGTCATCCGTGAAACGGGCACGCAGCATCGGATGCCGCTCCATGAGGGCGGCGAGGCTGGAGGTCAGCGCGGCCTCGTCGAGAGGGCCGGTGATCCGGAACGCCGCCGAGAGGTTGTAGGCGGAGGACGGCCCTTCGAGACGGTCCAGGAACCAGATGCGCCGCTGGGCGAAGGAAAGCGGATGGGCGTCGGCCGGCGGAGCGGTCGGAATCGGCTCCCGAGCCAGGCGACGCGCCTCCTCGGTGCGGGACAGGTGTGCGACCAGGGCCGGTTTACTGCGCCGGAGGGTTTCGAGAAGGTCGCCGGTCAGGACGCCCGGCGGCGCATCGATGTCGAGATTCCCGCCTTCGAGGCTCAGCTTCACGTCGAGGGCGGAGAGGCGCTCCAGCAGTTTGCGCAGGTCGTTCATAGCGTCACCCGCTCTCGTCCTGCGGGAGCTGTTCCCACGTTTTCGAGCGCTGCCGCCAGCCCGGCCGGGGTCGGCGCGCTGAAGAACAGGGCCATCGATGCGTCGATCCCGTAGGCGCTTTTCATCCGGGACAGGGCGCGGGTCGCCATCAGAGAGTCGCCTCCGAGAGCGAAAAAGTCATCGTCCCCGGCGACGGTCTCGAGGCCGAGAACCGAGGCCCACGCCTCGGCAATTTTTCCGGCAAGGGCCTGACTGCCGACGGAGAGCGGCTGGGCCGTCTTTGTCGCAACAGGCGTGATGGGAAGCGATTTCCGGCGATCCAGTCCCGTGGGGGCCACGAACACGGAAGGGTGTGGGGAGCCGGTGAGAATGGTCAGGAACGCCTCTCTGCCGCCTGCGGGATCGATCGCCCACGATTCCCAGCCGGCACCGGCCGGCCCGGCAGACCAGGCATCCCAGCCGATGCTGGTCCAGCGGCCGTCGTTTCGTGCGAGGGCGAACGCATCCATCCAGGCATTGGCGGCGGCGTAGACGATACGCCCCACACCCCCGAGAACCGAAGCGGTCGAGGAGACGAGGATGACCCGCGCGACACCGCCGGCCAGCGAGGCGATGTTCCGGGTGCCGTCGATCTTTGCGGCGAACTGGGAAAAGCCGGCTGCGGCTTCCTCGAGCAGGGCGAAACTCTGGGGGCCCGTGATTCCGGCGGCATGGATGACACCGCTGATCGGGCCCTGCTCGGATTCGATACTGCGCCAGACGGCTGCCAGCGCTTCCCTGTCCGCAACGTCGGCGGCATGGCAGGTGACGGTGGCTCCGAGCGCCATCAGGCGATCGATCCCCGTGCTTTTGCCGGAACGCGAAACGAAGGCGATCCTGACCTTCGCCTGCCCGGCCAGCGCTTCGGCCAGGGCTGAAGCCACCGGGCCCGGGCCACCGGTGACCAGCCAGACCTGGTTGTCCGAGATCGCGAACGAGCGGTTGCCGCGGATCGGTGCCGGACGGAACTCCTCTTCCCATTGCCGCCCGCCCCGCCATGCCGACAGAAGCGGTGCATTCGGTTCGGCGGCGAGCCGGGAGGCGGCGGAGACGTGCGTGGAATCGGGTTCTGCGTTGCCGATCTCGAGAATCGCGACATGCCAGCCCGGTCGCTCCTGTGCGACGACCCGGAGGGCGGCGATCGTCATGGCTGCATCGGGGTCGAGCCGGTCGGAATCGATGAGCGCCGCCCCGTTGCGGACAATGGCGACCAGCGACCGGGGGCCGTCGGGAAACCGTGCAGCCGTTGAAACCACCGTTGCGAAATCGGGCTCGACGAGCAGAATGGCCGAAGGAGAAGGGCCGGCGGTCGTTTCGCAGCCGTGGTCCGCGAACCAGCGGGAGGCTGCTGCGGCCCTGGGTTCGTTGGCGATCACGAGCCACGGCCCGGCATGCGGTTTGCCGGCGTCATGGATCACCTGTCGCCAGCCGCGGAACAGGAACCAGTCGGCAACCTGCCGGCGGGTTGGCGGTGCCGGCGCGATGGCCTGGCTCTTCCCGTCGGCCCAGCAGCGGACGCGCTGGAACGGATAGGTTGGCAGACTGACGGTGCGCAGATGTTTTCCCGGGTACAGGAGTGCCGGGTCGATGGTTCCGCCGGCGGACCAGCAGGCGCCGAATGCCTCGAGCGTGGTTCTGACGGGGGAACGGTCGTCGTTCGGTCCGGGCAGGGAGGCGACGAACCGATGATCACGGCCGGCCGATGCGGCCGCCAGCTTTGACAACGTCTCACCGGGACCGATCTCGACGAACACGGCCGGCCCGGATCGGGCAATCTCGGCGATGCCGTCGGCGAACCGCACGCAGGCACGCAGATGGGCGCCCCAGGCGGCTGCATCGATATGCCTGGCGAATCTTCCCGTCGTGTTGGAGATATAGGGAATCGCGGGCGCGGCGAACCGGATGCCGGCCGCGGCCTCGACCAGCCGCGCTGCTGCGTCAGCCATCGAGCGCGAGTGGAAGGCGTGGGAGGTTTTCAGCCGACGGGTCGCGATACCGGCTTCGACGGCCCTGGCTTCAGCACGGGCAACGGCCTCTTCCCCGCCTGCGAGAACGACGCTTTTCGGGCCGTTGATTACGGCGACGTCGAGATCCGTCGACTCGGCGATCCGCCTGGCGGTTGTCTCGTCGGCCGCGAGGGACAGCATCACCCCCGGCGGAGCAGCCTGCATCAAGGCGGCCCGACGGGCCACCAGGAGAACGGCGTCGGCGAGGGACATCACGCCGGCAAGCGTTGCCGCCACGAACTCCCCGATGGAGTGGCCGATCATGGCGTCCGGCGCCGCCCCCCACGACATCCATAGCTTGGCCAATGCAAACTCGACGGTGAACAGAGCCGGTTGGGTGGCCCCGGTTTCATTGAGGGCCGCCGCCTCTCCCTCGAGAAGCCTGGCCACATCGATCCCCTGCTTCAGGAACAGGGCGGCGGCCTGGTCGAAGGCGTTCCGGTAGACGGGTTCCCGGGCATACAGCGCCTGGCCCATGCGCGGGTACTGGGCACCCTGGCCGGGAAACATGAACACCAGGCGCCTTGGGCCTTCGACTGTCGGGGGCGGTGCTTCGCGGAGCCGGGCGGCGGCTTCCGGCGCGTCTGCGGCGACGATCGAACGGCGCCGTTCGAACCGTGCGCGGCCCGTTGCGAGGGTGTGGGCGACGTCGGCCAGGGGCAGGCGCTCGTTGTCGAGCGCATCGGCCAGCCTGACGCTCTGTGCGGCGAGCGCCGCATCGTTCTTCGCGGAAAGAACCAGCAGGTGCGGCTCCCCGTCGTGGGCCGTGTCGGGGCTTGCTGGGGGCTGTTCGAGCACGACATGTGCGTTGGTGCCGCCGATGCCGAATGCGCTCACTCCGGCACGGCGGGGGCCGTCGCCGGGCCAGGGCCGGGACTCGGTCGTGATGTAGAACGGCGTCGCGCTGAAATCGATCGCCGCATTCGGCTGTCTGAAATTGGCCAGCGGAGGGATGATGCCTTGTTCCACCGCCAGGGCGGCCTTGATGAAGCCGGCGACCCCCGCGGCGGTGTCGCAATGGCCGATGTTGGCTTTCACCGCCCCGATGGCGCACCGGCCGCGTCCGTCGGCCGATTCCGCGAAGGCCTCGGTCAGCGCCTCGATCTCGATCGGGTCGCCCATGGGGGTGCCGGTGCCGTGGCATTCGACATACCCGATGGTGTCGGCGCCGACTCCGGCCACGGCATGCGCCTCGGCGATCACCTCCACCTGCCCGGCCACGGATGGGGCTGCATACCCGACCTTGGCCGACCCGTCGTTGTTGATCGCCGATCCGAGGATGACGCACCGAACGGGATCTCCGGCGGCAATCGCCTCGTCATACCGCTTCAGGAGCACCACCCCTGCGCCGGAGCCTGGAACGGTCCCGGCAGCCGCTGCGTCAAAGGGGCGGCAGACCCCGTCCGGGGACAGGATCATCCCATCGTTCCAGAGATACCCTTCGGCGACGGGAACACGGATCGTCACGCCGCCCGCCAGGGCCATGTCGCACTCGTGAGCGAGCAGGCTCTGGCAGGCCAGGTGGATCGCCACCAGGGAGGTGGAGCAGGCGCACTGGACGGCGAATGCCGGTCCGCGAAGGTTGAGGAGATACGCGACTCTCGTCGCGAGGAAATCCTTGTCGTTCCCGATCATCGACTGGTACAGCGTCGCGGTGTCCTGCAGATCGACGGCGGGTGCGAGCACGCGCGGAAGATACGTGTTCATGCCGGAACCCGCATACACTCCGATCCTGCCTTCGAACCGGAAGGGGTCGTATCCGGCCGCCTCGAGGGCTTCCCATGCGGTTTCGAGGAACAGTCTGTGCTGGGGATCGATCATCGCCGCCTCGCCCGGCGAGTAGCCGAAAAAGGCCCGGTCGAACTGGTCGATGCCGTCGAGAGCGCCTTTGGCCGGCACGTAGGCGGGATCGTCGGCGAGCGCCGGCTCGATGCCGGCGGCGATCAACTCGTCGCGGGTGAACCGCTTCACCGAACATATACCGGAAACGATATTTTCCCAGAACCGGGAAACCGTGTCGGCGCCCGGGAACCGGATTCCCATGCCGATGAGGGCGATTTTGTCGGATGAGCTCATCGCTCGCCTCCCCGTTTGCCGGGAACGGCCCGCGTCCGGCTTCCCCGGCGGGCTTCGGCGCGTAACCGGCCTGCCGATGCCGCTGACGATGCCTGGACGGCTGTCGAGCCCGCGTCGATCCTGGCGGACAGCGCGCGGATGGTCGGATACCGGTACAGGTCGACCAGTTTTACGTCGAACCGCCTGGCGAGCTTTGCATGAACGCGCGCCAGCAGTATCGAGTGGCCGCCGATGTCGAAGAAGTTCTCGGTGGCCGATACCCGCGGCAGGCCGAGCACGTCGCGCCAGATGTCCGCCACGAAGGATTCGGTCTCACCCTCCGGCGGGGCGGCATCCGGAGTGGAAGTCGGGTCGGGCAGGGCATCCCGGTCGATCTTCCCGGTGGCTCCGGTCGGCAGGTGGTCGAGGATGACCCACTGAGCCGGCACCATGTATTCGGGAAGCTGTTCCCCCGTCGCGCGTTTCAACGCTTCGGCATCGAGATGGTCCCCGGCCGCGTATCCGATGAGCCGGTCGCCGCGAACCTTCACCGCCGCCCCGGTGACGCCGGGGAGTGAGCGGACCGCCGCCTCGATGTCGCCGATCTCGATCCGGTATCCCCGGAGCTTCACCTGGCCGTCATTGCGGCCGATGAAGACGATCGATCCGTCGGAACGGTAATACGCGCGATCACCGGTCCGGTAGAGTCTTCCGGTGCCCTCGGGATCCGGGACGAACGCCGAGGCGGTGCGGGTCGGATCTCCGTGATACCCGGCAGCCACCTGAGCCCCGCCGATGTGGATTTCGCCTGCGACACCCAGCGGGACGGGGCGGCCGGCATCGTCGAGGATCCGGATGAACACGTTCGGAATCGGAAGCCCGATCGGAACCGGGTCCCGTTCGTCCGGCCCGAGCCGGTGGACCGTCGCCCAGACGGTCCCTTCGGTCGGACCGTATTCATTATAAAGTTTTGCATATGGAATAACGGCATGATGGGCTTTTCCGACGGCTGCCGTGCAGGGCTCTCCCGCCACCACGGCCGTGGTCAGCGACGACAGGGTGCCTGCCGGGGCCGTTGCGAGCAGGGTTTGGTACAACGAGGGGAGCGTCAGCAGGTGGGTCGCCTTCCGGTCGGATATCAGCCTTGCGAGGGCATCGATGTCCTCGTGGTAACGGTCGGGCGGGAGGATCAGCGTGCCGCCGTAGGCCAGCGACCAGAAGGTTCCCGCCACGGAGCTGTCGAACGAGAATGACGAGAGCATCAGGAACCGGCCGGCGGGGCCGTAGATGAGCGATCTGGCGTGGGTGGAGGCGGCCAGGTTGGCATGGGTGACGACGACCCCCTTCGGGCGGCCGGTCGAGCCGGAGGTGTAGATGAGATACGCCGGGTCGCCGGGCGCCGGAGCGAGGTCGGCCGGGGGCGGGGCATCGGGCACCGCCGCGACATCGATCGCGGGCAGCAACGTGGCGAGGGCTGTTCCGCCTGCGTTCACGATGGCGACGGGGTTCGCATCGGCGATCATCGCGGACAGGCGGTGCCCGGGATAGCCGGGATCGAGGGGCAGATAGGCTGCGCCGCTTTTCATCACGCCGAGAAGGGCGACGATCGTTTCGACCGACCGCGGAGCGGTGACGCCGACGATGCGGCCCGGCCTGGCTCCGACGGCGCGCAGAGCGGCTGCCACGGCATCGGAGCGCCGGTCGAGCACCCCGTAGGTGAGCTGGTGTTCCCCGTGGATCACGGCGATACGCTCTGGCCCGGCCTGGGCAGTGGCGGTGAACCGGCGGTGCAGAAGCGCTTCTTCCGGGGATGATGCCGCCGTCTCGTTGGTTCGGGTGATGACGGCCGCTTCTTCGACGGTACGAAGATCGTACGCGACCACCGGGCGGGACGGATCTGCGGCGATCTGCTCGAGAAGGGCATGGTAGCGGCGGGCTATCCGGTCGGCGGTCGGGGCGTCGAACCGGTCCGTGTCGTATTTGATGGTCCCGGCCAGGACGCCGGCGGTCTCGACGACCTCCAGGGTGATCTCGAGCTGGCCTTCCTGCTGCGGCAGGTCGAAGGCCTGGAGCTGCATTCCGCCCCAGGACACGGAATCGGCCGAAATCCCCGGGATGAACAGGGATGTCAGGCCGGCAGACTGCTGGGGTTTCTGGAACACGAACATCGCGTCGAACAGCGGCGAGCGGGCGGGATCCCGCGGGAGCCGGAGGTGTTCCACCAGCAGCGGGAAGGGGTAGCGGCTGTTCCCGAGGGCTGCCAGCGATGTGTCCTTCACGCGGGCCAGCAGATCGAGAAAGGTCAGATCCGGGTCGACGGCCGCCTCGATCAGAACCGGGTTGACGAAATCGCCGACGACGGGCGCGAAGGCGGCTTCCTCCCGACCGGTGGATGGGACGCCGACCGCGATGCGCCGGACGCCGGACAAGCGGGAGAGGAGAAGATGGAATGCCGTCAGCGTCACGGCGAACAGGGTCGTCTTCTCCCGGCCCGCGAGGGCCGAGATATCTCTGGCCAGCGTGCCGGACGTGATGAAGCGGCAGGTGGCGCCATGATGGCGGGCCACCGGAGGCCGGGGCCGATCGCCGATCAACTCGAGGGGCGGGGGCGGGTCGGCCAGACGCTCACGCCACCAGGCCAGTTCGGCCGCTCCCGCGGCTCCGGTGACGAACGTCTGTTCCCGCTGGACGGCGTCAGCGAAGGTCGCGGGGATTTGTGGTATATCGAGAGCTATTCCATCTGCGCGGGCGGCATACAGCGCTCCCAGCTCGTCGAGCAGAATCCAGAGCGACCAGCCGTCGCAGACGATGTGATGGACGGCAAGCAGGAACGCCGTCTCGGAGGCGCTCCGGCGGAAGAGCCGCAGGCGCAGCATCGGTCCGGCAACCAGGTCGAACGGCTCGTCGTAGGCCTGTTTCATGGCGGCGGCGAGAGTCGGTTCATCCCAGCCGGAGGCATCGACGAGCCGATAATCGATGTCGATTTCGTCGGCGATCCGCTGTGTCACGCCGTCATCGCCTGGGATAAACCTTGCGCGGAGCATCGGATGACGAGCCGCGAGGTCGGTGGCGGCCGCGCGCATCGCCTCGGGGTCGATGGGTGAGAGGATCCTGGCGGCGAAGGAGACGTGGTAGGCGGACGATGGGGTCATGCCGTCGATGAGCCAGACGGCCCGCTGGCCTGCGGAGAGCGGGAACGGCCCGGCGGAAGACGTGCCTGGGGTGACGGCGGGAGCCGGTGGCGAGACCTCGCGTGCGATGCGTTCCGCCAGCTCGGCGACGCAGCTTCCCCGCATCAAATCGACGATGCCGATCCGGACCCCGAAAGCCGTCTCGACGGCGTTGCGGATCTCCAGCGCCGTGAGGGAGTCGAGGCCGAGTTCGGTCAGCGGGCGCGTGGCGGAAAACCCGCCTTCGATGCGGAGGCGCGCGCCGACAGTGGCGGAAAGCCAGGCCGTGACGGGAGCGATCCGGTGCTCGATGGCGAGAAATACCAGGCCGTTGCGGTCGATGCCGGGAGTGCGCGCCGGAGCGGCAGCCGGGGTGATCAGCTCGTCGAGATACCCGTTTTCAGCCAGAGCCGGATACCTGCGAAGAACGGCGGGCCAGTCGGCGGCGAAGTGGCCGATGGCCGGCTCATTCGCGTGAATCAGCTGGTCGAGGGCCGCGGTTCCCCCGGCGGGGTCGAGACGGCCGAACGGATCTTCCTCGGAGCCCGTCATGCCTGCGGCGAGACCATTCCCCCTGAAGGCCCCCCACCCGATCGAAACGGCGTGTTCCCCGCGGCCGCGCAGGGTGCGGGCGAGCCCGTCGAGATACCCGTTGGCGGCGGCGTAGGCGCCCAGTCCGGGGGAGCCGACCAGTCCCGACAGCGACCCGTAGAACAGGATGAAGTCGAGTCCCCGCCCGGAAAACACCCCGGCCAGCGCGGCTGCTCCGTCGGCTTTTCCGGCGATGATCGGAGCGGCGTTCTGTTCGGTCAGCTCATGGAGATAGGCGGTCGCAACCGAACCGGCCGCATGGATGAGGCCGGCCACGGGGGGGGCGTCTTCGGCGTCTCTCTGCGCCAGCCACCCGGCAAGGAGTTGCCGGTCGGCCACGTCGATGGCTGGCGTACCCACCGTCACTCCAAGTCGCTCCAGCTCGCGCACGGCGGCGATTTTCACCCCGATTGGGGTTGTCCCGGGGATCGTTCGCCACTGATTCCGGGGAGGCAGCCCCGTCCTGGTCATGAGAATCAGTCGCCGTGCGCCTCGCGCGGCGAGCCATCGCGCGGCTTCGAGGCCGAGGGCGCCCAGGCCGCCGGTGATGAGATACGCCCCTTCCGGGCGGAGCGACACGGGTTTCCGGGGGGTGGTGACAGGGACCAGCCGCGGGCGGAAGAAGCCGCCGGCGGACAATGCCCCATCCCCGCCCGCGGCCAGGGCAGCGGGAAGGCTGTTCGGATCGTGGCCGGTTCCGGTGACGATCGCGCCTTTCCACCGGTCGGGCCGCTCCATCGCGGCGGTTCGGGCGAACGCAAGAAACGCGGAGGCAGCCGGTGTCAGCGTGTCGGTCGAGGTGCCGAAGCCATTGTCAATCACGAGATGAAATGATCCGGCCGATTGCTCGAGCTGTTTTGCCACCTCGGCGAGCCGGCCGGCCAGCCGGGTCTCGTCGGTGCCGTCGATGACCCAGGCGAAACTGCCCGCGGGCGTGGCGCCTGCCCGGAGGTCCCCCTTCTCGCCGGCCAGGTGGCAGGGGATGCCGGTTTCCGGGAGCGGCGTGGACCGCCACCGGAGGACGTGGTTCATGGTGCCGGAGCGGAACGCGTTGACGAAGGTGAAGACGAGCCGGTCGATGGTTGCCACGACCTCTCCGGCTGCATCGAGAACGGTGACGGAGCCGGTGACGGTTCCGTTGCCAGTCCCAACCCGCCGAACGATGCTCGTGAACGGACCTTTTGCCAGGGGTCGGCACAGAGTGAAGGCATCGAACGCCCGGCCCACGAAGGCACCGTCGCCCTCGCCGGCGAGGGCCGCCATGGGCTGGCCGAGGCTGTCGAGAAGCCCCGGGTGGGCGATGTGGCCGTGAGGTCCCGCGGCCGGTCCGGCCGGGCTCACGTGCGCGATCACGCATTCTCCGTCGGTGGAGAGGTCGGTGATTCCGGCGAACGCGCCGCTCCACCGATTGCCACGCTCCCGCCAGCGGGTGTAGAAGGCTTCGCCGCTTTCGGCCCTGCCGGCGGGCTGGTCATGCCCGGGCCGGCAATCGGGTGTGTCGCCCCGGGAGATCGTTCCCGAAGCGTGCAGGAGATAATGATTATTTTTATAGCTATAGAATGAAATCCGGTATCCATCGCCGTCCGGGTGGGCGATGGTCTGAAGGGTCACCGGCTCGTCGGGGTCGATCGTCAGGGGGGCATCGAAGCTCACCTTGGCGAACCGCCAGGGCTGTGCGAGGCCGAGAGTGCGGGCGGCGGCGAACGCCATGTCGGTATAGCAGGCGGCAGGGAACACGATGTTCCCGTCGATCTCGTGGCCGGCCAGCCAGGGTGCGTCGTCGAGGGTGAATTGTGCCTGCCAGATCCGGCTTCCCGGCCGGTCGGCGATGCTCACCGGCTCTCCGAGGAACGGCCCGTCGCCTGCCGCGGGGCTGGCGGGATGACTGGACGGCTCGGTCCAGCAGCGCTGCTCCTCGAACGGGTAGGTCGGGAGGGAGAGCCGGCGCGAGGCATACGGAAGATCGACGCCGCGCCAGTCGATGGGCGCGCCGTTTTCGAACAGCGTGACGGCCGTGGAGAGAAGGGAGGCCCACTCGTCGTCGCCTCGGCGCAGGCTCGGCAGCCAGGTTGCGCGGGTTTCGACGCAGCGTTTGGCCATCGGGATCAGCGCCGGATCGGGCCCGATCTCGACGAACGTGTCGAAGCCTTCGGCCGCCAAACAGGCGATGGTGTCGGCAAACCGGACCGGGCGAACGATGTGGTCGCCCCAGTAGCCGGGCGTGGCGATGAGCCCCGATTCGGCCTTTCCGGTGACGGTGGAGAAGAAGGGGAGCACCGGCTCGGCAAAGGTGACCCGCTCCGCTGCGGCGGCGAAGGGATGCAGGAGGGGTTCCATCATCGGGGAGTGGAAGGCGCGGTCCAGGGCCAGCGGTTTGGCGGTTATCCCTTTCGAGCGCAGACTTCGCGCGGCTTCATCCACGGCACCGGAGGTGCCGGAAAGGACGATGATATTCTTACCATTATATGATGCTACAGATATTTCGCCGCGGGCCTCCGCGACCAGCGGTTCGACGATTTCCGGCCCGGCCATCACGGCGAGCATCCGGCCGGCGGGAAGCTGCGCGGTCAGGCGTCCTCGTTCGACGAGGAGCCGGGCGGCGTCGGCGGGGGTGAAGACGCCGGCGGCGGTGGCGGCCATATACTCACCGATACTGTGGCCGACCACGGCGGCCGGGGTGACCCCCCAGGCTGCCCAAAGTCGCGTCAGCGCAAATTGAAGCGCGAAGAGCCACGGCTGGGCGATGGCGGTTTCCGAAAGCCTTGTCTCGTCGGCATTCAGAAGGCCGGGCACATTGGCAAACGGGCCTCCCATGGCGTTTCCGATCTCATCGAGAGCGGCCCGGAACACCGGAGCGCTCTCGTACAGCCGATGGGCGGCCCCCGGATAAAGAACGCCCTGGCCGGTATACAGGAAGGCGATTTTCGGGCGCGCGGAGGGGGCGTTCCCCGAGGTGACGGCGTTGAGCCGGTCGATCGCCTCTTCCCTGCTGCCGGCGACGATTCCGGCGCGGTGATGGAGCGCGGAACGACCGGTGTTCAGGGTGGCGGCCACATCGTCGAGGTTGGCGGCGGGGTTGGCGGCGAGCCAGCCGGCGATCCGCCGTGCCGATGCGACCAGGGCCGTGTCGCTTTCGGCCGAAACCGTCAATGCCCGTCGCGAGCGCTCGGTCCGGGGAGTCTCGTGATGATCGGGACCGGCGGCGACGATGACGTGGGCGTTGGTGCCTCCGAATCCGAAGGAGCTGACCCCGGCGATCCGATCGCCTTCCCAGGGGGTGGAATCGGCAGGCAGGGCAAACGCCGCCTCGTCGAGCCGGATGAGCGGATTGCGGCGTTTCAGATGCAGGTTGGCCGGAATGATGCCATGGCGCACTGCCAGAGTGGCCTTGATGAGTCCGGCAATGCCGGCGGCCGATTCCAGATGGCCGATATTGGTCTTCAGGGCGCCGAGCCGGCAGACGGAGCCCGGTGTGCGGCCCTCGCCAAGCGTGGCAACGAGCGCTTCCACTTCCACCGGGTCACCAAGCGGGGTTCCGGTGCCATGGGTTTCGACGAAGCCGATATTTCCCGGGGCGACATGCGCGTCGGCGAGTGCCTCGGCAATCACTCGGCGCTGGGCGTTGCCGTTGGGGGCCGTCTGGCCGTTGCTCTTTCCATCCTGGTTGACGGCCGATCCGAGAATCACCCCCTCGATCCGGTCGCCGTCGGCAATGGCGTCGGAAAGGCGCTTGAGGACGACGATGCCGCACCCTTCCCCCCTGACGTAGCCGTCCGCGGCGGCATCGAAGGTTTTGCATCGGCCGTCCGATGCCATCATGCGCGCCTGGGACAGAGCGACGGTCACATGGGGCGTGAGGATGGCGTTGACTCCGCCTGCCAGAGCCAAGTCGCAATCGCCGTTTCGCAGGGCCCGCACGGCCAGGTGGACCGCCACCAGCGACGAGGAGCAGGCGGTGTCGATAGCCATGCTCGGGCCTGAAAGATCGAGGGCGTAGGAGATCCGGTTCGCCACCAGCGCATTGGCGGCACCCACGCCGGCGTAGGGGCTGGTGCGGGCGGCGTGGTCGAACTGGAGCCGCGCGTAGTCATCAGAGGAGACGCCGATGAACACCCCGCCGGAGCTGCCCCGTAACCGGTCGGGGGCGATGCCTGCGTTCTCGAGGGCTTCCCAGGATACGGTCAGGGCGAGCCGCTGCTGCGGGTCCATGGGGGCGGCCTCGCGTGGGGAAAGGCCGAAAAAGAGGGGGTCGAACCGGTCGATGCCGTCGATGAAGCCGCCCCAGCGACTGTTGGTTTTTCCGGGAGTTGCGGGTTCCGGGGCATACCAGGTGGCTGGATCCCAGCGATCTGTCGGAACCGCAGTGACGGCATCGACCTTGTCGAGAAGCAGCCGCCAGAACGCTTCCGGTCCGCGGGCTCCGGGGAACCGGCAGCCGATGCCGACGATGGCGACCGGCTCGGTCGTGGCCGGCCTGCTCCGGGAGGGGGCGGCGACCGCGCGGCGCGGGGTGTCGAGGGAACGGGCGAGATCCGTGACGGTCGGGTGGCTCCAGAAGAGCGTGGGGGGGACATCCACCCCGAGGTGTTCTTCCAGGTCGACGGCGAGGGTCACCATGTCTCGCGAGGAGAGACCGAGCGTCGCGAACGGTGCGTCGAGGGGAACGGGGGTGATCCCGAATCGGCTGGCGATGCGTTCGGTCAGCCAGGTTTCAATGGCGCGGGAGGCGGATGCGGCGGGGGGGGCGCTGGGCGGTCGTTCATCACGGTGCCATGCGGCAATCGCCTGGAGCGTGCCGGCAAGATACCCTTCTTTCATCGCCCGACGCTGGATCTTGCCGCTGGTGGTCTTCGCGATGCTCCCCTTTTTGATCAGAACGATGGCGGCCGTCTCGAGGTCATGGTGTTCCGAGAGGGCGCCGCGGATGGCGGTGAATATCGGGCCGGCATCGATGTCCCGGCTTTCGACCTCGACGGTGACGGCGACGCGTTCGCCCTGGGGCGTGTCGATCGCGAACACGGCCGCGGCGTTTTTCCGCAGGGCCGGGTGGGCCTCTTCGACGGTCTGCTCGATGTCGTTGGGATAGTGATTGACGCCGTCGACGATGACCAGGTCCTTCAGCCGGCCCGTGAGCGATACGCCGCCGCCCATCAAAAACCCGAGATCGCCGGTGCGCATGAACGGCCCCTGGCCGTCGGACGTCCTGGCGGCGAAGATCTCCTCGTTCACCGCCGGCTTCCGCCAGTATCCGCGGGAGACGCTCGGGTGCCGGATCCAGATTTCGCCGACGGTCCCGTCGGGGCGGACCTTGAAGGTGGCGGGATCGACGATGACAATCTCGACCCCCGGAGCCGGGCTGCCGCAATCGGCCACCCAGCGTGGATGTACATCTGTAGATATAACATCGCCGTCCCGTTCCAGTTTCGAGGCGCTGAGGGGGCGGAAAAGGGCCGGAGTGTCCGCGCGGCGGGTGGCGACCATCAGCGTCGCTTCGGCCAAGCCGTAACTCGGGTAGAACTGCCGTCTGTCGAACCCGTGCGGGGCAAAGGTTCTGCAGAAGGCGTCGATCGTCGATTTCCGGATCGGCTCCGCTCCGGAATGGGCGACCCGCCAGGAGGAAAGATCGAGGCCGGCGGCTCGTTCCGGGGTATACCGGTCGACGCAGTGATCGAAGGCGAAGTTCGGGCCTCCGCTGTTGGTCACCTTGTAGGTGGAAATCGCCCCCAGCCAGCGGAAGGGGTTTTTCAGGAAGCCGACCGGCGACATCTGATAGCTTTCTACTCCGGCCCAGACCGGCTCGAGGATCCCCTCGACCAGTCCGTAGTCATGGAAATTCGGCATCCAGTTGGCGGCGACGGCTCCCTCGGCTCCATAGTTCCAGGTATTGTAAAGCAGATCGAGGTTGGCGGTGATGTTGCCGTGCGCGACGATGACCCCTTTGGGGTCCGAGGTGGAGCCGGATGTGTACTGGAGATAGGCGATGTCTTCCGCGGTGACCCGGACGGGATCGGCATTCCCCTCGGGAGCGCGATCCGTGGCGAAAAACGTCAGGCCGGCGAGCGGCGTTCCCGCGCCCACTTCGGCGAGCGGTTCGGCAATGCCCGACACGGAGAGGAGGAACGATGCGTCGGCATCGGCGGCGACGACGGCGATCCGGGGGAGGCTGCGTTTCAGGCGCGCGGTGTCGGGGGGGGGCAGCGGAATGGCGATGACTCCGGCATAGAGGCAGCCGAAGAACGCGGCGATGAAATCGAGGCCGGGGGGATAGGCCATAATCGCACGCGTACCGGCAGCGCCACGGGAGTTCAGCCAGGCGGCGATTCGCTGAGCTCGCCCGTCGAGCTCGGCGAATGTGACGGTTTCCGCCACCGTGACACCATCTCTGAGGAAGTGGAAAATCGGGCGCACGGGGGTGTGTACAGCCTGCTGGCGAAGAGCCTCTGCAATGGAGCCGAAAGGCCGGCTCCGTCCCCGGTTGAGTGACACGAACGGTTCCTTCCTCTGATTGCGCCGGCGTCCACCTTTTTCGGTGCTGCCGGAGCATTCTCAAACAACAATTCTGTCAGCCCTGAATAGGGACGTATTTTACATGAAATCTCGCATCCCTGTCATGAAATAATATGGGGGGAGTCCCGGGAACAAACCTGGGCGCCGGGATTCTTGACACCCCCGATGGAACGAATTATCTTCGACCCAGACAAGGTTTTCGCGGGTATTTTCAGAAAAGGGATCCATGTGAGCCAGGATATTCTCCTGCCCGGAATCATTGGCGGCGCTGGGCCGATAGCCACCACCCAACTGTATCTGGGCATCGTATCCCGCTGCCGGCTTGCGGGGGTTCCTCACCGGCCGCCCTTGCTGATTGCCAGCCTTCACATCGATCTGGCAATGGAACAGCGCCTGCTAGAAACAGGGGACGGGGTCGAAGGGTATCTCGGACCTCTTCTCGAGGCAGGCAGGGCCCTGGAGCGGGGTGGCGCCGATTTTCTCGCCCTTCCCTGCAACACCCTCAGTCAGCTCCTTCCGGCGCTCGAGGCGGCCGTAGGGATTCCCGTGATGAGCATCGTCGATGCGGTTGCGGAAGAGGCGGCGCGTGCCGGGTGCCGGCGTGCCGGGCTGCTGGCCACTGGAGCCACGATCCATGCCGGATTGTTCCAGGCGGCTCTGGATGCTCGCGGAATCGGGATCGTTTGTCTCGACGATGACCGCCTGGCGGGGCTGGCGGGGCTGATCCGGGAGGAAGTGGAGCAAGGCGGGAGTCCCGGCGGGGAACGTCTCGGTAAAGATATCGTAGAATATTTTACTTCTCACGGCGCGGATGCCCTGGTGGCTTGTTGTACCGAGTTGAAGTCGCTGATGGCCTGCTGGCCGCAAGGGCTGCCGGTGATCGACAGCCTCGATGCCCTGGGCACGGCGGTCGTTCGAAAGATGCTGGGAACGGCGTCACCTGCTGCGTGACCCGATTCCTGCCCGGCGGTCTGTGCTGGTGATATCCCTCAGTCTTTTCTGGTGCTGATCGCGCCCGAGTGGAGCATGCATTTGATCGATTTGATGCCGTTCTTTCCACATTCGCCGGGCATGTGACCGCAGGGAAGCCGGCCGTCGCTTTTCGGGGGCTGTTGCACCCGGGGCGGTTCCGGCGGTTTCGGTTTGGCGGGTTCGCGCTTCGGCGGCTGGGGCTTTGCTGGCGGCTCGGGTTTGGGAGTGGTCCGGGAGGCGGCCGCGCGCAGAGAATCGAGGGCAGCCCGGAGGCCGGCAAGCGCCTGTGTTGCAGCGTTGTAGAGGGGCGTCAGTTGAGCGAGAGCGGTCTCGGCAAGGGTTCCTGCCTGGGCCGTTTCGGCGGATGACGTTCCTGCCGCGGGTTTCAGACGGCCCGTCTCCTCGCGAATCTTGTCGGGAAGCCGCTCGAGCGTGCCGACCTCGCCGAAAAAGTCTTCGGGCATTTTCCCATCGGGACGCGTGATCCCGGCGAGTTTCGACCGGATCACCATCCAGTCGGCCTCGTCGGATTCCCGCTTTCCGGCGAAAAACCCTCCTGCCCTCTCGGCGCCGTTCCGAATCGCGTCGAACGATGCGAGCGTTTTTTTATAGGCATCTTCATTTTTCCGCATGGCCTCGGCGTTGGAGACGGCCAGGCGGCCACGTTCGAGCAGCGAGGCCTTCGCCGTTTCGAGGCCGGCCAACAGCTCCGCGAAATGTTTCAGGGAGGCCATGGAGCCGATCAGCACCAGGTCTTTTTTCGCGGCATCGAGCGCTCCGGCGTGGCGGTCGCAGGATGTCGAAAGCACCTGGAGCGCCAGGAGGGCCGCCCCGCGATCACCCCCGGTGGTTACGTCGCGTTCCGCTGCCTGGGCCTGACGGAGGAGCTTCTGCATGTCGCTCGTCATTTCGGTGAAGCTACGGGTGAGCCGGCGCTGGGTATCTGGAAGGGTTTTGAGGGCATCCGACTCTTTCAGGCCGTTGACGGCCTCGATGTCGGCCTTCACCATCGCAAGGGCTTCATCGGCCTCCCGGCAGGACTGGCGAGCCGAACGGGTGTTCTGTTCGAGCACGGTTTTCAGATAGGCCGCCTGGCCGGAAAGGCGCTTCAGCTCGGCAACGGCGTCCTTCCCGAACTTCAGGGCCTTCGCGTTCTGCACGCTCTGCTCCATGTTCTGGGCCTGGATCTCGGCGAAACTCGTCTCGAGCACGTTTCTGGTGTCGAGCGCCTCCCCGACCAGGAAGATGGCCGAGTCGGCGGCGGTCACCGCAGCGCCGGCCGCGGTATGTGTGGCCGATTTCAGCAGGTCGTAGCCGCCGATCATCGTGCCGTGGAACGTGCCCTTGACCGTCGCCTCGCCCATGATCTTCAGCTTGACATACGTCGAGTCGATATCCTCCCCGGCGGCGAGATACTGCATCTTGAGTCGATCAATTTCTTTTGATGTATATTCAGCGGTTTCTTTCCTCGTCGACTCGAGCGTCGCGCCGATCGACATGTCCCACAGGATGCGGGTGGTGGTCTTGCCCTCGGCATACTGGTTGCGGACGTTCAGCACGGTGTTCACGAGGTTGAGGGCGGAGCCGACGGTCGTGCCGGAGGGGGCGGCCGGTTTTTTCTTCAGTTCGGCGTTCACGCCGCGGGCGAACTCGCCGCCGTACTTGATCTCGAGATCGGCGATCGCCTGGGCCTTCTGGGTCGGGGGCAGGTTTTTCAGGGTGTCCGCGATGATTTTCTGGCCGGCCTCGACGTTCCCGCCGGCCGTTGCCGCCCCGGCGACGGCATCGCTGAACTTGCGGGTGGCGTTGCGGGCCAGGTGTTCGCTGACGGCGCCGACGAAAACTTCCGCCTGCTTCGTGGTCTTCGAGGCGTCGCGTTTCATCGCCCGGCTGATCTTTTCCCGGGATGCGCGCGCGTAAACATCCTCTGACAGGGGTTCGTCGGTCCCCGCCACGCGCACGAGATCGGCCCCGCGCGCGGCGCGATCGAGATACTTGCTCATGAACGCCGTGTGTTTGCTGATTTCGATATCGATGTTTTCGATTTCGTCGGGGGTGCTCGCCTTGCTGCGTTCCCCGTAGAATCGTCGGATCTCGCCGTCCATCAGGACCGTCTTTTTCTGCATCTCGGCCTCGAACGCGGAAATCTCGTGCGCATCCGGCGGCCGGGGAACTCCTCCGTCGAGGCTCAACTGTACCTTGGCTGCATCGGCGCTGGTATAGGCGAGGCCGCCCTCGGCATTGATATACTCGTTGGCTTTCTTGAACTCGCCGGGCTTCATATCATACGGCGAGGGCATGATGTCGGTCGTCGTCTGCCTGGCCAGGTTCGTTCCCGCCGCAATCTCCACCCCCTGGGAGCGCAGATACTCGGCGCCCAGGCGGTTATACTCCTGCCTGGCCGCTTTCACGTTGTCGACCGTGAGGCTGCCCCGGGGGTTTTGGAGCTGGCGATCGGTATCGGTGCCCGGAGTATAGCTGGTGCGATCTTTCGTCGGCTCGACGGAGAGGCCGGTTTTCTCCGAGGCGGCGCGGATCAGTTCGTCATTTTTCGCGACGAACGCCTGCTGGTTGAGCTGGTAATCGGCGTCGGGAATCCGGTTTGCCATGGCGAGGTTGTTCACTCGCCGGTTTTCGAGGAACAGGATGGCCTTCTGCTTCTCTGTCGCCTGGCCGGCCGCGGCCGCCCGGGCGTAGGCGATCAGCTCGTCGTTCGAAACGCTCTGCCCATAAGCTTCACCGGCAAAGAGGGCCAGGGAAAGGCAGATCGTGAGGGCGAGACCGTGTCTGTTCATCTCAGTTCCCCAGTTCCTGGCGCATCTGACGGGCCGTTTTCGCCGTGGCGAGCACCCCCGGAGTTTCGGCGATGAGTTTATCGAGCAGGAGCCGCGCCTGGGATGCGTTGCCGACATCGGTGTAGAGGCCGGCCAGCAGGAGTTGCACTTCCTCCGGCTCGGCCGGGTCGAGGTTCAGGAGGCGTTCGAGCTCGAAGATGCCCCGGTTCAGATCGCCGCAGCAAGCGGCGAAATACGCGATCTGGCGGGCGGCTTTCCCGCAGCCGCCGGTGGGCAGCCAGGTGCGGCGTGCCGCCGTGGCGAAGGCGAGGTCATACCGGAGGGCCCGGGCGTAGGCATCGGCCAGCCGGGCCAGGAACGTGTCGCAGGGCGCGGTTTCCGCCAGGGCTTCGTAGAGGGCCGTGGCAAGCCTGATCGAGGCCAGATCGCCTTTGGCCATATAGGCGTCGGCGAGAGCCAGCACCACATCCGGGCTGCCCGGGTTGTTCCGGAACGCCTCTTCCAGGGCGGCGATCCGTGTGCCGTCGGCATCAAGGGCCGATCGCGCCCAGTCCCTGCCGGAGTCGACGAGCTGCTTGCCTCGGGCTGCCATGTCGCGGCAGAAGCCCAGGACCGACCCATGCAGGCCGGGCGCGTGCTTTTCCATGAATGCGCGTGTCTTCGGCGTGTCGAGCTGCTCATAGATGCCGGTGTGCAACACCATCGTGCCGAGCACGAGGGACTCCGAGACGAACAGGGCCGCGAGCAGGACAGGCGGGACGAGGCAACTGGTGCGCGATGCCCGGAGCTGCCAGAGGAAGAGGGCGACGAACAGAAAGCCGCACGCCATCGCGTAGGGGGCCGGGGCTTCGAGATACACGACCGGTGCGGCGAAAAAGGCGCCCAGCAGCAGGAAGCACGCCGACATCACGAGCCCGAACAGGCAGGATGCACAGGAGCGTCCTTGCCGGGCCGCGGGTGAATTCTGCGGAAGATCCGTCATGATGCCATTCCTTCGGTTCGGGGACGCCCGTCTGTCAGACGGGCGAGATCGGTGCTATGATACCTCATCCTGGGCTTCCTGACGAGCTTCCCTTTGAAAATGGGCAAACGGGAACTCCTCGGCGTGAGGGCCGGGAGTTCCCTCGGGAGAGAATGCCATGCGTCGCGCGACAGGGAAGGGACGAATCATCGAAACCCCGGAAGGGCCGCGGGAGGCCGTCGCCCCTGTCATCCTCTCGGCGAGCCGGTCCACGGACATTCCGGCCTTCTACATCCCCTGGTTGGCGAACCGGTTCCGGGCCGGGCATCTCCGGTGGGTGAACCCTTTCAACAATCGCAGTCAATATATAAGCCTCGCTGCCGTACGGGCGATCGTGTTCTGGTCGAAGGATCCCCGACCGCTTCTCGCGCTTCCGAACGCATTGGACGGGGTCGGCTGGTATCTGAGCCATACCCTGAACGGGTACGAAAACGAGGGACTGGAACCCGGGCTGCCTCCGCTGGGAAAGCGGCTTGCCGCGTTCGAAGCCGTCTCCCGGCTGGTCGGCCCGGCCCGCGTCATCTGGCGGGCGGATCCGCTGGTGCTGCTCGACGAGCTGGGCGTCGACGGGCTGCTCGAGCGGGTCCGGTCGGTCGCGCGGCGGCTGCGCGGGCTGACGGAACGGCTCGTGTTCAGCTTCGCGGATATTCAGGGGTATCGCCGCGTGGCGCGGAATATGACGGCCCGAGGCGTGGCCTGGCGGGAGTGGGACGAGCCGTCGATGCGGATCGCTGCTGCCGGTATGGCGGAGATCGGGCGCGAGTTCGGGTTCGTGGTGAGCAGTTGCGCCGAGACCGTCGATCTCTCGGCTTTTGGGATCCGGCACGGGGCCTGCATCGACGGAGATCTCCTGCGCCGCCTGTTCCCGGGGGATGAACGGCTGGTGCGGTTTCTCGACACCGCGCCGAAGGATCCGGGGCAGCGGCCCGCCTGCGGCTGCGTCATGAGCAAGGATATCGGAAGATACAATACGTGTTCCTGCGGCTGCGTCTACTGCTATGCGAACGTCTCACCTGCCGCCGCGGCCCGGAATGCCAGGCGACATGATCCGGCCGGTGATGCGATCGTTCCCTGAAGGCTTCTTCCGACTTTACAGAGGCGGCGGGGCGGGATACAATCGGCACACACGTCAAACCGAAGGAGCATCACGATGAAGCGTTTCGCGTTCGTTCTCATGGCCCTGCTGACCGTCTCCGCCGCCTTCGCGGCCGATCTGGTGGACAACCCCGCATACGGCGTCTGGTCGAAGTTCAAGGTCGGGACCGAGATGAAATTCAAGCAGATGTCGGAAGTCGCCAACATGAAGACCGAGAGTGAGATCACCTACAAGCTCGTCGAGCTGACGACCGAAAAGCTCACCGTCGAGATGGGCGGCTCCTCGATGGTCGCCGGCAACAAGATGGAACTTCCGGCCACCAAGATGGAGTATCCGGCGAAGATCGAGAACGCCAAGGTCGATCCGAAGATGGCCGAGATGGTCAAGGCTGATGCCAAGACCTCCGAGGAGCAGGTGACGGTTCCGGCCGGGACGTTCAAGTGCCGGGTGATCGAGTCGAAGGTGGCCCAGCAGGGCACCGAGGTGACCTCGAAAGTCTGGGCTTCCGACGAAGTGCCGGGCGGTCTCGTGAAGATGGTCACGCTGATGACCGTGCCGATGAAGAGCGAGACGACGATGGAGCTCGTGGAAAAGAAACTTCCGTAAATATCAATTAATATAAAACGCCCCTTCCGGTTTTCCGGAAGGGGCGTTCGTCGTTTCAGCGGGCGGGTTTCAGCCACCGGTCGAACCAGTCGAGGATCTGGCGGAGCCGGTGGATGCGGAGGTCTGCGGGGCCGCTGCGGCTCATGCCGTGACTGGTCGAGGCCGGGTAGCGGACCAGGCGGCTTGGGATGCCGCGGAGCTGGAGGGCGGTGAACATCTGTTCGGCCTGTTCGATGTTGCAGCGCAGGTCGCCTTCGCTGTGGATGAACAGGGTCGGGGTGCGGATCGCGCCGGCATACTTGAGCGGGCTCTGGTTCCACAGGTCTTCCGGGCGGTCCCAGGCATTGCCGGGCCAGTACGAGTCGGGGACGATCGGGTAGTCGCTGTTGCCGGCCATGCTGACGAGGTTGCTGACGCAGCGGTCCGAGACGGCGGCGGCGAAGGCGTCGGAGTGGCCGATGATCCAGTTCGTCATGTAGCCGCCGTAGCTGCCGCCCAGCACGCCCATCCGCAGGGAGTCGACGTAGCTGCGCTTCTGCATCCAGCCGATGACGGCCTGCATGTCCTGCCAGTCGAGATTGCCCCAGTCACCGCAGATGCAGTCGGCGAACTCCTCGCCGTAGCCCTTGCTGCCGCGCGGGTTGGCGTAGACGACGACATAGCCGGCCGCCGTAAGAGTCTGGAACTCGTGGAAGAACCGGCCGCCGTACTGGGCGTGCGGGCCTCCGTGGATTTCCAGCAGGGCCGGGTACTTCCGGCCGGCGGTGAAGCCGACGGGTTTCATGACCCAGAGCTGGACGCGGGTGCCGTCGGCCGACTCGACCCAGTGGGCTTCGGGTTTCGAGAGGGGGGCGCCCGAGAGCCGTTCATGGTTGAACCGGGTCAGGGGGCGGGCGGACAGCCGGCCATCGGGCGATATAATTCCAATTGCTATATCATCTGGGTCGGTCGGGCTCCCTCGCCGCAAGGCAAGGCGGGTTCCATCGTTCGAAAATCCCCCGAACGAGGCCTGGTCGGGTCCGTCGGTGAGCCACTCGAGCTCGCCTCCGGAGATCGGAACGCGGGCCAGGCGGCGGGTTCCCTCGATGCCGGCTTCGAACCAGATCTCGCGGGAGTCGGGTGTCCAGTGGATGACGGGATTGAAATCCGCCTCCCGGGTGTCGCTCAGGACCGCGGATTCGAGGCAGATGTCGGCGCCCTCGGTCAGGCAGCGCTGGGCGCCGGTGCGCGGATCGACGACGAACAGATGCTGGTTTACCGCGCGCCAGACCTCCTGACGACCCAGGGTGCCGGTGAAGGCGATCAGGGTGCCGTCGGGTGACCAGGCGATCACGTTCCGCATCCCGTCCGCCTGGGCGGGAATCGGGCGGGACCGGCCGGTCTTCGCGTCGACGAGGAGCAGCCGGGTTTTCCAGGGTTTCGTGATCGCCGCCGGATCCTGGTTCGCGATCACGACGAGTTCGCGCCCGTCGGGCGACCAGTCGAAGCTGCCGATGCCGAGCGGCGCACGGTCGAAGAGCTTTCGGAACGTGCCGCCGGCGGCATCGACCAGATACAGATGGTGGCGAGTACCATTGAAATATCCGTCGCCGTCGAGACGGAACCAGAGATCATCCAGGACGCGGGGCGGGGTGCTGAGACCCTTCGTTTCACGCTCCTTGCGCGCCTTTTCCGTCCAGTCCGGGTCCTGCTCCCGGAACGAGACGGCGATGCTTCGGCCGTCGGGCGACCAGCGGAACTCGCCGATCGAGCCTTCGGGGAAGTTCGTGAGCTGGATCGCTTCGCCGCCGGTGCGGCTGATCATCCAGAGTTGGGGAGGTGCCTTGTCGCGGGTGCTGACGAAGGCGACGTGGCGGCCGTCGGGGGAGAAGCGGCCGTGGCCGTCCTTGCCCCCGGAGGTGAACTGACGCGCCGGGGCCCGGCCGTCCGTGGCGACCGTCCAGAGGTTGACGACGGTCCGGTTCTTGTCGTCGATGTGGCGGCGGGTGAAGAGGATCGTCTCCCCTTCCGGCGAGATCCGGCAGTCCTCGACCAGGACGAGCTTCGACAGATCCTCGGGAGTGAGGGGCTTTCCCGGGGTGATGCGCTTCACGGCGGGGCGGGAGCCGCCCTTCTTCGGCGCCTTCGGGGACGGTCTGGGGGTCTTGGCGGGCATCGGCTGCCCTCCTTTCGTCTGACTTCGACAAGAGTAACCCAGGCCTGGCGTTTCGAACAACAGGCAGGGCAAACGGGGGCGATTTGGAACGGGGAGCACACGGCCCTTGACCTGCGGAGGGGCATGGACTTATGGTTGCATGGCGGCCGAGCACCGAAGGCCGGAACAGGAGAAGGATAAGGAATGGAATGCCGGAAGTCCGATGAAAAGCTGATTCTGGTTCTCAACTGCGGCAGCAGTTCCCTCAAATACGAAGTGTTCCGCATGCCCCACCGGGAAAGCCTCGGCCGCGGCCTGGTCGAGCGGATCGGGGAGCCGGTCGGCCGGATCGAGCAGAGCACGCCGGGCGGCAAGTTCGAGCATGAGGAGCCGATTCCCGACCACCGCGCAGCCATGGAGCTGGTGGCGAGCCACCTGGCCGACGATCACCACGGGATCATCGACGACATCCGCCAGATCACCGGCATCGGCCATCGGGTCGTTCACGGCGGCGAGAAATACGCCTCCTCGGTCGTCATCACCGACGACGTGATCGCGACGGTGGAACAGTGCATCGAGCTCGCCCCCCTGCACAATCCGCCGAATCTGACCGGCATCCGCGCGGCGAAGGAACTTCTGCCCGACGTTCCGCAGGTGGCGGTGTTCGACACGGCCTTCCACCAGACGATGCCGCCCGCGGCCTATATGTATGCGCTTCCGCGGGAGTTCTACGACGAATACCGTATCAGGCGCTATGGATTTCATGGAACCAGTCACCGGTATGTGTCTGCGCGGGCGATCGGGCTGATGAAGCGCTCTCCCGAGAACACCAACGTGATTTCGGCCCATCTGGGAAACGGCGCCTCGATCACCGCGATCGAGAGCGGGAAGTCCGTCGACACGTCGATGGGGTTCACGCCGCTCGAAGGGCTCATCATGGGCACCCGCAGCGGGGACATCGACCCGGCCATTCTCTTCTATCTGAACGACCGGGGCTATACCGCGAAGCAGTTGAACGCGATCCTGAACAAGAAGAGCGGTCTGCTGGGCCTGTCGGGGATCTCCAACGACCTGCGGGATCTCGAGAAAGCCTCGGAAAACGGCGACCAGGCGGCCACCCAGGCGCTCGAGGCGTATGCGCACCGTGTGCGGCACTATGTCGGCGCCTACATGGCGACGCTGGTCAAGGTGGATCTGTTCGTCTTCACCGGCGGCATCGGCCAGCACGGCTGGAGGATGCGGGAACGGATTTGCCACCGCCTCGAGAACATCGGCATCTTCATGGATTACGAACTGAACCGGAAGATGGGCTCCCAGGAGGGGATCATCTCCCACCCCTACTCGCCGACGACCGTGATGGTCGTGCCGACGAACGAGGAGCTGCAGATCGCGCTCGATGTCTGCGATCTCGTTTTCCCCGTGGCCCAGGAGCACAGCCGCCGCTCGACCGACGTGCGCGTGTAAGGCATTGGCCACAAACGCGAAACCGCCGCTTCCGATCGGAAGCGGCGGTTCGTTTCGGTGCCGGAAGTCGGGGTCGAACCGACACGCCATCGCTGGCGCGGGATTTTGAGTCCCGTGCGTCTGCCAATTCCGCCATTCCGGCAACACCCAGAGAATAGCACAGGAAGGGCGTTCCTGGCAATCCGTCCTTTGGACCGTCATACCGGCAGGCCACAGGGTGATAGAACGTGTGATCGTTATGCCGCCCAGTCGGCGCAGAGCAGTTCGGCCTGAGCGAGAACCGTCTTCGTTGCTTCCTCCTGGAGATCGGGCGGGTAGCCGTGCTTCTTCAGGATGCGCTTCACCATGACCTTGATGCGCGCACGGGCACTCTCACGCACTGTCCAGTCGATCGTGACGCTCTTGCGCACCTGGGTGACCAGTTCGGCGGCGATGACCTTCAGCTCGTCGTTGCCCATCGCCCGCACGGCGCTCTCGTTCGCGGCAAGCGCGTCGTAGAACGCGACTTCATCGTCGTTCAGCCCGAGATTCTCGCCCCGCTTCCTCGCCTCGCTCATCTGCTTCGCGAGCTCGATCAGCTCCTCGATGATCTCCTGCGTCGCGATGGCCCGGTTGTGATACGCGTTGAGGGCGTTCTGGAGCATCTCGCTGAACTGCCTGCCCTGGACGAGATTCCGGGCCGCGATCGCTTTTATCTCGCCCCGCAGCAGCTTCGCCAGCAGTTCCGCAGCAACGTTCTTATGCTTCAGGCCGCGCACCTCGGCGAGAAACTGATCCGACAGGATCGAAATATCCGGCTTTTTCAACCCCGCTGCCGCGAACACGTCGATCACACCCTCATCCGTCATGATCGCCTGGGATACGAGCTGTTTGATCGCCTGATCCAGGTCTTCAGGTGTGTGCGATGATGCCGAGGTCTTCGCGAGCTGGGCCTTGATCGCCTGGAAGAACGCGATATCGTCGCGGATCTCGTGCGCCTCGTCCGTCGCCGCGCACAGCGCGAATGCCCGCGAAAGATCCGTTACCACCTGAACGAACCGCTGTTTCCCGTTCTCCTGCTGCAAGACATGCTCCTGCCCGGCGGGCAGCAGGGCCATCTTCTGCGCCGGCGTCCCGATGGTCCAGGCGGTCCAGTCGAAGCCGTGCATGATATCGCAGGCAATATGATACTTTTCCAGCATCGCATTGATCGCCTCGGCGGTATCGATGCTGGGCGATCCCTTGCCGCCGCTCTGGGTGTAGGTTGCCAACGCGTGCTTCAACTGGTCGGCAAGACCCAGGTAATCGACGATCAGTCCACCCGGCTTGTCGCGGAATACACGGTTCACTCGGGCAATCGCCTGCATCAGCCCGTGGCCGCGCATGGGCTTGTCGACATACATCGTGTTCAGGCAGGGCGCATCGAAGCCGGTCAGCCACATATCCCTGACGATGACGATCCGGAACGGATCCTTGCTGTCCTTGAACCTGTTCGCCATCTCCCGCCGCCGCTGTTTGTTCCGGATATGCATCTGCCAGTCCGGGCCGTCCTCCGCGCTGCCGGTCATGATGATCTTCATGACGCAGGCTTTCTTTCTCTCGGCCTCGATATCGTCATCCTTCGCTCCTGCCCAGTCGGGGCGCAGCCTGAGAATGGCGTCATGCAGGTCCACGCAGATGCGACGGCTCATGCAGACGATCATCGCCTTGCCGTCCATCGCTTCGAGGCGACGCTCGTGATGACGAACAATATCTTCCGCTATGATGGCGATGCGCTTCGGATCGCCGACCAGCGCTTCGATCGCGGCCCACTTCGACTTGAGCTTCTGCTTCCTGTCTTCCTCTTCGCCCTCGGTCAGCTCCTCGAACTCTTCATCCAGTTTGGGAAGCGCGGCTGCGTTGAGCGACAGCTTCGCGATCCGGCTCTCGTAGTAGATCGGAACCGTCGCGCCGTCGGCGACCGCCCGCTGGATATCATAGATACTGATATACTCGCCGAAGATCGCCCGGGTGTTCGCGTCGGTCTGTTCGATGGGCGTGCCCGTGAACCCGATGAACGAAGCGTTGGGAAGCGCGTCCCGGAGGTTGCGGGCGAGGCCGTCGACCAGGTCATACTGGCTGCGGTGCGCTTCGTCGGCGATGACGACGATGTTCTGCCGGTCCGAAAGGAGGCTCACGCGGGCGCCTTTCTCCTCGGGCATGAACTTCTGGATCGTCGTGAACACGACCCCGCCGCTCGCCACCTTCAGCAGCGAACGGAGGTGTTCGACGGAGTCGGCCTGCACGGGCATCTGGCGCAGGATCTCGTGGCACCGCTGGAACTGGCCGAACAACTGGTCGTCGAGATCGTTCCGGTCGGTCAGAACGACCAGCGTCGGGTTTTGCATCGCCGGGTGGAGAATGATGCGCGCCGCGTAGAACAGCATCGAGAAACTCTTTCCCGAGCCCTGGGTGTGCCAGACGACGCCGGCCCGCCGGTCGCCTTTCTTCCCGTTCCTCATCGGTCCGGCCCAGTACGTTCCGGGATCCTCGGCCGCACCCGGGGAGGCGCTCATGCCGCTTGCACGGATCGTCTCCTCGACGGCGGCGGTCACGGCATGGAACTGGTGATACCCGGCGATGATCTTGTGGAGCCTGTCGCTGTCGCCATCCTCCTCGAAGACGATGAAGTGCCGGAGCAGATCGAGGAGCCGCGTCTTGTCGAACACGCCCCGGATCAGCACCTCGAGTTCGAGGAAGGTATGCGTGAACGAGTCTTCCCCGTCGATGGTGCGCCAGACCTTGAACCATTCCTGGTTCGTCGTGAGCGAGCCGATGCGCGCCTGCATGCCGTCGGACACGACAAGCAGTTCGTTGAATCTCAGCAGCGAGCCGATCTGCGCCTTGTAGGTCTGGAGCTGCTGATACGCTGACCAGATCGTGGCGTTCTCGTCGGCCGCGTTCTTCAACTCGATGACGGCGATAGGAAGTCCATTGATAAAGATGACGATATCGGGTCTGCGGTTGACCTGGCCTTCGATGACGGTGAACTGGTTCACCGCCAGCCAGTCGTCGTTCTCCGGATACACGAAATCGACGAGCCGCACTCGGTCTCCCGCGATGCTCCCGTCGGGGCGTTTGTATTCGATCTCGACGCCATCCCGCAGCATCGCATGGAACCGCCGGTTGTTCGCGACGAGCGACGGCGTCTCCTGCCGGAGCAGCTTGCGCACCGCCTCTTCCCGCGCTTCTTCCGGAATCTTCGGATTCAGCCGCCGAACCGCATCCTGGAGCCGCCGCAACAGAACGACATCGGTGTAAGAGTCGCGCTCTGCCTGAGGTTCACCGGGAGCGATATCCACTCCATGAATGACCGTGTAGCCCAGTTCCAGGAACCAGGATAGAGCAGCTTCTTCGACGGTGGATTCGTTGAACGTCATTCCTGAACCTGTGCTCCTGACATGGTGTTCTCAACGATAGATTCTGCATTCGTAACGCTAAGTTCCCCGCTCAACAGCTTCGGAAGGAGCGTATCGCGGAGGGTAGCGAGAGTGCGAGATTCTAGGATATTGGTGAAAGCCTTGTCGAATATTGGGGCAATGTTCCGGTCAAATGCGGCAAGCACTGCCTTGTTTGGCACGCACACGAGCAAGCGTTTCATGTCGGCAATTGTGACGTGACCGAGGCCTGTGGTCTGCTTGTTCCTCGCCGTCTCCACCAACACTGGGCGCAGGTATTGTAGGGTGTAATAGACGAAGCGCTTTTCCGCTACTGTCTGTGAAATCACCTTGAAGATGTGCTGATTCAGCAATCCGCGGCCACCACTCCACAAAAAGGCTTCGAGTGACGTATCCGGACTACCAGACCACGAATAGAGCAAGTCCCCAGTGTCAATTATTTTGTCCGAGTCCCCGTCTCGTTGACACCACTTCGTTTGACCACTGATCCCTTCTTTTAGCTCAGCTATCTTGATGACAGGCAGACCTTCTCCTGCGCCACAGAAGTCTTCACTTCTGAATGCTGCCCCATTTACCCACTGTGCCATGTCGTAGAGAGGAATTGCATCCCAACCAGTCGGAATATGCCCTAGTGGCGAGCAGTGAAAAGAGTCGGGAAATAACGCGGCGGTTTCGGCGTTCATTCCGGCGGGTGGTCTGCCGTCGAGTTTGGCGCGAACGGGGTCGAAATCCACGAACCAGCTCTGGAACAGGGCTCTCGCCATCCCCGCCAGCGTCTCATTCATCCGCCGGTTCAGTTCTATCTTGTCATCTATAGTACCGAGGATATGAGCGATTGCCTTTTGGACATCGAGAGGTGGTAATCGAAGTGGGAATTTTGGAAACTCTATCAATGCGATACGATCCACAGTGCTCCCGTGAATCGTACGCTCTCGAATTACCTCTTGAAATTCTGGTCCGAGATAATAATAAAGAAGAAATCGGCTGTCTACTTGCCTGAGATCCGGGCGCATAAGTGCCATGCGACGCCCAAGACAGCAGCGTAACCCATTTGGAATGAGTGCTGCTTCTCCCAGCTTGGTCTCGTAAGAAAAAACAACATCTCCAGGACGTGGAGTGACCCGGCGAGTCCATTTCAGAAAGTCCTCTTCAGAAAGATGCTCTAATCCGCCAAGGTCAATGCGACCTTTATTGAGGCTTGTGATGCCAAGAAATATTGGTCCAGCATCAGTTTTCGCTGGTGTGGCATGAGGACCATCGAAAACTTCACAGACTTCTGCGATTGTTGTATCACGCAATATAGACGTCATAGCCGAGCCCTTTCAGATTCGCCTTGATGGTCTGTTCCAGGCTGGCGGATTTTTCGAACTGGATCTGGAGATAACCGACGAGGCGGCCCCTCTTGCCTTCGAGAGTTCTGCTCACTCTGAATTCCCTTTAACCGGCAGTTCGAATGTCCATCGTTCGAGCTGATTGCCACGTATCAAGTCATCTCCAATTACCGATTCGGAAGACAGTGTCTCCCGAAATCACAGCGGATCATACGACATCATATCATTTATTGATTGTGGGAACTTTGTATCCGGATCGTCTCGGTAACTGCGAGAAACGATGTGTTCGGGTGCGTGATCAGAAGGGGTTTCAGGGGATAGCCAGTTGGGTTTTGATCGCTTTTTCGATTTTGGTCAGGTCCTCTTTGTCCAAGATTCCCATTCTGGAGGTGAGGCGGGCCTTGCTCACAGTGGCGATCTGGTCGGCCATGGCTTTGCGCTGCTGGCCGTTCAAAATCACATACGCCTCGCTGGGATACAAATGATCGATATTGCTCGTTATAGGAACGACCTGGACCCGGTTCAGATACTTGTTCGATGCATCATTGCTGACGATGACGGCTGGCCTGATTTTCCGGATCTCCCCGCCGATCGACGGGTCGAAATTCACATGCCAGACTTCACCGCGATTCATCGTCGTGGTCTCCCATCACCCCATCTGCCCAGTCGAGAGCCTCGGCTTCACGCTTTTTGTCCTTCGCCATCTTCCTGTATTCGTTTTCGAGGGCGGTGTCCAATACGTGCGGCCTCAGCAGCGATTCGATGAACTGGCTGATGTTGCCGCGCCCGATCACCCGGTGCAACCCCTCGTAGATGTCCTCATTGATCGTAATGGTGAGCTTCTTCTGCATGACAATCACCTCATACGTATAGTATACGTATTTTCCCGGAAATGCGCAATATTCGATGTGTCCGGGGCAAATGTCTCCGCAACGCGAAGCTTTTCGGACAAAGGTATCACGCGGCCTTTTTTCTTTTCATCTCTTGAATTTTTTCGGCCAGAAGAATTTTCATCAAGGATTGATAGGGAACATCGCGAAGATTCGCCAAGACTTTCAAATCATTGATCATTTCTTCGGGCAATCTCAGGGAGATCGTCTTCAAGGTTGGCTTTAAGTTCGGAAAAACAGCTATTTGAGAGGTTGACCAATCGGCATAATCGCAAGAGTCGTGGGTTGCCCAAAATTCACGCTCTTCATCTTCGGTTTTAAAATGAGGAATGGTCTTTTTCATATTTTCTGAACTCCTTATGCTCTCGATCAGTCATATCCCTTGCTGATATGACCCGAATCTTATCATTTCGTACCGTGAAGGAAATGAAAAGATATCGCCCCTGCCTGGTTTTCCCCAAACACATGTATCTCATTTCATTTTTGGCATGAGCCGAATCATTGCAAACAACGGTTGGTTCGTTAAAAAAGATCGATTCTGACTCGCCTTGTGAAACGTGATGTCGATCCCAGTTTTTCTGTGCGTTACCTTCATCCCAGTCGAACTCGATCGGCTCCGGAAAAAGATGTTTCAATGATGGCCTTGTCATATTGACATTATATGTCCAGCATATACAGAAGTCAAGGATGAACCTGCCCGGTCTCTCTTTAGATCCTTCCCGGATCGGCCCTGGCTCTTTTCCTTTTTCCGATGTTTTTCATACTGCGCTTTCGTTTCCCGTCATTCAGTGTGTCCGGGGCAATTGGCTACGCAATGCGTAGCTTTTCGGGTGAAAGCGAGCGCGATTTAGCCGCCATATCCGAGCCTCTTGAGATTCGCCTTGATGGCCTGTTCCAGCTTGGCGGATTCTTCGAACTGGCCTTGGAGGTCGGCGACGAGGCGGGTCATCTTGGCTTCGAAGGGCTCGCCGTCGGATTCGACTTCTTCGGCGCCGACGTAGCGGCCGGGGGTGAGAACGTGGCCGTGGCCGGCGATCTCGTCGGTCGTGGCGGTTTTGCAGAAGCCCGCGACGTCCTCATAGCCTCCAGCACTCTTTTCTCCCCGGCCGCTTCCGCCCTCCTGGCTCACGCGGCACTTGCTCTCTCCTGAGCTTCGCCACGCATGATAGGTGGCGACGATCTTCCCGATGTCGTCCTCGGTCAGCTCGCGGTGGACGCGGTCGACGAGGGTGCCGAGCTTGCGGGCGTCGATGAACAGGGTTTCGCGGGTGCGTCTGCGAAACCGGCCGTTGCCCTTGTTCCTCGTGAGGAACCAGAGGCAGACGGGAATCTGCGTGCTGTAAAAGAGCTGGCCGGGCAACGCGACCATGCAGTCGACGAGATCGGCTTCGATGATAGCTTTACGTATATCACCCTCGCCCGACTGGTTCGAGGACATGCTGCCGTTCGCGAGAACGAAGCCGGCGTTGCCGTCGGGGGCGAGGTGATGGATGAAATGCTGGACCCAGGCGAAGTTCGCGTTACCCTTGGGCGGCGTTCCGAACTTCCAGCGCACGTCGTCGTCGACCCGGTGCCAGTCGGAGTCGTTGAACGGCGGATTCGCGAGCACGTAGTCGGCCCGCAGATCCTTGTGCAGGTCACGCCGGAACGTGTCGGCGTGCTCGGGGCCGAAGTCGGCGTCGATGCCCCGGATCGCGAGGTTCATGATCGCCAGCCGGCGGGTCGTGGCGTTGCTCTCCTGGCCGTAGATGCTGATGTCGCCGATCCGGCCGCCGTGCTCGATCACGAACTTCTCCGACTGGACGAACATGCCGCCAGAGCCGCAACAGGGGTCATAGACTCGACCCTTGTACGGCCCGAGCATCCCGACCAGCAGACGGACGATACACGAGAGCGTATAGAACTGGCCGCCGTTCTTTCCCTCGGCGCTCGCGAACTGGGTCAGGAAGTATTCATAGACCCGCCCGAGCACATCTTTCGAGCGGTTCGCCGCATCGCCCAGCCCGATCGTGCCTATCAGGTCGATCAATTCGCCGAGCCGATGCTTGTCGAGCGCGGGCCGGGCGTAATCTTTCGGCAGGACGCCCTTGAGACGCGTGTTGTCACGCTCGATCGCGACCATCGCGTCATCGACGACGTTTCCGATCGTCGGCTGTTTCGCATTCGCCTGGAGGTGCGTCCACCGGGCCTCGCGAGGCACCCAGAAGACGTTCTCGGCCCGATACTCGTCGGGATCTTCCGGATCAGAGCCTTCATACTCGCCGGACCCGGCGACCAGCTTCGCCCGCATCTCCTCGAACGAGTCGGAGATGTATTTCAAGAAGATCAGCCCCAGGACGACATGCTTGTACTCCGCCGCATCCATGTTGTTGCGCAGCTTGTCGGCCGCCTGCCAGAGTTTCGCCTCGAACCCGACATTCGCCGTCGATTCACTGGTGGAGCCTGATGCCTTCCGTCGAGCCATGCCGTTTCTTCCTGATATCGTCGAGATTTCCAAGCCTTGCGGCGCCGTACGACGCCCGCATCGGCTTCAGGGTATCACGGTAGCCTCTTCCGGGGATCCTGTCAAAAAGATCGGTTCAGGATATCGATGAATATATCCATAGGCGTGTACATGCGCCCGCGCGGCAATCCCGCCGGTTACCTGCTGGAAACGATATTCCGCTTACATGCCGAACCGGAGGAGAAGGTTTTTGAACATCGCGAGAATACGCTCCCACCAGGTGAGGGGGCGATTGGAGAGGTCGTTCTTGAGTTCGGCGATGTCGGTCGAGACCTGCTTGCGCAGATCATAATAGATGTTCTTTGCTATGGCCGGCGCGTTGCCCGAGCAGAGCAGGTTGTTCGCGTCATCGTCGATTTTCCGGAAGAACGAGTCCAGCTTCGTCATGTGTTCCGAATCCAACAGTTGCTGGTCGGTGTAGCGGTGTCGGGTGAAGATCCAGCCGTCGATATGGCCGGCCTTGTCATGCATGATGCGGATTTCCTTGTAGACGATCCGGAACTTGGCTTCGAATCTGCTTTTCTGGTATTTCTCGTCCTGTTCGGCGGCCGGCCCGGTCAGGAGGACTTCCGGCTCCTCGCCGAAAGCCTTGCCTATGCCGAGCTCTTCGACGGGGTAGCCGCAGTTCGGGCAGATATCGGTGAGAGAGGAGATCGCTTCCGAACACTCGGGGCAACTGACGAGCATGAGAGTTCTCCCTTCATTCCCAGATGACGGCGGTCATGGCCGGTCGTTCCGTCAGCGCCGGGTTCCCCACTCCGCATATGCGCGCTTCCAGCCGAATTTTTCGAGTCTCACCTCATAGTCACGGATTTCGACGAAGGCTTTCTGAAGCCGCTGCACGAGCAGGGGCGTGGCCGGGCGCGCATATTTGGCGGGGATGAGATCCTCGTAATACGCAATGACGGTCATGGCCACGCGGTTCTCCATCTGCAGAAAGTCCATGAGCAGCTCGTAATCGGGATTCTGGTCGACCAGATGGAGGGCTGCGAGGCCGTAGAGAAGCTCCTTGCGGTTGGCTTCGCATCTGGCCACGAGATCGAGATCGTCGGCGGTCCAGTAGTGCTCGTAGTCGAGCGCCTTGAAGGCCGCGTAGATTTCTTTGTCCCTGCCGATGACGCGCCGGATGATCGCGGCCGGATCGGGGGCCTGCTTCATGGCCGCAGCGGCCGTTGCGACGGGCTGCAGATCACGGGAAAGGCCGGATGTCGCGCTGGCCGGCACGGCGCCTGTCGCCCCTGCACGACGGGGGGAATCCCCGGCCGGCGCGGCATAGATCGTGCGGGCGGCCTCGAAGGCATCGACGATGGTTTCCCTGTTGAGGATGATCGCCGTCGTGGCTGTCAGGACGACCAGGCCGAGGACGAGGTATCTTCCCCATTTGACCCCGGGTCTGTTTTCCGGGAGGGGAAAACCGCAATGGACACATCTTGCGGCATGCGAGGAAATCTCTTTGCCGCAGTCACCGCACTCGATGATGCTCATGGGGGGACGATCCTCTGTTGTCGATCTCTCTGAACGATAGGTTACCATGAAGGGAATACTCCCGTCACCCGGCCGCTGTGATATCCTCGGAATCCGCTTGGCATGCCTGAAGATGACGGCCAGACCGATGGGCTGGATCACATCCCCGATGTTCAAATCGATCGGTCTGGGATACCATGCTGCTCGCTCATGGTCGTGTAAGGCGCGGCGCCCGGAGAGTTTGGCGGCGTGACATGTCGGGAGGAACGGATGGATCCGATGGATTCCGGAGCAGAGACCGGAAGGGGAACCGCGGTGCTGTTCGGCGTGACGATTCTCGTCGGCGCCGGCCTGCTGTTCGTCGTCCAGCCTCTGTTCGCCCGCATGGTTCTGCCGCTGCTGGGCGGGGCGCCGGCCGTCTGGAACACGGCTCTCGTCTT
Source organism: Candidatus Ozemibacteraceae bacterium (assembly GCA_035388825.1). Taxonomy (GTDB): domain Bacteria; phylum Muiribacteriota; class Ozemobacteria; order Ozemobacterales; family Ozemobacteraceae; genus MWAR01. The sequence continues at coordinate 112,572 of DAOOQQ010000001.1, forward strand.
TTATCAGGCCGTTCTGCTGCTGGGATACCTGTATGCGCACATGCTGTCGACGCGTCTGCCGCTCCGTCACCAGGTGCCGATCCATCTCGGCGTGCTTCTTCTGCCGCTCATCGTGCTGCCGATCGGCATTTCCTCCGAATGGATCCCCTCGGGGGACGCCCATCCGGTTCCCTGGCTTCTCTCGCTGCTGACGGCGACCATCGGGCTGCCTTTTTTCGTGATATCCACGACGAGCCCTCTGATCCAGGCATGGTTTTCGCGTTCGGGTCACCGGGATGCCGCCGATCCCTATCTGCTGTATGCGGCAAGCAATCTCGGAAGCATGCTGGGGCTTCTGGGATACCCGTTTCTGATCGAGCCGTTCTTCACGCTGGAACGGCAGACACGGCTCTGGACGGCAGGGTATGTTCTCTACCTGTGCCTCATGACCGGCTGCGGCATGGTGGTACGGCGCCGCGCTTCCCTGCCGGAACCATCGCTGCCGGCCGCCGGTGTTCCCCCGCTGCCCTGGAGCCGCCGCCTGCGCTGGGTGGCCCTTGCCGCGGTTCCTTCGAGCCTGATGGTGAGCGTCACGACGTTCCTGACGACGGATCTGGCTTCCATCCCTCTCCTCTGGATCATTCCTCTCGTGCTGTATCTGGGGTCGTTCATCCTGGTTTTCGCGCGGACCCCGCCGATTCCCCATCTCCTGACGATCCGTGCGCTTCCGATCCTGCTGCTGCCGCTGGTGATCACGCTTGCCGCCGGTGCCATCGGGCCGATCGGCCTGCTGTTCCCCCTGCATCTTCTCGTGCTGTTCGTCGTGTGCATGGTCATGCATGGAGAGCTGGCACGGGGACGGCCGGAGCCTGTATATCTAACAGAATATTATTTATGGATGTCGCTCGGTGGGGTCATCGGGGGGATGTTCAACGCCCTTCTGGCCCCGCTGGTGTTCACCGGCGTGACGGAATACGCCGTCACCCTCGTGCTCGCCTGTCTGCTGCTGCCGTCGGGTCCGGCTGGACTGCGCCATCCGGGCGCCGCCGGCCCACTTCCCGCCTCGTGCGGGTCGGGTCCGGGTTCCCGGTTCGGCGTGCGGGAGCTTGCTTTCCCGATCGCCACGGGGCTTTTCGCGACGATCGGAACGATCGGGGTGGCGCACCTGGAGATCGGCGGGACGCCGGGGGGCATTCTGCTTGCCTATGCCGTTCCTGCCCTGATCTGTTTCGGTTCCTCCCGCCGTCCCCTCGGCTTCGGTCTGAGTGTCGGCATGTTTCTGCTGACCACCTCGCTCGTGGCCGGCTCGCAGGTCGGGCCTCACGGGCGGCTGATCCATGCGGAGCGAAGCTTTTTCGGGGTCAGTCGGGTGTTCCACGATGTCCGACGCAACCAGCACACGCTGTATCACGGCAGCACGATCCATGGAGGCCAGAAGCTCGATCCCGCCCTTCGGGCGGTTCCGCTTTCCTATTATCATCCGACGGGTCCGATCGGAAAGGTTCTGGGTGAAGCGAACCGGGCCGGGGATTTCAGGAGTATCGGGGTCGTCGGCCTGGGAGCGGGTGCCCTGGCCTGCTATGCCTTGCCGGGTCAGACGTGGACGTTTTACGAGATCGATCCCGCCGTGATCCGGATAGCCCGGGATGAGCGGTTTTTCACGTATCTGCACGACCGGGCTCCCGATGCCCGGATCGAGGCCGGAGATGCCCGGTTGTCGCTGCGGCGGGCTGGAAATCGGCAGTTCGACCTGCTGGTGCTGGATGCCTACAGTTCGGATGCGATTCCCGTCCATCTCCTGACCCGGGAAGCCGTGCGGCTGTATCTGGAAAAACTCGGGGATCGCGGGCTTCTGGCTTTCCATATTTCGAACCGGCATCTCGATCTCGAGCCGATTCTTGCGGGGCTGGCATCGGATGCCGGTCTTGTCGCCCTGACGGAACGACAGACCGATATCCCTCCACACGAAGCCGCTGCCGGCAAGGAGCCTTCCCAATGGGTGCTCATGGCCCGGACCGCATCCGACCTCAGCCGGCTTTCCCCCGACGTATGGAAGCAGCTTCGAAGCGAGCCTGGCACCCCGCTCTGGACCGACGATTTCTCGAGTATCCTCAGCGCCCTCCGGCGATGAGGCACTTGATGCAGGAAGGGGATTCGGGGTATAACCGGGCGTCCGCGGGCCGGACGGGCCCGCAATTGTCAATGGAGGTGGCGTGAATCATGCAGCCGTCGATCGCACAGATCCTCAAGATGTCCCCTTCTTCCGATCCCGTCGTCGTCAACGGGTGGGTCCGGACGAAGCGCACCAGCAAGAACGTCGCCTTCATCGCCGTCAACGACGGTTCGACGATCCTGAACATCCAGGCCGTGGCCGATCTCGAGGGCGGCGCGATCACCGAAGCCATGCTCACCGACGTCACCACCGGCGCGGCCGTGCGCATCACCGGCAACCTCGTTCCCTCGCAGGGAAGCGGCCAGGCGGTCGAGCTGAAAGCGCAGAAGATCGAGGTGCTCGGCGCCGCCGATCCCGAGAAATACCCGCTCCAGCCGAAGAAGCACTCGCTCGAGTTCCTGCGCGAGATCGCGCACCTGCGGTTCCGCACCAACACATTCGGCGCGATGTTCCGCATCCGGCATGCGATGGCGTTCGCGATCCACAAGTTCTTCAACGACCGGGGCTTTTTCTACGTGCACACGCCGATCATCACCGGCTCGGACTGCGAAGGCGCCGGCGCGATGTTCCGCGTCACGACGCTCGACCCGAAGAACCCGCCCCTGAACGAGGACGGCAGTGTCGACTTCTCGAAGGATTTCTTCGGCAAGTCCACCAACCTGACCGTCTCGGGCCAGCTCGAAGGGGAACTGGCCGCGATGTCGCTCGGCAGGATCTATACGTTCGGGCCGACGTTCCGCGCCGAGAACTCGAACACCAGCCGCCACGCGGCCGAGTTCTGGATGATCGAGCCCGAGGTCGCCTTCGCCGACCTGACCGACAACATGGACCTGGCCGAGGAGTTCCTGAAATATCTCGTTCGCTATGCTCTCGATAACTGCAAGGACGACCTCGAGTTCTTCGACAAGCGCCTCGCCGAGGAGGAGAAGACGAAGAAGCAGGAGGAGCGCAGCGAGATGGGCCTGTTGCAGAAGCTGCACTTCATGCTCGAGAACAAGTTCGAACGGGTCACCTACACCGAGGCGTTCGAGATTTTGAAAAATTCGACACCGAATAAAAAGAAGAAGTTCCAGTATCCCGTCGACACCTGGGGCATCGATCTCCAGTCGGAGCACGAGCGGTATCTCGTCGAGAAGCATTTCAAGAAGCCGACGATCCTGACCGATTATCCGAAGGAGATCAAGGCCTTCTATATGCGGCTCAACGACGACGGGAAGACGGTGCGCGCGATGGACGTGCTTGCGCCCGGCATCGGCGAGATCATCGGCGGCTCCCAGCGCGAGGAGCGGTATGACATGCTCAAGAAGAAGATCGAGGAGTTCAAGATTCCCGAGGAGAGCATGTGGTGGTATCTCGAGACGCGCAAATACGGCACCGCCGTCCACAGCGGCTTTGGTCTGGGCTTCGACCGGTTCCTGATGTTCGTGACGGGCATGGGCAACATCCGCGACACGGCGCCGTTCCCGCGCACCACCGGCAGCGCCGAGTTCTGAGCTCGGCCCCAGGACGTCGTTTCCCGGAGATTCCGATCCGCAGATGACACAGATGCCGCAGATTCTTTCTGGAGCTTTCAGAAACGAATCTGCGTTTTCCGGGTCAGGCACTTTTCCGGGGGCACTCCGGGCGCATCACGATGCGCCCCTACGCCCCGTTGGGCCGGTCCCCGCATCGTAGGGGCGGATCGTGATCCGCCCGCATCACTTTGGTGGGGAATGATTTCCTGAACCACTCTCTGGGATGAGAAACCCCGGGGCCCTGACGGGCTCCGGGGTTTCTCCAAGGGAAACGGGCGGTCAGTCTTCGTCTTCTTCGGGGATCGGAAGCTTTCGGTTGCATTTGGGGCAGCGCGTCCAGCGATCGCCGGCACCGTCGACCTCTTCGTTTTCCACCTCGAACACCGCACCGCACGGGCACTCGATTGTCACGGCATCATTTTCCATGGCATGCCTCCTCTCACAGGATCGGGGGTACTTCCCCTCCCTTCAAACGTAGCCGAAAACGCCCCGGTTGTCCATCGCGGTTCGTTGGATCCCCCCGGGTATCGTAGGGGCGGATCGTGATCCACCCGGGCGCAGCGTTCTGACGCGGGGTTCTGAATCTTCTCGTGTGGAGCAGGCTGCGCCATCTGTGGATCGGATTTCCCGCCTGTTTAGTGTTCACGCCGGGTGCGGATGATGACGGAGCGGGTGCGGTATACTGTGGGCATTCGTATCTCTCCGGGAGGTCTGTGGGTATGCAGAGGATGACGGGTAAATGCGGGATGCTGGCCGTTCTGGTGATCATGACGGCGGTCATGGCGTTCTGTCCGGGACACACGGCGTTCGCCGCGGCATCCGAAGAGATCGTGTTCCAGTTGCTGCGCGGCCGCGCGGCGCTGTCCCGCAACGGGGGCGGCACCTGGCTCGAGCTGGGGCCGGAGCCGGTCGCGGTGAAGGTGCAGGACATGCTGCGCACCGAGGGCGAGACGCGGGGCGAGATGCGGTTTCCCGACGGAAGCCTGTTCCGCCTCAAATCGAACTCGCGGGTGACGCTGGTGAATGACGGCATCCAGCTCCAGGTGGGCGAAAGCTGGTTCAATCTGAAGAAACAAGGCCGCACCTTCCAGGTGGTGACGCCGACGACGGTGTGCGGCGTGCTGGGCACGACGTTCGATGTGAACGTCGACCGGTTCGGCCAGACGCGGGTCCGGGTGTTCGAGGGGCTGGTTTCGGTGAAGGCCCATGAGGACCGGCGCAAGCGGCAGTTGGTGCTGCAGAAGGGCATGATGGCGAGCATCCGGGACCGCGGCCAGACGGCGGAACAGTTCCAGAAATTCGACGCGACCGGCGAGGATGCGCGGATCCAGGGGGAATGGAAGAACCTGGCGCCGCAGAAACTGGGCCCGGCGCGGCCCCAGATGCCGGAGGGACTTCCCCCGATGCGGCAGCCCGCTTCCGGAGGCTGGAAGCCCGTTTTCAAAGACGGCGACCGGAGTGATGCGGGCGGCGTGCTTCCCGACGGGAAGCCCGGCTCTGTGGAGCCCGCTGGAACCGGTATTCGAGAAAACCTGGCGTTCTTCGAAAAGATGCGCGAGCAGCGGCTGGAAGGCCGCCGGCAGCGGGGCGCGGAGGAGGCCGGCCGCACTCAGCCTCCGGGCGGGCCGGATGCCGTTGCGTTGCGACAGGGGCTGGGGGCGCGGTTCGGCGAGGCCGGGCGCGGTCCGACCGGGGCGCAGGAGCAGCGGGCGTTGCGCGAAGAGTATCTACGAACGCAGAACCAGCTCGTGCAGGTGCAGGAGGAGCTTCGGCGGACCGTTTCCGAGCTCGAGGCGCTCCGGAGCAAGCTGAATGCGGGATCCACGGGGGGGATGACGAAGGAGGAGATCCGGCAGCGCATGGTGGTGCTCGTGGCGAGGCTGAAAGCCCTTCGGGAACGGCAGGTCAAGCTGCTTCAGCGGCTCGAGAACCTTCGAAATCGGCTCAGCTAAGGGTACGCGGAGAAATATTTTTTCGAAGGGGGCTTGACAGGCCGGTTTTCGATCAGTAGGCTTGTCGTATCAGTTCTCCACCTTAATTTTTACCAGGAGGATCCACCAAGTGAAGAAGATCGAACTCGTGAGGGAAATCGCCAAGAACACCAACCTGTCCCAGACCCAGGCCACCCAGGCTCTTGACGCCACCCTCGACATCATCAAGAATGCCATGAAGAAGCACGAAGAAGTCCGCCTCGTCGGCTTCGGCTCCTTCAAGGTCGCGACCCGCAAGGCCCGCACCGGCATCAACCCCCAGACCAAGAAGACCATCAAGATCCCGGCCACCAACGTCGCCCGCTTCGTTCCCGGCAAGGATCTGAAGGAAACCATCAACACCAACAAGCGCTAATCCAAGCAATCATGCGGCCGGCAGCCCTTCGGGGTTGCCGGCCGTTTCTGTTGTTGCGGTGAGGCGCGCCGTCCGGTACAATACCTCTCGTCATGAGTACGCAAAAGAAACGACTGGGCGATATCTTGATCGATTGCAACCTGATCACCGGCGATCAGCTCAAGCAGGCGCTGGGGTATCAGAAGGAGAAGGGTCTCAAGCTGGGCGCGGCCCTGATCGACATGGGCCTCGTCACCGAGGACGACATCATCTGGGCGCTGGGCAACCAGCTGAACATCTCGTTCATCCATCTGAACGCCGACATCGTGAACCCCGCGGCCGTGAAGCTCGTGCCCGCCGAGTTCGCGAAGGAGTTCCGTCTGATGCCGCTGTATCAGGCCGGAAACCAGCTCAGCGTCTGCATGGTCGATCCGCTCGAATCCGAAGCGATCGAGACATTGGCGGCCCGCCTGGGCTTGCAGATCTCGGTCTCGATCTGCACGAAGTTCGATTTCGAGCAGGCATATACCGCGATCTACGGGCCGCTCGATGCCGGGGAGCGCGTGACCGGCGATCTTCCCCCCGCCCCATCCGGTGAGCCCGGCGGGGAAAAGGGCGAGCGCGGGATTCCGAAGGGCCTCGAGGCTCCGGAAAAAATCATCAACTATATGTTGGGCCAGGCGATCATCAACCGCGTCGATCGGATCCATTTCGAACCGTCGGACAAGGGCGTCGTGATTCGCTTCCGCACGTGCTCCTGCCTGACGCGAAAGCTGGAGATCCCGATCAAGGTCCACCAGGAAGTCATCTCGAAGCTGAAGACACTGTCGCAGGTTCCGCTGCCCGTCAGCGGCGGGGCACCGACGATGGCCGTCGGCCATTTCCGCGTCTCGGTCTCGGGCCGGTGGGTGAACGTCCAGTCGATGTTCTACCCGACCGTGAACGGCGAGATGGTGATCCTCAAGCTGAACGATTTCAGCAACATCGCGGTTCAGCTCGGCAAGGCCGGCAAGGCCGCTCTCGATGAGCTGGTCGCCTTCATCCAGGCGAATCATGGCGTGCTCTATGTAACGGGGCCGCGCGAGTCGGGCCGTACGACGACGCAGTATTACGTGCTCGGCAGCTTCGACGTCGAGAAGAAAAAGATCGTGACGGTCGAGGATCCGGTCCAGTCGAACCTTTCGAAAATCACCCAGATCCAGATCGGCCAGAGCGGCATCGGGTCGATCCGGGAAGGACTTGATCTCGCTCTGCTGCTCGATCCCGACGTGGTCTACATCGACCATCTGGGCGACCAGCCGATCGTGGAGGAGCTGGCGTTCGCAGGCCTCGGCGGCAAGACGATCATGACCTCGTTCATGGCCTACGATGCGCCCAGCAGCGTCGTGCGGCTTCTCGAAAAGATCGCCGACCCCGTCGTCGTCGCGAGTTCGCTGTGCGGGTTCCTGTCACAGCGGCTGATCCGCACCCTGTGCCCGCAGTGCAAGAAGCCCTCGACCCTGCCGCCCGAGATCGCGGACCGGCTGCGGTTTCCCGGCGAGCCGACGGTGTTCGAGGCCGTCGGCTGCGAAGCCTGCCAGCAGACCGGATATGCCGGCCGCACCCTGATCACCGAGTTTCTGCCCACCTCGCCCACGCTGCGTCGCATGATGATCGACCGGCAGGGATACCAGGAGTTCTACCAGTTCGCCCGCAAGCAGGAGATCCCGACCCTGGAAGACCGTACCCTGGCCCTCGTCGCGACCGGCGAGACGAGCGTCGACGAGTTCTTACGCCTGTTCTGAGGCCCTGACCCACCATGAGCGACAACGACAATTTCTTCAACAAGTTCTTCGGAAGCGGCGACGGCGCCCAGAAGCCCCCCGCCCCCGGCGGCGCCCCCGCGCAGCCCCCCTCGACGGGCATTCCGCGGCCCCCGGCCCCGCCTGCCGGCCAGCCGCCCGCCTCGACCGGCATTCCCCGCCCTCCGGGCGCGCCGGCTCCGACGGGCATTCCGCGGCCCCCCGCAGCCCAGCCCCCAGCCTCAACGGGGATTCCGCCGGCTCGCCCCCCGGCCGCGGCCGCCCCGACGGCTGCTCCGGCCCAGGCACGACGCAGCGGGCAGATCGATAATGAAGAGTATGCCATCACCGACCTGCTGCGGCTGGTCGTCGATAAGGCCGGATCGGATCTTCATCTGACGGTCGGATCGCCGCCCATGATGCGCCTCCAGGGCAAGCTGTGGCCCACCGACCTGCCGGCGCTCACCTCGAAGGACACCAAACGCCTGGTTTTCGAGTTCCTCAACAACGACCAGCGCGACCGGTTCGAACGAGACCTGGAGCTCGACATCTCCTACGAGATTCCCGAAGTGTCGCGCTACCGCTGCAATATCTTCAACAACCGCCTCGGCATCGGCGCCGTGTTCCGCGTCATTCCCTCCAAGATCAAGACGGTCGCCGACCTGAAACTGCCCACCATCCTCTCGGATCTCGCCCGCCGCAACAAGGGCCTGATCCTCGTGACGGGACCCACGGGCTCGGGCAAATCGACGACGCTGGCCGCGATGGTCGACCAGGTGAACGACGAGCGCCAGGATCACATCCTGACGATCGAGGACCCGATCGAGTTCGTGCATCGGCACAAACGGTGCATCGTCAACCAGCGCGAGATCGGCGTCAACACGAAGTCTTTCTCCGCGGCGCTGCGGTCGGCCCTTCGCGAAGACCCCGACGTCATCCTCGTCGGCGAAATGCGCGACTACGAAACGATCTCGCTCGCCGTCACGGCGGCCGAAACCGGCCACCTCGTCTTCGCCACGCTGCACACCCCTTCGGCCGCCCAGTCGGTCGACCGCGTCGTCGACGTCTTCCCGGCCCACCAGCAGGACCAGATCCGCACGCAGCTCGCCGACGCCCTGCAGGGCATCATCGCCCAGCAGCTCATTCCCACGATGGACGGGATGAGCCGGGTCTGCGCGCTCGAGATCCTGGTCAACGTGCCGGCCGTCGCGAACCTGATCCGTGAGAACAAGACCTTCCAGCTCACCTCGATCATGCAGACCAGCAAACAGATGGGGATGCAGACGATGGATCAGGCGCTGATGGATCTCGTGAAGTTGCGCAAGATCGCCCCCGAGGAAGCCTACCGACGCGCTTTCGACAAGAAGGCCTTCGAACAGTACAAACCCCGCTGATACGGGCACGAACCACAGAGTCACAGAGACACAGAGGAAGGTCCCTGGAAAATAGTATATTTATATACATATCTTCCGTGTCTCAGCGTGCGGTTCTCTGAGACTCGGGGTCTCTGTGGTTCGGTCTTTTCCAGAGGCGTCCAGAGATTGCGGGGTTTCCTGTTGCGTTGCGGGGTAAGCTGATGTAGACTGCATCCTTCCTTTTTTCATCCTTGCCAGTCGCACCAGCCGGAGGTCCGCAAAGCAGTGAGTACGGTACAGTTTCAGTCGCGTTACGATCCGTCGATGATCCGCAATGTCGCGATCATCGCGCACGTCGACCACGGGAAAACGACCCTGGTCGATGCCATGATCCGCCAGTCCGGATTGTTCCGCGAAAACCAGCAGATCGCCGAGCGGTTTCTCGACAGCAACGACCTCGAGCGCGAGCGCGGGATCACGATTCTCGCGAAGAACATGTCGCTCGATTTCAACGGGGTGAAGGTCAATCTGATCGACACCCCCGGCCACGTGGATTTCGGTGGCGAGGTCGAGCGTGTCATGCAGATGGCGAACGGCTGCCTGCTGGTCGTCGACGCGTTCGAGGGGCCGATGCCCCAGACCCGGTTCGTGCTGAAGAAGGCGCTTGCGGCCGGTCTCAAGCCGATCGTGGTCATCAACAAGATCGACCGGCCGGACGCCCGTCCGGAGGAAGTCGTCGACGAGGTGCTCGACCTGCTGATCGACGTCGGGGCCGAAGACGATGCGCTCGATTATCCGATCCTGTTCGCATCGGGCCGGTCCGGCTACTCCTGTCGCAAGCTCGATGATCCGCGGGACACGATCCGGCCGCTGCTCGAGGCGATCGTCGAGTTCGTGCCGCCGCCCACGGGGTCGCAGACGAAGCCGGGAACGCTGCTCGTCACGAGCCTCGATTACAACGACTACGTCGGTCGCATCGCCATCGGCCGGGTGTTCGACGGGGTGCTGAAGCAGAAATCAGACGTCTGGCTGCTGCACGAGGGGCATGCTCCGCGGCCTTCCAAGATCGTCCAGTTGTACGGCTTCCAGGGTGTGCGACGGGTCGAGACCCCTGAGGTGTGCGCCGGGGATATCGCTGCCGTGGCCGGTCTGACCGACGTATCGATCGGCGACACCGTCTCGGTTTCGATGGAAGGCGAGCCGCTGCCCGTCATCCCGATCGACCAGCCCGTGCTTTCGATGCTGTTCGCCCCGAACCAGAGTCCGCTGGCCGGCCGGGAGGGCAAGTTCCTGACGGCGCGCCAGATCCAGAACCGCCTGATGAAGGAGCTCGAGACCAACGTCGCGATGAAGGTCGAGCCGACCGAGTCGCCCGACACGGTCAAGGTTTCCGGCCGTGGCGAGCTGCATCTGGGCATTCTCGTCGAGACGATGCGGCGGGAAGGCTTCGAGATACAGGTCTCCAAGCCGCAGGCGATCATCTCGAAGGACGAGAACGGCAACCTGCTCGAGCCGATCGAGGAGCTGACGATCGATCTTCCCGAGAGCTACGTCGGGGCAGTCATGGAAGTGCTCGGCCCGCGCAAGGCGATCATGGAGAACTCGAAGAAGCTGCCCGACGGCACGCTTCGCCTCATTTTCAGCGCGCCCGCCCGCGGCCTGCTCGGCTTCCGGTCGGCGCTTCTGACGATCACGAACGGCACGGGCGTCATGAACCAGTGTTTCAAGGGCTACGAGCCCTATCGCGGGGACATTCCCGGCCGACGGGTCGGCGTCATGGTCGCGATGGAAGCGGGCCTCTCGACGCCGTACGCGATCGAGATGCTCGTCGAGCGCGGCACGCTGTTCTACGGCCCTGCCGAGGACATCTACGTCGGCCTCGTCGTCGGCGAGCGGCCTATCGCTGGCGATATGTATGTGAATATCGTCCGGATGAAGCATCTCACCAACCACCGCAGTTCGACGAAGGAAGAACTGACGCACATCGCCCCGCCACGCCGGATGTCGCTCGACCAGGCGCTCGAATATGTGGCCGAAGACGAGTGGCTGGAAGTGACACCGGGCGCCGTGCGTATCCGCAAGCGCGAGGTCGATTACAAGCGTCGCGGCTGAGAGACCCTGGAAACCCACGGAGACACAGAGGCACAGAGGGAAGAGCACTTTTTCCCTCTGTGTTTTTGTGATGGGGATGTTTTCTGTTCTGGAATCATCACGCCGTCACAGGTGAAATATCGCACTCGTTAAAGATGTGTTTTCGTGGGTCCTCTTCCCTGGGCCGGAATTGTTCAAGTATCAAACGGCAGTGTGGTTCCTCCCGCACAGGTCAGGCGGGGTCTGATTCGCGAAGTTCGATCAGGACGAGGGTTGCGTCGTCGGACCAGGAGAAGACCTGCGACAGCCGGGCGCCGTGGCCGACCATGCGACTCAGGGCTTTGCTGCGGCCGGTGAGTTCGCGGGAGATGGTTTCCGCATCGATCCGGCCGATGATCCGCGAGCCTGCCAGACATGGGAGGAGCAGGCTGATGAGAAGGGCAATTCGTTGAAGCATCCGGATTTCCGTCCAGCCTCCAAAGTGGTGGGGGGATTCGCCGTATCCTCCTCGGTGCTCTCCAATCGTGCTACCGAATGCGTCAACCGATGTGGTTTCTCCATTCCCGTGAGTATCGGGCCCGCTTTTTTGACCGAGGAGCTTGGACGGCAACGCCTGCGAGCTTGGTATGAGGTTTGCTGGTAATTCTCCTCATGCATCCTGTGGGAGGTTTTATGATCAAGCGAGGGAAAAACGGTCAGGCATTGGTGGAGATGGCCTTGGTGATGCCGCTTCTGATTTTAGTTCTGCTCTGTGGAGTCGTGGATTTCGGGTTCGTGCTGTACCGGTATATCAGCCTTCAGCAGCTTGCCAATGAGGCGACCAGTTCGGCAGCCGAGTGGCAATACCGGCCCGGGGTTGCCATCACGGGGCCCATGATTGAAGCTTGGCTGACGAACACTGCATCTCACACGCTTCCGGCTTGTTGGACGATTTCCGAAGTCCAGAAAATCCGTGCAACCGTCAAAACCGTTGATACGTCGGATAAGCAGGCGAAGATTCTGGTGGTTGGTCTTGTCTACGATGCTCCGCTGTACACGCCATTCTTCCAGGCCATGTTCAAGAAAATTGTTGGAAAACCAGGGATAACCCTGGCTACGGAAGTTGCCTACCAGATTCCTCAAAACATCCTTCGGGAAAACGGCTCCTGATCTTCAGGAATCCCTCTTCTCCGGTATGAATTCTGGACGAGAGGGCCCCATCTGAGACGAGAAGTCCGCTCTGAGTGGTAAATATACCCCAGAAAGGGTGGAGCAAATTCACCTCAGATACGACGCTTTGACGAAACCGCGTGCCTTGTGCCGGAGCACGCGGTTTGATCTTCGAGGAGAGCCCGGGGGCTCACGATTACGAAGGTTTGATGATGTATTTGACGAATCTTCCCCGGACCTGATCGGAGTCTTTACTGGGATCGTAGGCACCAAGACCATTGGGGAGTGGGGCCGTCGAGTATTCCGAGACCGGGATCAAGTCGAAGACGGCGAACCCTATCACGACAACTGACGGTGCATTGCCACCGGATCCGTTTTGTTCCTGGGGAATTGTCAGTTCGTCATTGAGACTTTTCACGATAGGCACAACAACTCGCTCGAGACCGTTGTTGATGCGGTAATCCCGACCCTCGTCGTTGGGACCCTTCATGGTGCCGGTTTTCAACATCAGCTCGTCATACAGTTCGACAGAGCCGGGATATCCGAATTTGAAGAATTCTCTGTATTCTTTTGCTCCTCCCCCCTTGCTCCCCATATCGAGAGAGCCGTGGTTTGAGGCTGTGCGGAGGTTGGGGATGCCGGCTGCCTGGATGATGCCATCACCGCCGCAGACGGTACAGGAGCTGGTCGTTCCGCCGATCACTCCGTCACCTCCACAGGTGGCGCAGGCAATGGGAGCCTTGGTGCATGGTTTACCATTGCTTTTGATCCCATCGCCGCCGCAGGTGCTGCAGGTAGGGTTATGATACTGACCCTGACCGCCGCAGGTGGTGCAGGTGGTGCCTGCTGTTGTGATAACGCCGTCACCGCCGCAGGTGGAACAGGATGTATCAGCTTGAGCGTTTTTGAGATTGCCCAGGCGGATGATGTACTGCTCGCCGGGAGTGAAGCCCTCGTCATCTTCGTCGAACTTTTCGAATGTGCAGCTGTGGGAATCGAGTTGCCGCAGGATTCCATGAGGCAGGCCGATAGGGATGACGCCTTCTCCTCCGTTATCCGTCGGATCTCCGCCACGACCGGCGCCAACGGCCATTGTCGGATAACCGATCAATTGTGCGAAGAACATCGGAGATTTGAAACCTGCTTCCACCCGGAGGTTTTTCCGGATGTGGCGCGTGTCGGCGGGATTCGCCGTGTTTGTGAACTTGATGGTACAGGAGAGCGCCCCACCGGAGAATGACTGGCCGGGATAATATTGTTGGACGACGTCCCGGACCCGCGTCTGAATGGCTGCCTCGGAACTCGACGTCAGAGTGCCGTCTTCGTTTGTCGCCGAGGTGCATGACAGATCCATGCCGGCTTTCCAGCCGGCACTGACCGCATTTTCGATGCGGGCTTTCTGGTAATAGGCATATCCGATGTCGGTGACCAGCGCGACAAAGGCGAGAAGTCCGACCATGAAAAACGAGACGATGAAAAGAATACTGCCACGTTTGTGATGGAGCATGTGTCTCGATGATATGTGTTTCATGCCTTACTCCTTCAAATGGGTGCTTTCGGCCGTGACCCTGTATGTTTGGCGGGAAGGTCCGAACAACCGCCCGATGAGGGGTGTGAACAGGTTGACGTCGCACTGGGCCGTGACGCGAACCTGTTTTGCGGTCGTACCCACCCCCTCCGTCGTCCAATACACGATTCGGGGTGTGGGGTTGGGAGGAAACACCGATCCCTGCGGGACCAGAGAGCAGTCGCCGATCAGGGGGCTTTTCAGTTTCTCGAACGTCGTTTTGAGCGTTTCGAAGGGGGTGTGGGTGTCGGGGCCGAACGTGTTGACGGCGACGAAGAAGTTTTGTCGACGGGTACCGATGCATGCTGCTTCCACGCACTGGTGATTCAGGGAGATGTAGGTATGGAACACTCTGCTCAGATCGATGATCGTGAGCAAGATGAAGATGAAGAAGGGCAGTACCAGGGCCATTTCCACGAGTGCCTGGCCTTTCCGCCGAACCAATTTCATGGCCGATCTCCTGACAACCCAAAAATCGTGTGGAACTGCACAGGAAAATCAAGCAAAAATCATACCCGAATTTCAGAGGGCGTCTGGGGCGTCTTGTATCCGAGGGGTGAAAGAAGGGGGGGTCACCATTCGATATATGGCATTTTCCCTTCGAGATCGAGGGACTGGTTAGGGGTTACCAGTTTTCTCTTCGGAACGAACTTTGTCGGTCGTTTCTGATCGGTATAGAGAGCTTTCTCGAACTGGACACCGTCGAACCAGACGCTGTGAGATGCCGTATCGGGAGATCGGTTTTGCAGGAGGACGTGGAAGCCTTCCGTCGTCGTTTGATCGATGGACATATCGAAGGATATATAAATTCTGAACCAGGTGAACTCTTCGCCGGGCACTCTCCCAGGCGTGGTATACGACTCCGTGACGCCCACATCGAAGCTCGTGGATGCCGTGAGACTTCCCCGAGGGTCGATCGCCACATAATTCAGTTCTTTCATTGCCTTTGTCGGCGATGCGGTCTGGAAAAAGCCGATGGCGGCCGTTCCGGTGCCCGGGCAGACGAACGCCGAGAGAATGAATCGGGTTGGAGGAAGTGGCTCGATGGGGATACCCACGCCGTCGAGCTGGGTCGTCGAGGCGATCGTCTGATAGACAGAGCCCGAAGCAAGACCGGAAATACCGCCGGTCACGACGCGACAGGTGAACGTGCAGATGTCGTTGGCTCCTCCCGTTCCCGAAAGGGTCTGACCGATTCCCGTATAATCGCCGAGCGGCTGATTCCCATCAGATACATGAATATCTACGGTTATTGATCCATAGTCTCCCGGGGGGACAATCGCCGGAACAGATGTTTGATACGTGAGATCCGCCGATGGGATGACCTCCGCGAGGGAGGTCGAGAGATCTTGGAACGTCCAGACGAAGTTGGTCAATGACGTATTGCCGACATTCCGGAATCCGATTTCCTTCGAGACATGGCCGCCGCGCGGGACGTCGCCGAAGGCGATGGTCGAGTCGAGGAAATCGAGGGAGTAGACCGGGTTGACGACGACCTTTGTTTGGAATGTCGCGGAGGCCTCGTTCGAATCGATGGCTCCGTTTCCATTGTTGTCCCCCCAGAGCGTATGCGTGCCCTCGTAGGTGCCGGGGGGGGTGAACGGGCCGATGGACAGCAATCCCGTGCAGTTTTGGGGGATCCCGACGAGCAGATCGAAGGGACTCGAGGGGGAGAAGGTGAGACCGGAAGATGCGATGATGCCGGTTCCGTCCGTCATATCCTTCGGTTTCCAGGCCATGCGCTGGAGCTTGATCTGGGAGGTGTTCGATGCGACGAACGGAGGAATCGTTCCACATGTCACGCCGGGGTTTTGGATGCCGAAGTCGACCAGGGGGGTGACACTGAGACTTTTTACCCCGACGGAGAGCTTGAGGAGGAGGAGAGCCGATACTTCCGAGGGCTGGTAGGAACCGATCGGAGCATCGATGTCTTCATAGATGCGTTGATTTCCGGCATAGTTTCCAGCCGGAGTCAGGTTGGGAATGGTGACGGAGACGGAAACGCTCGTCGAGGCTCCGACTGCCAAAGCGCCGATCGGAGCGAAGGCGATCTGGGCCGCCGGGATCGTGTCGCCGGAAGGATTCTGGAGCAGAGCGGTGACGACGCTCAGGGGCAACAACGGGATGTTGCCGGTGTTCGTGACCGTTGCCGTGCCCACGACGGTGGTATTGGCCGCGCCATACCCGAGATCGGGCGTCATGAGCTGCACGGTGAGGGCCTTTTTCGCGTTCACCGTCAGATTCAGAACGGCCGTTGCGATGCCTTCGCCGACGCCGATCAGACCGTTGCCATCGGAATCGTTCCAGACCGTCACCTCGCCGTTGGTGTAGTTTCCGGCCAGGGTGCCGGGCGGAATCGCGACGGACCAGTCGGTGTAGTTCGATTGATTGATCGGAAGATATCCGATGGTTGAGGGCTGGAAAATGCTGGCCGTGGCAGGAATCGTCTGGGGGCCCGTCAACGGCAGCGTTGCCGTTGCCTTCAGATTGGAAATGGCCAGAGTTCCGGTGTTTTTCACGTTCAGTCGTATCAGAGGGGAGGTAATCGCGTTCGGGTCACCCACCGCCGTCACCGAGGGTTCGATGATGTCGAAGAGGATGTCGCCGACCCGGCAGTGGATGAAGAAGGAACTTTTCGATTCCCCTGCGCCGATCGAGGTGTTGAGATCGAGGTCATCGAACAGCCAGGACATGCTCGCGAGATAATCGCCATAGGCCTGCAAGGCCGGCACCGTGATGGTGATGTCGCGAGAGAAGGTTCCCACATCGGCGGTGAAGGGATCGGGAACCAGAGGGGTGAACGAGTAGTTCGCCGCGCCAAGGGTGGTGGCTCCGTCTTTCAGATCCGCCTTCGTCCAGCGGAGCTTGTCGAGGGGAATGTTGCCGGTGTTCTTACAGAGGAAGGAAACGGTACGGGTATTGTTGCGGGCCAGGTCGCCGAGCTCGACCGTCGGGGTCAGCACCTGCACGCCCCGATAGGGAAGCACGGTCACTTTGAGCACGAAAGAAGCGGAAGCCTCCCCTGTATCCCATTTGTCGTTGAAATTACTGTCTTCAAAGACCCAGTGTGTCCCGGAATAGGTGTTCGCGAAGGTTCCGCCGGGAACGTAGAGGGCGATGACCCCCGTTGCCGTTTGCCCCGGGTTGATGGTTCCCGGGGGGGCGAACACGATGCTGTCCGAGGCGATGGTGTGCCCAAGCCCGTCATCGAGCGCGTGGATCACGGCGCGAATCCGGGTGAGCGGCAAGGTTCCGTTGTTGACGATCCCTTCTTTGAGGTTCGAAACGATCGTGGTCGGAGTGGCATTTCCCGCGTCGAGAATGGCGGGGGCGCAATTGAAACTGCGCGAACCGATCTTGAGCCTGATCTGGAACGAAGCGCTCGCTTCGCCGGCATCGATGGTTCCGTCGTTGTCGCTGTCTTCGAACAGCGACCATGTGGCGATATACGTCCCTAATGGGGCTGCCGGAGGGACGACGCCGGAAACGCTGGCGATATGCGCTGCACCTATATCCAGATGGCCGGGGTTGGGCCCGGTGACGAGAAACGTGGCCGAGCTGGTGACGGGAACGAATTTGAGCTTGTCGAGGGGGATGTTTCCCCCGTTGAAGGAGTGACATAGAGCGGGAGTGATGATCTGATTGCGCTCCAAACCGCCGAGGTCGATGATGGGATCCGTCACGACGATCAGTTGAACGGCGTTGATGGTCGTCTGGACGTTGAAGAGAGCGTTGGGTTCGTTGAAATCCTGGTTGGAGTTGCCGTTGAGATCTTCATACACGCTCATGGTGGCAATGTACAGGCCGGCGGTCTGCATGTATGGAATAGACAAGGTGGCTGAAGCGAGCTTGAAGGCCGAGGCCGCAATTTTCCCAAGGGGGTCGGGAGAAAAATCCAGGTAGGCTTTGGAAAACGTGTCCGGACCGTTCAGATCCGTTTTGTTCCATTTCACGGCCGACAACTCGTAATTGCCGGTACTGTCCACGCGGAAGGTCAGGGGGCCGGCCGTTTCCCCAGGATTGCGATTTCCGAAGAGCAGAGCGGAGCTGGCAATCGAAATACTCCGTTGGTAAATCTTGATCGAGTTGGACACCGCCTTGTTGGAAGAGGTCGCGAGGCCGGTATTGACGTCGTATCCGGAGATGGAGGAAGAAAGCGATGCCGTCATCGAGAAGCTGCCGATTCCTGTGCCGGTGTTGGCCGTCGCCTGGAAGGTCCAGATGAAGGTTGACGAGCCACCGCCGTTGATCGAGGCGGACGCAGGTGTTGGGCCGCTCAGCCAGGAAATATCCCCTACGGAGAGGGGGGTCCGGAGGAGATCCGAGGGAACGGCTGGGGCAATCGTCGCCCCCGTCGCGATGACGTTGGTGGCGATCAGCGTGGCCGTCACGGTGTCTCCCACGAAAATATCCGTCGTGGTGGGAGAGAGGGTCAGGTTGGCGGTCATCTGGGGAGGATCCTGAACCTCGAAATACTGGACGCCGATGACGGTGCCGACGACGGTGGGGGTTCCGGTGTCGATGGAAACGCGCCACTTTCGGGCGATCGTGGTGCCGAGAGTGGTTTTGAGTTCCCAGAGATCGTCGCAGACGCCAAATCCCCCGGAGTTGAGGGGCGGGGAGACCTTGATGGCCGCTCCACCGGTCTCGACGTTGTAGAATCTGATACAGTATGCCGTGTTCAGCGGCAGGTTGACGAACCGCGCATAGACGGTCTGACCTTTGGTGAAGGTATATTGTTCGGGATTGTATGTCGCATTGGCGGAACAGATGCCCCGGACGGCATTGATGATCCATGCCCCCGTCGGGCCTCCGGAAATCGCGTATTTCACGGTGGGATGATTCGCGTCATGGGCGAGATACGAACCGGAGATCGTGACGTTGCCGACCGGAGATTCGGCGTCCACCGTGACGGTGAACGTGAAGGTTGCCGCCGTCCCACCGGGGAGGGTGAAGGGAAAAGCGTTGCCCAGCGTCTGGGTGTGCGTGCCGATGTCGAAGGAAAGGGATGCCGCTTCGATCACGGCATCTGCCTGGCCGGCATTTCTGAGGCCCAGTTCGACCACCAGTCCCGTTTGGTTGCGGTAGACGGTCGTGTAGCTCTCCTTCACCGCCGTGATGGACAGATTCGGCTGGGTCTGAATGAGACAGCTGCGTGTCGAGGAGGCCGAGATGAGCAGGGCTTCGGAGTTGGCGTCGTAGCCGAAGCCGGATGCCGTCGCGATGAAGGTGCCGGCGGAGTTCGCCGTCAGCAGCCAGGAGAACGTGGCCGCGTTTCCGCTGGAAATATTGTGCGTCAGCGGGGAATGACCGCCGACAAAGGTTGCGTTCCCCGTGCCGCCCGTCGTTGGCGGGTAGGGTTCGGCGCTGGTGATGTCGGCGCCGCCGATGTCGGAGAACGTCATGCTGGCGTTGAACGACTGGCCGACCGAAACCTTGGGGGGCATCGACAGTTCGACGGTCAAGCTTGCCGGGGTGACGACCTCGAAATTGTTTTCGCAGGATGTGATGGTGTTGAGGGGGTTGGTGACCCGGACCGCCCAGATGCCGTAAAGAGAATCCTTGTTCAGAATAAGCTGGTGCGTGATGGTGCCCGATGCGTCGCTGGTCAGGGGGGGGGCTGTCGAGGCCACTTCGATCCCGTTCGGATCATACCAGCGAATGACGAATTCCTTCCAGGGCGCCAGGGACTCGGCTTTTGCATAGACGATGCGCGTGGCAGCCCCTTCGGGGCGATTGAAGCTGTTCCAGACATACTGACAGCCGGGATCCTTGTAGGTTTTGATTTTTTCCGCGACGATCGTCCAGGTTGCGGGGTAGATCGCATACTCGTCTTCGATGGGGTCGTTGGTGTTGGAGTCCGTTCCCGCAACCCTGGCATCGACGGAGGACGAGCCGGTGACGGACAACGGATTGATATCGACGCCATAGATGGCGGATGTCGCAAGACCGCCATAGAGTTCGATCGGACTGCCCGGTTTGGGGCAGTCGCGAGGATAGACGGCGTCGTAGTTCCCGAGCGAGAAGTAGGAAAGAAGATCGGACGTTTCCCAGCGGGCCATCGCCTCGCCCATGTTCCTCACCCGAAGCGTCACGGGAATATTGACCTGGCCGCGATAGACGATCGAAGAGGCGATGACGGATTCGAGGATGAACTCGGACGGATTCTGGATCGTCCAGGAGTCGAGAACGTCGGAATGGGCATCTCCGATGACTTCCCCGGAGAAAATATTGGTTCCCGATGCCGTGCCGTCGATGAGGGCGACCCCTGATGGGCTTTCCGGTCTGATGGTGATCAGGAAGGTGGCGATCATCGAACTCAGGCCGTCGAGACAATAGCCCGGAGACGGGGACTCCAGAATACGCGTGTACGTTCCGAGGGTGAAGGTCATCGTCGCGCCGGTGAAGGTGAAGCCGGATTCGCCGGTGTTCGAGATCATCATGCGGACCTTGACGTCCTGGCCCTTGTTCACGAACACGGGGGTGGTGTCGACCGCCGTGATCTGCAGGGCGGCCTTCGATCGGACCCGCCAGATATGCGGTTGATCGGCGTCGAGGTCGGCATACGTGAAACCGCCGCCGGTGCCGGTGGCGAGAGCCTGGATCGTCGCGGTGCCGACCGGGGAGTCGGGCCAGACGTCGACCGTGAACGTCGCATCGGATGCGACACCGGAAGGAATCGAGCCGGAAAGAATCGGTGAGGACAGCACCTGGGTGTAACTGCCGAGAGAGAACGACAATTTGAGGTCACTGAGGGAGATTGCGACCGGGGTGTCGTTTTTGATTCGGACCGAAACGGGGATGCCGGTCTGCCCCTGAGATACGCCATCGGGGGTGTTGGCGTAGACGCGCTCGATCTTCAGGCTGCCGCATGAGATCGAGACCTTGTTGAGTGTCGGGGTGTTGCCCGCCGCGGCTTTCTGGAAGACGCAGCGATACTGGAGAAATCTGCTATCTGGGCTTGGGATCGGTGTTCCCGGGGATACGTTGTCGGTGTTGACGTTGAGGGCGAGCGCCTGCCATGCGCTCCAGGTCTGATCGGGAACAGGGGTCGAACCCGATCTCGTGTAGAAACTGAACCGCCCGCCCCCAGCGGTGATGTCATACAACAAACGATCCCAGTTCGGCGTTCCGCTGCGGCTGTCGAAGACCGTCGAGTCGAAATGGCCGGCGAAACCCCAGCCGGTGCCGGCATCTTCGGGGGTTCCGGTCGTGAAGTCGACGGCGTTCTTGTACTGGAAAAACGACGTGGGGGCTTTGCCGATCCCTACGGTGAGGGGGGTGGACCAGAGGTAGTTCGAGCCGTTCATGCGGGTGATGCCGCTCGTATGGTGGCTCGTGTCGTTGAGGCCGTTGTCGCTCCACAGGCCATCGTCGAACAGGGCGCCGGGGCTGAGATACTCGTATCGGAGGGCAATGTCGCCGCGGGCATAGAGCACGGCCTGATGAATGTAGATGTCGTAGGCGCGATTGTATCGATTGTTGCGCGAGTAGCAGATCAGGCGGTCGTTTGCGTTTCCCGCATCGGCCCGATAGGTATACAGGCCCGCATCCTGGGGGGTGGCGTTTCCCGTCATCGTGTCGCACCACATGGGGGCGATCATGCCGTTCGGGGCGTTGTTGCCCGTGAACGTTGCCCATGTGTTGGTCCAGGTGTTGAAGACCGCACCGGCAAGATGGCTGTTGGTGGAGTAATAGAAGGTCGTTCGGGTGATATCGAAAAAGGGGAACGTCCACGGCAGCGTGATGGTTGTTCCCGTGTCATCACCGGTCACCGCCAGCTTTGTAAAGACCGAGAGAGGATAGTTTTCAACGCCGGGAGGGAGGAGTTTGCGGGAATAATACTGGGTCCAGCTGTTCTGGGAAGTGCCATTGGTACTGTTCGCAAAGGCCGCCGGCGCGACGGTTCCGCCGCCCCAGAAAACCCAGTAATCACGCGATTGACTCTTCGGGAGGTTGCCGATGAGCGTCATTGCCGACTGATACACGGTTTTACGGCGGTAAATCCGTGTTACGTTCACCGTGGAGTTTGCACTGGCCCGATAGGCATGGACGCGTATGTAATACAAACCCGAGAGGCCGCTCACCGATAAGGTTGTTGTGGTGGCTGCAAATCTTCTGGTACGTCTGACCGAGGCGTCGGCAATGGTATGCGCCCCCATCTTGTTGGATGAAACGGTGAGCCAGGACTCATTGCCGTTGTTGTTGGCGCCAGTGTTTGTCCAATCTATGACGACCTCGTCCCAGTCTGTGAGATCGACGGGGGTGTCTGTCACAAAGGTGCTCTCTGCGCCGTTTGTTGTAGCCGTGAGGGTCAGCTGGGCAGCATTTTTCACGGCGGTGCTGGTCGGGTTCATATACCCCTGGACAATGGGGACGGACTCGACGCCCGCATTGTAGATATCCTGGGTGATCAGGTTCGATCCGTTGCTTGTGACACGGCACGGCACCTCGTTGCCCCACTCGTCGGCAACACGCACCTGCTGCTGAGCAGCTGCCAGAGTCGTTGGGAAGCCGGTTCCCCCGACCGTGATCTCCATCGGGGCATTGAGGCGTGATTCGATTCCGGGTTCGGTCACTGTTACGGGAGCGCGGTAGCGTCGGATGGCACCGTCGGCGAAGTTCACTGCGGTTACATCATTTGCATTGATCTGTGTCATGACGCGGGCCGTCGCGTTGTTGAACATGGATGAAGCCGTATCGTCGACAAACGTGGGGGTCGTGTCGACAGTGAATCCGTTGGAAGAACACACCGAGGTTCCGTAGGCACCCAGATAGCCCGCAGAATCCTGAACTTTCACCGTGACGTAATAGGTTTTTCCGACCTCAAGATTGAGGCCGGTGAACGTGTATTCCGTCGCGTGTCCGACATCTTTGAAGGGAACGACGTTATCTTTGCCGGGTATCGTGGAAAGACCGACGAAGGTCTTCACCAGCTCGCCGGGATAAATTGGCCATCTGGCCCAGACCGAGAATTCGGTGCGATAGGTCTGAACGTCAGTTGTTGCCCCATCGAGAGGCCAGAAACGCGTAACTTCGGTCGACCATGCACTGGTTCCTCCACTGTTTTCGTCGCAAACAGCGTAGTAATACGTTGTTCCTGGAACGGCCGTCGTATCAGTATAATTCTGTTCCGTCGTGTAAAACGTTGCGTTGGTGTACGGGCCGCCGGAGGTGAGCGAACGGCCGATCTGATAGCGGATGAATGTCGTGGCTCCATCGTTCCCGCCGTCGGACCATTCCAGATAATTGCCGGCGGCGCCGGTCTCGAGCCGGAGTTCGATCGGCGGAAGAGCCTGTCCGAACGCCGCTGCCGAGGAGAGCAGAAGAGTGGCGACGAGAAAAAGGAGGGATCGGAGCCGGCGTGCGGGAGTGGGCAGGTATTTCTTGTCGAGAGCGTTCATCATTCGTCTTTCTTTCGATAGTCGCGATACAGGGCGGCGCTTTGCCAAACAAAGGCAGCAAGAATGCCTGCGAGAGCGAGATACTTGAGAAGGGTGAGAAGGTGGTCGTGAACGGAGGCTTGGGGCTCAGGAGGGGGCAACGGCACCGGGGAGGGCGACGGTCGCGGGGCAACCAGAGTCGGGTTGTCCACCCAGGGCGGCTTGGGAAGCGATGGGTCTGTCGACTGTGCCAGAAGCCAGTATTTTCGGGCGTTCTGGATGTCTCCGGTTGCTGCCGCCTTCTTGGCTTTCCCGAGAAGGTGGATCACGCGGGGCGTGAGGCCGGTCTGCGGGGGGGCACCGAGAAGCGTGGAGGAAAAGGCGAGAATGACAAAGATCAGAAAAACCAGCAGGAGGCCGATTCGTTGACCTTTTTTGATGATGGATGGAAGCATGGAGGGTGAATGGAGTGTGAGTGACATAGCTTCTGATACAAACCTCAACTTCATCTTACCATAAGGAACCTCGGGGATTGTAAAAAAAATACAGCGTCGTCGGAAGGAACTTGCCGACATACGAATGAATCACGATGGTATGATGCGAGATCATGTTCGCGGATGTTGCAGGTCACTCCTTCAGGAAACCTCCGATGACCTGGGCCTTTCGGCTGGTTCTGGGGCTTACCCTGCTTGCCTGGCTCGGAGGGGTTGGAGTATGCCCTTCGGCTTTCGCCTCCGGGATGCAAGAGATCGTTGCCTTGCTTCAGGCCGATCCGCGAAACGTGGCCGCATTGAATGCCTGGGGCATCGAACAGGCCCGGGTCGGGGATCTGATCGGTGCGATCCGCACCTGGCGCCACGCCATCGATATAGCGCCTGATTATGTTCACCTCTATAATAATATCGGAAGCGCCCTGCGCCGTCTCGGCCATGCGGACGCTTCGCTTGCCTGGTATCAGGCCAGTCTGCGCGTCCAGCCCACCTACTGGACCTGGTTCAACCTCGGCTTGCTGCACGAGGACGGCCGAAAATGGGAAGAGGCGCGTGCCGCCTATCGCGAAGCCCTGCGCTTGTGTGCGAGTTTTACGCAGGCGGAGGAGCGGCTGTGGCGGCTGAATCGAATCGCCGACGAGGCGGCGGCGAAGCCGCCGGTTGCCCTCGCGCTTCCGCCCGTCACCCCGGAACCGGTTCGGACGTCGCCGCCCCCTTCGCCGCGACCGCCCACGCCGAAGATGCGTCCGAAGCCCGAGTCAACGTCCGTCGCGAAACCTGCGCCGACGCCCGTGGATGAGCTCGAGACGCCGCCGATGGAGCAGGTGAGGCTGCCCGGGGACGATGGCGGCCAGGTGTTCCTCACCTTCGACGGCGGGGCGGATGCCGACGGCCTTGTGCCGATTCTCGAGGCCCTGCGAGGTCGGGGGCTGAAGAGCACGTTTTTCCTGACAGGTCAGTGGGTGAAATCCTACCCCGATCTCGCGCGGCGGATTCTCGCCGAGGGGCACGAGATCGCCAACCACAGCATGCGTCACCCCGATATGGCCGGCTGGGGACAGGAGAAGATCGCAGACGAGCTCGGGAAGGCCGAAGAGGCGATGAAGGCGGTGACGGGCCGGGGCTATGCGCGGTTTTTCCGGTTCCCGTTCGGGGCGCAGAACCGGCGCGTCGAAGCGATCGTCGAAGAACTGGGATACAAGCCCGTCTACTGGAACATCGACACGCTCGACTGGAAAGAGCCTTCCGTCGCCTCGATCCAACAGCGGGTGCGGTCGCGCGTCCGACGCGGCTCGGTCATCCTCCTGCATGTCGGCGGGCGGAACGGACCCAAAGCCCTGCCGCGAATGCTCGACGAGCTGCTGGCGCGCGGCTTCCGACCGGGCCGGCTTTCGGATCTCGACCCCGCGGGGATTGCCGCCCTGCCGCGCGGTTAACCGCGCATCTTCAGGCTTTTCTCGTCGACCTTCGACTCGGCGAGGAGGCGGATCGCTTCTTCCGGGGTTTGCGCCACCGAGAACAGCGACAGGTGTTCGGCCCGGATCGTCCGGCACTCGATGCCGTGTTTCATGAACTCGATCAGGGGATTATAATATCCATCGGTATTCATCAGCACGATCGGCTTCGCGTGGCGGCCGAGTTGCTTGTTGACCAGGGTGTCGAACAGCTCGTCGAGGGTTCCCATGCCGCCTGGCAGGACGATGAACGCCCCGGATCGCTCGATCATCTTCGTCTTGCGGGCCGCCATGTCCCGGACGACGACGGTTTCGTCCTGGCCGTCGGCGTTCGCGATGCCGCGTTCGAGCATGAACTCTGGCACGATACCGATGACGCGGCCGCCCGCCGTCTTGTGGGCGTCGGCCACGACCTTCATCAGGCCGCAGGTCGTGCCGCCATAGACGAGGTCGAGGCCGTTTTCGGCGAGAAGCGCCCCGACACGGCGGCCGTCTTCCCGGATGCGCTCCGAGACGTCGGCGCTCGAGGCGCAGTAGATGCACACCGCAGATGGTTTGAGATGTTTCGTCATGGCCGGGATCATACCCTCCCCCAGCCGGCCTGTAAAGATGCTGCGGGTTCTTGCCAGAGACCGGGCGCGCCCGTATAATGGCGGCGCGGCGCGATCCGGCCCGCACGAGTGCGGAAGCCCGGAACGCCGGTTCCAGCCAACAGCCAACAGCCAACAGACAACAGGAGCAGACCATGGCAGATCTCGACACCATCATTTCCCTGTGCAAACGCCGCGGGTTCCTCTTCCAGGGCAGCGACCAGTACGGTGGCCTGCAGGGCACGTGGGATTACGGCCCGCTCGGGGTCGAGCTGAAGAACAACGTGAAGCGGGCCTGGTGGCGCCGCATGGTTTACGAGCGCGACGACATGGAAGGCCTCGACTGCTCCATTCTCATGAACCGTCTCGTGCTCAAATACAGCGGCCACGAGGACACGTTCTCCGACCCGATGGTCGACTGCCGCAAGTGCAAGCGCCGGTTCCGCGCCGACCAGGTCGACCCGAACGAGAAGTGCGCCGAGGGCGGCGCCCACGACCTGACCGAGCCGCGCCCCTTCAACCTGATGTTCAAGACCACGGTCGGCCCCGTCGCCGACGACTCGAATATCGCCTACCTGCGGCCCGAGACGGCCCAGGGCATCTTCGTGAACTTCAAGAACGTGCTCGACTCGACGAACCGCAAGGTGCCGTTCGGCATCGCCCAGATCGGCAAGGCGTTCCGCAACGAGATCACCCCGAAGAACTTCATCTTCCGCGTGCGCGAGTTCGAGCAGATGGAGATCGAGTTTTTCGTGAAGCCCGGCACCGATGACGAGTGGCATGCCCGCTGGGTCGACGAGCGGTTCAACTGGTATATCCAGCTCGGCATCAACCCGGAAAATCTGCGCAAGCTCGCCCAGAAGCCCGAAGAACTGGCCCACTACGCGAAAGCCACGACCGACATCCTGTACCGCTTCTTCCCCGAGCGGCCCGACGAGTCCCGGCAGTTCGACGAGGTCGAGGGCGTCGCGAACCGCACCTCGTTCGACCTCACCTGCCACAGCAAGGGTGGCAAGCTGGTCCTGAAGGACGGCCGCGAGATCCCGAACGAGCACGCCGTCAACAAGCTGACCTGGTTCGACCACGAGACCAATCAACATATCGTTCCATATGTCATCGAACCCTCGGCCGGCGTCGACCGCGCCACCCTCGCCTTCCTGATGGACTCGTATCACGAGGAGACGGTGAACGACGACAAGCGCGTCGTGCTGCGCCTGCACCCCGAGCTCGCCCCCATCAAGGTCGCCGTGCTGCCGCTCAAGAAGAACCACGACGGGATCGTCTCGACGGCGAAGGAGATCAAGAAGAGCCTGATGCGCAACGGCTGGCGCACCGTCTACGACGACACCGCAGGCATCGGCAAACTGTACCGGCGCCAGGACGAGGTCGGCACGCCGTTCTGCATCACCGTCGATTTCCAGACGCTCGAAGACAAGACGGTCACGGTGCGGGACCGCAACACCATGGCGCAGGACCGCGTCGCCATCGACCAGTTGCAGAGCTACCTGGCCCCCCGCCTCGGCACCTGCTGAGCGAATCGGTTCATCCGCGGCCGTCGCCCGTTCGGGCGGCGGCCGTTTCTCGAAACAGGAGCCGGAGTGATTTGCAGATGAACGCAGACTGTTGCAGGGGCCTGTTCCTTGGCGACATGCGAGAAACGGCGGCGCGGCTTCCGAAACATGCGTTCCGGCTGATCTACCTCGATCCGCCGTTCCTGACCGGGAAGGAGCGGGTCGGGACCCGGTCGGAATGGCGTTACCCGGATGCGTGGCCCGGGCGTCTCTCGTCGTATCTTCCCTGGCTGCGTGATCGGCTGGAAGCCGTTCTTCCGCTTCTCGTGCCGTCCGGGAGCCTGGTGCTGCACCTGGATTATCATACCGTTCACTATGCAAAAGTGATGCTCGATGGATTGATGGGCGAGGCTGCGTTCGTGAACGAGATCGTCTGGCATTACACGGGCGGCGGCCGGTCCCGCAGCAGATTTTCGGGCAAGCATGACACGCTTCTCTGGTATGCGGCAGGCTCAAAGCCGTATTTCGACGTGGACGCCGTGCGGGTTCCTTACAAGGCCGATTCCGGCTTTCTGCTGCGGGGCATGACGTCGAAAAGCGGGAAGAGGTACCGGGCACACCCCCTCGGAACCCCGATCGACGACGTCTGGAACCTTCCGATCATCAACCCGAACTCGCCGGAGCGGGTCGGATACCCGACGCAGAAGCCCCTGGCCCTGCTGGAGCGGATCATCGGCGCTCTGAGCGGGCGGGGCGAGCTGATCGGGGATTTCTGCTGCGGGAGCGGCACGACGCTGGTCGCGGCCGAGCGGCTGGGCCGGAACTGGGCGGGTGGCGACGTGTCGCGGGATGCGGTGGCCTGCACGGCTCGCCGGCTGGAAGAGGCTGGTTGCACGGGGGTGAGGATCCTCGCCCCGGATCGTGATACCATGGAGGCGGAGCCGACGGGGAGAGCGTGAGCCCGGCGGCGGACAAGGAGGAGAGGACGCATGTCTGAAGCCCGAAAACGGATCCTGGCCATGCTGGCGGAGGGAAAGATCACGGTCGACCAGTCGGAAGAGCTGCTGGCGGCCCTGGACAGCGACGAAAAGAAGAACGCCGAGCCGGTCGCGGAGGCCAAGGCCGCGCCAGGCCGGCCGCCGATCACCGAAGAGATCTCGAAGTTCGCCGAGAACATGCAGAAGACGATGCGCGATGCGATGCGCAAGGTCGAGCCGCCCAGCCGCGAGCTGAAGAGCCGGCTGAAGGAGTTCGGCAACTGGATGCAGACGATGGTGGGATCGGCCGTCGACGAGTTCGCGCACATGCGCGGTCAGCCGCTCGACGGGGTCGAGATCGACGTCGATCTGCCCGAGCCGGAGGGCTTTTCGGGCTGCCGGCGGTGTCGTATCGAGAATCTGTTCGGCTCGATCCGGGTGCTCGAGGGCGCCGCTTTCGCCCTGCGCGTGCGGGGCCGGATCAGCCGGTCGGCCCTCGGCACGGTGACGCCCACCGTCTGGTTCCGGGAGAACGCCTTCCGGATCGAGCAGGATGCGGCACGGATCGGCATCAGCCGCCAGGCCCCCGTCAAAGCCGTTCTCGAAATGGAGCTGACGCTCCCGAAGGGGTTCAGGGTCGAGGCAGAGAGTGACTCGGCCTCGGTCAAGATCTCCGGGAACTTCACGGCCGGCCAGATCCAGACGATCAGCGGCGATGTCGCGCTGCGGCATGTCGTGTTCGAGGACGGCGGGGTCGACACGGTGAGCGGGGACATCTCGCTCGAGGGGGGCGCCCTCCGGGGCAAACTCCGGACGACCTCCGGCAACGTGATTCTCAAGGGCGTCCGGCTTTCCGACATGCGGATCCATACGATTTCGGGCGATGTGCTGGTGACCGAACCGGAGCTCGGGGACGGGACGCCGGTCTCCGTCGAGACGACCTCGGGGGACGTCACCTTCGAGCGGCCGCAGGGCGCCTGGAGCCGCATCGAAGCCGGAACGCGGACGGGCGACATGGAGATTCGGTGGCAGGGCGTTTCCCGGCAGCCGGGCGGCGCGGGAACCGTGGTCGAGTCGGGAACGCCTGGCGCGGCCTTCCAGATCCAGAGCACGAGCGGCGACATCACCCTGGTCTGACAACGAACATCATCACAGCATCGTCGGGGGAACCTCATGGATACCGTATCAGCCATTCTTTTCGTTCTCGTCATCACGGCTCTTTTCACGATCGGCGCGAAGATCGGGCTCTACTTCAAGAACCGCGAGATCGCGATGATCCGCGACCAGACGGAGCGGGAGCTGAAGGCGGTGAAATCCGAGCATGAAGGTGCCCGGGCGAGCCTGTCGGAGGATCTGTACAAGCAGTCGAAGCGGATCGAGGAGTCGTTCAAGCTGAAACTCGACGAGAAGGACGAGCAGATCCGCTCGCTGCTCGCCGAGCTCGAGTCGCTGAAAGCCTGGAAGCAGGAGATGGGGCTCAAGCTCGCCGAGTTCAAGGGAGCCTCGCAGGGCAACCCGCAGATGCTGATCTACAAACTTCTCGAGCACAACCAGAAGCTGAATGCCGCGCTGGTGTCGAAGTGGGGGACCATCGAAAAGCAGTTGTCGGATGATCTGAAGCGCACGATGGATCAGCTGTCGAAAATGTTCGCCGAGGCCGAGGCGCTGCATCGGGACGGGCTCGAGATCATCTCGATCTACGAGTCGCGGCTTCCCGAGGAGATGAAGCGGCAGGTGCGGGAGGAGATGCTCAAGCTGCCGTCGGCTTCGAACGCGCCCCAGCTTCCGGGCTGCTGAGGCTTCTCAGGAGGCAATCCCGGGCAGGCGCGGGGTGCGCGGACGTGGTGGCGGCCAGGCCGGCACCTCTTCTGCCGACGAAGGCGGAATCAGCACGTTTCGCAGGATGAGGCGGACGTTCCGCCCCAGGCCCGGTGCCTCGGACGCGCGCGGGCCAGCGATGTTCAATACCTTGGGATGTATTGTCCGGAGCCAGGCGAGAACGACCTGACAGGCTGCGGCTCCAGGCACCTTTTTCAGATCGATGACGAGAACCGGCCGCCTCAGACGGATCGCCAGTTCGACCGTCAGGCGGGTGCCGCCCGCCGGTTCGCCGCGCGTGAAGACCAGAGTTGCGTCGGAATCCCGGATGTTGAGACGCGTGCGGTGCGGGTAGGCCGGCGTCTGCGTCTCGACGAGAGGATACCGTGCCGGAATTGCGCCCCGGGCGCTCCGTCGCCCGGCCGGGCACCAGCCTCCGGCGGGGATGCCAAGCTCGAGCGCGACGTCGAGCCCCGCCCGGTCGACCCCGGTCTGGCCGCCGGAAATAAGACGGTATAAAATATATTTATTGATATTATTGCTGTCTGTCATTCGCGTCGTTCGTCCGCTCGTCAGGATACCTCCGGCCGACGGGGGCCGTCGATGGATGTCCCATCGGCGCCGGTCAGGCGGCGGCGAGCCGGTAGTCGGTGATGCGGTCGGGCCACTGACCGGCTTCGAGCGGGGGCAGATCGAGCCGTTCGAACAGAGGGTTCAGCAGATCGAGCCGGTCGGGGTGGCAGGCGGTCAGGCGCTTCCACAGATCGGTCCGAAGGTCGACCGCGGCGCTCCGGAACAGTTCGCAGAGAAGCTCGGATGATTCACAGGAAACCATCGTGTCGAGCGTGTGGTGTGCGGTGTCGAGGGCGAACTCGTCGTGTCGGGGAAGTCCGGTGATGACGTGGGCATCCTGCGGGCACGGGTGAAGCCCTGTTCGTTGCGGGCAGGATGCGCATTCCCGGAGAGGATCGAACGAGGCGGTGGCGACGAACCCGCTTCCGCTGGCGGCGTGGGGGCATGCCGGGGTCGCGCATCGCAGGGCTCCGACCGGGGAGGGCGAAGCGGCACGGAGTCGGCACTGAAGGCAGCACATCATGGGTTTCATCCTCCTTTGGGTCAGCAGGCGGCGATGGCCGCGCGGGAGCGCCCGTTCGACCAGGGCTGGGGCGGTTCGCGATCGGGCGGGAAGAGAAAGCGTCCGACATACGGGTTGCCGATCAGGGCTTCCCGATACAGATGCTCACGAGGGCCGAGGCCTTGCAGCGAAGGTACCGGCGACAGGCCGGCGGCGGCGAACACCGGGTTGAGCATCCAGAGAATGCGGGGTTCGAACTCGTGCAGACGGTCCCACAGCCGGCGACGGAGTTCGGGTGTCGCGGCATGCAACAGCGAGAGAAGCAGCGCGCGGTCGCGCCGGAGGCAGGCCGTCTCGAACGTATACTCGGCGAGCCGCACCGCAAGCGGGTGTTCCTGATACAGGCGGGTGATGACGAACGTGTCCTGGAAGCAGCGCTCGCGCACAGTGCGGGCGCAGTAGCCGTCGGAGCAGACGTGGCCGGAGACCGTGCAGACGGGGTTGGGGCAACGTTCGACCGCGGAGCCGAGAGTCGGGTGGAACGGGCACTCGTTGCAGCACATCATGTCATCTCTCCTTTTCGAACCTCGTGTTCACCCGGGCATCGGTCGGCGGGGGGCAACGGGGAAAAAGATCGTGGAAATTTTTGTGCAACCCTCGCTATACTTGAAAGAGATACGAGAGAGAGAGGCAGATCATGAGAGACGCGCTTCTGGAACAGGCCCTCGCAGCCTTCATCGCCGAGCCCGGCCGTCCGGCCCTCGATGCCCTGCTCGCCGCGTCAGGGCCGTTCGTGGTCGATCAGGCGCGGTTCTGGCGCAGTTCACGGCTTTCGTTCATCGACCGGTGCCGCGAGCTGCTGACCGAGATGTTCCTGATCCTGATCGATGACGTGCGTACCGACCGCGCCGCCCACCCGGCTTCGATCCTGTCGTATCTGAGTCTGCGGCTGCGGCGGCTGACCCGCCCGGACCTGCCGAAGGATCTTCCCGGCGGCCTGCCCGACGAGCTTCCCGATGCCGGGCGGTGTTCCTTCACCCCGATGCGGCTCGATCTGGTGCGGGAGCTCACGCGGTGTACGCGCACAAGCCTTCTCCAGGAGGAAAACGCGACGATCCGCGAGCTCGAGTTCCTGTTCATCCACATTTCCCCGCATCTGGCAGGAATTTCCCGGTTTCTTGCCGCTTCGGCCGGGCAGAATCCCGAAACGCGCGCCGAAGCCGACAAGAAGCGACACCAGTCATTCACGCGGGGGCTGCGTTCCCGGTATGACAATCTGCGTTCGGGGGACTGGCGCGACGTGGCCACCTGGTCGCACGGCGAGCGGAGTCATCTGGCCTGGAGCCTGATCAGCTTCACCAGGGTCGAGCGGAACCGCCTCGGCGATCAGCTTGCCGGCGGTCTCGATGCCTGGCGGGATGATCCCGACCCCTACCGGACCGAGATGTCCCGGGCCGCTCTCGTGGGGCCTGCGCTCGATTCCCTGGCGCCGCTGTACCGAGCTGTGCCGGGGGCGGCGCGGCGAGTGGTGCCGAAAGCCGCCGAGGCGGCTGCGCCTTACGGCGTCCCGCGGGAGGAGGAAAACCCTCTCGACCTCCTGCTGCACCCGGGGCTGGAATCCCGGCGCCGCGCCTCCGTGCCCCATATCGTCCGGCAGGCGGCGGCTTCCTACGGAGCGGCGCCCGCCGGTGAGGGCCCGACCGGGATGGAACGCGATGACGCCGCCGATGCCTACCGGCAAGCCGCGGATGCCGTCCGGATCTGGTTTCTCTCGATCGCCGACGGGGTTGCGATGCGGCCAGGGAGCAAGCGCCCCGAGCGGCGAGGCGGAGAATGCTCATGACGCGCGGGCATCGGGCGGGAACCTGCGGCTGCGGTGCGTTGCTTCTCGCCCTGATCCTCGTGCCGGTCATTTCGGCGAATCCCTTTCTCGGCTTCATCATCCTCGTCTTTCTCCTCGGCTCATCGAGAAAGTGAAAAGGTGATAGAATGATCGCCCCTTCCCGGGGAATTCGCAGAAAGAACCGTGTCTCATGACTCTGTCCGCCGGCAGTATCGTCGAGTTCGAAACCCGCGAGCGTTCGCCCGTCATGGGCGTCGTTCTCTCCGTGACGTCGAAGGGTGTCCGCGTGCTGCTCGCCAATCGCAAGGAGACCACGGTCACCGAGCGCAGCATCCTTCACTCCGGCGGCCCCGCGCGGGTCGGGACCGGAAATCTCGATGCGGCCTGCGAAGGTGCGCAGCGGATCGACCAGCGCCGCGACGAACTGGCGGCGGGGATCGACCTGGCAGGGCTGCATGGGCTGCTGGCCGAGGATCCGCGTTCCTACGCGCTGCGCGAACTGGCCGAGTTCCTGGCCAGCCCCGCGGATGACGACTTCGAAGCCGCGCTGCTGCGCCGTCTCCTGTCCGACCCCTGGTATTTCAAGGCGCGCAAGGAAGGCTGGACACCGGTTCCGGTGGCCGAGGCCGAAGCCGCGCTTGCGCGGGAGCGCAAACGTCTCGAGCAGGAACGCGAGGATGAAGAGCTCGTCATGGCCCTGAAACAAGCGCCGCACCCCGGGCAGCCGCTTTCCGAGCCGATTATGAAGAACCTCGAGCATCTGGTCCAGGCGGCGGTTTTTGGCGCCGAGGCGTCCGTGCCGAAGCGCATCTGGGATGTTCTCGAACGTGCCGGCATCGGCCAGGAGCGCAAACTGTGCGCGTATCTGGCACGGATCGGCGTTTTCACACCTGACGAGAATCTGCTGCTGCGCCGATACCGCATTCCTACAGGGTTTTCCGAGGAGACGCTTGGTGCCGCCCGGGAAGTTGCGGCTCTCCCCGCCGATCCGGCCGGCCGGCGCGATCGCCGCGGGGTCTCGACGTGGGCCATCGACTCCGAGGGGACACTCGATCGCGACGACGCGTTCTCGATCTCACCGGACCGCGACGACGGTCTGATCCTCGAAGTGCACATTGCCGACCCGGTCTCGTTCATCGCTCCAGGCTCGATTCTCGAACGAGAGGCCTGTCGTCGGGGCGCCACCCTGTATCTGCCGGACGGCAACATCCCCATGCTGCCTCCGCTGCTTTCGGAGGGGGCGCTCGGGCTCAATCAGGATGCGGACCGGCATGCGCTGACGGTGCGGATGCATTTCGGCCCGGCCGGGGAAACGATCTCGTCGGTGATCGAATCCACCGTGATCCGGGTCACCCACGCGACGGATTACCTGTCGGCCGACGCCCTGCTTGCCGCAGGGGATGGAGAACTCGCAGCCGCCGTGCGGCTGGCCGGCCTTTTACGCGACCGGCGCCGGCGGAACGGGGCGATGATCTTCGAGCGCCAGCCCGAGCGCAAGATTTCCCTCGACGGCGACCGGGTCTGTTTCGCCTGGCGGCCTTCCGACAGCCCGACGCAGGAGATGATCGCGGAGTTCATGATCTGGGCGAACCACGTGGCGGCCACCTGGTGCCGTGAGCGCGAGATTGCCTGCCTGTACCGCATCCAGGACGCCCCTGACGAACCGGTGCCGGTGCCCGAGCGGTTCGAGCCGGTGGGGTTTTTCGCCGCCCTTCGCCGGTTCAAGAAAACCGTCGTCACCGTTCAGGCCGGCAGCCATCACGCGCTCGGCATCGACGGATACTGCCAGATCACCTCGCCTCTCCGGCGGTATGGGGATTTCCTGCTCCACCGGCAGATCCGGGCCGTGCTGGCGGGCGGGCCTCCGGCCTTCGACCGGGCCGGCCTCGAACAGGCGGCGATGATGGCCGAAGAAGCCGTCCGCACCAGTGACGAAGTCATGAAAAATCGTGAGTGGTATTATATGTTGAAATATTTGAAGCAGGAGCAGGTCGAAGGGCGCGACACCTCGCCCGGGATCGTGGCCGAGACGGGAAACAACGATCTGACCGTCTATGTCGAGCGGCTGGGCGAGTTCCGGCACACCCGGAAGCCCGCATTCGACGTTGCGCCCGGACAGCGGCTCACGGTGCGGTTCCGGCAGATCGACCCGTTCGACGGCATCCTGCGGTTCGATCTGGAGCAGACGCATGAGACGTCCTGAGCGGGGCCAGGTTTCCGTCCGGCCGCGTCTGGCCCTCACCCTCGGTGATCCCTGCGGCATCGGACCCGAAATCACGGCGAAAGCCCTTGCCGGGCTGTCGGCCCGCGTCCTGGACCGGCTCGTGATCGTCGGCTCCAAAGTGGCTCTCGAGGCCGCATTCCGGCTGATTGGCGGTTCCCCACCCCGCTGGATCCCTGTTTCCCGTGACGGCGGATTCGATGCGACGGTCCCCGGGGTGAAGCTTCTCGACACGGAACACCCCGGCCCGTTCCCGCCCGGAGCCATCTGCCGAGTCGGCGGGGAAGCGGCGATCGCGGCGGTCGAGGCGGCCCACGCTCTGTGCGCCGCGGGGGTCTGCGCCGGCATGGTCACCGGTCCGATCGGCAAAGAAGCGATCCGCCTCGCCGGTTCCCGGTTTTCGGGCCACACCGACATGCTGTGCGCCCTCGCCGGCGTGCCCGACACCCGGATGGCGATGATCTGGGGCCGGTTCCGGGTCGCGATGACGACGCTGCACGTCGCCTGGCGGGATGTTCCCGCCCTGCTGACGCCCGAGTCGGTGTACGAGACGATCCGTCTGGTTCACAAGTCGGCCGCCTCGGCGCGCCTTCCGCATCCCCGCATCCGGGTCGCGGGGCTGAACCCCCACGCGGGCGAACACGGCCTGTTCGGCGACGAGGAACGGCGTGCTATCGTTCCAGCTATAGAAAAATTCCGGCGGGTGAACCCCTGCGTCGAAGGGCCGGTTCCGGCCGACAGCCTGTTCAAGGCCGAATACCGGCGCACCACCGACTGGTTCGTCGCCCAGACCCACGACCAGGGGCTGATCGCGATCAAAGCCTTCGGCGGGATCCGGTGCGTGAACGTCACGCTCGGCCTTCCCTACGTGCGTACCTCCGTCGGCCACGGGACGGCTTACGACATCGCGGGATGCGGGAGTGCCGACCATCGGGGCCTCCTCGCCGCCGTGCGCGAGGCGGAGCGGCTCGTCGCGCGGCGCTGAGCCGCAGAAAGCGAACGACATATGTCGATCCTGGTTCAGGGAAGCGTCCGGCGGACGCTGTTCCGGATGGCGTTTCCGATGCTTGCCGGAACGTTCGCGATGAATGCCTACAACCTCGCCGACACCTGGTTCGTCGCGAAGCTGGGAACGCTGCCGCTTGCCGCGATGGGCTTTTCCTTCCCCGTCGTCATGCTGCTGACGTTCATGGCAGGCGGCATCGGCACCGGGGTCACGACGCTGGCTTCCCATGCCCTCGGCCGGAAGGACCGGCCGCTGGCCGCCCGGATCGTCACGCATGGTTTCCTGCTGACCATGCTGGTTTCCGGCGTGATGTCGGTCGCCGGCTACCTGAGTATCGAGCCCGTTTTCACCCGGCTCGGGGCCGATGCGGCGACGCTGCCGCTGATCGGCGAATACATGCGCACCTGGTATCTGGGAGCGGTGTTCATGGCTCTGCCCATGATGGGAAACGGCATCCTGATCGCGTTGGGCGACTCGGTTTCGGCCGGCCGCTTCATGATGCTCGGGACGCTTCTCAACGTCGTTCTCGACCCGATCATGATCTTCGGCTTTCTCGGGTTTCCGGCGCTCGGCATCTTCGGCGCGGCTCTGGCGACGGTCTTCTCGCAGGCCGTTTCGACGGCGTGGCTGTTCTGGCTGCTGATCCGGAAGCACCGTCTTCTCTGTCTCGAAGCCTGGCATGCCGGCCCGGTCGGCGAGTCGTGGTGGCGCATTCTCGGGTTTGCCGTGCCGAGCATCATCAGCATGGTGCTGATGCCCGTCTCCTCGGCCGTGATCACCCATCTGCTCAGCCGGTTCGGCCCCGAGGCCGTGGCTGCGGGCGGGGCGGCGGGCCGCGTCGAATCCTTCGCGTTCGTCATCCCGATGGCGCTCGGGATTTCCCTGACGCCGTTCATGAGCCAGAACTTCGGCGCCGGCCGGCTCGACCGCATCGGGGAAGCGAAAAGCCTGGCTGTGCGGTTCGCCCTGGCCTACGGGGCCCTGATCGCGGTGCTCTTCGCCCTCGGGGCACCCGTTCTTGCGGCGATCTTCACGAAGGATGCGAAGGTGACCGAGATCCTGACGCTGTATGTGAGCATCATCCCGTTCGGCTACGGCATGATGGAAGTGCACCGCTACTGCGGATTTATATTTACTGGTATGCAAAGGCCCGTGCTGGCCACGGTGCTCAATACCGTCCGGGTGCTCGGCCTCCTGATTCCGCTCTCCTGGGCCGGCGCCCGGTATGCCGGCATCCTCGGCATCTTCACGGGCCGGCTGATCACCGATCTCACGGTCGGTCTCATCGGCCTCTTCTGGGTCACCCGCGTTCTCCGAGGTGTTTCCCGTCGGCCGGCACCGCTTGGGGCGGCAATACCGGCGTTGGATGAATGAGCCTTCCGGGTCGTTCATGGCCGCTCGGCTTCTGCATAATTTGTGTGACGCGGTGAGTCTCTCGGACGCTGCGCAGCGGTTCGAAGGACGCACGAGCCCGTCGGGTGGAGTTGCTTCTTGTCCCTCCGGCGGGATTCTCCGATAGTGGAGAGAGAGATTTCTTTCCCAGGAGGCACCCATGAGGATTACCCTGCGTTTTCTGCTGATGATCGCCCTTTGCGCCGTATTCCTGCCGTCCGCCGCGTGGGCCGAAACCGTTTCCCAGAGCTTCGAGCACAAGCTCGGCATGAACCAGGCGGCCCAGAGCTGGGAACACCGCATCGATCTGCCCGACGCCCTGGCGCAGCAGGGGAAGTCGTTCTTCCGCCGCACGCTTTCGCTTTCCGGCAAGCTCGTGATCGAGCGGGAAGAGCTGACCGCAACCTACTACTACATCCGCGTCCATCTGCCCAAGGCCTTCTTCGGCAGCAAAGGCGCGGTGACGGTGCAGCTCGAGGCCGTCGGGAATCTGCCTCCCTGCGCCCCTGTGGCCCGCCCGACCGGCCTCGCGCTCGCGAAGAACAGCGACCCGACCGCTCCGACCTTCGCCTGGAACGGGCTCGGCAAGTATGCCGCGGTTTCCCTGTATGATGTGACGGCGAATGCGACGGTGTTCGAACGCATCGTGGTCGGCGCCCGCACCTGCTCGATGGATGAAGGCCGGCTCGCGGTCGGGCATCATTTCAAATGGGCCGTGTGCGAAAGCGACGAGTGCGCCCGCTACTCGCCCGAGGCGCAGGCCGGCTTCCGGCTCGAGCTGCGCACCGAGCGGTGCTGGACCTGCAACGGGTACGGCTGGGTCCGGTGCAACACCTGCAACGGCACGGGCATCATCGTCACCCAGGGCCAGAACGGGCAGCCCGTCCAGACGGTCTGCTCCTGGTGCCATGGAACGGGCCGCCAGACCTGCACCCTGTGCAACGGCACCGGCCGCCTCGAACGCCCCGTTGCCATTCCTGAATGATACGATAAAATATAGAATTTATCCGTCGCCCTCCGGCTTCTGCCGGGGGGCGTCGTGTTTCTGCCTGCTTCCTGTGTTACACTGGGGGCCAATCCGCAGGAGGCGACACGCATGACATACGAAGAACTGGCGATGGAACTCGAACGGCTGTTTCCCGGGGTGCTGGAAAAAGCCTCCGCCGAAGATGCGCGCGAGCTCCGGTCGCTCGAGCTGCCCCAGGAGCTGAAAGCCTTTTACGCGAAACGCGGGCCGAAATCCGAGCTGGCGATCGGCCGGTTCCGAATGCCGACGGTTTCGGGCCTGATCGATCTCAACGTCTGGGACGAGACCGGCGAGGCGCTGTATGGGCTCGGCCTGAGCGTGGTCGGCCGGACCGCGGATGGCGGCTACGTCTGCCTGGACATGGCCGGAGCCAACAGCGCCGGCAGCAACGATGTCCTGCTGGCGCCGGCCGATATCGAGCCGGCGGGCATGGATCTGAAGAAGGCGCGCGCGGCGATGAAATTCCAGGCGGCCGGTCTCGGGGAGCTGCTTTCGAAAGAGCTGGCCTTCTGCCGGAAGGCGCAGACCGCCGGGAAAAAAGGCAGATGAAAAAAAGAACCGGGGCGATCCGATGGGATCGCCCCGGTGGCTTCCGGTGTATCCGGGCCCGCGTCAGTAGTGATACTGCAGCTGGCCCTCGAGCCGGTAGTCGTAGCCGAAGAACATGTCATTGCTGAGCGCGATCGGCGCCGCGAGCGAGACGGCCATGCCGGGCTTCACGAAATACCGCAGGCCGAGGGTGAGGTCGGTGCTCCGGCCGTTGTTCACACGGTTGTAGGCATTCACTTCGCCCATGAAAGTGAACGACTCGTTCGCCGCATACTCGAAGCCGACGTTCACGAAGACGCCCTCGTGGGCCGTGTTCCCCGAACTGGCTTCGTAGCCGCAGTTGAGGTGGAAGTTCCCGCCCTCCTTGCGTTTGGTCGAGACGCCGCCGAACAGCTCCCAGGCGTTGTCGCTCTCGTCGTTGCCGATCCTTCGATCGCTGGTCGGGAAGATCGCACCGAAGCCGAGACACGAGGCCATGTTTTCGTTCTGTGACGAGAACTTCAGCCGCAGCGAAGCATCGCCCATGCCGGAGTCCTCGCCGTCGCGGAAGTTGTAGGTGATCGGCGCGAAGATGTCGTAGGACTCGAAGGGAAGCTGCAGGCCGAACTCGAAATCCTCCGCCGAGTAGGTGAGAGCGATCGGGAACTGGTAATAGTCCCCGTCTTCCCCGTTCACCAGACGGGTGCCGTCGCGCTTGACGATCTTGTTCCAGACGACGCCGAAGCCCGTCGAGAACTTCCCCTTGCCGAGCGGGTAGGCGGCCATCGTGTGCATGAGGCCCGTCATGCCCTCGAGGTTGACCATGCGGCGCGAGTCGTCATCCTTCTTTTCGGTGCCGGGCAGGATGACCTGCGGCAGCCCCTTGTCAGAATACAGGACCTGGTCGTTCCCGCCCGACACCGGCGGCAACTGGAGAGCCGGCGGTGTTTCAACCGGTGTCTCGACCGCGGGGGCACGGTAGGTGCGGGTCTTGCGCGCGCGCTTCGTGACGCCCTTCCCGAGGGAGGGGATCCGGAGCACGCGGCCGACCTTCAGCGAGGCCGGGTTGCTGATGCCGTTGGCCGATGCGATCTTCTTCCAGTATTTCGTCGTGCCGAAGAAC
Organism: Candidatus Ozemibacteraceae bacterium; assembly: GCA_035388825.1. Classification (GTDB taxonomy): domain Bacteria; phylum Muiribacteriota; class Ozemobacteria; order Ozemobacterales; family Ozemobacteraceae; genus MWAR01. The sequence continues at coordinate 152,945 of DAOOQQ010000001.1, forward strand.
TTGCGCGAGATCGAGCCGAGCGTGTCGCCCTTCCGGACGGTATAGCTCTGCGAGCCGCCGGAGCTCGAGGGGGCCGCCTCGGTCGGCGTATCCTCCTCCATGCCGTCGGCTTCGATCGAAAGGTCGGGGGTGTCCCCCGAGACGAAGGCGATCGACTCGTCATCCCCACCCGAGCCGCTCATGCCGAGCGTACCCGGGTCGATGAGCGGGACGTCGGGAGCGGGCGGCGCGGTCGAGATCGTGTCGAGCTCGTACGCGTTGGGATACTCCTGCGCCGCCAGGGGAGAAGCCTGGAGGTGCAGGGCGAGAAGGCCAGAGAGCAGCAGGAGGCTGAGTGTGCGGTTTGTCATGGAGGGCCGTTCCTTTCCGCTGGTCACCGGTGCGCCGCTCCGAGGGCGGGCGTCGCGCCGAACGATAAGATTCCAGTTCTGTCATCGGCGCGAGGTGGCGAAATCTTGAGCGATTTCCGTGCAGCGGCTCGCAGGTTTGACTCGACTGCAGGCGTGTGCTAGAGTGCAGGCTGATCTACAGCCTTCTCACAAAGGACGGCCCACACGTGAAAAAAACGTTTGTCATCGATACGAACGTCATCCTGCACAGCCACCAGGCGCTGTTTTCCTTCAAGGATAACGATCTGGTCATCCCGCTCGGGGTGATCGAGGAACTCGACCGGTTCAAGGGGTTCAATGACGAGCGTGGCCGCGAGGCCCGTTCCGCCGCCCGCGAACTCGACGCTCTCCGCCAGAACGGCCGTCTGTACGAAGGCATCACCCTGCCCTCCGGCGGAAGTATCCAGGTGCTGATCGACAGCGAGATGGAGATTCCCTACGGCTTCGACAAGGGAAAGGTCGACAACCGCATCCTCGCCTGCGCCCTGTTCCTCAAGAAGCAGGGCCGGCCGGTCATCTTCGTCAGCAAGGATATCAACGCCCGCATCAAGGCCGATGCCCTGGGCGTCGCGACCGAGGATTTCAAGACCAACAAGGTCAACATCGACGAGCTGTACTCCGGCTGGCGCGAGCTCGTGCTTCCGGCGAAAGATATCGAAAGCTTTATTGCCAACAAGACGCTCGAGTATGCCGGCAATGATCTGTATCTCAACGAATTCGTGCTGCTCAAGGCGGCCGAGAATGAGAACAAGACGGCGCTGGGCAAATTCTGCGGCCAGACGAAGAAGATCATCCCCCTCTACCACCAGCACGCCCGGCCCTGGGGCGTCGAGCCGGCGAACCTTCAGCAGAAGTTCGCGACCGAGCTGCTGTTGTGCAACGAGATCAGCCTGGTCACCCTGGTCGGTCGCGCCGGTACGGGCAAAACCCTGCTTGCCCTCGCCAGCGGCCTCCAGAAGACGATCGACGAGCATGTCTACCGCAAGCTGCTCGTCAGCCGGCCGATCATGCCGCTCGGCAAGGATATCGGCTTCCTGCCCGGCTCGAAGGACGAGAAGTTGAGCCACTGGATGCAGCCGATCTTCGACAACCTCGAGTTCGTGATGGACAAGCTGTACAACAATTCCGACGACGTCGACAAGAAGATCAAATTCCTGATCGAGTCGCAGAAGGTGCAGATCGAGGCCATCACCTACATCCGCGGCCGGAGCATTCCGAAGCAGTTTCTGATCGTCGATGAGGCGCAGAACCTGACCCCGCATGAGGTCAAGACGATCATCAGCCGCGCTGGCGACGGCACCAAGGTCGTGCTCACCGGCGACCCCTACCAGATCGACAACCCCTACCTCGACAGTTCGTCCAACGGTCTGAACTTCGTGATCGAGCGTTTCAAGAACAATGCCCTGTTCGGGCACATCATCCTCAACAAGTCCGAACGCTCGTCCCTGTCGGCCCTGGCATCGGAACTTTTGTGATGGCGGGAGGGACCACGGCCACGCACGGCGGGATGCCGCGGCCGGAGACCGGTGCGCTGCACTGCCGGTGCCGGCGGCGGGCGGTGACGTTCATCGAGATCGTCATCGCGATGGCCGTTCTGACGATCGCCCTGCTGCCGATCTTCAACATGCTCCACAAGGGAGCCGAGGACACGGACCTCAACGCCTCCCAGGCGTTCGCGATCACCAAGGCATCGGATGTCCTGAATGCCATGCTCGACAACGTGCCGTTCGAGACGATCCGGATGGGGAATCCCGGGTATCTCAGCATCACCGATCTGCCGGCTTCCGAATATAGCCGGTACGATGCGAACTGGCTCAAGGGCATCGCGCAGATGCTGTTCCCGGGCAGCGAGCTCGACGGGAACCGCGGGTATCCCTGCCGCGGCATCATCACGGATCCCCGAGGCATCAGCTACCTCGTGACCCTGTGTGTCGAGGATCTGGCGGCTCCGACGGCGGCAGCGGACGCCCGGCCCGACCGGAAGAAAGTCGGCACCGCCTTCCCCGATGCCGCCCCTCAGGATTTCGATCAGCGGAACGAGCTGACGTTCTCCTTCCTGCAGAACCCGGGGAAGCTGTCCGATCCCAACTGGCTCCAGAAATACAACCCCTTCTCGACCGCGGCCCAGCCCCCCCGCTGGGAGCTCGAACTGTCTCCCGACAAGAATGGCGTGGCACAGCCCTCCGAAAACATCTATCGGGATGAAGGCTATGGCGCCGGGGATGATTCGCCCCGGTTCATGGATCCGACGGCTGCCCGGTACACGCAGCGCATGTCCAGCGAGAAGGTGAATTATACCAAAGACGATACATTCGCCTTCTGCACGATGAAACGGCTCATCGTCGAGATCCAGTGGAACATGGACAAGAAGTTCTACAAGAATCCGGACTCCGACGGGTCCGACATCCAGCGGATCCATCTCATCACGATGAAGGGGGACATCAACCGATGACGAGCGCTCACCGGAACGTTTCCCGCAGCGGCATGGCGATCGTCGTCGTCCTGTTTTTCGCGTTCTGCCTGATGATCATGGTCGCGTCGATGTTTTTCCAGCACCGCAATGTGGCCGGACACAACCGTCTGAATCTGCAGAACCAGCAGGCGTTTTTTGCCGCCCGTGCCGCGATCCAGCACATTCTGCTCAAGGCCAAACTGTTTCCGACCGAGTTCTACGATGCCGTCGAGTTCAGCCAGGGCAAAAATCCCCTCTGCGATTTTTCCGAGATTCTCGGTACCGATGCCCAGGGGCGCCAGGTGTTCAAGCCCATGCAGGGGTTCCCCGGCGTGTATGTCCGGGTGCTGCCGAGCGAGGAGCGTGATGCCAACGAGCGGCCGAAATTCTTCTACATGCAGCTCGAGGGGAAAAACGACACCTACATGCGGATGGGAAGCTTTTATAATCCAGATTATAGATACCTGGCCCCGGACATGGCCCGGACCGAGATGGCCATGCGGTATACCCAGCCCATAGCCCCCGACATTTCCTGGAAGGCCGGAAAGTATCTCGATTATTATATTCGTGACTGCACGAACATGATCAAGGATGGCAAACACCTGCAGCCGGTTCTCGAGACGAACATCAGCCCGGTGGTGAAGACCGCCAAATCCTGGAGTCTCGGCGGCGGCTCGGATGGATTCCCCTACACGATGTGCTACCGTGTCACGAAAGTGAACATCCACGCGATGAAAGAGCTGCGTCGCTACAATGAAGAAGCGATCGAGATCGAGGTCGAGGGCAGCATCATCGACTTCAAGGGATCGCGCTACACCCAGGTCCAGAAGAAAATCCAGAAGATCACCCGCTCGGGGAAATGATGACGATGCAGGAACAGAAACGAACAGTGCACCGCCCGACACCCGCCGGCCGCGGCTTTACTCTGTTGGAACTGATGATCGCGGTTTCCCTGCTGGCCGTTTTCCTGTTTTTCGTGTACAAGATCTTCATCGGCGGGTCGAAAACGGCCGGCCGGTCCCAGTGGACCAACTCCGTCGTCGACGAACTCCGCATCGCGACGGGCTTCCTCGGCAAGGAAATCAAAAGCACCTCGTATCCGACCACGCTGCTGCGCGACAGCATCTGCGATCCCTCGGACAATCCCGATCCGGCCATCGCCCGCAAGTATTTCCTGAAGATCGCCGCGAACCAGCAGGAACTGCGGGCCCCTGCCGCCGGCGGCAAGACGAAACTCATGACCTGGTATGTCTGCCAGCCCGAAAAGCCCCCGGCCCCCGGTTCCTACCGGGAGTCGATTCTCTGGTTCGAAGGCCGATCCAATACGCTCGTCTCGGTCGGCGATCTCGTCGTCGAGATCAACAAGAACACCTTCAAAACCACGCCGGATCAGTATGCCCGGTCCGGCAACCTGAGCCTCCAGTCCGATGGTGCGCCAGGCCGGCAGGTGCTCGTGCACGATGTCGAGTGGGTCAAGTTCGAGGCCCCGGGGCCTCTTCCGTCCATGGCCACGGAGTTCCAGCCTCTCAAGATTTCGATCCACTGCGTCTATCCCAAGGACCCCAAAGCGTTCAAGGAAAGCTCCACGATGGCGACCCCCAACGTCGGGCTTGAAATTGCGCCATAACTCTTCACGGAACCGGTTAACGAACAATGGCAAAGCAATGGCATCAACTCGAAAAGCTCGATCACAAATCGCTGAAGAAGCTTCAGCTGGATCGGGAAAAGCAGGCTCAGCAACAAAAGCAGGAGGCAGATCGGAAGCGGATCGCCATCATCGTCGGCTCCGTTCTTCTCGCGGTCATCTGTGCCGTCGTCTTCCTGATGATCCTCCGGAACAGATCTGCCCAGAAGGCGTATCAGGAGGAACGGGAGAAGATGTACAAGGTGGCGGTCACCGACGTGAAGGGCTCGGTTCAGGGCCGCTCGATCGGCGACTGGGAAAAGGTCCCTCCGGGCTTCTCGTTCGACGACGAGTACACCTTCAAGGTCGAGAAGGATGGCGCGCTTGCCGTGAAGCTCCAGCTCGAAAACGTGGTGAAACTTGCCTCGATGTCGGAAATGACCGTCATGAAGGCGGCGCTGCACGAGACCGAAAACCGGGTTGTCCGCGAGTCGGTCGCGCTTTCCCGGGGTGAGCTGACGGTCGCGATTTCTCTCGACGGGCGTGATATTCTCGAGATCGAATCGGGCGGGATCGTGGCGAGAGGTGCCTCCGGCCTGTTCAAGGTGCTTTTCAACCAGACGAAGGGCTCCGGCGAAGTGGTCGTGAAGAACGGCCTCGTCGAAGTGTATAGCAAGAAAAATCCTTCGAAGCGCGTGAAGGTGTCGGGTTTCTACAAGGTCGTGTTCGATCTGAACCAGCTCGGCAACCCGACCCAGGCGAGCGTGATCCAATACGACTGGCGCTGACGCCCTTCCCATGATCCGCATCGCCAAGGCCCGCGTCCACAACCTCAAGGATCTCTCGCTGTCGATCCCCCGCAACACCCTGACCGTCATCACCGGTGTTTCGGGCTCGGGAAAAAGCTCCCTGGCCTTCGACACCATCCATGCCGAGGGGCAGCGGCGGTTCATGGAGTCGCTGTCGAGCTATGCCCGCCAGTTCCTGCAGCAGATGGAAAAGCCCGACGTGGAGAGCATCGAGGGGCTTTCCCCGACGATCGCGATCCAGCAGAAGACCACGTCGCGGAACCCCCGCTCGACGGTCGGCACGGTCACGGAGTTGTATGACTATTTCCGGCTGCTGTATGCCGCGATCGGCGAACCCCACTGTCCACAGTGCGGGGCGAAGGTCACCAGCACGACCCCGACGCAGATCGTCGACGCGCTGCTCGGCCGGCCGGCCGGAACCCGGCTGACGCTGCTCGCCCCCGTGGTGCGCGGCCGCAAGGGTGAGTATCAGAAAGTCTTCGAGGAGCTGCGCCGCGAGGGGTTTTCGCGGGTACGCATCGATGGAAAGCTTCAGCTGCTCGAAGACGAACTGCCGAAGATCGATCCCAAGAAGAGTCATACGATAGAGGTTGCTATTGACAGAATCTCCCTGTCGGGCGGGAGGGAGGAAGCTTCGCGCCTGAACGATGCCGTCGAGCTCTCCTTCAAGATGGCGGACGGGCAACTGATCGTCGTTCTCGAAACGCCGGGCGGCAATGAGGCACAGGAAGTGCCGTTCAGCGAGAAACTCCGGTGCGGACGGTGCGAGGTCAGCCTGCCCGAGATCAACCCTCGCCTCTTCTCGTTCAACGCGCCGTATGGGGCCTGCCCCCAGTGTTCCGGCCTCGGATTCCAGCTCGTCATCGACCCCGATCTGATCTTCCCCGACCGATCGCTGGCACTCGCAGATGGCGGCATCAGCTCGATGAACTCGGGGCAGGAGACGATTCTCGGCCAGTGGCTCGTCAGTCTGTCACGGCATTACGGCTTTTCCCTGCAGACCCCGATCGAAAAGCTGCCCAAAAAGGTCGTCGACATCCTTCTCGAGGGTTCCGGCACCGAGGAGATCGAGGTGTTCTACGAGGGGCGGCGGATGTCCGCGACGTTCAAGAGGCCGTTCGAAGGCATCATCCACATGATCGACCGGCGGTACAAGGAGTCGGCGTCCGACGAAATGCGCACCTGGTACGAGAAGTTCATGCGCGAGCTGCCCTGCCCGTCCTGTGCCGGAAAGCGGCTGTCGCCGGCGGCCCTGGCCGTCACGGTCGAGGATCTCAGCATTCACGGCCTCGCCCAGCTCTCGGTCGGTCATCTCGTCAGCTTTTTCGACCGTCTCCATCTCGACGAGCGCCAGGCGTTCATCTGCAAGAAAGTGCTCGAGCAGATCCGCAGCCGGATCCGCTTCCTGAATAATGTCGGTCTCGATTACCTGACCCTGGCGCGCGCGGCCCACACCCTATCGGGGGGCGAGGCCCAGCGGATCCGGCTGGCCACGCAGATCGGCTCGGCCCTGGTCGGCATCACCTATGTGCTCGACGAGCCCAGCATCGGGCTTCATCCCCGCGACAACCGGCGGCTGATCGACACCCTCAAGAATCTTCGCGATCTGGGCAATACCGTGCTCGTCGTCGAGCATGACCACGAAATCATGCTCGAGGCCGACCATCTGATCGACCTCGGACCGGGAGCCGGCAGCGACGGGGGGCGGCTGGTCGCGAAGGGCGTTCCAGCGGCCGTCGCGGCGAACGCCGAAAGCCTGACGGGCCGGTATCTGGCGGGCATCGAGGTCATCGACGTTCCGGCGCGACGCCGCCAGGGAAGCGGTGACACGCTGACGCTGCGCGGCGCGAGGCACAACAACCTCAAGGATATCGACGTCGCGTTCCCGCTCGGGAAGCTCATCGCGATCACCGGCGTCTCGGGTTCGGGCAAATCCAGTCTCGTCGCGGACACCCTCTTCCCGCTGCTGTCGAACCGGCTCATGAAAAGCCGGCTCGATATCGGCGGCCACGCGGGCATCGACGGCCTCGAATATATAAATAAAGTAGTCAATATTGATCAGGATCCGATCGGCCGAAGCCCGCGCTCGAATCCCTCGACGTATACCGGCCTCTTCTCGCCGATCCGGACGCTATTTTCCCAGACGCTCGAAGCCCGCTCGCGCGGCTACACCCCGGGGCGGTTCAGCTTCAACGTCAAAGGCGGCCGGTGCGAGGTGTGCGAGGGGACGGGCCAGATCCAGATCGAGATGCACTTTCTGCCCGACGTGTTCGTCACCTGCGATGCCTGCAAGGGACTGCGGTTCAACGACGAGACGCTGAAGGTGCATTTCAAGGGGAAGAACATCGCCGAGGTGCTGGCCATGACCGTGACCGATGCGCTCGCCTTCTTCGAGGCGCATTACGTGCTCCGCCGGAAGCTCGAGACCCTGCGGGATGTCGGCCTGGGCTACATCACCCTCGGCCAGGCCAGCACAACCCTCTCCGGCGGCGAAGCCCAGCGCATCAAGCTGGCGACGGAACTTTCCCGGATGGCCACCGGCCAGACCTTCTACATTCTCGACGAGCCGACCACCGGCCTGCATTTCCAGGATGTCCGGTGCCTTCTCGGCGTGCTCGAGCGACTCGTCGAGAAAGGGAACACCGTCGTCGTCGTCGAGCACAACCTGGACGTGATCAAGGTCGCAGACTGGGTGATCGATCTCGGCCCGGAGGGCGGTGACGCGGGCGGCCGGATCATCGCGGCCGGAACGCCCGAGCAGGTCGCGAAAAACCCCGATTCCATGACCGGCCGCTTCCTGGCCGACGCGCTGAAGGGCACGTCGGTTCCGGCCGGAAAACCGAAACCTACGGCACCCAGGAAGTCTTCTCGAGCGCGTTCCCGATGAGGTGAAGCGCGTCGCCCTTCGTGCAGGAAGAGAGCACACGCGGCGGATCGTTCCGCCGAAAGATGATAGGAGGATCTGACCGCCATGTGGTTTCTCGAGGATGAACCCACGACAGCTGATGTGCCGATTCAACGCAGAATTCTGAGGGTTCTTGGCCGCGTTTCGCTCGTCTGCCTCGTCTCCTGCTTTGTTGCGCTCACGTATTTTTTCTACCTGTACTCCTGGTATGCGCTGACCCGCATGAATGACTTCGGGAATTTTCTTCAGACTGCGCGATTGATACGAGCTGGAATTCACGATCCCTATGCTCCAGGGGTTCACACATTAGTAAGTTTGAGCGATATCCATCTACATCTCCTCAATATGAACCCCCCCCAGTTTCACATGTTTTTGTATCCGCTGTTGGGATGTTCGAATGAGCTAGCGGCTGGGATATGGCTTTTGCTTCAATTGCTTGCATGCGGCGTCGGACTCTTTGTCATCTTTCGAACATTGGGGCTGGCTTCGTTGAGGATCCGCACGCGCATCGGACTTTTGTTCCTTCTCATGCTTTCTGCTCCGACACTTGCAATTCTCATCACGGGGCAGTTTGCATTCATTTTATTCTTGCTGGTTACTCTTGCTTGGCGGAATTTCCTTGTTGGGCGATGGATTCGAGGCGCTACATATCTTGGGTTGGGACTTGGAGTAAAATTGTATTTTCTCATCTTTGTGCCATGGCTCTTGTTCAGGCGCAAATGGATTGCTGCCACCTCCATGATCGGGGTGGCTGCTTTGTTGTTTGGTTTGAGCTACGCCCTTCAAGGTTCAGCACCCATGTCGAGCTGGTTTGGAGCCATGAATGGCATCCATTGGTTATGGCTTCCGATGAATGCAAGCTTACTTGGTTTTCTTGACAGAGTTTTTACCTCTCATCCTCTTTATTATGCACCACTTGTTGATGGTCATAGCTTCCTGGGGCCTTTGCGAATTTGTCTAGTGTTGATCTTGGGTATTGTGGTTGGTATGACGCTTTATTTTCGGCGCAAGGATATCAATTATGAGTTGGCATTACTGCTTGTGTCGGCGCAATTGCTCCAACCACTTGGAAATGTTTACTATGTTTGGCTCATTGCCGCACCAATCGTCCCAATTGTTCGGGAATGGCGTACGAAATTGCAAATGAAAGATGCTCCAATAGGTTTAAAACTTCTTTTGGGAATATCTCTGGCCGGATTTATTACGCCTTTGAATTTTTTTAATCTCTTTCCCATACATCCTTTTTTTACTATGACGACAGGATCTGTATATTTTTGGGCGCTATTGACTCTGTGGCTAGCGTTGCTTTTCTACCCACCAGAAAGACTTGTCCCAATTCAGAGGTAAAATGTTTTGAAATCGCCATTCTTGATGGCCATGAGCAGACTTGACTTCATCTGCTTGGCGGCTCTTACATTGGCTGTTGCGATCGGATCGCAGGTCGGGCTGTTCCAATGGGATACCGAGGCCTATCATGCGGCAGGAAGGGCCTGGAGACAGGGGGGGGATCCCTACGACGTCCTGCTCCTGACGAAGACGATGGGGAAGCCGCCGCTGCCGTTCGTCTATCCGCCGCCGCTGCTGCCGCTGGCGGGCCTCATGTCCCTGCTTCCTCTGCCGGTATTTCACCTGGTATTTCTGCTGGCCAAGCTGGGGGCGCTGTATCTCCTGTTCCGGTGCTGGAACCGGGTCGCCGGGCCGGGGAACGGGGTTTCCGTGGCTTTTGCCCTGCTCGCGTTTCACGGGGCGCTCGTGCTCGATCTCGGTTCGGGGAATGTTGCGGTGTTCGAGAGCCTGCTTCTCTGGCTGGCGCTCGAGGCCTGGATCGATCGCCGCACCGGCGTGTTTGCGGCGGTCACCCTGATGGCGGCCCAGATCAAGCTGCTTCCCGGGGCGTTTCTGGCGCTTGGGGGATGGGAGCCGCCGGAGCGCCGCCGTTCGGTTCTTGCCGCCCTTGCCGTCGCCGTGCTGCTCCTGGGCGCGGCGTATGCGGGGGCTCCGGACAGGTGGAGCCGTTTCACGGCTCTCGCTTCGTCGATCGACGAGCGTGGTGCCCAGAATCCCTGCATGGCGGCTCTCTGGCGGGATCTCACGGGAACCGGCATCGGAAGCGTCGGAAGCGGGGCCGGCGTGGTGCCGCATGCCCTGATGTCCCTGGCCATTCTTGTCATCACCTGGCGGAAGCTCGGCGCACAGGAGCTCGAGCGGCGTGACGGCCGTCGACGGGCGGTGTTCCTGGCGGTTCTGGCCTATGCCCTGGTGGCACCCCGATTCAAGGGCTACTCGTACCTGTTGCTGGTTCCGGCCGCCTCGGCGGCGCTGAAGGGATGGAAAAAATATGATAGTCTATATTATATATTCCTCTGCTTCGGTCTGGTGCCGTTTCTGCCGTCTTCCGTGAAGCTTCCGGCCGGGATCGGGTACCTTCCGGCTATCTGGGCCTTCGCGTTCTGGGTGATCCTCCTGAGAACCCCTCCGGAGGACGGACCGGGCACGGAGAGGCAGGGCTGACGGGGAGCGCCCGGAATAGGGAGGTTTGAAGGAGGGGCGCGTTCTCCCTGGGGATCGTTGGGGCATCATCCCGGCAGCCGTCGGGGGTGTGTTATTCTGGATCCATCGGACAGACTTGGGGACGGGGGAAGAAGATGGCGCGCAAGAACGGCGTGACGTATGCCTGCCAGACGTGCGGGCAGAGCTTCAGCAAGTGGCAGGGCCAGTGCAGCGCGTGCGGGGAGTGGAACACCATCGTCGCCGAGGCGGCCGGCCCGGCCGGCCGGCCGGGCATGCACGACTTCAAGAGCGGGGCTGCCAATCTGGCTCTCTGCCAGGCGCTCGACGACGTGAAGGCCGAGAGCGCCGCCCGCTTCCCCACCGGCTTCGACACGTTCGACGAACTCATCGGCGGCGGGCTCGTTCCCGGAGGCATCACCCTGATCGGCGGCGAGCCGGGGGTCGGCAAATCGACGTTCATGCTCCAGCTCGCCTCCCGTCTCGCGGTAAAAATAAAGCCAATATTATATATTTCGGGGGAGGAGTCGTCGACACAGATCAAGCTGCGTGCCGACCGCCTCAACATCGGAAACGGCAAGGACATCTTCCTCGTCTCGGAGCAGAACCTCGACGCCGCGCTTGGCGCCGTGATGACCTACCAGCCGAAACTGCTCGTGATCGACTCGATCCAGACCGTGTTCACGCCCCAGCTCGAGGCGACCCCCGGCGCCGTCGCCCAGGTGCGCGAGTGCGCGGCGATCCTCACGAAATTCGGGAAAGACCGGGGTTTGCCCGTCATGATCATCGGCCATGTCACGAAAGAGGGGGCGATCGCGGGGCCAAAAGTGCTCGAGCACATCGTCGACACGGTGCTGTATTTTGAAGGCGAGATCAACTCGAACTTCCGTATCCTGCGCGTGTTCAAGAACCGGTTCGGGGCTACCGGCGAGGTCTCTGTGTTTCAGATGAGGGCGAGCGGCCTGATGCCGGTGATCAATCCCTCCGACCTGTTCGTGAGCCGGCATCGCACCGCCGCGCCTGGCGTCGTCGTGGTGCCTCTCCTCGAAGGCTCGCGCTGCATCCTCGCCGAGCTGCAGGCCCTCGTGACGCACTCGTTCCTGTCGATGCCGCGCCGCGTCGTTTCGGGGCTCGACTCGAACCGGATCCACCTCGTGCTGGCCGTGCTCGAAAAGCATGGCGGGCTCAAGTTCTACAACCGGGATGTGTTCGCGAACGTCGCCGGAGGCTTGCGGATGAACGAACCGGGCGGCGATCTGGGACTGGCCATGGCGATGATCGGCAGCGCCTGGGACCGGCCGGTTCCGCACGATCTGCTGATGGCCGGCGAACTCACCCTTTCGGGCGATATCCGCCCGGTCGCCGGTATCGAGCGCCGGCTGGCCGAGGGCCGCCGGTTCGGCTTCACCCGCTTCCTCGTCTCCGCCGCGGGAGAGCCCCCGAAAGGGAACGACGTCGTCCGCGTCCAGAACATCGCCGACGCGATCCGCCACGTCTTCCCCGGCGGACGCCCCCCGGCCTCTGAAGCCCGTCAGCCGTCTGGGGAGTGACCCCGGGGCGTTTGCTTCCGGGGCTGCTTCGTGATATGCTTTGCAGCCTTCGGAGCGAGCTATGATCTTCCAACTGCTGCGATTTCTCCTCGTCATCACCGGAACCGTCGCCGGCGTCGCGCTGGCGTACGGTGTCACGTCGCAGTACGAAAACTTCCTCGACACCGACTACCCGGAAATCAAGCTCGCCGCGCTGCTCGGCTGCATCGGCTACCTGCTCTCCTCGATGGCGGGCCGCGAGCTCCAGGAGTGGATCGAGCAGCGCATCGAAAACAACAACAGCTATGACCTGGCCTGGGGCGCCCTCGGCCTGCTGATGGGCCTCGTCGCAGCGAACCTGCTGTTCATCCCGGTATATTTCATCATGTACCGCGGGTTCGTGAACATCCGGTTTGACAACAAATACTACGACTCCCTTGTCGCCCTGCTGTATCTTTCTATTCCGCTTGGCATAAATCTTTTGTTCGCCTATCTTGGCGTGCGTATCATCGGGCGGTACCGCTCGATCGAGAGCCGCAGCCGGTCGAGCAATCTCTCCGTCGCCCCGAAGCTGGTCGACACGAGCGCGATCATCGACGGCCGGTTCGTCGAGCTGTTCCGGCTGGGCTTCATCGAAGGCCAGCTGCTGATTCCCCGGTTCGTCGTGAACGAGATGCAGTTCCTCGCCGATGCGGCGGATCCGACCCGGCGTGACAAGGGGCGGAAAGCCCTGAACCTGCTCAACAAGCTCCGCAAGGAGTTTCCCGACCAGGTCCTGATCACCGAGAAGGACTTCCCGGAGGTGCAGGAGGTCGACGGCAAGCTGATCGAGTATGCGAAGGCCGACGGCGCCGGTCTGATCACGCTGGATTACAATCTCAAGCGGGTGGCGGAGATCCACCAGATCCGCGTGCTGAATCTCAACGAACTGATGAACGCGCTCAAGCCGATTTTCATGAGCGGCGAGCAGATCGAGGTGCAGATCCTCAAGCCGGGGAAGGAGCCCGCCCAAGGGGTTGGCTACCTGTCGGACGGCACGATGGTCGTCGTCGAGGACGGCGGCGGCTCGATCGGCGAGAGACGGATGACGACCGTGACCAACATCCTGCAGACCGCTTCCGGCCGGATGATCTTCACGCGCATCAAAACGAAAAAATAATACGTAACGGCAGACAGGGTCTGCCGGGGGAGGACAGACAATGGGTATCCGGGTGAAGGACATCATGGATCCGAATCCGGTCACGGTGAGTTGCAACGAGACGCTGTTCGGCCTGCGCGAGATCATGATCCTGCGCCAGCCCGAGTGCGTTCTGGTGCTTAACGACGAGCGCCGGGTCGTCGGGCTGCTGACGCCGTCGCATCTCGCGACCGCCAACGATGCCGACGTCGACGACAAGGTCGAGCGGTTCATGGTGAAGAAGTTCCGTGCCGTCAACGCCAACTCGGCCGTGCGCGAAGCCGCCGCCCAGCTTTCGGCGAGTGAGCTCGAGGCGCTTCCCGTGCTCGACAACGCCGAGGAGCTGGTCGGGGTCGTCACCTACAAAGACATCGTGAAAGACCTCGTCGAGGACCGCTCGGAGCAGAAGCTGACCCCCGAGAGCGCCGTCATCTACCTGGCCATGACCCGCGACCCGGAGCAGGAGGAATACTGGCTCCAGAAGGTCGCGAGCGCCGGGTTCCGGGCCGCCATCACCCAGGTCGGGGCCACGGCCGAGAAGCTGCCCATCAAGCTTCGGGAGGCCACGATCGTCGCCGCCATCGCCCGCTCGGTGATCCGGGAGGATCCGCGCGAGAAGTTCGCCGTCAGCAACGCCGTGCGCGATATCTATAGCCAGTGCAATGTCATCAACCCCGGTCTCGGCGGCGGCTTCAAGGTCGCCATCGTCCGGGGCGAGGGCCGGATCGCGGTCGCCGCGTTCGGCCGGTGCGGCCATGCTCTTGCCAACGGCAACGAGCAGATCTTCATGGGGGGGAACATCATCTGAAATGACCGTCAGAGTCCGCTTCGCGCCTTCACCCACCGGGTATCTCCATGTCGGCGGCGCCCGCACGGCGCTGTTCAACTGGTTGTTTGCCAAACGTCATGGCGGCACGTTCATCCTCCGCATCGAGGACACCGATCTCGAGCGGTCGACCGCCGAATCCGAGGAGGGGCTGCTGCGCGATCTGCGCTGGCTCGGCCTCACCTGGGACGAAGGCCCCGGCATCGGCGGCCCCCACGCCCCCTACCGCCAGTCCGAGCGCACGAAGATCTACCAGGAATGGGCGCACCGGCTCGTCGGGACCGGCGCGGCGTATCCGTGCTTCTGCACCGAGGACGAGCTCGAGAAAAAACGCCAGCAGGCCGAGGCGGAACACCGCTCGCTGCATTACGACGGCACCTGCCGCCGTCTCTCCGCCGAGGAGGCGCAGCGGCGCGTGGCGGCGGGCGAGCCCCACTGCATCCGCGTCAGCGTGCCGGCGAAGGATTACGCGGTCAACGATCTGGTCCGGGGCCGCGTCGAGTGGAAGTCCGAGACGCTTGGCGACTTCATCATCCTGCGCTCGAACGGCATGCCGGTCTACAACTTCTGCGTTGTCGTCGACGATGCCGACATGGAGATCACCCACGTCATCCGGGCCGAGGAGCATCTCACGAACACGCACCGGCAGCTGATTCTTTACGAGGCGCTCGGGAAGCCGATTCCGCAGTTCGCCCACGTCTCGCTCATCCTCGGCGCCGACAAGACGAAGCTGTCGAAACGGCACGGCGCCACCTCGGTCGGCCAGTACGAGACCGACGGCTTCCTCCCCCAGGCGATGGTGAACTTCCTTGCCCTGCTCGGCTGGGCCGAGGGAATCGATAAAGAGCTCTATAGCATTCCGGAGCTGATCGAGAAGTTCTCGCTCGAACGGATCAATCCCGCTCCGGCCGTCTTCGATCACACCAAGCTGATCTGGATGAACGGCCAGCACATCCGGCTGCTCCCGGTCGAGAAGCTCGCCGAGCTGATCACCCCCGCGATGCGCGGCGCGTATCCCGGCGATGCCCGCATGGAAGACGGGGCGTTCCTGAGAAAACTGGCCGCGACGGTTCAGCCGGCCCTGACGGTGATCCCCGACGTCGTGAATGTCGCAAAACCCCTGCTTCATGCCGGGGAGCCCGCCGATGACGAGGCGAAGGCGGCCCTGACAGCGCCCGAGGTTCCGGCCCTCCTGGCAGCTCTCGCCGAGGAGTTCAAGGGATGTGACTGGCAGCGCGATCCGATCAACGCCGCGATCAAGGCCGCCGGCAAGAAGGCGGGGGCGAAGGGAAAAGGCCTGTTCATGCCCCTGCGCGTGAAACTGACCGGCAGCTGCCACGGCCCCGATCTCATCAATGTGCTCGATCTGCTGGGCCGCGACGAAGTCGTCAGGCGCCTTGGGATATCCTAATGACTATTCAACGGAGTGACCGAAATGGCTGAACGATACGAATACAACGCGGTGCAGGAAAAGTGGCACAAGGTCTGGGCCGAGAAAAAGATCTACCGCACGGCCGAGGATCACTCGAAGCCGAAGTTCTACTGCCTCGACTTTTTCCCGTACCCGTCGGGCAACGGCCTGTCGGTCGGCCATCTCCGCAACTACGTGCCGACGGATGTCATCTCGCGCATGAAGCGCATGCAGGGCTTCAACGTCCTGCATCCGATGGGCTGGGATGCGTTCGGCCTGCCCGCCGAGAACTTCGCGATCAAGATGGGGGTCCATCCCACCGAGACGACCGCGAAGAACGCCGCCAACTACCGTCGCCAGCTCAGCCTCGTCGAGTGCTCCTACGACTGGGAGCGCGAGATCAACTCGACCGACCCGGGCTACTACAAGTGGACCCAGTGGTTCTTCCTGATGCTGCACAAGCGCGGCCTGGCCTACCAGTCCACCGGCGCCCAGTGGTGGTGCCCGAGCTGCCAGACGATCCTCGCCAACGAACAGGTCGAGCAGGGCAAGTGCTGGCGGTGTGAGTCCCTGGTCGAAAAGAAAGACCTGAAACAGTGGTATTTCAAGATCACCGAGTATGCGGACCGGCTGATCGACGACCTCAAGACCGTCGACTGGCCCGACCACATCAAGAAGATGCAGGAAAACTGGATCGGCCGCCGCACCGGCACGGAAGTGACGTTCAAGGGCGTGCATCCGCTGACCGGCGAGACGTTCGACATCCCCATCTTCACGACCCGCGTGGACACGATCTTCGGCGTCACCTTCATGACCCTGGCCCCCGAGCATCCGCTCGTCGAGAAGCTGACCCACCCCGACCGGAAAGCCGCCGTCGAGGCGTATGTGGCCGAGTCCCGCCGCAAGAGCGAGATCGACCGCCTCTCGACCGACAAGGAAAAGACCGGCACGGCTATCGGCAGCTTCGCGATCAATCCCTTCAACGGCGAGAACGTGCCGATTTATATCGGTGACTATGTGCTGGTGAGCTACGGCACCGGCGCCGTCATGGCCGTTCCGGCGCATGACGAACGCGACTTTGCGTTTGCGAAGAAGTATGGCCTCCCGGTCCGCGAGGTCATCACCCCGGCCGGAAAGGCGCAGGGGAATCTTGCCGCCGCCTATACCGAGTACGGCGTGCTGATCGATTCGGGCGAGTTCTCGGGCCTGACCTCCGAGACGTCGATGGACCGCATGGCCGCCTGGCTCGAGGGGAAGAACCTCGGCCATCGGCGCGTGAACTACAAGTTTCGCGACTGGCTGATCAGCCGTCAGCGGTACTGGGGCGCCCCGATCCCGGTCGTGCACTGCGACGGCTGCGGCACCGTGCCTGTCCCGGAAAACCAGCTTCCGGTGCTGCTGCCTCCGATCAAGGAGTTCAAGCCGGGCCAGGATGGCAAATCCCCGCTCGCCGGCATCTCGGAATGGGTGAACACGACCTGCCCGAAGTGCGGCAAGCCGGCCCGCCGGGAGACCGACACGATGGACGGGTTCGCCTGCTCCTCGTGGTATTTCCTGCGGTTCATCGATCCCAAGCTCGACACGGCCCCGTTCGACAAGGCCAAGGCCGCCTACTGGCTGCCGGTCGATCTCTACGTCGGCGGCGCCGAACATGCCGTCATGCACCTGCTGTACGCGCGGTTCTGGACGAAGGTCATGCAGGACGAGGGGCTGATCCCGTTCGGCGAGCCGTTCGCGATGCTGCGCAACCAGGGCATGATGCTGGCCCCCGACGGCCAGAAGATGAGCAAATCGAAGAACAACGTCATCACCCCCGACGAGATGGTCGAGCGGTTTGGCGCCGACACGCTGCGGGCGTTCATCCTGTTCCTGGGCTGCTTCGAGCTCGAGGTCGCCTGGTCGGACGAGGGCATCAAGGGCATGTACCGGTTCGTCAACCGCGTCTACGACCTGGTGCAGGAGTATCCGGGCGGCAAGGGCGGCGTGGCTGAGGGCGAGAAGGCCGTCGAGCTGAAGCGGTGGATCCACAAGACGATCAAGGGGGTCACGGGCGACATCGAGACGTTCAGCTTCAACACGGCCGTGGCGAAGCTGATGGAATTCGTGAACGCGCTCTCCGACTTCGCCCGCAACACCGAACTGGCGGGCACGGCGCTGTGGGACGAGGCGGTCGATGCCCTGCTGCTCCTGCTGGCCCCGATCATGCCCTACCTCGCCGAGGAGCTGTGGGACCGCACCGGCCGCGGCGCGCGGGGTCTGGTCCATCTGCAGGCCTGGCCGAAGTGGGATGAGGCGGCGCTGGTCGAGGATGCGGTGAACCTCCCCGTCCAGGTGAACGGCAAGCTGCGCGACCAGGTGCGCGTGGCGATCGGCCTCTCCGACGACCAGGTGCGCGAGGCCTGCATGAAGAGCGAGAAAGTCGCGAAGTTCCTCGAGGGCAAGACGATCGTGAAGTTCATCCATGTGCCGAAGCGCATGGCCAGCTTCGTCGTAAAATAATGCTGCGAATACAAAGCCCCGGCAGGTGACCGCCGGGGCTTTGCTTTCGCCGGAGCACGGAGAACCATGAGATTCGACGAGGGTCGGGAAGAGGCGGTCGCGGGCGGAATCCGCGAAGCCCTGGACCGCGCCGTGGCGCTGGCGTTTCTCGTGACGGCCGGGCTGGTCGGTGCCGGCCACCTCGGCCTCGTCGGAAGCGGCCTCTCCTGGAGCCTCGCCGTCCGCGAGCCCGTGCTCGTCGAACGGCTTGCCGCGATCGCCGCCTGGGATCTGGGAAGCGCCTTCCTCGTGCTGCGTGCGTGGCGCCGCCCCTGCTGGCGAAGCCGTGCCGGCGAGGCGCTGCTGGCGCTGATCGCGAGCCTGATCCTGTGGCGGGTTCTTCTGGGGGTGGCCGTCAACCTGGCTGCCGGCATCATTCCGGGACTGGTTCCGGCCTGGGCGGCCGCTTTTGCGCCCCCCCTGAACGCCGATCTCGTGGGTTCCGGCGTCGGCCTGGCAGGTCTCTGGATGTTCGCGCTCGCGCTCGGTATCGCGAAGGAAACGATCGCCCGCGGCCTGTTCCGGACCGACGAACGGCTCGATTCCCCCCTGTGCAACCTGTTCGCCTGGCACCACCGGAAAGACGCGGTGTTCACGCTGCTGGGGACGCTGGCGGCAACGGTCACGGCATGGGGAGGCGCCTCCGCTGGCGGTATGGGGATCGTCGTGGCCATCGTCAAACTGGCTCTGCTGGGAACGGCGTGCACCGCCCTCGTCTCGCGATGTCTCTCGCCGCTTCTCTCGACGACGGATGTCGCCACCGGGGAACGGAGGCGTGATAAAATGGGGCCGGCAGGGGAGGATGGGAAAGACGGATGAATGATGTGACGGCGTTTTTCGAGCTGCGTGCCCTCGGCTACTTTTTTGCCCATCTGGGCCAGGTTGTCATCGGAACGGGTGTCCTCGGCGCCTTTTTCTGGCTTGCCGTGGCGATGCTTGCCGGCCTGACGGTTGCGATCCTGGTCCTGCTGGTCATGCCGCGCATTCTCGAAGACTACGTCAAAATTTACAACTGGTATGTGAATTCGGATTTCTACGTGATCTTCGAGGAGAAGATCGAGGTGCGGTTCGTGTTCAAGCTGGTGTTTCTGCCCATCTACCTGGTGCTCTCCCTGTTTTTCCTCACCGTGAACCTGATGGTGCGCACCGCGTATCACCTTGTCGCCCGCATGAACCTGGTGAGGTGCGTGAACTGCCGCGCCCGGATCGAGTGGGGCGAGGGGACCGTCACCTGCCATGTCTGCGGGGACCGGATCGTCGGTGCCGTGACCAAGACCTGCCCGGGCTGCAACGCCAAACCCAACGCCGTGCGCTGCCCCTACTGCGGCTTCCTGGTGTTCATCGATCTCGCCGGCCAGGCGCCGACCAGTCGGGCCGGACGAAAGAGCTGAGCCATGGTCATCCGATCGCGAAACCGGGTATATTATTATGATCGACATATATCAGACGCTTTCTTGCGTCTGGCGGTTGTCGCCCTGGCGTTGTTCGCCGCCGTTTCCGCCTGGCTGATGCTGCTGCGCACCGACCTCTTCATCGACGCCGTGTTCTGGCCGCGGCTCCAGGACGAGATCGCCGATCTCGCCGGCAAGGAAGTGACGAAGCTCGGCATGTCGGAGCAATCCCTGCTCACGCGGGTCATGCACGAAATGGAGAAGGACCGGGCCGGAATCACGAAGTTTCCCGAGTATGCCGAGCGGTTGTCGCCGAACAACCAGGCGATCGAGCTGATCCGCATGCGGCTGATGGTGCTGCGGCTGATGGTCCGGTCCGTCGGGGCGCTTTTCCTGGCCCTCTTCATCCTCCTGTTCATCGTCCTTCGGGTGATCTACGGCGGCGCCGAACGTCGCTGGAAGCTGTTCCACTGGCTGTACGGCCAGTTCAACAAGGACGGGGTCGCCCGGCAGCCGTACGGCCTGGTCCGTTCGATGACCCCCTTCCAGCGGAAGGTGTTCGAAATGGCCTTCGCCGCCTCGAAGGGGCATCCGGATGGCAGCCTCGAGTTCGATCTCGGCAAGATGGCCTCCCAGCTCTGGCCAGGCGAGGAGACGCTCACAGACCGCCGGCGCGGCATGCTCTCGATTGCCTTCACCGAGCTGTGCGACGAGTTTTTCTACTTCCAGATTTCGGGACCGAGAGGCGTCGCGATCCGCACCTATTGCCCCCTGATTCCGTTCGAGGAGCAGGTGAAACGCGAATGGGTGCGCGATTCCGCCGGCCGCGAAGTCGAAACGTTCACGGCGGGGCGATTCCGGTTTTCGCCGCCGCTGTATGAGGAGCATCTGCGGAACCGGTATCCGAAGCTGCCGCATCCCGTAGCTTATGCGCTCGACGACCGGCGCCACCCCTTCGCGTTCCGGATCTACCTGACCCTCTGGGAACTGTTGGTAGAGCGGAACCGGATCGATCTCGCCTCGGCCGGCCCCGAAGCCGGCAGCACCTCGAGTGCGGTGGAGCTTTCGCTGATGTCGTTGATCGAGCGAGCCTGTCTCGAGATGAGCGACGGCCATGACGAAAGCCTGCTCGAACAGCTTCATCAGGATCTCGGGCGGCTCAAGGAGCTCGGCTTCTTGCGCGGATGGTCGGTCGAGGAAAACGGGGAGCCGGTGCATCCCGGGTGGTATCGGACGGGCTCGCTGTTCATCTATGATGCCGCATCGAACACGTATCACATGAATTCCGGCCTCATCCTCCGGAAGATCTACCGGTTCGATCTGGCCTCCTGGACGGACCTCGAAAAGATCCGCATCGAGCGCCGCCGCTGTGCCTTCGTCGACAACCTGAACACGCCCTGTTCGCGGCTGGCCATGCCGGGCAGCCCCTACTGCCGGCGCCATGCGAAGGCCCTCGACTTCGAGACGCCGAAGCTGTTCTACGAGAAGGTCAAGGCTCTCACGGCGCCCGACGAGGGGGATGCAACCAGGGATCCTCAGACCTACACCGAAGCCGATCTCGAGGCAACGCCGGCCGTCATCATCACCCCGCCTCCTCCGCAGGAACCCCCGCCCGATTCCGAATCCGGGACCAAGTGACCGTGGAGGGTGGTGTCAGAAACGATCGCAAGGCACGTCCGCGCCGGCCTCCGTCCGAGGAGGAGGCCCCGCGCCTTCCGACGCCGGATCCGCGCAGAGAAACGGTGATCCCTTCCCCCGACCAGATCGGTGGGCTTTCCGAACCGGATGTCGAAGACCGCCGACGCCGGTTTGGCCTGAACAGGCTGTCTCTCCCGCCCCGTCCACCCTGGTGGCTGGGATGGCTCCGTCAGTTCGACGATCCGATCATCCGCCTTCTGCTGGGAACCGCCGTCATCATGGCCCTGATCGGCGTATCCGAAGGAAGCATGATCGAGACGGCCGTCATCTGCCTCATTGTCACGCTTGCCACCCTGATCGGCTTCATCAGCGAGGAACGGGCCGACCGGGAGTTCGATCTCCTCGCGGTGGCCCGGGAGTGCGTGCCGGTGCGGGTCGTCCGGAACGGGGCCCTGGCTTCCGTTTCGCGCTCCGAGATCGTCGTCGATGACATCGTCTGGCTGGAAGCGGGCGACGAGGTGCCCGCCGACGGCCTGCTGATCCGCGGCCAGGCCGTGGAGATCGATGAGTCGAGGCTCACTGGCGACCTCCGGCCGGTATTGAAATGGCCTTCCGACCGGCTTTCCGTGGCTGTCATCGGGGTCGGAACGGCCAGCCCCGACCGGCTGCTTCGGGGCTCGGCCGTCCGCCAGGGGCGCGGGCTGATGCGGGTGACGGCCGTTGGCGACGCGACGGAGCTCGGCCGCGCCGGGGGACAGGCGTCTGCCGAACGGGAGGAGCCTTCCCCGCTCCGGAAACAGCTCGACGGCCTCGGCCGGGCCATCGCCTTCTTCGGCGTCACCGCGGCGGCCGTCATCTTCGCCGTTCTGGTGGCCGGCCGCGTGACGACCGGCAGCATCGTGATTCCGCCCGGCCAGGCGTGGGCCCATCTGTGTCTGGGCGCCGGTGTCGCGGCCGCTCTGCTTCCGTTCTGGCTTCCGACGGCCCTCGACATTCTCGGTCTGGCGGGGTTCGAGATCACGGGACGGGACCTGTTCGCCGGTGCCGGCCTGCCGCCCTGGTTGCTCGGAATACGTTGGGGATGCACGGTTGCCGGAATCGGCCTCCTGTTCGGTTGGGCTGCCGGCATTCTTCCCTTCAGCCTTGCGGCGTGGGGAAGCCGCCCCCTGGAGGCCGCGTTGCTCCAGGATCTTCTCCAGGCCATCGCCCTCATCGTCGTCGCCGTCCCGGACGGGCTGAGCATGAGCATCACGCTGTGTCTGGCCTGGGGCATGCGCCGGCTTCTGGCCGGCCGGACGATCGTTCGCCGGCTGCATGCCTGCGAGACGATCGGTGCCGTGACGGTCATCTGCACCGGAGACACGGGAGCCATGATGGAGCCGCGTCTCTCCGTCGGCTCTTACCTGGAAGGGACCATCTCCCGGGATGCTGCTCTGGCGCCCCATCCGCTTCTTGCCGAGGCCATCTCCGTGAATGCGACAGCCCATCTGGCGCGCCGGTGCGACGACCCCCCCGTGACGATCGGCGATCCGCTCGAGGGTGCTCTGCTGTTCTGGCTGCGGGACCGGGGCATTTCCTATCTCGGTCACCGCACCGGCTTCGAGCTGGTCAGACAATGGCATGCGGGGCCCGACACCTGGTTCATGGCCACTCTCGGCCGGCCGGGAGGCGACGAAAATCCGGCCGACGGCAGGAGGCTCCATGTGAAGGGGCCTGCCGAGCTCCTGCTGAAACGGTGCCGCAGGATCCTGGAGGGCGGTGTCACACGCCCCCTCGCAGCCGATGCCGCGGCGCGGAGAGACCTGGAGACGAGCCTGCGAAGCCTCGCAGCGGATGGCCGGGTGATCGGGTTCGCCATGCGCGCAACGACCGGAAGCGAGCCGGCAGATCCCCTCGAGGACCTCGTCTGGCTGGGTGCCGTCCTGATATCCGGGACGATCTCCCCCGAGACGGCCGCCGCCCTCGACCAGTGTCTCCGCGCCGGAATCCGGGTGACGCTCGTGACATCCGAGACCCCCGAACACGCCGAGAAGATCGCCCGGAAAGCCGGGCTCGTCGGAGGGCCGGCCGCGCCGTGCCAGGTCATGACCGGTGAGGCTCTCCGGCGCGTGATCGGGGCTTCCGGCACGCACCTTGCCGAGCTGCCCAGGGTGCTGGCACGCGCCGGGACAGGCGACCGCTCGTCCCTGGTCGATCTGCTCCGGCGTCGGGGGGAGGTCGTCGCCGCCATCGGCGAACGGGAGGCCGATGCCTCCGTGCTCCGACAGGCCGACATCGGTCTGGTCATGGGAAACGGCGCATCCGACAGGGTTCGCGCCTCCGGAGATCTCGTGCTGCTCGACGAGGGGCTCCACGCCCTTCTCGCCGCCGTCCGCTGGGGCCGGTCGCTGTTTCTGAACATCCAGCGGTTCCTCGTGTTCCAGCTCTCGGTGAACGTGATGGCCCTCGGCATCAACCTGATCGGCCCGTTCATCGGCGTGCGCCTCCCGCTGACGATTCTCCAGATGCTGTGGGTGAATATCATCATGGATATATTTGCGGCGCTTGCCCTGGCGACCGAGCCGCCCCACCCGGGCATCCTGGATGATCCGCCGCGGTCGAGCCGGGCCTTCATCGTCACGAGACCGATGCTGAAAGCCATCCTGACGACGTCGGCCGTGTGCATGTCCGCCTTCGTCGTCATCCTGCGCTCCTGGCAGCGGCCCGACGGGGAAATCGACGCCCGTCACCTGACCTGGTTTTTCTGCCTGTTCGTGTTCGTCCAGCTCTGGAATCTGGTGAACGCGCGAGGCTTCGGGGCGCGCCGTCCGCCCTGGCTCGGCATCGGCGAGAACCCCTGGTTCGGGGCCATGTTCCTGGTGACGCTCGTCGCCCAGGTGCTCATCGTCCAGATGGGGGGCGAGGTGTTCCGTACCATCCCCCTTTCGCTCGGGGAATGGGCGCTCCTGCTTGCGGCAACCTCGCCGCTGCTCCTGCTGGGCCGCGTGCTCGGGGCTCCCGGGGCCAGGCGTTCCTCCGGCTGAGAAGTCTCAGGCGGTCCGTTTCCGGAGCAGCCGCATGGCTGTCAGCGCGACGACGGTGAAGGCGAGGCTGAACAGGACGGCCTGCCGGTCGAACGGCACCAGCAGCAGGGTCGTCACGAACTCGATGGCGATCAGCACGAGCAGGAACCAAACGACGTGTTGACGCGGCTGCCACGAGCAGAATGCCGCGCCGAGGGGCGCCCCGAACGCGACGATCGGGGCGGCGCACAGCCACATCGGCAGGACGTCGGGGGCGAGGGTGCCCGAGAGCAGCCGGAACAGGAAGCCGATCATCGAGACGCTTCCCATCAGCACGACCGTCGTCCGGGTGCCGATCTTTTCGTCGATGCCGTACCGCAGGCACAGCACCACGAACAGCACGACATCGGCGCCGCTTCCGACCAGGGCAGAGATCAGCCCGCCCAGCGCCCCGGTCATCAGAAAGGCGAACCACCGGTGCGGCGGCGAAATATCTATTGTTTCAGCTATTTTTCTCGGTGCGCGGTTGAGATGCCAGAGGAAGAAACCGAAACAGAGCGTGAACAGGGTGAAGATGATCTTGGGGTAGGGGGCCGGAACGAGGGGCGCCAGCCACAGGAGGCCGGGAACGAGGGTGGCGGCCGCCCCGGCCAGCGTCCAGGCGTAGACGCCCGGAAGCCACGCATACCCGCTCCGGATGATGATGAGCGCGCCGCAGGTCATCCCGACGGACTGGATCGCGAGCGCGAAGTCGCGGGCCGTTTCCGAGGGGATGTGGAGCAGTTTGGTGAATACGGGGAAGGCGACTGCGCCACCGCCTTCCGCTGTCGCCCCCGCCACGAACGAGCCCAGGGTCATGGTCAGAGAAACCGGCCAGTGTTGCCGGAACAGGGGGCCGTTTCCGGTAGACAGCATGAACACGGCCCAGGCGGCGAAGACCAGCCAGGAGATCAGGAAACGGCGGGAAAGGATGATCATGATGCCGTGCGGAGCCGGCCCGAGTGGAAAAACAGCTTGATCAGCTCGCTGAGAGCGATGGCAAGCCCGCCTGCGCCGAATGCGACGATCAGATCCTGGCCGTGGAGAGAGCCGAATTTGAACAGGCTTGCGAGGACGGGGACGGTGAGACACAGGACCAGGGCGAGACCGGTGCCGCCGATCACCCACCACAGGGCCGCGTTGGGGGTGCGCAGGGCGGAGATGAAGTTCTTCTTCATGCTGCGGTTGCTCAGGATCAGGCCGAAATTCCCGATGACGAGGGTGATGAAACAGGCCGTGCGCGCCTCCTCGGCGGACCGGCTCACCCCGGTGACCGCGATGTAGGCAACGAGGGACAGAATCAGGATACAGGCGCCCTGGAGAATGCTGTGGATCACGGTGTTGCGGTCGAACAGGGGTTCGTTCTCGGTGCGCGGCGGCCGGCTCATGATGTCCGGCTCCTCGGCTTCGGCTTCGAACACGACCGAGCAGGCCGGGTCGATGAACAGTTCCAGGAAGACGACGTGCACGGGAAGCAGCAGCAGCGGCCAGCGCAGCAGCACGGGCAGCAGGGAAAGGCCGGCGATCGGGATGTGGACCGCAACGATGAACGACATCGCCTTGCGCAGGTTGTCGAAGATGCGGCGGCCGAGTCGGACGGCCTGGACAATCGAGGTGAAGTTGTCGTCGAGAAGCACCAGGGAAGCGGCTTCGCGGGCGACATCCGTGCCGCGGCCGCCCATAGCTACGCCTATATTTGCTGCCTTCAGGGCCGGGGCGTCGTTGACCCCGTCTCCCGTCATTGCGACGACTTCCCCGTTGGCTTTCAGCGCCTGGACGAGCCGCAGCTTCTGCTCGGGAACGGCCCGGGCGAAGATCGAGACTGTCCGGATCCGTTTCCGCAGCGTCTCGTCATCCATCGCATCCAGCTCGGGGCCCGAGATCACTTCCTCGGCGTTGGGTAGTCCGATCTGGCGGGCGATGCTGCGGGCCGTGCCGGGGTAGTCGCCCGTGATCATGATGACGCGCACGCCGGCGGTGAGACACTCGGCGACGGCCGCCGGCACCTCGGGACGAACCGGGTCGGCGAGGCCGAGCAGGCCGAGGAACTCGAATGTCAGGTCGTGCTGGCCGTCCGGCAGTTCCTGCTCGGCGAACGTGCCGTGCGCAACGCCGATGACCCGCAGCCCCTGGTCGGCCAGCGTGTTGATCTGCTTCCGAAGCGCGACGAGGTCGGAATCCGGCAGATGGCAGAGGTCTGCAATCGCTTCGGGAGCGCCTTTTGCGGCCAGCGTCAGGGAGTCTCCCGTGGGGGAACGCCAGACCCGCGACATCGCGAGCAGCTCCTCGGACAGGGGATACTCGCGGACGAGCGTCCAGTCGCGGTGCAGGTGTTCCGTCCGGTCGAGGGTGACCTTGCCGAGGTCACACATCGCTTTTTCCATCGGGTCGAACGGATCGACGGGGCTGGCCAGGATGGCGAACTCGACGAGCTCGTGGACCTCCTCGGGAAGCGAGGCGGCGCCCTGTTCGACGACATGCACGAGGCTGTCGGTCGAAAGATGGGTGACCGTCATCCGGTTCTGGGTCAGCGTGCCGGTCTTGTCGGTGCAGAGCACCGTCGCCGACCCCAGGATCTCGACGGCGGGGACGCGCCGCGTCAGCACGTTGCGATGCGACATGCGCCAGGCGCCGAGGGCGAGGAAGATCGTGAGGACCACGGGAAACTCTTCGGGCAGGGTCGCCATCGCCAGGGTGAGGCCGGCCAGAAAGCCCTGGATCCAGTCGTGCCGGGTCAGGCCGTAGACGACGACCACGATGAGGCAGGAGACTGCCCCGACGATGCCGAAGTTCCGGACGATGCGGCCCGTTTCCCGCTGAAGCCGCGTCTGCTCCGGGGCGAGACTTTCCAGGGCCTTGCCGATCTTGCCCATCGAGGTGCGGATGCCGGTGTGGATCATGCGCACGATGCCCTGCCCCTTGACGACCATCGAGCCGGAAAAGACGAACGGGGTTCCATCGCCGCCCGGCTGGCCCATTTCCGTGATGGCCGGGTCGGCTTTTTTCCGGACGGGAACGGATTCGCCCGTCAGCAGGGATTCATCCGTCGTGAGACTCACGGCGTGCAGCACGATGCCGTCGGCGGGAACGCGGTCGCCCTCGACCAGCAGCACGATGTCGCCGGGAACGACATCCCGCCCCGCGATGCGCTGCTGGACGCAGTCGCGGATCACGAGGGCGCGCGGGCTGGAGAGGTTGCGCAGGGCTTCGAGAGCGTTCTCGGTGCGTTGCTCCTGGTAGAACGTGATGCCCATGATGACGAAGACGAAGCCGAGCAGCATCAGGGCTTCCTCGTGGTCTCCGAGCAGGAGATACAGGAGGCCGCAGAAGATCAGCAGCAGGAACATCGGCTCACGGACCACTTCCGCCGCGATATCGAGGATGCCGCGCTTCTTGCCGGTGGGAAGCTCGTTCAGGCCCCAGGTGGCGCGGGCTTCGAGGACTTGCGGGGAGGAAAGCCCCTGGATGTTCGAGGGGTCGAAGGGGGTGGGCGGATTCATGGGTGTCTCTCCTGAGGTGGTTCATCCCGCTGGGGCCTCTCGAGGCATCCTGTGGCCGGGCCACGGGCCATTCTCACCCATCCGGCACGAAGAGTCAACCGCACGGGAGAGGACGATCCGCAGATGTCGCAGATGACACAGATAAAAATATATATAAATACATATTCTAAATGACCATAGACGAGCGCCTGGAATGGCAGGATGAACGGGGCGTGACGGAATGCACGAGAATAGGCCGGGGAAATGCGTGATACTGCCCGGAGTCTGGATGCGTTGCCGTTGTCGGGGCGGCAGTCTATAATGAGAAAACCCTGTCGCCGATGCGAGGATGATCGATATGAATGAAATGCGAGAAGGGAAGGCTTTTCTGCGGGTTCTGGCCGTGATTGCGGTGATGGCCGGCGTGCCCTGCGCCGTACCGCTTCGTGCGGCTGCCGGACCCGTCGAGTTGACGGATATCGAAGGCGCCCGCGGCGTCTTCCTGAAAAAGCAGGTGATGGTGCCGCGCGACCTGTACAAGCTCGCGCACGAGGCGTTCACGGCGAACCGCCTCGACGAGGCGCGGCTGTATGCGCTTCGCATCTACTTCGACGGGTTCCGCAGCACCAACCTTCTGGACCTGCTGGGCGGCATCGAGATCAAGGCCGGTCAACCCCTGCTCGCCGGGGAATGGCTGCGCAAGGCCCTTTGCCTCAACCAGGACGACCCGACGGCCCGGAAGCTGCTCGCGCGGCTTCCCCCGCCTCCGAGGCCGATTCCCGTCGATCCGTCGGCGCTCCAGGACCATTTCGGGCAGATCACGAGCCGCCTGCCGCAGCTCCTGAACCGGCTCAAGACGTCGAAGCTGCACTACGACAGTGTTCTCGACGAGATCGCGCGCGGCCAGTTCTACAAGGCCCTCGCGCTTGCCGAGGAGTATGAGAAGCGGTATCCGGGAGTCGACGGGGGCGCCCTGACCGCTCTCTGCGCCCTGTATCTGGGCCGCATCAAGGATGCGACGCTCCTGTGCGATCAGGGGCTTGCGAAAGAGCCCTGCCACGCCCTGCTGCTGTTCATCCGGGCGATGATCGTCGATGTCCACCCCGAGACCTCGGCGACCTCGCGGGCGCGGGCCCTGTATGACCTCGACCGCTGGAAGGAAGCGGAAGAGTCCGCGGATCAACTGACGCAGACGTTTTCCAGAAGCGCCGAAGGACTGCTGGTGCGGGCCCGGATTGCCCTCGACCGCATGCAGCCCCGGAATGCCCAGGTGTTTCTCGACCAGGTCGCCCAGCGCGACCCGGACCACCCGATGCTCGACCTGCTTCGGCTCGATCTCGCGCTCATGACGGGCGAGCCCGAAAAGGGAAGCGAGATCCTGCGGCGCGCGTTCCGGCGGGGCTACAACCTGCCGTCGGTGAACCTGAAAGCCGGCCTGCTCGCCGCGGCGAATGCCCGTCCCGACGAGGCGAAGACGATTCTCGACGATGCCGGAAACGGCCTGCCGTTCCTCGATCGCGACGCCTGGCCCCTGTATGTCCAGCTTGCCATCATCGGCAACCGGGCGAAGGATGCCCGGCGCGCGCTCGATCTGTGGGCCGCCCGGCTGCCCCGGCGCAGCCTCGCCTGCTACATGGAGGCGCTGTACTGGTTCAAGGTCGGGGAGCTCGACAAGGGGCTGGACTGGCTGAGAAAGGGCTTCGCCATGAACGGCGATCATGTGACCGTCCTCAACGCTCTCACCGCGGTGCCGGCCCTCAGCCGCGACCCCGCGCTCGCCCAGCAGATCATGACCCGGCTCTCGAACGCCGAACAGGCGGCGCAACAGAACCCCGCATTGCCGCAGAAGATCGCCCCCGAACAGGATGAAAGCCGCCCCACGCCCCTGCCGCCGGACCCCACCAGATCCGCCGAGCCCGGGCAGGAGGTTCCGTCGGCAGAGCCGGGAACGCCGCCGCCGGCTTCCGCGGAACCGGCCCCTGCCGCGGCTGCGCCTGCTCCGAAGCCCGTAATCCCGGCCGGTGCCGCGGGTTTCGTGCCGCCCTCGTTCCCGATGAACGGTCCGGCCGCCTCCTCCGCCCGGTTTGCCCTGAAATCGGCAGACGGAACCGCCCCCACCCTGCCGGGCGTGATCATGCAGAGCCTCGAAACGACGATGAACCGCCTCGAGCCGCGCCTGGGAAATCCGAAGGAGCCGGTCACCGTCCATCTCGTGCCGGTTTCCGCCATGGGATCGGCGGTGGCCCGATACTATCCCGACCAGGATATATTGGCGGTTTCCGCCCTGTACGCCGATATCGGCGCCGTGCGCAGCTGGATCGCGACGGAGTATCCCGACGCGGGCGAGGAGACCTCGGTCCTGCTTTCCCAGGCCCTGCCCGGCCACGAGCTCGCCCGGGAGCTGACGCGGGCCCTGCTGCATCGCCGTGCCCCGAAGGCGTTCGAGCCGGAAAACCAGGGATTGTGGCTCCAGGCCGGTGTGGCCGAGATTCTCGGCGGCAGCGATGACGTCGTGAAGCACTTGCTCCAATCGGTTCAGGCGCGCATCGCAAGCGATGAAGCGCAGCTCGTCACGCTCGAAAAGGTCGACGGCATCCTCGCCGATCCGGCTGCGACCATTGCCGCCCGCGACACGGCGCGGGCGCAGGCCTATCTGATGGCCGCCTTCCTCGTCAAGAAGAAGGCCGATTTCCCCTCTGGGATAGCATCGGCTATTCAATTATTCGAGCGGCTCGGGGCGGGGAAAAAACTCGACGCGGCCATTCCCGACGTGTTTCAGATGCAGCGAGCCCAGTTCGACTCTGGCTGGAAGGAGTCGGCGTTCTGGAGCCTGAGACAGGGCGTTCCCTACGAGTGGTAGCGTCGCGTCTCAGGGAACGGCCTGAAACTCCTCGAAGGTGGCGGCCGCAAGAGCCGGGTTGAGCCGCTTTTCCTCGCCGAGGGTTCGGGAGGGGACCGGGCCGTAATCGTGGCCGGGGCAGACGATCAACCCGTCGGGAAGCCGCTTCAGTCGAGCCAGGCTCTGATAGAGCGCCTGCGCATCGCCGCCCTCGAGATCGGTCCGGCCGCAGTTGCCGATGAACAGCGTGTCGCCGGTGATCAGCCACCGGCCGTCGGCGATCAGGCAGATTCCTCCGGGGGAGTGGCCGGGCGTGTGGAGGATCTCGATCCGGCCGTTGCCTTTCCAGTCCAGCTCGGCGCCGTCGGATAAATATGAGTCGATATGCACATTGCCGCGGACCAGCGGCTCGCAGGCCCGGTGCGCCGTGATTGCCGCCCCCGTGCGGGCTTTCAGCGCCGTCGCGGCGTTGATGTGGTCGAAATGGTGATGGGTGAGGACGATCCTCGTCACGTCGAGGCGGTGCTTCCTGATGGCGGCGAGGATCAGATCCGGATCGAAAGCCGGATCGACGATGAGCCCCGTTCCCCCTTCGGCATCGCCGAGGAGATAGCAGAAATTCCCGATCGAGCCGACCCGCAGCGGTTCGAGAAACATCTTCGCACCCTCCGTTCCCGGTGAACTTCAGAACCCTCCCCACGATAGCACGAAACACCCTGCCCCGGGGATTTGCCCTGCCCCGGGGTTGCGCATACAATGGGACCGGTCGCAGGTCATGATCGATTCCGGGGACAGGGGGCGGTGCGCGTGAAATTCTACGGGAGAACGTGGGCGGTCGTCGGCCGCGGCGCGGTTATCGCCGGGCTGCTGGTGCTCGGCGCCCAGGGGGTGTGGGCGGGGGATATTCATGAGGCCGTGCGGCGTGGCGATCTGGACCGGCTGCGCGAGATCATCCGGCTGCGGCCCCGGACGATCGAGGAGCGGGACACGATGCGGCCGGTTTCCGAAGCCCTGCCGATGCTCCAGCAGGCAACACCGCTGCATTTCGCCGCCCAGTCCGGGCGGGCCGACATCGTCCGGGCACTGCTCGATGCCGGCGCCGACGTGAATGCGAAGAATCCCCAGGACATCACCCCGCTGCATCTCGCGGCCTGGGCCGGAAACCAGGAGATCGTCGAGCTTCTCGTCTCGCGCGGGGCAGATATCCGGCTCCGCAACCATCGGGGTCAGGGAATGTCGGCCCTGGATATCGCTGCCATGACGGGCTCCGCCGAAGTGGTCCGGTTCCTTCTCGGCCATGGCGCCGATGCCCGGGGTGTCGATCCCGTGAAACGGGCCACCCCTCTCCACCTCGCGGCTGCCTGGGACCAGACGGCCGCGGCAGAAGAGTTGTGGCGCGCGGGTGCCGATCTCAACGCCCGGGATGTGCACGGCCGAACCCCGCTCCACTGGACGATTCCCGCGCCTTCCGGAGCGAAGCCGCCCTCCAAGGCTCCGGGGGCTCTTGCCATGGCGCGCTGGCTGACCTCCCACGGCGCTGTGGTCAATCCCGGAGATGCGGCAGGGAAGACGCCGCTGGCGCTTGCCGATGCCGCCGGCTGTCGGGAGCTGGCAACGGTTCTTCGCCAGGCCGGCGGCCTCGATACCCCCGTGGATCTCGAGTCGCTTCTGAGCGCCACCGGCACTGCCGCTCTCGGAGCTGTTCTCACAAAAGCCCCGCTCCTGGCCAATGCCCCCGTTCGCGACGGCCTGCCTCCGCTCCATGTTGCGGTTCTGCTCGGCAACGAGGCGGCCTGCCGCCTGCTTCTCGATGCCGGCGCCGATCCTGCACGGATGACGGCCAATGGCGACAATGCCCTGCACCTGTGCGCCGCCGCGGGACTCGTGCGAACAGCCGACCGGCTTGCCTCGGATTCAAAAATAGTGAATGCAATAAATGAATTCGAGCAGACCCCCCTCGATGTCGCCGAAGCATACGGCCAGGCGTCGGCGGCCGCCGTGATCCGGCGCCATGGAGGTCGGCGCGCCGTCCCGACAGGGCGCGTGCTCATCCTGCGGGCCGGTGACGAGGTGCAGATCCGGCACCCGAAGACGAAACAGCGTGTCACGCTGCGCGTGAGCGACAACGTTTCGCGCATCACCCTTTCCGATGCGACCCTGAACAAGTCGCGGCGCCTGTTCGAAGCTCTGCGCGTGCACGATCTGACGGCCCTGCGCCAGACCCTCGATGACGAGCCCCTCGTTGCGAACGTGCCGCAGATCGGCGGCAGCTCGACGAACGGCCTCTCGCCGCTGCATGTGGCCGTCGAACGGAACAACGCGACGGCGGCGGCTCTCCTGCTCCAGTTCGGTGCCCGCATCGACGCCCCGGACCTGCAGGGCCGGACCCCGCTGCATCTTGCCGCCGAGAAGGGGCGGAACGCCGTGGCCCGCCTGCTGGCCGTGAACGGGGCCGACCCGCGCCGGCCCGACGCCACCGGCTGCACCCCCATCGAACTGGCGATCGATCCGGATCTGACCGTCTTTCTCGAGCGGCTGTCCCGGCCGGGGCGGAAGGAGCCGGAATGAACATCATCACCCATGGGCTCGTGAGCTGGTGCGTGGCTCAGCCCCTCTGCCGGACGCGCCGGGACACCGCCCTGGCCGCTTCCGCCGGTCTGTTGCCGGATCTCGACGGGATCGGCGCCCTCGCCGACCTGGCGCGGGGCGGGGAGGCCGTCTGGTTTTCGGCATGGCATCACACCCTCGGCCACAACCTGGCTGCCGGAGCCCTCACCATCGCGATTCTGACGGCTTTTGCCGCGCGCCGTCTCCGCGTGGCCGCGACCGCCGCATTCCTTTTTGCCCTGCACCTTCTGTGCGATCTCGTCGGATCGCGGGGGCCGGACGGCGAAACATGGCCGATCCCCTGGTTATACCCGTTCAGGAGCGACTTGACGCTCTCCTGGTCTGGGCAATGGGAGATAAACGCCTGGCAAAATATATCAATAACAATAATAATACTCATCCTGTTTTTCCGGCAGGTGCGTGACGTCGGATTCTCGCCGCTCGGCCTGGTTTCGGAACGTGCCGACGCCGCTTTCGTGGCGGCCCTGCGCGCCCGATTCCCTCTCGCCGAATGAAGGACCCGGCCGGTCTCGGACTCTACCTGCACGTTCCGTTCTGCCTTTCCAAGTGCGGATACTGCGCCTTCTCCTCGGTCGTGCCGTCCCCTGGGTCGATCGATGCCTGGCTGGACCGGCTTGCCGGGGAAATCACCCGCGCGCTCCCCGCGTCTGTCGGGCAGGCTGTGCGCACGGTGTTCATCGGCGGCGGGAACCCGACGGCGATCGGCGCGAAGCCTCTTGCCCGCGTTCTGGCGCTGCTGCAACACCCCCTCGAACAGGCGAAGATCGAGGAATGGACCGTCGAAACAAATCCCGAGACCCTGACGCCCGAAGCGGCGGCCGTTCTCGAGGAACTGCCTGGCCTGCGGCTCAGTATGGGCCTCCAGCGACTCCATGATGACGAACTGCGCCTCCTGGACCGCCGTGGGACGGCCGCCGCCGGCAGGGCGGCGATCACCCTCGCCCTGTTGCTGACTCCCCGCGTCGGGGTGGATCTGATCCTCGGCGTGCCGGGCTGCCCCTCTCTTGCGGCGGAACTTGCTCGATTGATCGGGGAATTCCCCGTCCAACACGTCTCGGCGTATTTCCTCTCGGTCGAGGAGGGCACCCCCCTGTCGGACCGGGTGCGGGAGGGCCGGTTCCCCGACCCGTCGGAAGTGGGGCCGGAAGAGTTGTTCGAGGTCGCAGACGTGCTCGGGCAGGCCGGCTTCGAGCACTACGAAATCTCGAACTTCGCCCGGCCGGCCGGCCGGTGCCTCCATAACATGAACTACTGGCTGGGGGGGGAGTATATCGGCCTCGGGCCGGCCGCCGTCGGCACACAGAACGATGTGCGTCGGTCGAATCCGGCATCCCTCCGGGACTGGCTCGATGGGCGGGCTCCCGGGATCGAACAGCTCTCGCCGGAAGACCGGTTTCGGGAAACAGTCATGCTCCGCCTGCGCCTCGTCTCGGACGGCCTGGATCTTTCCTGGCTCGAGTACCGGTATGGCCCGCTGCCCGAAGCGTTTCACCTGGCCGTCGATAGCCGGGTGTCGGCGGGAATGCTGATCAGAAACGGGCCGGTGATCAGGCTTTCGCCGAAGGGGATCGCGTTCGCGAACCGCGTGATTTCGGAGTTGTTCTGACCATCGCGGGGCTGCCAGGAATCCACTTCGCTCTATAGTCATCGACATTGAACTTGTTCCGGCAGCCGCGGTCGTTCATATACCGGATCGAACCGAACACCGGCCGGGTCTGCCACGGGCGGTCGTGCACCCCGGCGATGCTCCAGGCGATGCCCGTGTAGCCGTTGGGATCGCGGCCGTCCAGCTCATACCGGTCGTTGAGCCGGATCGCCGTTTCCCAGGCCTCTTCGGGAGACGGGCTCCATTCCAGGATCTTCTTGCACCAGTACATGCGCATGTAGTTGTGCATCGAGCCGGTCTGCAGCATCTCCATCTGGGCGGCGTTCCAGAGCTGATCGTGTGTTTCGGCCCGGTCGAACGTCTCGAACCCGTAGAGGTGTTCGCGGGGATCGCTCCGGTGCTGGTTCAACGTTTTCACGGCCCAGGCCGGTGTCGCGGCAAACGTGTCATAGGCGGGTTCGTGATAACAAAAATTATCCGCCAGTTCCCGGCGCACGACGAGCTGCTCGAGGAACGCCGCGCGATCCTGCTCGGGGGCATCGGCCCGGGAGACCGCCAGGGCAACCCGCTGCGCCGACAGGTGGCCGAAATGCAGCCAGGGAGAGAGACGGGACTGGCCATCCAGATTCGGATCGTTGCGCGCGGTGTCGTAGCCCGTAAGACGATGTCGAAGGAACGCCTCCAGATGCTTCTTCGCCGCCGATGGACCGGCCTCGAAGGAGCGCACGGGCGGAACGGTTTCATCGCAGACGAGGGAGGCGGCAACCTGTTCCCAGTCGGTGGCCGGGTCCGTCGGCGTGTGCCCCGTCATCGGCTCGAGGGCCGGAAACTCCGTCAGGAAGGCCGGCAGGAGGCGCATCAGCTTTCTTCGCAGGGTTGCCGCCGACCATTCCCGTTTGTCCGAGGCCTGACGGCAGGGCACGATATTGTGGGCATCGACCTCGATGCAGGGGATCGGGACGGCCTCGCAGACGCGCCGGCGCCATTCCCGTTTCGGCCGGAGGGGATCGAAGTCCATGACGAGCTCCGCGGCGTCGATCTCCCGAAGAAAGCGGGGAAGGATTTCTGCCGGGTTTCCCTGGAGCAGCCGGAAGGAAATGCGTCGTTGCCGCAGCTCCGCCTCGATCTCGCGGAGACCTCGGAGCAGCGCATCGTATGCCCGCCTCGTTGCGCCCAGAAAGCCCGGGGCGAGACAGAACGCGACACAGAGGCCGCGTTCCCGCCAGAAGGCGTCTTCGCGGGCTGCCAGCAGAGCCCAGTTGTCCTCGATCCTCTGGTCGCGGGACATCCAGTAGACGACGGGGCCGTTTCCGGGACGGCCTTCGTGAACCAGATGGCGGCGACGCGGATCGATGGCCGGCTTCATGCCGATGGTTCTGTCATCGGGGCGGGCCGGGCACGAAGAAACAGGCCAAGCCCGATCATGACGATCACGATGCTGAGCCAGTGGTCGCTCGTCAACCCGAGCCAGGAGGGCGGATTGAGGCGGATGAACTCGACGAGAAACCGGGAAGTCCCGAACCAGCACAGGAAAAACGCCAGACGTCGGCCCGGGCCGATATTCCAGATCGGGAGAAGAAGAATAGCAAGAAGAATAAAATGAGAGACCGACTCGTACAGAGGTGTCGGGTGAACACCGATATCCGTGGGGATCGGGATGCCGGGGAACCGTTCGGCGAACATTTTGGCCAGGAGAGGGTTTTTGGCGCTCAGCGTCGATACCAGACCGTTCGGAAAATGCATCGCACAGCCGGACAGCGTCGGAATGCCGTAACAGCCGTCACCGGCCGCGATGCAGCCAAGCCTCCCGACGGCATACCCGACGGACATGCCCGGCGCCGTCAGATCGGCTATCCGGAAGAACGGCTCGCCGGAGGCCCGGACCCGGAGCCAGCAGAAAAGAAAGGCAAGAATATACCCGCCGATCACCGAGAAGCCCGTCGAGCCGAACAGGGTGGCGAGCGGGGCCTTCAGGAACTGGTCGGGCAGTTCGAGAATGAACAGCAGGCGTGAGCCGACCAGCCCCCCGATGATGGCGAGCAGGTAGATGTCCCATGCCAGCGCCGGATCGGCTGCATTTTTTCGGAACTCGCGGTTGGTGAAGAAGATGGCTGCAAGGAAGGCCAGAGCCAGAAGAACGCCGTAGGAGCCGATGCGGATCGGACCATATTCGAAGAGAATCGGATGCATGGGGGCAGAATAGCACACCCGACCCGCCCGGCGCCCGTATACGGGAGCTGCGACATACGCCCCCGACGGGCCACCGGGCCGTGCGGGATCAGAACGTCATCTTCTTCGCGGTCTCGAGCGCTTCGGCCAGTCGGGGTTCGGTCAGCTCGGCGCTGGCGAGGGTCGGCTGGACATTGATGAACACGGGCTCGTTCAGGCCGATGAAGCCGAGCATCGTTTTGAGGGGCGGCATCAGCAGATCCATGGCTTCGGCCCCGCTGCCGGGGCTGTAGTCCCCGCCCCGCGCCGTGACGACGACGACCTTCTTGTCGCCGGCCAGACCCTCGACCCCGGTTGCCGTATACCGGAAGAGATATCGGGGCTGGAGGATGACGTCGAAATAGTGCTTCAGCACGTAGGGCATGCCGAAGTTCCACATCGGGCTGCTGATCACGACGACATCGGCGGCCTTGAACCGGCTGATGTGCGCCTCGATCGGCTTCCAGGCCTCGCGGGTCTCGTCATCGAGCTCTTTGCCGCTCAGCAGACGGTATTTCCCGTTCACGGCGTTCAGGGTCAGGCGCGGCAGCTCCTCGGCGAACAGATCGAGCGTGTCGACCTTCCCGTCGGGGTGCTGGCGCCGGAACTGCTCCACGACGGTATTTGAGACACGCAGCGAGGTCGAGGCTTCGCCTCGTGGGCTGGCAATGATGTGCAGAAGGGTTTTCATATTGAATACTCCTTGATATAAATGTGGTTGTTCCAGATCACCGGGTGAGAGATCAGGCAGGGGGCACTCTCCGGAGACCCAGCTTTTTGCAGAGACGGGCGAGCTCGGTCTGCTCGGCGGCCGTCAGCGCGGCCATCTCGTCGGCAATGAGGGCGACGTGGGCGGGAAGGAGCGATTCGACCAGCTCGTGACCGCGGGGTGTCAGAACGACGCTCTTCATGCGCCGGTCGTATTCCCCCGTGCGTCGTTCGACCAGACCGTCTCGCACGAGATTGTCGATCACCAGCGTCAGATTGCCTGCCGATTTGAGTATCTTGCGGCCCAGCTCCCCGGAGCTCAGGGGACCCAGGTGATACAGTGCCTCGAGGACCCCGAATCGT
>DAOOQQ010000002.1:0-170416 GCA_035388825.1 Candidatus Ozemibacteraceae bacterium
GCTTCGGCTCTGCCCCCTGCTCGCCGATGCCGTCCCGCTCCAGCTCGGAATACGGCCCGCGCGCCCTGTTCGGCCACTCGTTCCACTCCGGCATCGATCTGCCTGTTCCGACCGGCACCCGCCTGAACGCCCTCGGTGACGGCACCGTCGTCGCGACCGGGTATGAATCCGGTGGCGGCCGGTTCGTGAAGGTCCGGTATGCCAACGGCTATACGTCGTTCTACTGCCACCTGCAGAGCGTCAGCGTCCGGCAGGGCCAGAGCGTCCGCAACGGCCAGGAGATCGCCCGCTCCGACAACACCGGCCAGTGGACGACCGGCGCTCACCTGCACATGGCGATGTACAACAAGAGCGGAGCTTCGGTGAATCCCCGCTCCGTTCCCGGCATCAAACTTCCCCCCAAGTGAGCAAGGAAATGATGAGAAACATTCTGTTCGGTTCGTTGTTCGCGGTTGCCCTCTCGTTCTCCGGTGCCGTTTCTGCCGCCCCCTTCACGACCGTCATGGTCAACGGCATGCAGTATGAAGCGACGCTCGCCTCTTCCGCCGTCGCCCCCAAAGACCTCTGCTCGATCCCCTACGGAACCGCCGATGCGAATGTCGGCGGTGACGCGCAGGACCTCGAGCACCGCACGGAAGGCGCTCCCACGGCGTTTCGCGCGATGCCCGACGGCTCGATCTGGGTGCTCGATACGGTGAATCAGGCGGCCAAACAGTTCGGCGCCGACGGCAGCTTCATCAAGGCCTTCAAATTCCCGGGAAGCGGGGCCGCGACGTTCGTACACATGCGCGACTTCGCGATCATCCCGACCGGCGGCTTCTACTTCTACAACTCTACTGAAGGCGTCGTGGAGCGGGTCGACGAAAAAGGCGTGTCGGCCGTCCAGGTCGAAGGACTGCCCGACTCGTTCGAGATCGGCGCCGACAGCAAGGGAAACCTGCTCGTGGTGAATCCGGTCATGCAGAGCCTTCTCCGCTTCAACCCCGCGGGCGAACTGATCGAGAAATACGACGGCCAGACCCACCTGTCCGCGATCGTCGACAAGGATGACAAGCCCCTGGGCGTCAAGTTCGATGATGGAATGGCCGAGCTGTTCCGCGCCGATACCGCCTCGCCCGTTGCCGAAGTTTCGATCGCCCGGTTCCCGCTCGAACTGCCGAAGGAGCGCAAGGCGCATTACGTTTCGGCGAAGCTGATCGGTGCCGATGCGAAGGCGAACGTCTACCTCGAACTGATCGCCTGCGACGACAATGGCGTCGTCCACCAGCACCGCGTTCTCCGCCTCTCCGGCGAGGGCAAGACGCTGGGCCAGGCCGATCTGCTCGTGATCCCGTTCCTCGCCCCCGACATGGTGCGCCACACGACCGCGACTCCCGACGGAAAAATTCTCGGATTCCGCAGCGACACCAAGTCCTGGATCCCGATCACCTACGACATCCCCTGACCTCCTGACCAGATCCGCCTATGAACATGCGAACACCCCGGAACGATCGTTTCGGGGTGTTTTTTCTGAAAATTCGCAAAACCGATCGACGGTCGCTCCGTAGTATTCAAGAACTCTCCCGCTCCGGAAACGGATCTGATATAGTAATGAGTATATATTATCTGCGAGGTGCAGCATGAACAGGAATGGATATGGAATCCTTCTCTCGGCGGCGCTGCTGCTGTCGACGCCGTGGTTGGGGGCCGAAACCCCTTTCACCGGTACCCCCGAACAGGTCCAGGATGACGGCCAGACCGTCAAGATCAATGGGGTCGTCGTCCCGGCGAACGCGGGCAGCGGCGAAGGCGGTGGTTCGTATACCGTCAAGTCCGGCGACTCCCTCTGGGCAATCGCTGCGAAACTGCTCGGCAACGGCAACAAATACATGGAGATCGTCAATCTCAATGTCGGCCGGTACCCCTCGCTGCGGAACAATCCCGGCCTCATCCATGCCGGCTGGAAACTGACGCTTCCCGGCGGTTCGAACTCCTCGACCCCGGCCACGAATACGCCCGGAACCGTCGTCGTGAGCGGCAAACTCAACGTTCGCAGCGGCCCCTGGGGCGGCATCATCGGCAGCCTCAACAACGGCGACAAGGTCACCGTGATCGGCTCCAGCGGCGACTGGTATAAGATCCAGTATGGATCGAAAACCGCCTACGTCCATGCCAATTATGTTTCGACCCCGAACAAGGCAGCCGGGAAAACCCCGGTCACCGGCGGCTCCAGCCCCACCACCTCCGGCGGCACCGGCAGCTTCGGCGCGGCCCCCTGTTCCCCCATGCCCTCCCGCTCCTCCTCGGAATACGGCCCCCGCGATCTGTTTGGACATAGCTTCCACTATGGCATCGACCTGCCCGTGCCGACCGGCACGCGCCTGAACGCGATCGGTGACGGCGTCGTCGTCTCGGCCGGCTACGAATCCGGCGGCGGCCGGTATGTGAAGGTGCGGTATGACAATGGCTATGAATCCTTCATGTGTCACCTCCAGGGCTACTCGGTCTCGGCCGGACAGCGCGTCAGCAAGGGCCAGGAGATCGCCCGTTCCGACAACACCGGCCAGTGGACCACCGGTGCCCATCTGCATCTCGCGATGAAAAAGAACGGCTCGTATGTGAACCCCCGCAGCGTCCCCGGTCTTCCGCTGCCCTGACAGGAGGGGTCCTGAGCCCTTCGGTTTCTCTTGCACAAGCAGGCGCCCGGCATCGATCAGGATGCCGGGCGCTTTGTATGATGAACTCCCACGAAGGGAGAGAATACCCGCAACGGGATCAGAAATGGTCGATCGGGGTCTCGCCTTTCTTCGTGGCCGGGCACGCGAAGCTGACGCGGTAGTTCCCGTTCCCGGCGTTTGCATCCCCGTCCCAGCGGTCGTGCGCGAAGAACTTCATCTCGATCTCGACCTCGCCGAACTGCGGATAATACGGAGCGTTCCGGAACAACAGATAATCCACAGCTTCGTCACGGGCCAGGCTGCGCAATCCTCGCGCGCCTTCCGTCACCCGCGTCGGATGGAACGAGAGGATCCGGATGCGCTGATGCCGGTTCTCGAGCTCGGCCGGCAGCGTGACGAACTCGCGCTGCGTGCCGTTCACCGACAGATACAGGTTCACCGGCCCTTCCTGCGTGAGATACCCGTAATAATCGATCGTCAGGGCAAACTCTCCCGGCCGGCGAAGCCATTCCAGGCTCACGGTGACTTCCCCGTCCCGGTCCGTGATGGTCCGGCTCCGATGGGCCAGCGGCTGCTCGTCGTCACCGGTCTCATCCGTCGTCAGGGAGGCGAACGACGCCGCCGTGGTCAGAAAAAGCGTGATCAGCAGGGCTATCAGAAGGAAAAAACGCTGTTTGTTCGATGATTTCATGGTTTCACCTCGGAACACCCGTTCCTGTATGATGTTGCGCCCGGAAGAGAACGTGATCCAGAAGCGCGTCCTGCATACTGCATATCTCGTGCCAGCATCGAAAGGGCACGCGATAGCCGACGCAAAACATCTGCTCGCAGCTCTGTGGAGCGGTTCGGGGCGGTGAGGCGAAACCCGGTGTCCTGTTCAGACAGGCCAGATCAAACATTGAACAGTCACGCCGGATAACCGGCAGAAAAATGGGTAAAAATTGGCTATCAGGGTTTCGGAAAAACCGTCACCAGGTGGTGTAGGCCGTACCGTCGAATGCCGTGCCCGTTGCGAGGGAGTGGATGTCGAACACGTTCACGCCATCCGTCGTGACGGCATCCAGGGGATCGGAGGTCGACCTCGTCCCCCACTCGGCCCGTCCGGTCATCGGATCGAGCGGAAGCCGCCGCAGGATCCGCCTCTCGACCAGATCTTCGAGTCGGGTTGGGTACAGCGATTCTTCCGGGGCCAGGGCATTCTGCGCCTGCGCCTTCTCGTGATACCGGTCGATCCCCTGGCGCAGCTCGCGCAGCCGCTCCCGAAGCAGTTCTTCCTTTTTGCCCTGGATGAAGTTCCGTGAAAGTGGCAGCGCCGTTCCGGCGAGCACGCCGATGATGATCGTGCAAACCATCAGCTCGATCAGCGTCAGACCGGCCCGGGAATCAGTATTCCGCATACGGCCTTCCCCGGCTGTCGGGCGTCTGGTCGGGAGCGGTTCCGGATTCATTCGCCAGCGACACCCTGCCTGTTCCGGCGTCGTAGGCGAGCCGCCCGGCTGCCCGGCTTCCCTTCCAGGTCAGAACGGGTTTCGGAAGATACGCCGGGGAAAGCGCTTCGAGCGTCTCGGGGAATCGACCGCCGTTGTCGAGCGCATGCTGGTGCAGCGCCGTGCGGAGGTGGTCGAGCTGGACCATCACGGCCGCGTCGCGGGACCGGTCAAAGGCGATATTGTGGCGGCGACCGGCAATGCCGATCAGAAGACCGAGAATCGAGATGACGACGAGCAGCTCGATCAGCGTGAAACCGTGGCGCTTCATTCCATCGAGCCTCCCGACGCGGTGCCATAGGAAAAGATATCGCGGGTCGGCAGATCGATCCGGTCGACGCGGCTGTTTCCGACCGGCAGCGGCGGCAGCTCGGTGACCTCGGGAATGGGCCGTTTCAGCAGCGTCAGGATTGCCCGGCACTCGGCCCGAGCCGGTTCGAATACCTCCGGCCGGTCCCAGGTCGGACGGGAGAAGAAGACGAGGAGCCGTTCGAGATGGCCGGCGATCCGCGATTCCCGTGCGGCATTCGGAAGGGATTCGGGGCGCAGCTCGCGCACCTCTTCGA
Organism: Candidatus Ozemibacteraceae bacterium; assembly: GCA_035388825.1. Lineage (GTDB taxonomy): Bacteria > Muiribacteriota > Ozemobacteria > Ozemobacterales > Ozemobacteraceae > MWAR01. The sequence continues at coordinate 4,711 of DAOOQQ010000002.1, forward strand.
GGCCGGCCAGTTCCTGGCGCACGGCCGAGCGGACGATCGGATACGTGGTCTGAAGCTTTCGCAGCTCGTTCAAGACGCGGGTGATACGTTTTGGCGGGAGGGGCCGGCGGGCCGTCACGGGCTCGGGCTCCCTGATCTCGATGCCCGACAACGCATACGAGGTGATGGCCTGCTGGCCGAACTCGTAGGTGATGGTCAGCAACAACAGCACGAGCAGCCATTTGAAGGCCCACACCTCGTCGCGGTGCTGGGTGACCGTGTCGATGACGTCGGAGCGCAGTTTGGGCGGCAGGGTCGTCTGGGATGCGTTCATGGCTGCACCAGCTCCATCAGCGAGATCGCGAAGGTTCCCCGCTCGGTCGCGGAAACCTCGGTGATCAGTAGCGGCATGGGGATGGCCCTCACCGCCTGGAGGAAGGATCGGATACCGATATAATCGGCGCGCAGATCGAACCGGATCATGACCCGTGGCGGCAGCGGCGTGTCCGTCGAGCGGTCGGTTTCGTAGCGCACCGTCGAAAGCTCGATGCCGAGCTGGGAAGCCGTTTCCGCAATGCGATCGATCAGGGTGGGCAGCGCGTGTTCCGGCGGCAGCCAGGCATCGAGAGCCCGGCTGTCGCTTGAAAGCTTCGCGTGGCGCTCGGTGAGCAGGCGGTCCTGGCTGCGCTGCTCGAGCGCTTCCGATGCGGTTTTCAGACTCGCGTCGAACGAGGCTTCGGTGATGGCGAGATTCTCGAATTGGGGCACGAGAACGAACCCCGGGGCGAGATACATGATCAGCGTGATGATGAAGGGCAGCGGCGCCTTGGCCTTCAATTTCTGGATTTCGGTCGGGTTCATCATGGCCGGGCGGCCTCCTTGCCGGATGTCGGCAGATAATCGACGTCCATGTTGAACGAGACCCCCTGCTCCTGCGGGTTCGACAGGGCCGCATGCCTCGTCAGGCGGGGATTCGCGAACTGATCGAGCGTGTACAGCGAGCGCAGAAGGCCCGTCACATCCTCGAGCGAGCGGGCGTTTCCCTCGAGGGTGATGCGCAGCACCGTTTTGGGCAGGATGCGAATGCGCGTCAGGCGGATCCCCGGGGGGAGGATCGTTTCGATCGTCTTGTACAGGTCGTTCCAGGAGAATTTGAGGGTCTCGATCGTGTGGTGATACGTGAGCAGCCGCGTCTTCATCGTGGCCAGCTCGTCCCCGTCGGGCCGTGACTCGGCAAGCTTCTTCTGGAACGCCGCCGTCGCCTTTTCGAGATCGGTTGACGCCGCGTCGAGCCGCGCGATCACGTGGCCAGCCGCGAAAAACCGGTAGCCCATGTAGCAGGTCATGAGCGTGGGAACGGTGTAGAGCAGGACGATGATCGTGCGGAACATGAAGCTGCTGCCGGAGCGGTATTTCACGGTCGGCACGAAGTTGAGCAGGTGTCTCATCGCGTCTTCACCTCACTCCATCAGCAGGCCGAGGCACGGGGCGAACCGGGGCCCCTCCCCGACCAGCGGCAGGCTGCCGCCGTCGAACCCGGGAAGCATCACGAGCGGGTTGAACCGTTCGCACGGGGTGCCGGCATACGCCGAGAGAAACTCGGGAAGTCCCTGGAACAGGCTCGAGCCGCCGGTCAGGTACACCCGCGGCAGCTTCTGGATCTTGAACTTCTCCTGGTAGAACCGGATCGTCACGTTCAGCTCGCGGAGCCAGTTCCCGAAGATCCGGGTGAGTTCGTGGCGCCGGGGAATGGCTGCGAGAAGTCCCGGGGTGTCCGTGGGAAACAGCAGCCCGTTCTTTTTATATTCATCGATATTTCCAGCTTGGTCGGGGTGGAGGTCGGCGCAGTGGCGGGAAAACTCGGACCCGGCCGATTCGATGACGCGCTCGTACCGGAGGATGCCGTCGTCGAAACACTTGACGACGGTCGTTTCATGGCCGATGTGGAACAGCATCAGATGGCGGTCGATCGCGTTTTCGGGCCGCAGCGCCTCGAGAAGGTTGTATACCCCGAGCGAGGAGGTGTCGAAGGCCATCAGCTGGATCCGCATGTTGGCCAGGCACTGGGAAACCGCATCGAGGATGTCGCGCCGCACCATCCCGACGAGGTAACGGCAGCGTTTCCCGTCAGGGGTGTCGGTGACGGAGAGAAGCTGGTGATCGATCTCGACCTCCATGCCGGCGGGAACCTGGAGATCGCGTTTCATCCGCCATCGAAGGAACTCGGCCGAGTCCGCCTCGCCGGATTTCAGCGTCAGATCATGGAGATGAAGCTTCACCCACCGGTCGGGCAGGCCCACGATGCAGCCCTGGCGACTGCCGCGCAAGCCTGCGAACACCCGACGGAGCAGTGCCTCGAAGCCGGCGAAGTTCGTGATCGAGGGGTTGGTGAAGCCGCCGCCGATCATCCCCTCCGGAACGGGCTCGCTGACGAGAGCCGCCGGCTTGTATCCGACGTTGCCGTTCACGTGATCGAGGCAGATTCCTTTGATTGCCGATGTTCCGATGTCGATCGCCACGTATTCCGTGAACAGTCTCATACCAGCTTCCCTTCCTCGAAGGTCACGCGGTTCATCTCCTCGAACGTTGTCTCCCCGGCGGCAACCCGGCGCCAACCGGCCTGCCGGAGGGGGATCATTCCCTGCTCGATGCCGGCTTTCCGGATCAACAGGGGGGACTGCTTTTCCAGGATCATCTGCTTGATGCGCGGCGTCATTTCGAGCACCTCGAAGATGCCGAACCGGCCCTGGTAGCCCGTCTTATGGCAGAACCGGCAACCCGCCCCGCGCTTGAATGCGATCTGCGCATGCTCCTCGAAATCGACCGTCAGGCGCTTCACCTCGTCGGTGATGGTTGTATCGTCGGCTATACAGTTGGGACAGATCCGTCGGATCAGGCGCTGGGAGAGGATCAGGTTGAACGAACTGACGAACTCGTACGGGTCGATGCCCATGTTGGACAAGCGCGCGATCGCGTCGATGACGTTGTTCGCATGGATGGAGCTCATCACGAGATGGCCCGTCAGGGCGGCGTTGACGGCGATCTGGGCCGTTTCGGGATCCCGGATCTCACCGACCATGATCGCATCCGGATCCTGGCGGACAATGGAGCGGAGGCCGGAGCCGAACGTCAGGCCCTTCTTTTCGTTGACGGCGATCTGGACGATATCCGGGAGCTGATACTCGACGGGATCCTCGATCGTGATGAACTTGTCTTCGGGCGTTTTGACATACTTGATCGCGGAGTACAGCGTCGTCGTCTTCCCCGAGCCGGTGGGGCCCGCGACCAGGATCATCCCGTAGGGCTTGAGGACGTTGCGCTGGAACGCCACGAGATCGGTTCCGTCGAGGCCGAGGCGGCGGATGTCGAGACCGAGCGCGGATTTGTCGAGAATGCGCAGAACCACGGTTTCCCCGAAAATCGAGGGAAGCACCGAGACGCGGAAGTCGACGGCGCGCTCGTCGATGCGCAGTTTGAACCGGCCATCCTGGGGAATGCGCTTCTCGGCGATGTCGAGCTGGGCCATGACCTTGAGCCGGGAAATGATCGGGGCTCGCTGACGGGGCTCGACATCCGAAAGGATCTCGAACAGCACGCCGTCGATGCGGTATTTCACTTTCAATTGCGATTCATATACTTCAAAATGGATGTCGCTCGCCCGCTTTCTGACGGCCTTGAGAAGGATCGCATCGACGAGCCGCACGATCGGGGCTTCCTGGTTGAGATCCTGGCTGACGGCGATGCCGGGCGCCGACTCCTCGGCGTTTTCCTCGTCGACGACGAGCTCGAGGGGCTGGATGTTCTCGAGGTCGGCGAACACCATCTTCGAGTCGAGGCTGGTCTCGATCATGAGGGAGAGCTGCTTCTGGATCGCGTGCATGGCCGCGACCTTGGGAACGATCGGCAGACCAAGCTTGACTTCGAGCTCCTCGATCGCGTCGACGTTGCCCGGGTCGGCCATGATCAGCGTGATCTCCTTCTCCGAGCGGGTATCGGGGATGAACGAGAAGGTGCGCATCAGGGCGACGTCGACGCTGTTGAACAGGGCGTCGTCGATTTTATAGTTGGTGAGATCGACGTATTCGAGGCCGAGTTCGCGGGCAACGGCCTGGGCGTGCTGCTCCTCGGTAATGACCTTGCGCTCGACCAGCAGCCGGCCGAGGTTCGCCGGCACCCCGCCGAACTCGTTCTCGAGCGACTGTATCTGCTCGAACGTGATCAGATGCATATCCAGCAGGATTTCGAACAGCGGCTTCTTCCGGAACGAGGCGACGAACGCCCGGTGCAGGGCCTTCGAATCGAGGCCGGACTCGGCGGCCACGAGGTCGGAAAACGGCTTCGACTCGTTCTTTGCGCGGTCGGCAAGCTTCGTGAGGGCGGCTTCCGGCAGGAGCCGGTTATCCGCGAGGAACTGCCTGAGTTGGTCCATGAACGGATCTCCCGTCATCACCGGATATTGGTTGCCGCGGTCAGAACTGGCAGCAGCAGGGCTATGATCACCGAACCGACCACGACCGCCATGAAGAGAAACAGAAGAGGTTCGATCAGCGAGGTGAGGGTCGAGGTGAGCCCGTCGATTTCCTCGTCGTAATGATCCGCGAGGCCGTTGAGCATCTCGCCCAGATTCCCTGACTCCTCGCCCACGCGCACGATGCGGGGCACCATCCGGGGAACCCCGGCGACCGAGCGGATGGCCCGGGCGAAACTCTCGCCCCGCTCAATAGCGTCAGGTATAATTGCGAGGCGTGCCGCGACAGCCCGGTTCTCGAGACTGTCGAGAACGACCGACATGCTCTGGAGAAGCGGAATTCCGCCGTCGACCATCGTGGCCAGGGTCCGGGCGAACTGGCTGAACGCGAACTTCTCTTCGAGAGACCCGATGAGAGGGAGCGCCAGCTTCGCGCGATCGATCGTGGCGCGCCCGTCAAGCCGCGACGCATACCGGCCGAACGCGAAGGCAAGGCCGGCGAACGCCAGCATCACGAACCAGAACCATCGCGCCAACAGCTCCGAGGCCCCGAGAACGAACTGGGTGAACACGGGAAGGGGCGCGTCCATGTTCCGGAACAGATCCGTGAACTCGGGAACGACTTTCACCATCATGAACATCACGGCCACGATCGAGAGCAGAAGCAGGATCGTTGGATACACGAGGGCCGATACGAGCTTGCGACGGACGGCGATGATCCCGGCGTAATAGGAGGTGATGCGGCCGAGCACGTTCTCGAGGGCGCCGGCCGTGACCCCGGCAACGACGGTGCGAACGAATATTTCGGGAAAGACATGGGGATGACGGGCAAGGGCCTGGCTGAACGAGACGCCTTCCTCGACGTCCCGGCTCACGGCTTTCAAGGCGTTCGGCAGAGGGCCATCCGGCGCGTCCTCCACCAGAAGATCCAGGGCTTCCTTGAGGGGGAGCCCGGATTTGATGAGGGTGCGAAGCAGACGGGTGAACTCCATCAGTTCGCCGATCCCGACGCCCCGGCGCAGCCGGAGAAGATCGCAGAGCCGCTCGTAAAGGGTGCGCGGAACCGGGTCGATCCGGAGGACATAACACCCGTGGTCGGTCAGGGCCGTGCGAAGCTCCTCGACCGACGCGGTTTCCCGGACAAACTCCTGCATGCGGCCCTTTTCATCGGCATACCGCACCTTCACGCACTGCATCGAAACCTCCGGCGACCGTCAGTATCCGAGATTCAACCGGTTGATCAGCATGGCCGGGTATTCCCGGAGTCGCATCTTTTCCTGACAGGTGGCGATCTTATAATAGACCCGACGGCTCCGGATGACAATGATATTCTCCCCGATATCGATATCCATGAAGGCCGCGCGGGGATCTCCATCACGAGGCTGGCCGACCGATCCGGGATTGACGAGCCAGGTACGGTTTTCTCGTATATCGATCCGTATATCCTGGTCCGGGATGACCGGCTCTTCGATGTACCGGTCCGCGTCACGATCGTGCATGAAGAAGGCGGGAAGGTGCGTGTGGCCGAAAAAGGCAATTTTCATACCGCTTCCGGGCATGTTCGAGAGGGACGGGATCGCCAGTTCCAGGGAAAGCAGGTATTCGTCGGGATCCAGAGGGCTGCCGTGCACGAGCGCCATGCCGCGTCCGAGATCGAGCTGTTTCGGGAGACGGGAAAGCCATGCAGCGGCTTCCGGCTCGATCGATTCGATGTTTTTCCGGACGGCGGCGATCGCGTGCGGGTTGAATGCCAGGGGCGGAACGAGGCGGGCTACGACGGCATCATGGTTTCCGAGGACGATCCGGGCATTGGGCAGATTCCGGAAAAACCCGACGCATTCGGACGGATTCGGGCCGTAACCGGTGATGTCGCCGGTACACCAGACCTCGTCGAACCGCTCGACCGGTGCAGCCTCGAGAACGGCCTCAAGGGCCTCGAGGTTCGAATGGATGTCGGAAACCAGCAGGACGCGCATGTACAATTCCCCCTGTCGCGTTCCCCTATCGGAACGATGCGGGGATCACCTGAGTGAAAAAACCGGAGTTCGGAAAACGAACCCCGGTTTCGGATGGCAAGGAGGTTCAGTTGATGAAATGCTCGTTCAGCTCGGCCTGCTTCTTGGTGAGTTCGAGGATCCACTGCTGGTCCTGGTCGATCAGCACTTCCTCGACGCTGCCGAACCATTCGCGGGCCTGCGTCTTGTCCTCGAGGCGGCGGTACAGCTCGCCGACGAGATACGTCACGACCGGCACGTTGTCGGGATTCGAAACCGTCGAACGTTCGACCGAGAACCGAAGGAACTTCACGGCAAGTTGCTGCATCTCGATCTCCGCTTTGCGGTTCTCGGATTTGCGGCACACCCAGGAGCCGCGCAGATACAGGTTCCCGATGAGATACGGATTCCGCTTCTGGTCCTCATACAGTTTGCCCGCGAGGTAATACGCCTGCGCGAGACGGGGAAGCTTCTTCATGACCGGCTGCTCGAGGATTTCGCGAATGCGGTGTGCCGTGACGGGATCAGCTTCCGAAGGGGACTGGTAATCGTCGGGGTACCCGCAGAATCCGCACGTGGGACAGGCGACGAGAAAATACTCGAGCGGGTCATCCCCGAGATAATGGGGGAAAAAATCGGAATCCTGGCCCTGGTGACTCACCGACTCGACGATATCGGCGTCGAACTCGGATTTGCACGTGGGACAGGCGAAATGCTGTCTTGCAAGTCGGGTCAACGGACGTTTCTCCGGAGCAGAATATGGGGCCGTCGCGTCGCTGCCGGCTCCACCGCGAGTATATGCCTGCGAATGAACCATGTCAACCTCACCACTCCGCTTCAGTAAGGGATCGAGGAGATCGATCCCATGGCCCAGGGAGGCCAGAATTTGAACTCGGCGCGCCCTTTGATCTTGTCGATGTCGAGAAAGCCCCAGGCACGGCTGTCATGGGAGTTGTTGCGGTTGTCGCCCATCACGCACACCTTTCCGTTCGGCACCCGAAGCGGTCCATACGAACCGAACACGTATTCCCGCACGAACGGCTCCGAGATGCGCACGCCGTTGCGGTACAGATACCCGTCGCGCACCTCGAGCAGATCGCCCGGCCCGCCCACCACCCGCTTGATGAAATCCTTCTTCGGATCCAGGGGGAAGGGAAACACGACGACTTCGCCGAGCGATGGCTGCCGCAGCCGGTAGATCAGCTTGTTGACGAGAATCTTTTCGTGCGAAGAGAGCTGCGGCTCCATGCAGGCGCCTTCGATGACGAATCCCTGCAGAAAATACGTCTGCAGGATCACGAAAAATATCAGTGCCTTGACGAAATCCTTGAACCACTCGCGAACAGCTTCCCTGTATTCGCCCATCATGGAACGGCTCCTGTTGCGACCGGACAGATCAGACCCGAACGTCCCCTTCCGGGCTCGGGATGGCACCCGTGAAGAACGCGGGGACGCTCGTACCTTTTCGGACGCTTCCCAGGATTTCTTTATGATATTTCGACGGGAATCTTTCTCGGGGTCACCGGACCGCGCCGGCTTCGGGGGATTCGCGCTCGAGGAGTTTCAGATCATGGTACAACGCCGAAAGGAAGCTGCCCACGTCGGTCACGATGCCGATCGTCTGGTGCGAGCCGCGGTCGGCCAGTTTCGTCACGACGGCCGGATTGATGTCGACGCAGATCGTCTTGACCCAGCCGGGAAGCATGTTCCCGACACCGATGCCGTGCAGCATCGTCGAGAGGATCAGCATGATCGTGCAGCCCTGCATCAACCCGAAATACGCTTTCTGGGCCTCGACCATATCGGTGTACACCTCGGGAAGGGGGCCGTCGTCGCGGATGCTGCCCGCAAGAGCGAAGGGGACGTTGCGCTTCACGCATTCATAAAAGACGCCCTGGGTGAGAACCCCCTGCTCGACGGCTTGGCGGATCGAACCGCACCGGAAGATCGTGTTGATGGCCCGGAGATGATTGCGATGACCGTCCTCGACCGGTTCGCCGCTCTCGATATCGATGCCAAGCGAGGTGCGGTACAGGTTCTGTTCGATGTCATGGACGGCTGAGGCATTGCCCGAGAGCAGGAAGTCGACATACCCCTCGCGGATCATCTTCGCGAGAAACTCTGCGCCGCCGGTGTGTACGACGACCGGGCCGAGGGTGATGCCGAGACGGCCGCCGCTGCGGCGCTTCTCGAGGATCAGGTGCGCGATCTTGCGGACGGCGATCTTCACGCGGCGTTCCGAACTGACCTCGCTGTTCATGAACGCGAACTCCTCGCGGTCACGCTCCTTTGACTCGGGTCTGATGCGGATACCGCGGATACCGCAGGCGACCAGGTCCCCGGCTTTCACGTCTCTGGGCTTGCGACAGACGACGTTCCAGCCGTTCCCCTCACGAGCGCAGACGAGAATGGCATCCATGCGCTGGTCGGTGGCCTTGTACCAGACCCCGTCGAGACGGATTTCGGTCAGATGGTTCGTGGTCGCATAAAAATGCTCGGGAACCACCCAGTTTTTCGGTGCCGGCTCGAGGAGGGCATTCTCTTCGACCACCGGCTGACAGCCGTGCCCGTGAAGCCCCTCGCAGAGGCGCAGAAGCTCGGCATCGGACCGGGCGAAGATCGTGAACCGGGCGCGGGAAGGCTGTTCATGGGATTTTCCGACGACGAACTCGTGGATTTCATACTCGCCGTCGTTCTTGATGATGAGATCCATGCAGGCAGACATGATGCCTGAATCGATCAGATGGCCTTCGACATGGAGTTCGCGGGAAAACGTGTATCCGGGACGGGGGGAGCTCATGGATGGTTCCTTTCGAGGCCAGGTTTCTACAGGCTGTCTACGATGAAAAAAGCCGGAACGTCAACCCTTCCGGCTTGGGATCTTTACGACAGAGGTGCTGCTATATCACGGATTTGCCTGCTTCTCAGACATCAGCTGATCGCGCCGTTCGACCAGATCGCTTCGCTTCCAGATGAGTTCACGCATCCGCTCTTTGCACTCGTCGATATCGTATTCGTTCCCGCCGGATGCCTTGAGCTGCTTGATCTGGTCACTGAGCCGCTTGATGTCTTTCGAGAGACTCTTGATCTGCTCATTAAGCGCCTTGATCTCCGCATCGTTCGAGCTGCTCGCAAAGAGCGGGGCCGAAAACACGGAAAAAACGAACATCAGAAGAACTGAGAAGATCGCCACAGAAATACCACGGAACGCATGCTTGTTCACGTTGGAATCCCTCCCGTTTTCGTATGATCTGATAGGATCCTGTTCTCTAGATTCTACTGAAAGATGGAAAAACGTCAATGCGTCCGTACCCCGCCCGTCAGGACTCCACGGCGGCACGTTTTCGACGGCGTGGAACCTTGCGACCGTCCTGGTGAGCGGTTGTTTCAGAGGGAAGATCCCCTTCCGGGAAGGTCAGCAGTTCTTCGACGGTGAATCCCTCGATACCGAGTCCCCAGCGGTGGAACATGTGTTCGACATGCTCCCGGGAACGGGTTTTTCCGTACATCCCGGCCAGTTGTCGCTGACGCTGGACTTCATACAAGGTCACGGCCGTCGCAACGGAAACGTTGAGACTCTGTACGAGACCGTACATCGGGAGAAAGATGTTCTCGTCGGCAAGCTCGAGAAGCTCGTCGGTACAGCCGCGATGCTCGTTTCCCATCACGATGACCCAGGGCTTCGTCCAGTCGGGGGTGCGGAAATCGACGGCGTCGTGTGCCAGATGGGTGGCTGCGATGCGGAATCCGGCGGTTTTGAGGCCCCTGAGTTCGCCAAGGAAATCCGGACAATCCTCCAACGCGACCCACCGCTCGGAACCACGGGTGACCTCGGGATTCACCCATTTGGCCTCGGGATCGGGCCGCCAGATGACCCGGTCGATGCCGACCGCGTCTGAACTGCGCAGGATCGCGCTGACATTGTGCGGATCGTGTACCCCGTCGAGAGCGACGATGATGTCGGTCTGGCGGTTGTGAAGCGAGGTGGCGAGGCGGTGGATACGGCGCGGACTGGGCATGTTCATCCTCGTGGAATCGGTGAAGTGGCCGACGCGGCTTGGGCCTGCGCCGGATGGATCGTTGCCTTGGTCAGGACGAAGCCGGGCTCGACGGTGAGTTCCCGGAGACGGAGATTGAGCCATGTTTTTCTGGCATCGAACACGGGATTGATGCGGGAGAACATCGCCCGGATCGCCGTGGCCGGAAGAGGCACCCCGTTGATGTCGAGTCGGCGGCAGTCGAAGGCGATGCGATCGGTCTGAACCAGCGTCGGTTTGCCGGAGACCCGGAATCGTGCCACGAGGATTCCTTTCCGGAGGTTGCCCGTCAGCAGCGTCTCTTGGGGGGCAAGCCGAAGGGCAAGTTGCGACAGTCGCCGGGCTTTGGCGAAGAATCCGAACACTTTTAGGATGTCATCGGAGGAGACGAACGTCTCGAGATCGACTCGATCCGCCGCGAGAAACCGCAGGTGTCCGGCATCCAGGGCAGCCGCATCGATCCGCACGTCGGGAAACGCGAATTCGGCATGGTCGATCGTCAGGTTGTAGTATCGGACCTTCGAACAATGAACCCGCAGCAGACGGTATGCGCCTGAAGCCGTTGCGTCGGGCTCGGCCTCGATGGTCAGCGATGCGGGCCTCGGGGTGATCTCGGCCATCGCCCGCACCTGGTCGGGGGCATACCCGAGTACGTCGAACAGCCGTGTCGCACGGAACTCGGCAGGATCGGCAAAAGCCGCCGTGAACGCCGTATGAAGCAGGTGCTCGGTCCCGCTTCCCGGGCTGGCTGGTCCGGGATGTGGAAAAAGCAGGAGAAAAAGAGCAATAGAAGACAATATATAATATATGCGAAGATGTATCATTGGTATGGTGGTTCTCGCCTTCGCGTCATGCGTTTCCATGCGGCGGGGGTATCCTATCACGGAACGGCCTTTCCGCGGAGGGAGGCGGCGATCAGGCACGCGGTTTTCAACGGGATGCCTGCCCGGCCGGCGAGCTCTTCCGGTGTCGCTTCCGAGGCCCGCAGCACCGAGCCGTAGGCATCGATGACCTTGCGCAGCGTCTTCTCACCGACTCCGGGCAGGTTCATCAGGGCCGAGCGCATGGTCGTGCGGCCATGCACCTTCTTCTGGAAGGCGTTCGCGAACCGGTGCGCTTCGTTCCGCAGCCTGACCAGGAGGCGAAGCGCCGACGATGTGTGCGGTAGCCGCACGGGCTCGCCTTCATGCGGGACCAGCAGCTCCTCTTTCTTGGCGAGCCCCCACACGTCGCGGTCGATTCCCAACTCGTCGAGCACGGCGCGGGCCGAGCGTACCTGCGTGATGCCCCCGTCGACGACAAACAGGTCGCACAGCGGGCTTCCCTCTTCGAGCCGGCGCGTGAACCGGCGCCGGGTGACCTCCCCGATCGATGCCGGGTCGTCCCCGCCGGAAGCGGTTTTGATGTGATACAAGCGGTACTCGCTCTTTTTGGGAACCCCGTTGATAGCCGTGACAAGGGATGCAACCGGATCGACCCCGCTCACATGGGAGATATCGACACATTCGATCCGGCGCGGAGTTCGGTGCAGGGACAGCAGCCGCTCGAGTTCGAGCACCCCGTCGGCCACTCTCCCCTCGCCCTCCGCCCGGAGATTTTTCATCAGTTCGAGCGCGTTCTGATTGGCGAGGGCAAGCAGTTTTTTGAAGCGCCCGCGGCGTGGGGTCGCGATCCGCACGACATGACCGCTCCGCTTCTCGAGCATCTCGCGCAGCGCGTTGAGCGGCAGCGGGCAGAGCGAAGTCAGAATGCGGTGAGGAATCAGGTTCGCGTCGTAGAACCGGGACATCAGGGTTCCGAGAAGCTCGCCCGTGTTGGAACGGGGCTCTCGTTCCGTCTCGATCGTGCGTCGGCCGAGCAGCTTGCCGTCGCGGATGAAAAACACCGAGGCGATGAACAGGTCGCCGCTTTCAGACAGGCCCCAGATATCCCCGTCGACGGGTTTGAGGAACTCGACCTTCTGCGCCGCCATGAAGGAGGTGAACGCGTCGATCGTGTCGCGGATCTCGGCCGCCTCCTCGAAGCGGAACTCGGCAGCGAGCTCCTCCATCGTGCGGTTCAGGGCGGCGAGATCCGGAGGCTCTTTCCCGGTGAGAACACGCACCGCGCGATCGACGAGGGCCCGGTACTCGTCTGGAGGAATGCGGCCGTAGCAGGCTCCGCGGCAGGCGCCCAGGTCGTGGCGAAGACACTGCTTGCGCGCGGCTGGCCGCTCGGGATCGATCAGTTTTCCGGAAGAACAGAGGCGGAACGTGGTGTTCAGAAATTCGATGATGCGCTTGAGACCATACTCGTCGGTGAAGGGGCCGAAATACAGGTTCCCGTCGTTGAACACCACCCGCCGCACTTTCAGGATCCGGGGGTACGTCTCACTCGTCGTGACCATCAGATACGGGTGGGTCTTGCTGTCTTTCAGGCGAATGTTGTACCAGGGTTTGTGCTTCTTGATCAGGTTGTTTTCGAGAATCAGCGCCTCAGACTCGGTGTCCGTCACGACGAACTCGAGATCCGCAACGGCGGCAACGAGCCGGTTGGTTTTCGCATCCCGGTGGCGGGCGCGGAAATACGACCGGACACGGTTGACGAGCTTGCGCGATTTTCCGACGTAGATGACCTGGCCAGAGGTATTCCTCATGATATAGACGCCAGGCTTTGCCGGAATCTGTCCGAGCAGCCGGTCGAGCTTCTCCCGTTCGATCATGATGCGGCCACCTTCGACATGATCAGGCCTTCCAGAGTTCGCGTTTGCGCAGAGCGACGGCCATACCGGCCAGCATGAACAGTCCGCCGAGCGCGAGAAGCGCGTCGACGCCGATGGTCGCGATCGACAGGTTCGCCGCCAGCATCGCGATGACGCCGCGAACGCCCATCAGAAATGTATATACCGAGCCGTATACACCGAGCTCGGCGACCGGGGCGTAGGCGATGACGAGTTGCATCCAGCAGAGGTCGAACCCGACGTTCATGACGCCGGTGAACGCATAAGGGACGGTGAGATAGAGGGCGGAAGGGGCGAGCAGAAACAGCCAGGGGTTCAGAAGACCGCCGGAAAAACCGAGCAGCAGCCCGCGCTGAGCCCCGTGTTTCGCGATGAACCGGCCGATCACGACATACGCAACCATCTGCACGACGTTGGTCAGGCCGTTCAGATACCCGACGACGGCGTTCGACACCTGCCACCCGGTGACGAGCTTTGTGGGAAGCACGCCGAGCACGAGGAGATTGCCGAACCCGAACAGCATCACCGCGGCGTTCATCCAGAAAAAGCCGGCAGATGCGCGCAGCGTCTGGGTGATCGAGGAGAGCCGGAACACGCCCGTGGCGAACAGGGGGGAAGCGGCGCGCGGCAGCACGCGGTTGAAATTGATCGACGAGATCGAGCCGCACACGCCCGCGATCAGAAACATCAGGGTCTTGTGGCCGGAATCCAGCATCCAGCCGCCCACCGCCGCGCCGATGATCGTCGTCATCGCGATGTAGAAGCGCACATACCCCATCGCATGGCTGCGGCCGGCATCCGAATACAACTCCTTGAGAACCCGGGTGTAGGCACCCATCCCCAGGCTCTCGACGAACTGGCAGACGACATACAGCGCAAGGATCACGGTCGGGTTGTCGGTGAACCCCACGCCGGCGATCAGAAGCCGCGTCAGGGCTGTCGGGACGGTCACGATGTCGAGCGCTTTCCAGCCCGTCATGAGCTTGAGCACCGGAAACCCGAACACGAGCGAGAAATACGGAGCCGCGAGCGCCAGCCCCATTTCGAGGGCGGATGCATCGAGATGCTTCATCAGAACCGGAATGAACGGGTTCATCATGCCGATGAAGATGCCGTAGAAGGCTCCCGAAACCGCGTCTATGGCATACCGTCCACGGTCCGCCTCGGGGATTTTGACCGCGAACGGAATCACCCGCTCCTCCTGTTCAATCCAGGACCGGGGACGTGGACGCTGTGCGCGGGGGAACGACGACCGAAGAGGTGGCGAAAGGAATATCGAGCGATATACTTGCGAGCGGAGCCGGGCCGGAGGCAATGGATAACGCGGGGGAAGCGATCCCCTGGGTGTCGCTCGCTCCGGGAAGCGACGGCGTCATCGTTCCGACGGCTTCGAACCGGTCGGCGGTGAAAAATTTCAGGCGCGGATCGGCGGCCGCAGAGACCCATTTCCCGGTCGCCTTGACCCGTTCGTCAGCAATGCCTGGGGCTTTCACGGCGGAAAGCAGGGTGTAATTCGAGGACAGCGGTATCCGGTCGCCCTCGTCGGTTTTGAGAACCCACCGGCGGAACGCGCGTTTGCGGCCCACGTGATGCTCCTCGATCACGAGATACCCCAGCAGGATCGCCTGTTTCTCTTCGGCGGCCGCGGCGCTTGGAACGATCTCGGCTCCTTTGATGAGCGAGATATCGATGCCGTCGAGCTTCTCGAACGGCCAGGGAGGAACGGCAGAGGCGATCTCGGCGGGAAGCGCGGAAGCGGCCACCGGGGGCAGGATCATCGCGCCGGCTTCGGTGTCCGGCAGCTCGATCGGCGCAGACCCGTCGGGAAGCAAGGGAATCAACCCCGACAGATCATCCGCCGTTGGTCTCTGAAGAGGGGGAATCGAAGGCGTCTCGGGCTCATGAGGAACGAGTGGTGCGGGCTCAGAGCCGGCGAAAGCCGCATCCTCCCCGATCACCGTGATTTCCTGCGCCGAAGATGCCGGCGGGGAGAAGGGCGACGGCTCCTGCGCACGGCAAACGTCCGGCACGCCGCAGAAGGCGTGTGCCAGAAAAACGATGACGGCGAGATTTCGAGGAATGATGCTGCCCACTGTTTTGCTCCCGTTAGCTCTGAGAAGCCGCACTATATCATCTTTTACCCCTCATTTCCAGCCCTTCGGGGCAGGGCGAGCGCGAATCTTCACCAAGCCGGAGGCTTCTGACCGGCTCATGGGGAACCATTGACACCTCCGTGTTTGATTCATAAGATTGAAGTACCTTCTCCCTTCGGATAGGGAATGGGAAACGTCTTGCCGGAGGTGCCGATCATGGGTCATACGATGATGCGAGGAACTCTGTGTGTTGCCCTGCTTCTCGCAGGCGTGTGCACGCCCCTCTTTGCCCAGCAGGTTTCCCCGTTCGGCAGCCGCCCTGTCGAGACCGAGACGGATCGCCCGGCCGCCGTGTCCGGCACGACGTCCACGCCGGCGACCGGCGTTTCCGCGGCTTCGGCCCAGGATGTCGCCTGGGTGCGCCAGGACATGGCCGAAAAGCAGGGAAACACGGTGCTGATCATCAAGGACAACGTCAACATCCGCTCCGGCCCATCGACATCGAACAAGATTCTCCAGATGGCCCCGCTCGGGGCCACATTCGCGCTTCTTGGCACCCAGAACGGATGGTACCGCATTTCCCTGAAGGCGGTCGCTGTCGAACCCACGGCCACGGCTACTCCTGAAGAGATCGAGGCCGCCCAGAACGAGTTCCTCGATGCCTATAAAATCTACACCAAGGCAGCGCTTGCGGGTGGACGCAACGGGACCGCGGCGAAAAAGGCCCTTTCGGCCTTCCAGGCGAAATATGCCGCCTACAAGACGCTCGTGAAGACGAGCACGGCGCTTCGCAGCATCAAATCCGGCCGATCGACCGTCGACAAGGTTGTCATCAGCAAGACCGACTTCACCTCGACCGTTTATTCGAACGGCCGCGTGGTGCGCGTCTTCCCGATCGCCTACGGGGCGAATCCTGACGGCATGAACAAGCAGAAGCAGGGCGATTCGCGCACTCCCGAAGGCACGTTCAAAATCATGAACAA
This sequence comes from Candidatus Ozemibacteraceae bacterium, assembly GCA_035388825.1. Lineage (GTDB taxonomy): Bacteria > Muiribacteriota > Ozemobacteria > Ozemobacterales > Ozemobacteraceae > MWAR01. The sequence goes on from DAOOQQ010000002.1 coordinate 20,984, forward strand.
GGCCAAAAATCCCATCTACAAAGGCATCGCCGGCGGCGCACCCAACAATCCGCTCGGCACCCGCTGGATGGGCCTCAACACCTGGAGCGGCAGCATCGGCATGCACGGGACCTCGGCGCCCGGCTCGATCGGCTCGCGCGCTTCTCACGGCTGCGTGCGGATGTACACCGCCGATGCCGAAGAGTTGTTCGACCTCGTGCGCGTCGGAACGCCCGTCATCATCGAACCCGTCAAACAGGACTGAACCGCCGGGAGCCCATCATGAACCGATCGACGGTTGCCGCTCTGGTCATTGCCGCGATGCTGAACGCTTCAACCAGCTTCGCCCAGAATCTCGACGATATCGACGGCATCACCCTGCCGCCGCCGGCATCCCAGAGTATCGTCCCTGACCGGATCAACGAAGGAGCGCGCCTGCTGTCCGAGGGAAAATCGATCGAAGCCGAGGAGCTCCTTCTCGAGGCGCTCACCGCATCCGGCGACTCTGCCGAGGGCTTTTACAACCTCGGTCTCGCCCTCGCATTCAACGGGAAACACGCAGAAGCCCTCGATGCTCAGAGCAAAGCTCTCATCCTGCGGGACGACTTCCCCGAGGCTCGCCTGGCCCAGGGAATCGCCTATCTGACGCTCGGAAAGCCCGAATCGGCTCTCGAAGCGTTCGAAGCCGTGATCGCCCGCACCCCCGACTCCCCGACCGGCCGGGCCGCCCTGTTCGACAAGGGAGCGGCTCTGGGCCGCATGAAACGATATGCCGAAGCCGAACTCGCCCTATCCGAGGCGCTTGCCGCCGATCCCGACGACCCGGCGCCCGCTTTCCAGATCGGCCGGCTCAAGATCGAGCAGCAGAAGTGGAAGGATGCCCTCGGCTGGCTCGAGACCGCCGTCGCGGCCTATCCGCTCGAGGCGAACATGCTGAGCGCCCGCGCCCATCTCCGCCTCGGAAACCGCCCCGAAGCCGGGAAGGCTCTCGATCTCGCTGCGAAAAGCCTCGCGACGGATGGTCAGAATGACGCCACGAAAGCGAAACTGATGGCTGAGATCGAGGCAATGCGCCGGGAAGCAGCGGCCAGCGGCACCGAGTGACAGGGCGTCGCGGCAGACGGACAGATCTGCGCCCGTTCCCTGCCATCACTCCTCCCGGGACCGCCAGGACCACGCCAGCAGCATACTGCCCACGATCGTGAAGGTCACGTAGTCGAGCGGCAGGCCCAGTACCCATTTCTTGTGCCAGGGGATGAAGGCCGGGGAGAACTTTGCCCACCCCCACCCCGGATTGAACAGGAACCAGGCGAAATCCTCGACGATCCAGAACACCATCAGGCTGCCGAGAATGCGGGCTTCCATGCGTGCCGAACAGCGACCCGTCGCGAAGACCGGCCAGTGGAAGACGAGGGCCATGAACGAAAATATCCAGGCATGATATCCCGTCATCGGCCGGCCGCCCCAGAACAGGTCCAGTAGCCAGTGGCTCTCGATGCGCCAGGTCGGAAGTCCGGACGCCCAGCCGTTCGCCCCTTCGATCTGGATCTCGGCCATCCCGAAGAACACCGCCGTGACCGCCACGAACAAGACCCCCGCCAGGGGTTTCAGGGAATGCGGTAGTTCCACGCCCTCTTTCATGAAATTCTGCCCTCATCGCATGCAGTTCTACCCTCATCGCATGCAATTCTACCCTCATCGCATGCAATTCTGCCTTCATCGTTCTGTAGGGGCGGTTCGCGAACCGCCCCTCCGCCTAGCGGATGGGCATTTTCTAATAATAGATATATATGCATGATGATATGCAAGGCCCGGTTCGACCGGAACTACCGTTGTTCGAGAATCGCCGCCAGGAGATCGCGGGCCGCATGGGGTCTGGCAAGCCGCTTCGCCTGATCGCGCATCGAGGCGAGACGGCCCGGGTTGGCGAGAATGGCGCGGATGCGGAACTCGAGAGCTGCCGGGTCGTAGGCTTTCATCGCGGCGCCGTTCTCGAGGAGAAAATCGGCATTCCGTTCTTCCTGGCCGGGAATCGCCGAGACGACGAGCATGGGAAGCCCGACAGCCAGACACTCCGAAGTCGTCAGCCCGCCGGGTTTGGTGATCGCGAGATCGGCACAGGCCATCACCCGCTCGATCGTGCGGGTGAACCCCATCGGGAACAGCCGCCCCGGATGCTTCGCGGCGAGGCTGCGGAGAGAGACGAGAAGCTGCTCGTTCTTCCCAGCCAGGGCGATGATCTGGAACTCCCCGGGGATCGCGAGGAGCCGCTCGGCGAGGCCATCGATCCCGCCGACCCCGAAGCCGCCCGACATCATCAGGAACGTCGTCTTCTTCGGATCGGCCCCGATCTCGGCCGCGCAGGCGGCGCGATCGCGGGTTTCGGCGAACACCGGCATGATCGGAATCCCCGTGGCCCGGATCGTCTCACGCGGGATTCCCCGGTCGGCGAGTTTGAACGCGACTTCTTCCGTCGCCGCGAAATATCCGGTCATCCCCTCGTGCAGCCACATCGTGTGGATGTCGAAATCGGTCACCTGGACAAACGTCGGCTTGTCCCAGCCACCCTGGCGGATTTCGCGGGACAGCAGCTCGGCGGGCAGGAAGTGCGTGCAGACGACGATGTCGGGGGCTATTTCCCGAAGCTTCGTCATGACGTTGCCGGTATTGAGCCGCTGGATCGCCCGGCGGACCTTGTTCATCGCCGAATCGTGGTCCTGCCGGTCGGATTTGCGATAGAGGTACCCCCAGAGAGAAGGGTGCTTTTCGACGATCGACAAATACGACTCCGCATACATCTTCCGAAATATATCATTCACGAGCGTCATCAGATCGATATGCACGGCCTGCGTTCCAGGAAAATACTTATCCGCTGCAGCCTTGACGGACTCCGCTGCGCGCATGTGGCCGGCACCCGCGGAAACGCTCAGAATGGCAATCGTTTTCCCCGTGTTCTTCTCGTTCATCGATTCGCTCCTCGTATCGTCGTATGGTCTCATTCTGTCAGACGGAACCCGTCTTTCAGCAGATGTGCCGAATCCCCGCCCACCATCACGTCGAAGGCGCCGGGCTCGGTTCCCCAGGTCATGTCCGCCCGCAGGAAGGCGAGGTCGGCGGGGGTGATCTCGAAGGACACCGCTTTGCTGCAGGATTTCGGAATCACAAGTTTTCTGAAGCCGGCAAGTTGCCGGACCGGGCGGGTGACGCTCCCGACGAGATCCCGAAGATACAGCTGGACGACCTCTTCGGCATCACGGGAGCCGGTGTTGGTGACCGTCACGGAGACGGTGAGCCTGCCGTCCCGGCCCATCTCCTTCGAGGAGAGGCGCAGGTCCGAGTAGCGGAACGTCGTGTAGGACAATCCATGGCCGAACGGGTACAGCGGCGTGTTCGGGATGTCCAAATATTTACTCGTATATTTGTTGTCCGACTCCGGACGTCCGGTGTTCTTCATGTCGTAATGAATCGGAATCTGGCCGACAGAACGGGGAATGGTCATCGTGAGCTTTCCGGAGGGGCAGAAATCCCCGAATATCACGTCACAGATGGCTTTTCCCCCCATCGAGCCGGGATACCACGCTTCGAGAATCGCGGGCACGGCGTTGTGAAGACGCGTCAGGGCAAGGGGGCGGCCGTTGAGCAGCACGACGGCGACGGGCTTCCCGCATCGTCCGATCATCTCCGCGAGCTGATTCTGGACCCCGGGGAGGTCGATATCCGAGCGGGAGGCGGCTTCCCCGCTCATCGTTTCGGATTCGCCCAGGACCAGGAGAACGGCGTCGGCCCGTCGGGCGATGTCCCGCGCTTCGGCAAATCCGGCGACGGAGCGGCCGGTCACATCCGCCCCCTTCGCATGGAGAACTTCCGTGCCGGGGCTTACCGCCTCGCGCACGGCATCGAGCACGGAGACCACCTTCCCGCCATCGCCGGCACCGTGCCAGTTGCCGAGGAGATCCGTCGTCGCGGTCGCGAGCGGGCCGATGACGGCGATCGAGCGCAGGTCTTTCCTGAATGGCAGCACATTGCCGTCGTTCTTCAGGAGAACGAAGGACTCACGGGCAATCGCGCGGCTGGCTTCGAGATGGGCAGCACAGAACGCCACCCGGGCCTCCCGCTGCTCGTCACAGCCCTTGAACGGGTTTTCGAACAGGCCGAGCTCCGCCTTCACGGTGAGGATGCGCCGGACCGCGTCATCGACGGATCGTTCGGGAATCTCACCGGCGCGGACCATCGTCGCGAGATGTTTCAGATACACCCCACCCTGCATGTCCATGTCGACCCCGGCCTGCATGGCGAGACGTCCTGCGTCGTGCTCGTCGGCGGCGACTCCGTGGGGCACGAGCTCGTTGATCGAGGTGTAGTCCGTCACCACGAAACCCGGAAACCCCCACCGGCCTCGCAGCGTGTCCGTGATCAGCCAGCGGTTGGCGGTGCAGGGCGTTCCCGAGATTTCGTTGAACGCCGTCATGAAGGTGCGGGCACCCGCCTCCGCGCAGGCCCGGAATGGCGGCAGATACGTTTCCTCCAGGGTGCGGAGCGACGGATCCGTCGTGTGGTAGTCTCGTCCGGCCTGCGCTGCCCCATACGCGGCGAAATGTTTGGCGCACGCGATCACGGCATCCGACGCGGAGAGATCCGTTCCCTGATAGCCGCGCACGGTTGCCCGGGCAATCAGGCTTCCTAGCAGAACATCTTCTCCCGCACCTTCGGAGACGCGTCCCCAGCGGGGATCCCGGGCGATGTCCACCATGGGCGAAAAGACCCAGTGAATCCCTTCGGCAGAGGCTTCGATTGCAGCAATGCGCGCGGACTTCTCGATCGCTTCGAGGTTCCAGGTGCAGGACTCGCCCAGGGGGATCGGGAAAATGGTGCGGTGCCCGTGGATGACGTCATATCCGAACAGCAGCGGAATCTTCAGGCGGGTCTGGGTCACGGCGATGTTCTGCAGATACCGGGTGTACGAGGCGGTGAAGGCATTGAAAAGAGCGCCGCACTCCCCCTTCCTGACGTATTCGAGGTAATGGGCATCGACCGTGGGCCCCGTCTGGTCCCAGGTGCTTGTGAACAGGGTCATCTGGCCGATCTTTTCTGCGAGGGTCATGCGGCCGAGCAGGGACTCGACCAGCGCGCCGATATCCCGTGAGGCGCCGGAGACCGGCATCAGAAGCCCGGCAAGCAGGCAGACCACCAAGATTGTCCGCCATGGGGCGGTGCGCACCATCGTTGTCCTCATCGTTTTCCTCCCTGACATGCTCCGGATGTCTGCGGGAACGTAAAGCCGAGCCGCATGAGACCGCTCCGAATTTCGGGAACGCTCATGAACAATCTCCACAGGAGGCCGGACCGGAAATTCTCGATCATGACGACAACCGGTCCCTGGTCGATGGCCAGGGTCGATGTGGCGATCCAGCCGAGATGCGGACAAAACGCGTCTCTAAACCCGTCTTCGCCGAACAGTCCCTCCCCGAGCACATCGTGGAAATATCGGGCGGCGCGCAGGGACTGGGCCGGGGCATACGGCATCGCGGAAAGGGCCGCCGTCGGGGCGATCACTCCGCGATCGTTCGTGGGACTGTGGGCATCGTATCCCCAGGGGTTGTCACAGGATGTCAGCCCCCAGCAGGTTGCGGAATAGCCCGGGTATCCCAGGGGATTCGTCCGGCAATGGAGATAGTTGATCATCGTGTGGCTGACATTCTGCTGCCAGTAGTCGGCATATCGGTCCCTCAGCCCGCGCGGGTCGAGGCCGAGGAAGGAATACTGGGAGATGAACAGAGGTCCGCCAAGCTCGGGACCGAGTGGAAGGGTGACGGACCCGAAGGCGGTCGTGCCGTTCAGAAAGCAGGGACCGGTGGCCCAGCCTTCGTGATACACGCGCGGCTCGATGGGATGACTCGGGGAAGAGGCGGCCAGGATATATGTGATCAGCGCCTCGTTGTATCCCCTGATCGGAAGATTCATCTTCCAGCCGTGTCGTGGCGACCAGTGCCAATACAAAACGTTCTCACCGCGGGTGTACCAATCCCATTCGATCCCGCGCCAGAGCCGGTCGATCTTCGTGCGCAGCAGTCGCGCCGAGGGCTCGGCACCGGAGAAATAGGTCCGAACCGTGAGGAGGCCCTGCATCAGGAACGAGGTCTCGACGATGTCGCCGCCGTCATCATAGGGGCTGAACGGGATCGTCCTGCCTGTCCGACCATGGAGCCAATGAGGCCATGCCCCATGGAACCGGTCGGCCCGGCCGAGGAAGTCGACGACCCGGTGCATGCGGGAAAGCACGCGATCACGGGGGAGCCAGCCTCGCTCAACGCCCACGATCAGGGCCATGAGCCCAAACCCCGTTCCACCGGTCGTCACGGTATCCGGTGTCGTGTTGCGCTCGGGAGCAAGCCCCGATGTCGGGTTTGCATGCTCCCAGAAATATGCCAGCGTGTTCCGCTGGATCCGGTCGAGCATGCGGGTGTCCTGATCCGACAGTTGCTGGAAGGCCACCGCCGGGCACGCTGCAAGAAGAATTCCCAGGATGATCGCCGGGAGAAACCGCTTCAGGCTCCCGGGCATGTCTCGAGCCGGGCTGTACCCCATGTTTTCGCTCCTCTGCCTGAATCTCACCGGACCAAGGTTACCACGTGGTGCCGGCAATGAGAAGATTGATGCGGGTGATTGACGAAGGCGGGAAGGACGAGTATTGAAGAGGGGGCGCGATCACACGGTTGTGCTGCAAACATACGGAAGGCCGGAGCATATATACTTATGAATATACAGGATGGATACCGGTTCCGGGCGATGATGGCGGGACGCATTGCCCTGCTTGCCGGAAAGCTCCTCAGGCGGAATTTCGAGGGAACGAGCAGGATCGAGTTCAAGGGAACGACGGATCTCGTCACCGAGACGGATTATGCATCGGAGGCGCTGGTGCGCGACGAACTCGCGCGCGCGTTTCCCGGGGAGCAGTTCATGGGGGAGGAAGGAGGCGGTGCCGCCTTTGATGCCGATCTGGTCTGGATCGCTGATCCCCTCGACGGAACCACGAACTTCGCGCACCGGATTCCGCACTTCTCGGTGTCCATCGCCTGTTGTGAACGGGGCGAACCCGTTGCCGGAGCCGTCTACCAGCCGATCAATGACGATCTGTTCTACGGCTGGAAAGGCGGCGGAGCCTGGCGGAACGGAAAGCGCATCCACGTCTCCACGCAGTCGGATCCCATGAAGGCCCTGGCGGTGACCGGCTTTCCCTATGATCCCACGAACTGTCTCGATGCTCTTGTCGGCCGGGTACGATCCGTGATTCCCCGCACCCAGGGGCTTCGCCGTCTCGGATCGGCGGCGATGGATCTGTGTTATATCGCGGCGGGGCTGTTCGACATCTACTGGGAAACGACCCTCAAACCGTGGGATGTCGCGGCCGGCTTCCTGCTGATTCGCGAGGCGGGCGGCACGATCACGAACTATTCCGGTGGCCCCGCCCCCCTCAACGGCGGCGAGATGCTCGCCACCAACACCCTCCTCCACCCCATCGCCCTCCAGATGATCCAATATCATTCATAGAACGAAGCCAGAACTCAGATGTTCCAGGGCATACTCTCTGTTTTGGATATATTGGGACTCACGATTGAATTGGCGGGATTCTGAGGATCCAGTGCCCATTTCAGAGGATTGTTTTCAATATACAACCTCAACTGGCTCAATGAATTCTCGTCTCTGATGATGTGATCGTAATAATCCCGCTGCCATATCTGGCCGTTTGGTGAATCCACTTGGCTATTCAGGCGTTTCGACGAAACAGTTTTGAAAGCCCCGATCAATCTGCCCAATGGCTTGATAGCCGGATTTGCATGTTGGGTGATGCTTTCTGTCTTTGGTGTAGGGGTGGTTCGCGAACCACCCCTACGGATGTGCAGGATTCCATGGAGATGATTTGGCATGACGACAAATTCGTCCAGGACGATATACGTGTATTGTGATTCCAGCCATTTCCAAACATCATGAATGATCTTGCCGGCATCGTTCAATCGCATGGAACCATCGACGATATCGCCAAAGCGGCAGACCCGATATTTCGTACAGATCGTGACAAAATATCCGCCATCAGATGAGTAATCGAAGCCTTTTAGCGCGGTGTGTTTTTCTGCGATGACGATCCATGATCGGCCCCAGAAAGCCGGATCAGGGCTTGGGTGTATGCGGGGTGTTCTGCATCGTTCGGGGCTGACCGGTGGTTTCGATGACGTTCAGCCACAGCGAGCTTTCGGGATCGATCACTTTTCGGCTCTTGACGGTCATCTCGATCGGTATGTGCGTGAACTGGTTGTTCCAGATGCCGACGACCAGGCCGGTCTTGCCCGCCATGCCGGCGTGCGCCGCGTTCTGGGCGAGCGTGGTGCAGTAGACGCTGTCCGAGGGAAGCGCCTTCGAACTCCGGATCATATAACTCGGGTCGATATATTTGATCGTCATCGGAACGTTCTGCGAGGCGAAATAATTCTTGAGCGCGTCTCGCAGGAAGGTCCCCACGTCGTTGAACTTGATGTTGCCCGACTTGTCCTTCTCGCTGCTCTTCTCGAGCCGCTGTCCGACGCCTTCGGCGACGACGATCACGGCATGTCCGCGCCGCAGGATCCGCTGTTTCACGCTCTCGTAGAACCCGTTCGGCCCTTCGAGATCGAACGGCAGTTCGGGAACGAGGCAGAAATTGACGTCCTGCGAGGCGATGGCCGCGTTCGCCGCGATATAGCCGGAATCGCGGCCCATCAGCTTCACCAGGCCGATGCCGTTCATGACCCCCTTCGCCTCGACGTGCGCCGCCCGGATCGATTCGACGGCGATCGAAAAAGCGGTCTCGAAGCCGAACGTCTTTTCGATGAAATTGATATCGTTATCGATCGTTTTCGGGATCCCGACGACCCCGATCGGAAGCCCGCGCTTCTTGATCTCGTTATGGATATCCAGCGCGCCGCGCAGGGTGCCGTCGCCGCCGATGCAGTACAGGATGTTGATGTCGAAATCCATCAGCCGGTCGACCATCTTGCTGACGTCCTGCGGTCCGCGCGATGAGCCGAGCATCGTGCCGCCACGCTCGTGGATCTCGGACACCATCTCGGGGTCGAGCACGATCGGGTTGAGCTTGAACTCCTTGACCATGCCCTGGTAGCCATACCGGAAGCCGTAGATCGTCTTGATGCCGTACCACCAGGAATGCTGCATCACGAGGGCACGGATGACGTCGTTGATCCCGGGGCAGAGGCCGCCGCAGGTGACGATGCCGATCTTCGTCTTCGACGGCTCGAAGAAGATCTTCTCGCGGGGGCCGGCACGCTCGAAGGTGATCGGCTGCCGGTTCTCCTGGAGGCACTTCTGGACGGAGTTCCACGAGACGTTGTACAGAACGCGCTCGTCGTTCGGCACGTAGTTCGTCAGATAATCCCCGTCGACCTTCGAAAGGCCGAGCGGTGACTCGAATCTGGGCTCCCCGAGCTCGGATACGATGAAATCCTGCTGGTTGATCTCCATGATGGCGTTTCCCCTCTCCGCAGATTCACGATGGCTCTTTCCGCCGTGTCCGGTTCTTACTACCGGCTTCTCACCTGATCTGTCAAGCCGGTCCCGCGTCCCGGCAGCCAGACCGGCACGCGAAAAGATGTTTCGTTTGGCGCGCCGGCGTGCTATTCGTTAGATATGCTCGACGCGCTGCTGCTCACGGCATTCTCGAATATGCTCGCCCTGTTGCCGCTGTATGCGGCGCTCCGCCTTGCCCAGAACATGCAGTCCCCTCCCCCGGTGACCATCTGGGAACAGGCCGTCGCGTCGGTTCCGCTGATGTGCGGATGTATCGTTGCCGCCGTCGCCCTGCTGATGTGGCGCCTCTCGATCGCGGCCGGAATGGCCCGCTCGGCCCGCCTGGCCCTGCTCGGAAACATCGCGGTCATGACGATCGTCTGGGTGGTGGTGCCCGCGGCCGGGCTGGAGCTCTGGCTGCAAACCGCCGCCATCGAGATCTGGAGCATCCTCGCCGCGGTCTTCCTGCTGCTGGTCAGCTTTTTCGTGCCGCTCAAGGCCCTCTGGAGGGCCGTCGTTCCGCCCGGAAGCCCCGAGCGCGACTGAGACGGATCTGCCGGAGGTCAGGCGGCCTTCGCGTGATGCAGCAGGTCCTCATACATTGCATCGCCGCGCACTTCGAACCGCCGGAACCGCCTGGCCAGCTCCCGGACCGTCGCGGCCCGGACCCAGTCTTCCCCCGACTCCTTCAGCCCGGGATCGAGCACCTTGCCCGGCTTGAACTTCTGCAGGATGAAATGCTCGACCCCGATCCCCTCGAGCATGTCGGCGACGCCGTGGATGTCCCGATCCGTCACGATCTTCGGGTGGACCGTCGTCCGGAACTCATGCCGGATCCCGCTTCCCGCAATCAATCGCGCGCTCCGCACCACCGGATCCGTCGTCTCGACGCCGAACCGGGAACGATACCCTTCGTCGCTCGATTTGATATCCATCGCTACATATTGCAGCATATTCTGATGGAGAAGGGACTCGAGCCGGGCCGGATAAAAGCCGTTCGTGTGCAGGGCGACATCGAAGCCCAGCTCCCGGACGCGCGAGATCGCTCCATCGATCCCCGGCTGCATCAACGGCTCGCCGCCGCTGAAGACGACGCCTTCGAGAAATCCGCGCCGCTTCTCGAGGAAGGCGAGGACTTCCGGCCAGGTGATGTCGCCGGGCTGACGGGTGTCCAGCAGGCCGGGATTGTGGCAGTAGGAGCAGCGGAGGTTGCAGCCCTGGAGAAAGACGACCGCGGCCATTCGGCCTGGGAAGTCGATCATCGTAAAGGGCTGCAGACCCCCGACGCGGATGTCGGGGTGTGTCTGCATCATGGCTTGTCTTTCCGGTCAGACGACCGTGCGCACCAGCTCCTGCGCGTCAAGCGCGTTGCGTTCGTTGTATTCGCTCTTCTTGCCGGCATTGAACTGCGAAACCGGGCGGTAATACCCCATGACGCGCGTCCAGACCTCGCAGGTGGTGCGGGCGTCGGCGGGCAGCTCGATCCGGTCGGGAACCGGCGCATCCGGGTTCGCTTCCATCATCTCGGCGCGCCGCCGCGTGATCTCGGCATTGTCGCAGGTCGGGCAGTAGGGATGCTCACCGGCGATGTAGCCGTGCTTCGGGCAGACCGAGAAGGTCGGCGTGACCGTGATGTACGGCAGCCGGAACTGGCTGAGCGACTTCTGGATCAGCCGCTTGCACGAGCCGGCATCCGGAATCCGCTCGCCGACATACAGGTGGAGCACCGTGCCGCCGGTATACATCCGCTGGAGCTGTTCCTGGTGGCCCATGATCTCGAACAGATCACCCTGGTAACCGACCGGAAGCTGGGTCGAGTTCGTGTAATACGGAGCCGACTGCGGACCGGCCTGGAGAATGCCTTCGAACCGCTTCTGGTCCTCGCGGGCGAACCGGTAGGTCGCGCCTTCCGCCGGGGTGGCCTCAAGGTTGTACAGATGCCCCGTGGTCTGCTGGGCCTGCACGATCAGTTCGCGCATGTGGTTCATGATCCGCGTGGCCAGTTCGACGCCTTCCTTCGAGGTGATGTCGAGGGTGTTGTCGGTGAAGTTGCGGATGCACTCGTTCATCCCGTTGACGCCGACCGTCGAGAAGTGGTTGCGCAGCGTGCCGAGATATCTGCGGGTGTAAGGGAACAGGCCGCCGTCGATCAGGCGTGTGATGACCTTGCGCTTGATCTCGAGGCTCTTCACCGCGAGCCCGACGAGATTGTCGAGATCCGTGACAAGGCCTTCATAATTCCCTTTGTGCTTGTAGCCGAGCCGGGCGAGGTTCAGGGTGACGACGCCGATCGAGCCGGTCTGCTCGGCCGAGCCGAACAGGCCGTTTCCGCGCTTGAGGAGTTCGCGCAGGTCGAGCTGGAGCCGGCAGCACATCGACCGCACCATGTTCGGCTGCAGGTCGGAGTTGAGGAAGTTCTGGAAATACGGGAGACCGTATTTCGCGGTCATCTCGAACAGCGCGTCGCAATTCGGGTGATCCCAGTTGAAATCCTTCGTGATGTTGTAGGTCGGAATCGGGAACGTGAATGCACGCCCTGCACGATCGCCGGCACACATGACCTCGATGAACGCCTTGTTGATCATGTCCATCTCGGTCTGAAGGTCGCCGTATTTGAATTCGACGTGCTTGCCGCCGACGAGCGGGGTCTGCGTGCGCAGATCCTCGGGGCAGGTCCAGTCCAGGGTGAGGTTCGTGAAGGGGGTCTGCGTGCCCCAGCGGGATGGCACGTTCAGATTGTAGATGAACTCCTGGATGCCCTGGTAGACTTCGTTGTAGGTCAGCTTGTCGAGCCTGACATAGGGGGCGAGGTAGGTGTCGAACGAGCTGAAAGCCTGTGCCCCGGCCCATTCATTCTGAAGGGTGCCGAGGAAGTTGACCATCTGGCCGAGGGCGCTGCGGAAATGCTTTGCGGGGCCGGCCTCGATCTTGCCGGGAACGCCATTGTAGCCCTCCTGGAGCAGCATGCGCAGCGACCAGCCGGCGCAGTAGCCGGACAGCATGTCGAGATCGTGGATATGGAAATCGCCGTTCCGGTGGGCTTCGCCGATTTCCGGGGTGTACACGTGCGACAGCCAGTAGTTCGCCACGACCTTGCCGGAGACGTTCAGGATCAGCCCGCCCAGGGAGTAGCCCTGGTTGGCGTTGGCCTTCACGCGCCAGTCCTGCTGGCCGAGATACTCGTTGATCGAGCTCACGACGTCGACGAAGCTGCGCTTGCCCTCGCGCATCTGCTTGTGCTGCTCGCGATAGACGATGTAGGAGCGATTAGTCTGAAGGTAGTTGTTCGCGATCAGGATGTGCTCGACCACATCCTGGATCTCTTCGACGGTGGGGACCCCGGACTGGTGCCGGTGAGCAAGGACGTTCACGACCTGGCTCGCCATGCGGGCGGAATCGACCGAGCCGAACTCCCCCGTTGCCTTGCCGGCGCGCTCGATCGCAGACCGGATGCGTTCCGGATCGAACGCTTTCTTCACGCCATCACGACCAACCAAGTATTGAAGTTCCCGACCCTGCTTCATGCTGCCTCCGCTCCCCGACCCTTTTTATGAAATGTTTTTACACCCGCTACTTCTGGTGCCTTGTCAACGGATTGATACGAGTTCCACAGATACCGTGCCCCAGGAAGAAGGCTTTCGAAGACAGCAAAAGCCTTGACGGGTTATTTCGCATCATCTGCAAAAGGCCGCCTGGTGCGTACTTTATGGGAATCTGATTCGTCGATGTTCGTCGGTCGATCGAACCGGGTGAGAGTACACCACGCCGGGAGGGGTTCGCGCAAGGGGGGTGGTCAACTTTTTTCATCCCTTTGGTGATCAGGGTTTCGGGGATGTAGGAGTTGCCGATCGGCATGTGCCCTTGCCAAAATATTTTTGACGCGGATTTCATCAGAACAGAAGCGCAGAGAGGGCTCCAAAGAGTACGCCGATCATGGCGGCGACATTCTTGATCGATTGTAGATGTCTGCCGGCCGTGAGATGGACGAGTTGTTCGATCTCCTCGTTCGTGAGACTGCCCAGCCGTTCAGCAACGATCGAACGCACGTCGAGGGAATTCATGGCTGCGCCCAGCATCCGGCCGGCCATCGTCTCGACTTTCATGGCAACGGGTGTGCCGTCCGTCTTCATCTCGTGTGCGAGGCGCAGCACCGATTCTTTCATGGCCTGCCGGAACCGGTTCGACCGGCACAGCTTGTCCACCGTTGCCTCGAGATGCGTCCATAATGCCGACAGAATGCCGTCGAGCGTGATTCCGGCCGCCCTCCCGAAGGGAACGAGCGACGTTTCGTTCAGCTCGCTCTTGAGGCCGCTGCGTGAGCGAAGATACTCCTTGACCGCCTGCGCCACTCCCTGGGAAAGCATTTCCTGGAACTCGGCATCGTTCGAAAGATCGTCGAGGTGCTCGGGAAGCGCCGTCCGGATGAGCTTCGGGATCCCCTGCCGGATCGCCGCCTCTTCCAGCATCTCGGGCCGCAGCAATTGCATGGAAACGGCGTCCGCGATCGCCCGCTCGAGCGATGCGCGAGAAGCCGGAATCAGTCCCGGGGTGAACGGAATCCGCCTGCCGAAGAGATACCGCGGCTCCCGCGGATAAAACAACATCCAGACCGCCAGCCATGCCGCGAAATACCCATGCATGACGGCAAACAGAACCAACCCCACCGTTTTCATGACATTCACTATACCCCGAACCCGTCACCGGGCGAAAGAACCCCCCGTCGTTGATCCACACCAGTGTTGTGCTCACTTGCCTGAGGGGTGAGAGTGGCATAGATCGTCTGTAGGGGCGGGTTTCAAACCCGCCCTGAAAGGATGCCCGGATTTTCGACTTGTTGTACCCATTTGGGGGGTGGTATTATGATCTATAGTTCCTGACGAGCATTATGTGTAAGGAGTAGAAGGAAGAATGAAAAAGATCCTCAGGACCCTGGCTGTTGCCGCTCTGGCGGCTGTCGCGGCGGCTCCGGCCATCGCCGAAACCGTTCCCGGCAAGTATCTGGTGTTTTTCAAGACCACGAAAAGCGTTCCGTCCGGCAGCCATGAAAAGGTTGTACGATTCCTTCAGGATGCCAACCGCAAGAACATCGACCAGCTCACGAAGGCCGTCGGATCCCGCGGAGACGCGGTTTCCCCGCTCTGGATCGTGAACGGCGCCGTCGTGAAGGCCTCGAAGAGCGAGCTCGCTTCGCTCGAGAAGCTTCAGAACGTCGCTTCCGTCAAGCCGGTCGAGTACCGCAAATGGATCGACCTGCGCAACCCCACCCGGATCACCCGCACGGATGCGGCCCCGGTCTGGAACATCGTGAAGGTCCGCGCCCCCGAAGTCTGGCAGACCTACAACATCGACGGCTCCGGCATCGTCGTCGGCCACCTCGACACGGGCGCCGCCGCCGCTCACCCGGCTCTCAAGGACAAGATCCTCGCATTCAAGGACTTCACCTCTGCCCCGAAGCCCGAAGCCTATGACGACCAGGGCCACGGCTCCCACACCGCCGGAACGATCGCCGGCGGAAACGGCCTCGGCGTCGCGCCGGGCGCCCGCCTCATCGTCGCCAAAGTGTTCGACAAGCAGGGCGGAGCCCAGGATGCATGGCTGCTTCAGGCCATGCAGTGGGTCATGGATCCGGACGGCAACCCCGAAACCAATGATGCTCCCCAGCTGGTCAGCAACTCCTGGGGTTCCGACGACTCCACCGACAAGACCTTCTGGGATGCCGTGAATGCCTGGGTCTCAGCCGGCATGGTGCCCGTGTTCGCCGCCGGCAACAATGGTCCCTCCGGCAAGGTCGGCACCCCGGGCGGGTTCCCTCACTCCTGGGCCGTTGCCGCCACCAAGAAGGATGACACCATCGCCTACTTCAGCAGCGTCGGCCCAACCGTCTGGGACGGCGTCACCTACGTGAAGCCCGATATCGCCGCCCCCGGCTACAACGTCATCTCCTGTGACACCGGTGCCGGCACCGTCTCCAACATGGGCACCTCGATGGCCTGCCCGCACGTCGCCGGCCTCGTCGCCCTGATGCTCCAGGCCAACCCCAAGCTCACCATCGAACAGGTCCGGAACCTGGCCGAATCGACCGCCGTCGAACTCGGAACCCCCGGCAAGGACAACAAGTTCGGTTCGGGCCGCTTCGACGCCGTCGAAACGATCAAGAAGGTCCTCGAGAACGCTTCCCTGGAAGCCGCGTTCGCCGCCTATGATCGCGCCCTCTCCGCGGAAGTCGCCCTCGTGGGCGTCCAGGCCGATTCGCCGCTCGCCGCCCCCCTCGCCGACTCCCTGCTCGTCCGCTGCAAGAGCCTCGATGAAGGCGAGTTCCGCGCCCTCTCGATCGCCGTCGAGAACGCCGGAAGCGAAGCCGGGAAAAAGCTCCTGAAGCAGGCCGCCGCCGTCCGACAGGCCGAGGCCCTCCAGAAGTAATATCGTGCTTTCTATAAAATCGCGCCGGGCAAACGCCCGGCGCGATTTTCTTCGATTCCTGCAACTTTCCCCGCCGATGTGCGTATTCTCTGTAGCATGAGCGTGTACGAATCCCGACCGAACCGAGGTGCCGCATGAACAGGCCGTATATCTTCCTTCTGCTTGCCGCAGCCATCACTCTCCCTTCTCCGGCCACTTCCGCCGAAACGCCCTTCTCGGGCAGCGATGTACAGGTGACCGACGACGGTGCCGTGCCGGCAAACGCCGGCTCTGGAAGCGGATCCGCAGGTTCGAGCTATACCGTTCGATCCGGCGACTCGCTTTCCGCCATTGCCCGCCGGCTTCTCGGTGACGCAAGCCGATACATCGAGATCGTCAACCTCAACGCCGGTCGGTATCCCTCGCTGCGCAACAATCCCGATCTCATCCATCCCGGCTGGAATCTCACCATCCCCGGCGGATCGACCGCCCCGTCGAACTCTCCGGCCACCTCGGGCTCCTACACCGTCAGATCGGGTGATTCGCTCTCGGCGATCGCCCAGCGCTGTCTCGGCAACGGGGGGCGGTACATGGAGATCGTAAACCTCAATGCCGATCGGTATCCGTCTCTCCGCAGCAATCCCAATCTGATCCACCCCGGATGGACCCTCCGGCTCCCCTCGGGCGCGAATCCGGGTTCGACCCCCACTCCGGCTCCCAGTAATCCGGCCCCGTCCAATCCCGGAGCGAATGAATCCGCCGAACTCAACGCCTGGCAGGGCGGCCGCCTTTCCCCCGAACGCTTCTGCGCCCTGCTCGGGCCCGTCGCTGCCGCTTCGTTCCGGGCGACCGGCGTTCCCGCCTCGGTGACCCTGGCCCAGGCCGCGCTCGAAACCGGTTGGGGCGCCGCCACGATCGGCAACGCCAAGAACCTCTTCGGCATCAAGGGAACCGGCCCCGCCGGCTCCATCACCGTGTCGACCCAGGAATACGTGAACGGGCGCTACATCACCGTCAACGACTCGTTCCGCAAATACAACACCTGGCAGGAATCCTTCGACGATCACGCGAAGCTGATCACGCAGGCATCGCGGTATGCCAACTGCATGAACAACAAGAACAACCCCGACCAGTTCGCCCGCGAGCTCCAGAAAGCCGGATACGCAACCGATCCGGAGTATGCCAACAAGCTCATCAGCATCATGCGCGCGAACAATCTGTACCAGTATGATAAATGAACCAACCGGAGAACGAATGATGAACTCCTTCCATAGGAACCTCTGCGGTCTCGCTCTGGCGACCCTCTTCGCGATGCCCCTTTCGGCGCTCGATCTGGCCTCTGCGAGCGGAAAACTGATCCCCGAATCGCCTGAAGTGACTGCCATCAAGCGACAGGATGGGGACGCGATCCGCCTCCTCATCCAGGATGCAGCGGGGAAAACCCTGTTCGAAAGCGATGTCCTCGGCTCCGAAGAGAAGCTGTTCCGGGTCGAGGATCGCGACACCTCTCTCGCCATCCGCGATCTGACCGGCGACGGGATCCCCGAAGCCCTCGCTTCCGCCTTCTACGGCCCCAAAGCCAGCGGCCTTTACGTGTTCACGTATGATCTCGCCTCTCATACCTTCGTTCCGGTTCAGGTCACCTTCCCGAAGGACGATCTGACGCGCGATCTGTTCGTATCCGACATCCAGGCGAGGGACGGCTCGGACATGCACGTCGCCGCCGACAACACCGTGACCGTCATCGGCATGCAGTATTCAGAAAAAGAAGGCGAACAGCCCATTCCCGCCGCCTTCACTTTCACGTTCGAGAAGGGGCGGTTCATTCACCGGAAAACGGAGCTCCTGAAGGCAGAGTGATATCCCGCGTTCCCAGGAGGTTGTGGAACAGATGAAGTATATCATGCGATTTATATCGTGTCTGTTCGACAGCCTTCTCTTTTGTTGTCTTTTCCTGGGACTCCTCTTCCTCGCCCTCCACGCCCTGACGATCCTTTCGGCAGGAAGCCTGTTCTTCACCGGCAGCCCGTCGTATGGGCTGCATGTCGCTTTCTTCCTGCTTTCAGTCGTTGCGATCAACCTGCTCTTCGCCGTGTATGTCGTCCAGCGGCTTCTTTCCGTCAGAAAAACCACCGGTGAACCCTGGCGGGCTTCGGAAGTGATTCGCGTCTTCGGGTTCAACCTGACCATCACCCCGACCCTCTTCTATTGCCTGGCTCACGGTCACAAGCCGGCGCTGGTCACCCCGAAGCCGGCCCTTGTGACGGCTGGAATCCCTGAAACCCTCATCCCGGATCTCGTGGAAGCCGTCGGCCGGAACGGGGCCGCCCTGACCGTTGTGTTTGGCCTGGGAACCGTCTTCCTCATCCTGCACGCCTTTCTGAAACGCGATTTCGACAACACCGCGGCCGATGCAGCGCCCCAGAAGGCTTCCGGGGATTGAAGCCCGGGAACCAACCGGAACGAATCGATCGGCAGGCATTTCGGCCTTACAATCTTCGTCTTTGACCACCATCGAAATCCAGGCTTCGGCCCCTATCCGCACGAGGCGGGAAGTGGGCCGGTAGTTTGGATGGGACAACCCCACGGGCGCATCGCGATGCGCCCCTACGCATGATGGAGACGACATCTGCATCGTAGGGGCGGATCGTGATCCGCCCTGCCCCGCCCCACGAGGACGATCGCCCTGTCGGGCGCACTATAAAAAGAACCCCGGCATGGTGCCGGGGTTCTTTTTATACCGTTTCTTATAGAACTCGGGAACTCAGAGGCTGCCGGGTTCAAGGAAACCGGCTTCCTCGCCCTTTTCGCTGAGCTTCAGCGAGCCCATCTGGATGCTGCGGATCCTGCCGATGTCGCCCTTGAAGGGGGCGCGGATGCGGAATGCGTTGTTCAGGAAGTCGATCGTCTCGAGACGGCCGATGGCGAGAACATCCTGGTTCGCATCGAGCAGGGCGATCATCAGGCCTTTCTCCTCGCCCGACACGAAGGTGCGCACCATGCCCAGATCCTTCGGCCACTTCTTCGTCATTTCGGGAAGCAGCGAGCCGGAGGTCACGACGAACGTGCCTTCCCAGCCCGACAGCTTCTCGGCCCAGAGCGTGCCCTCGAGATCGAACTTCGTGCCGCTCATGAAGTAGCAACGATCGGTGATGACCTGCCTGAACGGCACCTCGAGCACCCGCGCATCCTTGAAATACTTCACGTTGACCAGCTCGCGGAGCTGCTTGCGCTCCATCTGCGAGGTCGACGAGGCTTTCTTCGACACGGGCAGCCGCACGATCTTCTCGGGCGGAAGATGCTTCACCAGGTGTTCGAGCTCGGTCCCCCGCTGCATCAGGACGACCTTGTCGGGATCGACGATGTCCAGCTTCGCCTTCTTGATGGCTCGGCCGCCGTCACCCTGGACCCATCCGGTCGTGTCGATGATCAGCGCATCCGCGCCGGCACGGGCTTTCTTCATCATGGCCGAAAGACCGGTCAGGGCAGGAAGGAAGTGCAGGCCCGGAGAGTGGGCGCCGAGCATGTAGAGATGCGTGGCCGGCTCTTCCGTCAGGAAGACACAGGGCTCTTTCAGGACGAGCATGCCGAATGAGCCACAGGGGCCGATGTCGGACTGGCCCGTGTCGCAGTCGAGGATCGCGGTGCGGCCGAGTTTGCTGGTCAGCCGGTTCGCGAGATACGTGCTGAAGAAGGTTTTGCCGGTGTCGACCTCGCCGAGAACCATGATCGTGGAAAGCTGCCCGGCCTTGTGCTCACGCACGATGTCTTCGGCGAGCTTGTCCCACTCGGGGGGAATCGAACTGGCCTCCATCTTCGTGATGGCACCTTCGGCCGCTTCGAGTTCGAGCTGGGAAGACTCGAGACCGAGGATGGGAACGCGTTTCCCGACGGGGACCGTCAGGGATTTGCCCGTTTCGAGCTTCGCAGCGATGACCTCGACGGCGCCGGAAACGACCTTGAACTTCGCCGGCCCGACCAGGAGATGATTTTCCTCACGTTCGATACGATAGTTCATCACTGCCCCTTTTCTTTCGGGAACACCAGCGAGGGCCACAGCTCCTCGAGAACCTTGTCGTTGATGACGGAAACCTTCTCCATCTCCTTGAATCCGAGTTCGATCTCATCCTCGACCGTGATCTGGCGGGCATTCTTCAGCGTCACGCCGTCCTCGTCCTTCGAAGCGATCGTCCCCGCGTAGCAGTCCTCGCGGTTCTTGATGTACACCTTCTGACCGACTTCGACTTCGTTCGCGGGCACCGTCTTTACGACCTTGCCGAGACACATGTTCACAATGCCGGGGTACAGCGGGACATCGTCATACAGCTTCACGAGCTGGAGCACGACCTGCTTCAGCAGAAAAGGGTCCGTCTCGTCGGTCGCGACGGTCTTGAGATACCGGATCAGTCCGGGAAAATCGGTTTCCTTGAAGGTCATGTTCTGTCCTTTGTGTCAGATTCCCGCGGTGGCGAGATACTCGAGGCCGAGCTCCTTGGCGCGTTTGGCGAGGCCCTTGTTGGGCTTGCCTTCGGCATACTTCTGGTCGATCTCGCACATTTCGTTCAGATGCGCCGTCAGCTGGCTGAGAACATTGAAAAACGTGACATCGGCGGTGCGCACCGTGCACTCGGCCGCGCGGGGATGGCCGCCGCCGCTGATCTTGTCTTTGTACTTCGCATGCTTTGCCTGCAACGCATCCTGCAGCGAACCGCAAATCTTGCCGGAGTGCACGCGATCGCCGGTTCCCCGGACTGAGACGTGGGTGTAGTCGGGGGAGACGGAGCTGACCATGATGATCTGGGCATCCTTGTCGCAGGCGGCCTGCTTCAGGTCGAACAGCTTGATCGAACCGATCATCGGCAGCAGCGGCACCTTGCCGCCCACGAACAGGTAGATGCTGGTGTGCTCGAGCTTGAGCGCGCGCACGGAAGAGTTGAGCAGCTTGTCGGCGCTGTCCCAGTCCTGCAGGAAGTAGCGGAAGATCTTGTCGAGCGGCTGCTTGAACTCGGCCGGGATCATCTGCACGAAGCTCTGGAGGGTCGAGATGCGGGTAAGGGCCTCGACCTGCGGGGCAAGTACCTCGAGGGCTTTCGCGATCAGGGCCGGGTGGTCGACGTTCCTGAGGGATTCTTCCCGGTCGTTGTAGAAATACTGGAAGCCGCCGCCGCCCGTCGCGTGAACGAACTCGGTGACGCGCGAAAGCAGGCAGGTGTGCTCGCGCTGCGAGGCGTCGAACATCGTCGGTCGCTCGTGCAGCAGGGTCAGCATGTTCTTGAACGCCAGCCCGTAGGTGACGAAGAACGGCTTGGCGAAATCGACGAGGACGCCGCTGACCGGCTCGACCGCCCAGTCGCCCTTGAGGCCCATCAGGCACAGGAAATCGTCGAATTGGTCGCGCGTGCCGCTCAGGGTCGCGATGCCGTGCGCCAGAATCGAGGTCGAGCACGGGGTATACTTTTCGAGACTCGGATTGAACATCGTGCAGTCGGTCGGTGCCTTGGGCGTCGGGTGGTGATCGATGATATAGAGGGGCAGCTTCTTGCCGAACTCGGCGTACGGCATCAGCGTGCCCTTGTCGAGCATGAACACGGCCTTCACATCGGGAATCTCGCGGAGCGCGTCTTCCCACTGCTGCGGCTGGAGGAGGAACCCGGCCGGCATGCGAAGTTCGGCCTTCCAGCCCTTTTTCTGGAGCATGCGCTTGAAAATGAGACCGCTGGTGATGCCGTCGGGGTCGTCATGGCTGAAGATCAGCGCGGTGCCCTCGGGTTTCGCGACGGTTTCGACGATTTTGGCAAGACCCGCGTCGGCGGCTTTGAGCGCCTGCCACTGGGCCTGATAATCTTCGACGGAGGTGGGGAGGTTCTTCAGAATGGCTGTTTCCATACCTTTCCTTTCGCGGAGCAGATGTAAGGGTGGGAAGAAATAAGTCTAAGTATAGAGACGCTACAGGTTTCGGTCAACCTCGAGAGCGTAGTCGTTTTCATTTTCTCCACCGACTTCGAGACGGACGGTTCCGTTGACATCCGTGCGTTTCAGGTCCGTCCCGAGTTTGCGGTACAGATCGGTCGCCTCGATCTTGGGGTGTCCGAAGGGATTGTCACGCCCGACCTGGATGATGCCGGTTTTCGGCTTCACGAGGTTCCAGAAGGTCTTGTCGATGCTCGTGTCCGAGCCATGGTGCGGAATCTTCACGATCTGGGCGCGGATCGAAGCGCCGTACCGGGCGACTTCCTGCTCGGCTTCGGTTTCGATGTCGCCGCAGAGAAGAATAGATACATTGCCGTATTTTATCAGCAGGGTGACGGACATGTTGTTCATGTCCGAAAATCCCTGGGATTTGCTCACGGCTTCGGGGTGAAGCACGGACACATGCAGCTCGGATCCCCAGTCGAGCTCGTCACCGGCTTTTGCCGATTCTCTCGGAATGCGTTTCTTCTCGCACAGGTCGACATACTCCTTGTAGGTCTGGGAGTTCGCCGGGCTGCCGCAGTCCCAGATGCGGTCGGTCTTGATCAGCTTCAGGACGGGGTTGATCCCGCCGAGATGATCGTTGTGATGGTGGGTCACGACGATGCCGTCGAGCCGCCGGATGCGCTTGGAACGAAGATAATTCTGGATCAGCTCGCGGTTTTCCCGTGTCGCCTGCATCGAGGGGACGTTCATGCCGCCGTCGACGAGGTAGGTCCGGCCCCGAGGGGTGCGGATCAGGATCGCATCCCCCTGGCCGACGTTGACGAAATCCATCCGGAGTTTTTCGTGCATCGCGGCGGGGCCGATCCCGCCGTGGTCCGGGCTCAGAACCATCGCCCAGATCGAGATCATGACGAGGAACACGGTCACGAACGCGACTTTGATCCGTGTGCTCTGGAAGGAGTTCTGTTCGAATCCGTATTCAGTCATGAGTCGTATCCGTCACTTGATTTCGACCAGCGGGGCGAACACCTTGTATTTCTTCTCGGTGAGCCCGGGAATGTCCTCGAGATCCTTGACGGATCGGAATCCGCCCTTGGCGTTGCGGGCGTCGAAGATGGCGCGCGCGAGCTTGGGGCCGACGCCCGGCAGCACTTCGAGCTCGTCGAGCGTGGCGAAGTTCAGGTTCAGCTTTTTCGGCTCGCCCGAAGCCCCGTCCGCGACGGTCAGCACGCGGGAAACCTGGGTGAACTTCTTGCCCGAAAGGCCTTTGATCTCCTTCAGCTCGGTGAGCGACTTGAAGCCCCCCTTCACCTTGCGCAGCTCGATGATCCGTTCGGCCATCGTCTTGCCGATGCCCGGAAGCCCGTCGAGCTGGGCCAGGGACGCCGTGTTCACGTTGAGCCGCGGCAGACTGCCGTAGGAACTCTCCTCTTCGGGCTCCGCATGCTCCTCGGTTTTGACCGGAACCGTGCGGTCCGTCATCCGGGAGATGCGCTCGATGCGGCCGAGCATGTGCAGATTCGCGCTGCGGCCCCGCGCGATCTGGACGACGAGAAGCACGAGGCCGATCACGATCATCCCGCCCATGAGGGCGAACGTGGTTTTTTCGAGGGTCGTCATGCGGTTCATCGGTCATCCCCCGGCGCGGGAATAATATATGCTTTGGTATCGAGCATGCCCTTGCGGGCCGTCACCTGGAGTGCCCCGTTGCGTTCGGTACGGTAGACGGGCATCGGCAGGTCGCGGATCCTCTTGGCGAACTGCATCGAACGGATATCGAGCAGCTTTTGCATGTAATACCGCTCCATCAGCCACGACGAAGGCTTGCGGAAACTGACGCCGACCCATTCCGGATTCGCCGTTCGCAGATAGGTGGCAAACCGGTCGAAGGGATACGGAAGATCCGCGAGAATCAGCCCGGTAAGCTCGGTCGGAAGCGCGCGCTCGTAGACGTAGGCATTGCCCGGGGCATACGCGATCCGTGCGGCGCCCTCCTTGAACAGCAGGGCAGCCCCGTCGTAATAGCAGGAGAACCGCTCCGGCATGCTGGCCGGGGCGAGCACCTCGACCGTCTGGGCGAACCCGTCGATCGTGGAGCCCGCCGACAGCGGGTGGACGGGAATCCGGTATTTCGCGACGGACTTGATCAGGGCGTTGTACGACTCGGCGGCCTGTTCCCAGTAGTAGTTGGGCGGGGTCGAGACGACGATGCCTTTCCGGAAATCCCCTTCGACGCTCATGTCGGCGAGGGAGAAGCGCTTGACGTAATCGGCGAACGGAACGCGGTTCCCGTCGGTCGGGATCGCGAAGGGGGCGTAGATCGCCCGGACGCGGTAATTCGCCATCACCGAGAGGAGGCCCGAGATGCGCTCGGGAAGCGCCGAGGTGAGCACCACGGCGTCGATCTCGCCGGTGAGTTTCGAGGAGAGCGCGGGCTGGATCACCCGTTCCCCGACGTCGTAGCCGGAGAAGGTGTCGCTGTACCCCGCGTCGACCAGGAGAATCCGGCCGTCTTTCTCGTAAAGCAGGGATGAGCCGAAGCCCACGTCGAGCATCGTGAGGCGCATCGACGGCCGGCTTTCAATGCGGGAAAGACCGAACACGGCCAGGAACC
This sequence comes from Candidatus Ozemibacteraceae bacterium, assembly GCA_035388825.1. GTDB lineage: Bacteria > Muiribacteriota > Ozemobacteria > Ozemobacterales > Ozemobacteraceae > MWAR01. The sequence goes on from DAOOQQ010000002.1 coordinate 45,447, forward strand.
CGGCGACGCAGATCGCGCTGCCGGCGATCAGGCCCAGGCCCCATTTGTAGTCGGGATCCTCCCACAGCTCGACGGCGGCGCTCCAGAGGGCGGAGATCCACGAGGAGATTTCATCCCAGAAGAAGTAGAGGTGCAGAATGACGTAGTAGACCGCGAGGATGCCGATGCCCGGCTGGGAGACACGCGGGAAGGGGATCAGCACGGCGAAGAAGTGGGCCATGCCGAGGAAGAACTTGACGGCGAGCCAGTTGGCGGCGTTGATCGCCAGCGCCAGGTGGAGGCCGATGACGGGAATGAACGAACCGATGATGCCCGCGATCATGCCGAGCTGGACGATGACGCCGATCAGGGGGATGGCGATCATGTTCGCGATCGGCGCCGAAAGGGACATCGAGCCGAAGTAGTAGGCCGACAGCGGCCCCATCATCGCGAGGAAGATCGCGACCTGGGAGGAGGTGAAGCTCATCAGCCAGCCGGGGAGCATCTCGAAACTGTAGCTCTGGAAACCAGAGGTGGCGGAAAGCTTCTTCGAAATATACATCGTAAAGAATATATAAACCGCCGTGCAGGGAAAAAACAGCGGGGCGAGAACGAGGTCGCGTTTGATGATGACGGCCAGGAAAAAGAGCGACGTGGCGCCGAAGGCAAATCCCAGGCCGGCGCCGCGCAGGCAGTCGCGCAGCAGGCGTTCCGACGGTTCGGAAAACATCGCGAGCGCGTAAATCGCCATGAACGAGAGCACGAAGCTCGGCTCGGTGAGCTGGAGGGGGTTGACGGTCAGGATGTAGGCGGCTGCGACGGCCAGGGCGAAAATGATCGAGGTGCGGAAACCGCGATCGCTCAGATACGCGCGTGATAACAGGAAGAGGCTGTTCATCATCGCGGCGCGTACGGCCGAGCTCGGCCAGCCCACGATCAGGGCGAACGTGAACAGGAAAAAGACGATGATCGGGGCGAAGACGCGCAGCGGCACGCGGAACATCACGAAGATGCCGTAGAACAGGCCCGCGATGATCGTCACATGGAGGCCGGACACGGCGAGCACGTGGGAGACGCCGGTCTTGCGGAACTCGGTCGTGACGATCGGCGGCAGGCCGCCTTTCAGACCGAGCAGAACCCCGCCCAGGAACGACGACTCGGGGTACGGCATTGTCTGTTTGATCACGCCGAGGAAGGAGGAACGCAGATACAGCGCGAACCGGTACCACGGCGAACCCCCCTGCCCCTCGTCGAGAATGTCGATGCGGGCTCCGCGGCCGGCGACGCGCACGGTGCGGAAGATCCCGCGGTTCTTGAGTGTGCGCTGGTAATCGAGGCTGCCGGGGTTCCGGGCCGCTGAGGGCACCGAGAAATGACCGCTGATCTCGACCACCTGGTTGTATTTCAGCAGCTTGAACGCCTCGTTCTCCTCGAACACCTGGGCCAGCACGAGGCCGTCATCGATTTCGATCTCGGCGGGCGGCTGGATCTCGGGAATCAGAGCGGCGGAAGAGGCCGGAGCAGGCTCGGCGGGCGTGGGAAGATCGGCGCCGGCTTTCTTGCGGCCGCGTCCCCTCCCCTTGCCTTTCGCTTTTTTTGCGCCTGACGGTTTCGCCTGTTTGAACGAGACGAGCTCCTGGACGCGTTCGGGGGCGATCACGACTTCGAGATAATCGTTTTTCAGGCTCGGCTCTTCGATCACCCGGCCGACGAGGCGCCATTTCCCGAAGGGGTCCGAGGCGTCCATGACCCGGTCGATGTGGTGCGGCGAAAGGACGTTCAGGGCCGAGCCGTACCGGAAGATGCCGAAGAAGAAACAGGCGCCGGCGAGCAACAGCACCGTGAGAACGGGAACGGGAGACTCGTCGTCGAGGATGTCGCGGTACTCGCCCGCTGAAATCCGCTCGCTGTGCTGCTGCCAGAAGGGAATCGAGGCGCCGGCAAGAAACATCACGGCCAGAAGCAGGAAAAAAGCCCCGCCCTGGATGCCGAGCAGGCTGATGGTCGACATGCCGGCGACGTATGCCAGCGTGAGGAGGATGAAAATCGTCACGTCAGTTCCCTGCCTCGTCGGATTCGTCGCCGACGGTGACGTTCGAGTAGTAGTCCTCGTTCGAGATCAGGTTCTGATCGATGCGGTAATCGGATTTAACGGCAACGACGAGAATGCCGAGCACGAGCGTCGTGAGGAGAAGTCCGATCAGGAAGGTGTTCCCGTCGCTTTTTTCCGGCTGTTCCCGTTCGGCCATGGTCAGTCGCTGGCGGCGGCCCAGGCGTTCGTCGTGCGGACCCAGTCTTTGAACAGCGAGAAGAACTTCTCGAAATCGAGATTACAGCATTGTCTGAACACCGCTTCCGACTCCATGTCCTCAAAGGCGCCCATCAGGGTCGAGTAGCGTTTGAAAAACTTGTCGCTATATGTCGAAAGAAGCAGGCGAACCATGTAGAACGCCTGAAACTGGGCGAGACGCCGGCGTGCCGGATCGGGGATGAAATTGATGTTCTTGAGCATCAGACCGGGTTTGATCAGCTGATCGGCCTTGTTCGCCTCCTGCAGGGAGTTCCAGCCGGCGATCAGAAACTCGCTCGCGTCGTGCCGGGCCTTGTGAGGCACCTGGAGGCAGATGCCCTCGCGCAGCCAGGAGGGCGTGCGCATCTGCATGATGCCGATCTCGCGCTCCTTTACCCCGCGGTTGAAAATACTATAGCAGAGACTTTTGAGAACCTCCTCGCCGATGCTCTTCGGAAGATGCTGGGCGCTGAGCAGCAGAGCCCCTTCGTCGAGCATCATGCGGGAGGTTTCCCCCATCCCCATCGGGCGGCGCGTGACGCGCTCGATGCCAGCGAGATCGGAGTAGATGTAGACTTCGAACGGCGGATCGGCATCGAGGCTGAAGACCTGCTTGAGGCCAGGAGTTCCGCGGTCGAGATAATCGAGGATCTCTTCGGCGGCAAGGCTGTCTTTGATGTCGAAATAGACGTGATACGACTTCAGCTCGAACTTCTGGCTCTGTGACTCGACGAGAAACGTTCCCATAGCTTCGGCATCCTCCGTTTCCTCGAAGATACCATAATCGCGCTTCATTTCAACCCCTCAAGACATGGGGTGCAGGGCAAACGGCAAACCTTCAGGTTCCGGGAGGGACTGGAAGAGGATCGAATGAGCCCGACTGTCGAGCGCTGCTGAGACCGGTCCGTCGTTCGCCTCGACAGCGAGATCGCCCGAGGAGAACGCGAACGACGGCAACCGGCCCGGCATGCGAGAGCTGGAGGGCGAATCGATCCTCTGGAAGTCCCTCCCCCCAGCTCGATGAAATTACGTTGAACCCAACAATCAGGACAGATGCTCAATGCGAGAGGTATCATGAAAAGCATGCTGAACACGGACTGCCAAGTGTTGCTCGAGAAACTGCCCCGGCGCCTGCTCCCATCGCTGGAAGCGGGTCGCCGTGTCGGCCAAATCGTTCGGGGGTTCAAGACGCCGCCGGCAGCGATCGTTTCGCTCGGGAAAGCCTCTGTCGCGATGCTCGCCGCTGCGTATGAGGCACTCGGAACTGATGGAGATGCCGTGCCGGCGCTCTGTATCCGGCCAGCCGGGATTGACCCGGGTGTGCATGCGCTGGCGGGAAAGCCTGTCACGATCGTCGCGGCCGGCCACCCCCTTCCGGATGAGGGTTCGTTCCGGGCGGGGGACCGTCTTCTTGGGATGATCGACCGGCTCGAACGGGGAACGCGGCTGCTTGCCATGATTTCCGGAGGGGCGTCTGCCCTCGCAGATAAACCGGTCGGGGGGCTGTCCGAGACCGTCAGCCGCGAGGTGTTCCGGCGTCTCGTTGGTTCGGGGCTTCCCATCGGCGATCTGAATACGGTGCGGCGGCACCTGTCAGAGATCAAGGGCGGGAATCTGTTGAGACGGTGCATCGAGCGGGGTGTCGAGGTCGATCTGATCACCGTTTCGGATGTTCCCGGGGATCGACCGCAGGATATCGGCTCGGGGCCGTTCTCTCCGGATCCGACGAGGTTTGCCGATGCGCTGGAAATCGCCCGGCAGATCGACGGGTTCCCGAAAGAGGCGCTCGGAGTCCTGCACACGGGTGCGGATGGGATGCTGCCTGAAACCCTCAAGCCGAGCCAGGTTCCTGCGGGAGCCTGCCGCTGTCGATGCATTCTGAGTGCCCGCCAGGCCGTGGATGCCGTGATAAAGATGCTTGAAGATGCCGGCGAACAGGCGATCGCGCTTCCGTTCCCTCTGGCCGGAAACCGTCACCAATGGGTGGGCCGGTTCGAGGAGGAGATACGAATGGGGCGGCTCCAGGAGAACCTCTGGACTGCCGCCTGTGGCGAACTCGAAGTGCCCATGCCCGCCGGGGCTCGGGCGGGGCGCGGCGGCCGGGCCTCATCGCTCGTTCTCGATCTCGCGAACATCGCGCTACTTCTCGGGCGGGCGATCGATGTCGCCGTTCTCGCCACCGATGGCGCCGACGGGAACTCCGGTGCCGGCGGCGGCTTCCTGACGGCCGAAGAGCTTGGGCAATGTTCCCGGGAAGAGATCGAGGCCGCTCTCACCCGGTTTGATGCTGCGGGCTGGCTCGGGGCGCGGGGGCGGTTGTATCCGGGGGCGGCTACCGGGACGAACCTTGGAGATATTCTGCTGCTGCGGCTGCGATCCCTCGAGCCATGCCCGTAAGGAGGGCGATGCCGCGCACGAGAGGCAGGATGGGCACCCACGGAAGCAGAGCGCAGGAGCCTCTCAGGCTGAGGCGTGCGAGGGGCAGGCAGCTCGCGAGCCAGAGCATGGGCCAGGCCCACGAGGCCAGCCGACGGCCCGGACGAAAGGGCAGAAGCAGCGGCAAGAGCACAAGAAGCGCGAGCTGCAGTTTCATCGTGGCAGGAGTGTAGCTGTCGCGGCCGGCTTTGCCGGGGTGGCGACGGTAAACGCGCATACGCCAGAAGCCGCGACCGATCTTGAGTCGGAAGTAGTTCCAGGCGCCTTCACGGTGCCGGTGCCAGACGATGGCGTCGGGCGCGAACACGAATCTGCCGCCGAGCTCCTTGATGCGGAAGGACAGGTCGACATCCTCGTTGTCGGCACGCGGAAACTGGGTATCGAAGCCGCCGACGGAAACGAGATCCGCCCGCCGGAAGCCCCCCGAGTAGGTATCGACAAAATCGATGTCGGGGGCCGTCGAGAGCAGCTCGAACCGCTCTTCGAACTCGAGCTGGGCGAGGCGTGCCCAGAGATCCGTCTGGGCGGTCCGGTATACCCCCTTCACGCCCGACACTCCTGCCTTGTCGAAGGGGTTCGTCATAGCCTCGATCCAGCCCGGTTCGGGACGGCAGTCGGCATCGGTGAACAGGACGATCTCGCCCCGGGCCGCGTCGATACCCGCATTCCGGGCCCGGGCCGGGCCTCCGTTCACCTCGAGGCGGATCCAGGTCAGGGCCAGCCGTGTCCGGAACGCCTGCTCGACGGGCCGGAGATCCTCGGCGGAGCCGTCGTCGACGACGATTACCTCCCAGGAATGACCGGTGCGTTGCGCGACGAGGGCCTCGAGACATTCCCCGAGAAAGGCCGGCCGGTTGAAAGCCGGAACGACCACGGAGACGCGAGGCGAATCATTCATAACGTATGATATTATATGTCGAAGAAGAGATGCTGAAGGAAGGTGCGGGCCGAACGGATCACGCGGTGGCGCTCCTCGGCGTCGAACAGGATGCGCACCGCCAGATCCCGCAGATACGAGCGCCGGAGGTAGAAGCGTCGGCGCGCATGGTTGCAGAACCGCACGAGCTGTCCGCTCGTGAGTTCGGCCGAACGCACGACGCACTGGTGCAGGCCTTCGGGGGAAAGCCAGTCCCGCCACCGCTCGACGGTCAGCATGCCGTTCGCTTTTGCCCAATCGTAGGCTTCGGTGCCGGGGTACACCATCAGCGGATAGAACTGGGCCGTGTCGAGCGGCAGCCGCAGGGCAAATTGAAGGGTCTGCTGGAGGGTCACGCGGGTCTCGCCGGGCAGCCCGACCATGAAACAGCCGTGCACTTTGATGCCGGCCGCCTTCGCGTCGGCGGCGAACCGCTCGGCCCGGTCGAGCTTCGTTCCTTTACGGATGCGGTTCAGGAGCTCCTGGCTGCCGGACTCGAAGCCGACGCAGACGCCGCGCAGACCGGCCGCTTTCATGGCCCGGAGGGTGTCGAGATCGACATCGGCGCGGGCGTTCACCGTCCAGCTCAGGGGCAGGTCGAGCCCGCGAAGGGCCGTGCAAAACCCGGCAACGCGGTTCCGGTCAGCCGTGAAGGTGTCATCCTCGATGAACACGCCGCGCACATGGGGCATCTGCTCGGCGATCCAGCGGAACTCCGCGACGAGCGAGTCGACCGAGCGCTTCCGGTACTCGTGGCCCGTGAGGGTCTGGGGAAAGACGCAGAAGGTGCATCGATACGGGCAGCCGCGTCCCGACAGAATCGAGACCATCGGGTGATGGGCGTTGGGATTGAAATACCGGTTGATCGGCAGGAACCGGTGATACACCTCGCTGACGAACGGGCGTGCGTCGAGGTCGGTGAAATACCGGGAACGTGGCGCGGCCGGCTTCCCGAGGAGATGGACCCCCTCGCCCCCCGTAAGCGTCTGGCATTCGGCAAGGGCGGTGAGAACCTGTTCGAGCGGGATTTCATACTCCCCGATCAGCGCGCCGTCGAGCGTCGGCTGCATGGCGAGGGACTCGTCGGGAAGCGCCGAGACGTGAGTGCCGCAGACGAAAACGCAGGACGGCTTGCAGGCCTCTTTCGTGCGGGCGGCGAACGAGAGGTCGTTCTCGATGCTCGGGGTCGAGGCTTCGACGAGAACCAGGTGCGGAGCGAACGTGCGGAGCCGTTCGAGGGTCTCGTCGGCCGTCAGGTCGAGGGCGACGGCATCGATCAGGGAAACCTCGTGGCCGAGCCGCATCGCGTGGGCGGCGGCGTAGGCGAGCCACATCGGGTAGTACAGCGTGCCGCTGCGCGTGACGGCGGGCGAGCGCTGACCGCGGGAGAAATCCGGCAGAAACGGCGGATTGACGAGGGCGACCCGGAGAGGCCGGCGCAGGCAGGGAATCGATCTCGTGGTTTTCGTGGTCGAACCGGTCATCGGCCGCCTCCGTCATTCGTTGTATATGATATTCTATTGATGCGGCGCAGCCAGGCGCCGATGTCTTCCTTGATGAGCCAGTATTCGCAGTTCTTGCAGATTGCAGTCTCGCCGTAAGCCCCGCGAAGGTGTTTCAAACGAAGCTCTCGGAGGGCTTTCCCGTTCCAGATCGCTTTGAAACCGCCCTCGCCCACCCTGCCAATCGTGCCCCGGCAGTCGTAATCGATGCAGCAGGGCGAAACCTGGCCGTCGGAGTTCACGATGCCGGTGTACCACAGGAGGGAACAGGGATACCGGCCGTCGCTGGCGTAGCAACGCTCGTCACCGACGGCGCCGAGCCATGTGTGATACGGCGTGATGTCGATCATGTCAGCTTTCCCCGACCAGCGCTGACGGAATGCTTCGATCTCGGCCTCGTGGCCGCGCCGTGCGACCATGCGGGTCTTGATGAGTGGGCGGGTCAGGTGGTGTTCGCGTTTGAGCGCGATCGCCCGCTCGACGTTCGCGACGACGCGTTCGTAGGCATTCGCGCCCTTGAGCTTCTCGTAGCCGGCCGGATCGACGGCATCGATACTGACGATCAGATCGTCGAGACCGGCTGCCGCGAGATCGGCGAACATGTCGTCGGTGAGGAGCGTGCCGTTCGTGATGATGCCGATCGACTTCGCAGCCCGCGCGTCACTCAGCATCTCGACCATCTTCGCGATCTTCGGGTGCAGGAGCGGCTCGCCGTCTTTCTGGAGGAACACCTTCAGGATCGGCCCTTCCCGGCGAAGCTCCTCGACGAGCGAGGCGAACAGCTTCTCGTCGATATCCGTCACGGGCCGGCCGCTGATCGAGCGGGGACACATGGAACAGGCGAGGTTGCACCGGTTGGTCGGCTCGATGTTGAGGATCAGGGGAAACCGGACCGGCAGTCTCCATTTGAGATACAGCGTCCGCAGCCACATCCACCGCTTGAACCGATCTAGATCCATCCTGTCCAATATCTCACGAACGGAAGAGTAACAGGTCATCCGATCCTCCCCCAGCCTTCGTCCCGATGCCTGTCATATTGGAAAGCCCTGACGGTAAAAACGGGTAGAATCACCCCGTGAAACGTCTTCAGCACAGAGAGCACAAGGGGCACAGAGAACTCACGGAGTATCTGAGAATTCTCCGTGTTGCCTTTGTGTCCTTCGTGTCCTCTGTGCTGATGGTTCTTCTTCATCTTTGGGACATGAAATTCAATTGTATTTTCAACGGATTATTTCTGGGGGGTGTCATAATTCACCGCTTGTTGTTCCTTGCCGCCTCGATGTGGCCGCGGCCGAAACCCCCGGTGAGGGCGTCGAACAGGGCCTTGAACAGCGAGATCCAGGCCCAGGGCGAACCGGCGCGGGCAAAGATGCGGATCATCTTCCAGAGATGGAAGGCGTAGAACTTCGGAAGATCCGACAGGCGGCCGTGTTTCCACCAGAAGAGTAATTTATTGCGGGATGTATAATAGATCATCATCGGGCTGTGCTGTCCGACGACCTGGGAAACCTTGTGATAGAGACGAGCCGCCGGCACGAGCCACACCTCGTGGCCTGCGAGCTGCATACGGTGGCACCAGTCGACTTCGTCGTGATAGATGAAGAACCGCTCATCGAACATGCCGGTCGTTTCGATCACCGGGCGGCGCACCATCAGGGCACAGCCGTGAATGTAACCGACGCGGCGCGGCGTGTTCCCGCATCGCCAGGGCCGGTCCCGCAGGATCGGGGGGAACCACATCAGATCGGGATAGATGCGGCCGCCGGCAGCCCAGACGGTCTCGCGCGGGTTGTCGTAGAAGATCAGCGGCCCGCAGGCGCCGGCAGCCGGCGTGGCGTCCATGAAGGCGGTCAGACGGTTCACGCAGTCGGGCTCGAGATCGATGTCGTTGTTGACGAACAGCACATACGCGATCCCGGGATCCTTCAGGAGCAGCTCGGCACCCCGGTTGTTCGCCGCGCAGAACCCCTCGTTCGCTGGCAGGCCGAGAACCTCGACCTCGGGAAACGCCTCCCGAACAGCTTCGCACGTGCCGTCGACACTTCCGTTGTCGACGAGGACGATGCGCGGCTTCGGCCCCTCGAGCTTGCGCAGGGCCGTAAGCCCTTCGAACGTCATCTGCTTCTGGTTCCAGGTCAGCATGACGATCCCGACGCGCGGGCTGACGCGGGTTGCGGTCTGTTCCGATGTCTGTCGACTCATTCCGCAAAGGTTATACCCCGTCCCGCGTCGCGGAGCAAGCAGCCTCCCCCCGAAACACGAGGATGAAATCCCCATGCCTGATCGGAGATACGATCCGCAGATTTCGCAGATGAAACAGATGTCCTGCGACAGAATTCCCACGAGAAAATTTGTCATCTTGTTGGGGGGGGGGTGACGCGTTGGATACAGATTTGACGACGAAGTGGGAAGAATTCTGGAGGAGACGACCGGGTTATGACAGGGCGATGCGGGTGTGATATACTCCGTGCTCAAACAGGTCGCTGCAAGAAGATACGATACCAGCGATACTCCATTATCAAGGGGAGACGACGGACGATGTTCGGACATCCTGCCGGGTTATTCCTTCTGTTCACGGTGGAAATGTGGGAGCGGTTCAGCTACTACGGCATGCGCGCCATTTTCACGCTGTTCATGATCAAGGCGCTGATGCTCGACAAGGCGCTTGCCTCCGACATCTACGGCAGTTACACCGGCCTTGTCTACCTGACGCCCCTTCTGGGCGGCTATCTCTCCGACCGGTATCTCGGAAACCGGCGCTCGATCCTGATGGGCGGCCTGATGATGGCGGCCGGCCAGTTCCTGCTGTTCGGCAGCGCCGTGCTGTATCAGACGCCGGAATCGGCGAAATGGCTGTTCTACGCGGGCCTGGGTATCCTGATCCTCGGCAACGGTTTCTTCAAACCGAACATCTCGACGATGGTCGGCCAGTTGTATCCGGCCGGCGACAAGCGCGTCGACTCGGCCTTCACGATCTTCTACATGGGCATCAACCTCGGCGCCTTCTTCTCGCCGCTCATCTGCGGCGGCCTCGGTGACACCGGCAACCCGGCCGACTTCAAATACGGCTTCCTCGCCGCCGGTATCGGCATGGTCGTGGGCGTGCTCGTCATGCTGTTCTTCCAGAATAAATACCTCGTCACCCCGGAAGGTGAGGCGATCGGCATGCCCAAGCCGAAGAAGACGGCCGAAGAGAAGGCCGCCGACGGCGCCGGCTTCACCACCGGCCAGATGGTGTTCTGGGGCGTGGTGCTCGTCGGCCTGTTCATCGTCCTCAACTTCGTGCTCAAGACCGGCGTGGTCGGCGCCCTGATCTACGCCGCCATGATCGTCGTCCCCGGCATGATCCTCTCGGATACGACGTTGACCCCGGTCGAAAAACAGCGCATCTGGGTCATCTTCATCCTCGTCTTCTTCGTCATCTTCTTCTGGTCCGCGTTCGAGCAGGCCGGCGCCTCGTTGACCTACTTCGCCGAAGAGCAGACGGATCGTACGATCATGGGCTGGACGATGCCCGCAAGCTACTTCCAGTCGCTCAACCCCGTCGCGATCATCCTGTTCGCGAACCTGTTCACGATGCTGTGGCTGGCCCTCGGCCGCCGCAACATGGAGCCGTCCTCGCCGCTCAAGATGGCGATCGGCCTGCTGCTGCTCTCGATCTCCTACTTCCTGATCGCGTTCGGCGTGAAGGGGGTGGATGCGAACACGAAGATCAGCATGTACTGGCTCGTGAGCCTGTATCTGATCCAGACATTCGGCGAACTATGTCTTTCGCCGATCGGCCTCTCGATGGTCTCGAAACTGGCACCGGTCAAGTTCGCCTCGCTGCTGATGGGCACCTGGTTCCTCTCCAGCGCCGCCGCGAACAAGTTCGCCGGCATGCTGAGCGGCCTGTATCCCCCCGGCATCGGCGAGTTCAAGATGGCCGCCGAGAAGGGCATCATGAACCTCCCCGACATTCTGGCCGGAAAGGCCGTCGCGACGGCCGAGCAGCTCAAGACCCTCGCCGAGATCGGCGTTCCCGCGGTCTACCCGTCGCTGCTCGGGTATCCCATCACGAACCTGTATGAGTTCTTCATGATCTTCGCCATCTCCTCCGGAGCCTCCGCGGTCATCCTGTTCTTCCTCTACCGCAAGCTGTCGCAGATGATGCACGGTGTAAACTGATCGATATAGAATAATCCGTTTCTGTGGATCGCCCCGGGCCCGTTCCCGGGGCGATCCTGTTCCCGGACGGCTCTTCGTGGTATCATCCGGGGCGAATCACAGGAGGGCCGTCATGAACATCCTCATCGCGAATCCGCCCTGGCGTCAGGGCCCGTTGTATGGACTGCGCTCGGGAGCGCGGTTCCCCTACATGACCGACGAACTGACGCGGGACGGCGTTCCTGCCTGGATCCCCTTCCCTTTCAGCATCGCCCAGGCGGCGGCCCTGCTCGAAAAACACGGGTTCAAGGTCGAACTCTGGGACGCGGTCGCCGAGGGAATGGGGTTCGACGAGTTCTACCGGCGCGTCGAGGCGTTCAAGCCCGATCTCTACATCCAGGAAACGGTCGCGCCGAGCTATCCGAACGACCGCGCCATCTTCGAGAAGCTGCGCGGCCTGCTTCCCGGCGCCTACCTGGCCACGGCCGGACTGATGGTCACGGGCTGGGGTCCCCGGATGCTCGAGGAAAACCCGGCCATCGACGGCGGCCTCACCTACGAGTGGGAGGAAACGGCCCTCGAGCTTGCCCGGAGGCTGCGTGACCGCGCATCCCTCGCCGGCACGAAGGGGCTGTATCATCGGGTCGATGGTGTCGTCGTCGCCGAGCCGCGCCGGCCCGAACCGGATCTGAACGCCCTGCCCTGGCCCGCCCGCGAAAAAATGCCGATGCTGCGGTACAACGACGATTTCGCCTTCCTGCCGGTGCCGAACCTGCAGATGGTGACCGAGCGCGGCTGTCCCTACAAGTGTTCGTTCTGCGTCTGGATCAAGGCGCGGTACGGCGGGTACGGCGTGCGGTTCCGCGACCCGGCCGACGTGGCCGAGGAGATGGCGTGGTGCCTGAAGAAATGGCCCTTCAAGGCCGTCTATTTCGATGACGACACGTTCAACCTGAAAAAATCCCATGTGCTGCAGTTGTGCGAGGAGATCAAAAAGCGCGGCATCACGACCCCCTGGGCCGCGATGTGCCGCGCCGACTGTTTCGACCGGGAAACCCTCGCCGCTTGCCGGGAAGCCGGCCTGTTCGCCGTCAAATACGGGATCGAGTCCGCCGATCAGGGAATCATCGACGGAATTCACAAGGGGCTCGACCTCGCGAAAGCCGAGGAAGTGATCGCCTTGACCCGGGAACTGGGCATCAAGGTGCATCTGACCCTCGTGCTCGGCCTGCCCGGCGAAACCGAGCAGACGATCCGCAAGACCTGGCGGTTCGTCAAACGCGTGAAGGCCGATTATCTCCAGTTTTCGCTGGCGACCCCCTACCCCGGCACCGAGCTGTATGAGCAGGCCGCGAAGCACGGCTGGATCGAGGCGGTCGAGTGGAGCCAGTTCAACGCCGACTCCCAGGCATCGATGCGCACCGACGCCCTGACACGGGAGCAGCTCGAATCCTGGGTGCGCACGTTGAATTTACGCCGCATCGGGCTTCAGTTGATCAACAATCCCATCGAATGCCTGAAGATGTACGGCCGCAAGATGCTGAACAGCCCGAAAAAAATCGTCAATATCGCCCGTTCGGTGTTCAATATAAAATAGTATTATATGTGACGGCCGACCAGGGAATGCGTTGTCGACGCATCCGATGCGAAGGTGACGGACGCGAACAGGTTGGCGGCGGCGCAGGAGTGGTTGGGAATGATCTGCAGCCGGTCGCCGATCCGGGGCCGGGGGCTTTCCGGCGACAGGGGCACGATGCCGTGCTCCTCAGACAGACGTGCCGGAACCCAGTCCGGCATCGGCGTGCCGTCTTCCGTCAGCACGAACCCATACCCCTTCAGCAGCTCGATGCCATGGGCCCCCTTGTCGAGGCCGAGGGCCTTGCTGCCGGCATCGACGACGAACCGGTCGGCATAGACGGCGATGACCGTCGTGAGTACCGTGAAGGCACAGTCACCGAGCGTCGCCACGCCGAGACCGACCTGGATCGCATCGTGATAGACGTAGTTTCCGGGACGTGCCTCGGTGACACCGGGCATGATCCCGGAGATGCGCCAGGTAGGGGTCGAGCCGATGCTGACCTGCGGACACGGGATGCCGGCTTCCCGGATGATCCGCGCGGCTTCGACGACGGCTGCCCCTTCCGCCAGAGCCGTTTCCCGGATCTTTTCGGTGTTGGTGGCCGCGTAAACGTGGCCTGCGTGGGTGAACACCCCGTCGAAAACGAGGCCCTTCGCGGCCGAGACGGCGGCTGCAAGGGCAACGACGGCCGGGCCGGGCGGAAGGCCGCACCTGTGATGACCGCAATCGATCTCGATCCGCACGCGCAAAGGCGCCACCAGATCGAGAGCCGCAAGCAGGGCGATATGCTCCGGGGCATCGATGCCGACCGTGATCCGTGCCAGGCTGCAAAGCCTTTTCAGCAGATCGAGCCGGCCGGCCCCGACGATCGGATAGGCGATGAAGATATCATGGAAACCGGCCTCGATGAAGGCGGCCGACTCGTCGACGGTTGCGCAGGTGATGCCCGCGGCACCGGCCTCGAGCTGCATCCGGGCGATGGTCGGGCACTTGTGCGTTTTGATGTGCGGCCGAAGCGCGATCCCATGTGCCGCGGCGAACGAGGCGGCGGAACGAACGTTGCGCCCGAGGACGGCCTCGTCCACGAGCGCAACGGGTGTGACCTGTCCGAATTCTCTCGAATCACCGTGAAGGCGCACAGATTCTCCAATGGAAAAACACAGGAATTTGAGACTAAAAGACGAGAAGAACGCTCATCACAGAGGACACAAAGAACACAGAGGCTTCACGGAGAAAATACCGATCTGTCATGAGTTCTTTGTGTTCGCCGTGATGATGGATCGCAAACCCGTCACAACGGCAGAACGGCCTCAGGCAAGGGCCTGGATGTCCTGCACGATCTGGCGGATCTCCTTCTCTTCCGGGGTGCGGGCGAGGTAGGCGAGGTTGCCCATCACCTGCGCGAGAACCGGGGACACCTCGGTGTACATGACGAGCTTGTCGGCATACCGGTCGATGATCTGCTCGTGGCTGTATCGGTAGTTCTTCCCGTATTTGCGGGCGATGTGCGCGCAGTGATACTTGCGCTCGACATCGGCCGTGAACCGGCCCTGGACAACGACGTTCGCCCACTGCTGGTACACGTCGATGTCCGAGGTGAAGTTCATCATGTCCGTCGTGAAGCCGCCGGGTGGCCGGCAGTTCAGTTCGAGCGGGATGAACTCGCCGTCCGTCTTGCGGCGGAAGAACTCGAAATGGAAGAACTTCTCGCGGATGTCGAACGCCTTCACGCTCCGGAAACCGTAGTCGCGAAGCTTCTCAGGAATATTGCGCAGCGAATAATACCAGAGGTCATCGTTCAGGGCGACGGCCTCGTAGCAACCGACGTCGGAATAGTGTGAAGTATAATAAACGATCTCGTTGTCGCGGTTCGTGATCCCGTCGAAGGTGAACAGTTCACCGTCGATGAACTCTTCCATGAAATAGTCGCAGTCAGGCTTCGAGCGGATGAACTCCTCGAGATCCCGATCGTTCGAGATCTTGTAGGTCGAGGCGGCCCCGACTCCGATGTCGGGCTTCGCGAAGAAGGGATACCCGACGGTTTTGGCGAACTTCCGGGCATGGGCGGCATCGTTGTACACCTCGCCGCGGACGACGGGGATGCCGGCCTTGCGGAACACGTCTTTCATCAGGGACTTGCGCTTGATCGTCTGGGTCGCCTGGCGTTTCGGGCCGAAGATGTTGAAATCCTCACGCAGGGCGCCTTCGAGCAGCAGCCAGTGCTCGTTGTGCGACTCGATCCGGTCCATCAGGCCGTGATGATGAATGAAATAGCCCATGGCGCGAACGACCTGATCGTAATCGTTCATCGATTCGACGCGGTAATACTCGGACATGGCTTCCTTCAGCTCGGGGCGCAGTTCCTCCCAGGAGGCCTCGCCGATGCCGAGCACCCGTGCCCCGGCGCGGGCCAGTCCGACGGGAAACTGATAGAAGTTGGGCGGAAAGTGGGGTGACAGAAATACAAAGTTCATGTGCATCCTTTCTGCGACGCGGCAGAGCCACCGCCGGGTGTTTTTTGGTATTTTACCCTCTACGGCGAGACCTGACAACCGAAATCCCGAGAATTCGCGGGCGGATCACGATCCGCCCCTACGTTTCATGTGCTGACAACCGAAATTCCCCGCATTTCGGGGTGATCAGCGTTCTGCTTCGATCCGGCCGGGGAGACAGGGGGCCGGGCGGTGGGGCCGGCCGGGAATATCGGTGCTCCGGAGTTCCGAAAGGAGATCCCGCTGGCGCATGACCAGCCGGGCAAGTCGGCCGGTGTGATCCGTTCCGACCCAGATCGCGAGCACCAAGAGGCCGACGAGCACGAGGAGTGTGGCCCCTCCCCGGCGATCACGAACCGATAGCGGTTTCATCGGCCGCACCTCCAGAACATGGGAAATCGGGCATCCGTGGTGTGTGCCGTGCCCCAGACCGTTTTTGCATCGACGGCCTGGAAGGGACCGAACGTCATGCCGCCGAGGAGTTCGAGGCGGAACACGGCATCCCCTTTTTGCACGGCCAGCACATTGCCGTTCGCTTCCCGACGGATCGAGCTGCACGGGCCGCCGAGGAGGGTGATCTCGTTTCCATCTTTGACGACGAGGCCGCTCGACTCGGCAAACGCTTTCCTCAGAATCGCAAACGCGGACGTGAGCTGTTCCTGGCGCTGGATTTCGTCGCCGTTGGAGGAGAGATCATACAGGAGGCTCCGCAGGGGCGTGAAGAACGAAACGGTAGCCACGCCGAGAACCGCGATGACGATCATGAGCTCGATCAGGGTGAATCCGGTGCGACGCTTCACGGCAGGATCACCTCCCGGATATAGGCGTGTGCCCCGGCATGCATGCGCTCGGGAGTTTCCATCCGGAGCTGGAGGACGCGCTGGCCGGCGGTTTCCGGCAGCGGATCGAGGAGTTTCCAGGTGATGCGGTGGGGCAGCTTGATGTCGGCGATATACCCCGCCAGGCGGTCGGAATTGAAGGTATACTCACGCATAATATCGGAAAGTATTCTATTTCTGAGCCCTTCGAGCGCATACAGGGCGAGGGTGTTCTCGCGCGCGAGAACGAGCGCCCTCCGTTCGGCAGAAATCAGCCGGAAGCCGCCGACGAACAGCATCGAGCACAGCGTGATGGTGAGCAGCATATCGACGAGCGTGACGCCGCGGTTCATCCGTTCATCCCCCGGACCAGCGTGAAATACGGATCGAAAAAGGAGAGCGTCAGCAGCAGCACGATCGCGCCCACGAAAAACAGCCCCGCAATGAGGCCGACCGTCTCGACCCGTGCGATCAGGCGGCCGGCGGCAGCCACGTTCGTCTCGGATGCCAGCTCGAGGGCTCCGGCCGCCTCATCGGCATCGGCCTTCCCCTTGAAGCACGCGGTCACGGGCAGCAGGATGTCGTCCCCGGCAACGGTGCAGGAAAGATCCTCGCCGCGTTCGAGGGCTTCTGCGCGGCCGATCAGCCGCGTCGCAAGCGGGCCGGGCATGCCGAGGCCGGCGGCGAGACGGACCGCGTCGGTGATGCGGCAGCCGGCGCGAAGGAACAAGGCGATGAGATACTGAAATCGTCCGTTCTGCTCGACGAGCGCCATCGTGGGCAGCGCAAGCAGCTTTCCGATCACCGTTTCCGGAATGTCGGCAGGGGGGATGAAGAACCAGACCCGCGTGGCTGCGATCGTCAGGCCGGCGATGAGCAAGGGCAGCGGCAGGGAGAACGGGAACATCGCCGGATTGTAGAGGGAGAGCAGCTTCACCACCAGCGGCATCTCGAGGTGCTGGGCATCGAACATGATCTGCATCGAGGGGAACACGTGCAGATTCAGGAGAGCGATGTTTCCGAGCGCCAGCCAGAGCATCAGCAGCGGGTAGCAGAGCGCCGTGCGAACCTGCTCGGCGAGCCGCTCGAACAGGACGAGATACCGGGCATAGGCCATCAGAACCGATTCGAAGCCGAATCCGCCGGGGACGGCCAGAAGGGCGGCCATGGTCGGATCGATACCTTCGAGACTGCGGATCGCATCGGCCAGGGAATGGCCGCGCGCCATCTTCTCGGAGAGCTCGGTTGCCCAGACGCGCGGAGCTCCTTCCGGGGCCCGGCGGGCGAGATCTCCGAGGGCTTTGGGAACGTTGAGATTCGTCGCGTGGGCGGCCTGCATCAGTCGGACGAACGCCAGAAGATCCTCGGCCGGGGCGGCGAGCCTGGGTGTCGGAGAGGCGGATGTGTTCATGTCAGATGAACTCCAGGATCTGGATCATCGGCAGAAACACCGAGATGAGGATGCAGCCGACGACCAGGGCGAGAAGGACCGAAAAGAAGGCGGTGAGAATTGTCTGCAGACGGTTGATGCGGCCGACGGCGCGGGCCTCGACGAGATCGGCAGCAAGGGCGAAACTTTCTGTCGTCCCCTTCCCTTCCACCGCCAGCCGGACGAGCCAGGCCGTCTGGCTGTCGATTCCGTGGCGCATCAGCACCGTATCGACGGGAGCCCCGGATCCGAGGGCGTCGGCGAAGCCGGTTGCAAGCGTCGTGGCGCTGGGCAGGACGAGGGGATACGCGATGGTCTGGAGAAGCGGGATGATCCGGTCCGGGGTCACCCCCGAAAGAATCCGGAGCACTTCGGCGAACTCGATGTTTCCTATGCCGAGAAGGGTGTTGATGATGCGCTGGAAGCGGGGCTGTCGGACGAGGAAGGCGACGCCACCAAGAAGGCCGACGCACGCCGGACCGACGATGAACCACCAGGAGGTGAACAGGTCCGATATCATCATGACCAGTTGCGTCAATGGAGGCAGTTGTATATTCATGCCCATATATATCTCTTTGAATTGGGGGAGAACGAACATGACCTGGGCGATGAAGACCAGGCCGACGATGCACGATTGGATGACCGGGTAGGTCAGGATCGCTTCGACCGACAGGAATCCTGTCACGTCCTTCGAATACTTGAGCTGGAGGATGTTGCCTTTTTCGAAGTCGGAAAGGTCGGTGGCAAGGATGATCTTCACGAACACGGGAAGGGCATTGCAGGCCGGGTGGCGGAGGCACTCGATCAGGCTCGCCCCGGAAGATACTCCCGCATGGATCGCGGCCATCGCATGTCGGAAGGCGGGCCAGGGCATCGTCTGGCGGGCGATGTCGAGGACTTTTTGCATCGGCAGTCCGGAGGAGAGGTTGATCGCGAACAGGCCGAGGGATTCGCCCTGGAGACGTCTGGCCATGGCAGGGTTGAAATAGGAGAAAAGGGCGATCCGGATATCATCCGAGGTGGTTCTCATGCCGTTGTCCCCGTCGCGGAGCTGCGCAGCGAAGCGGTCGGCTGCATGCCCTTTTCGAGCCGCACGGTGAGGATGCCGCGCAGGGCCGTCGTGACCAGGTGGGGTTCGAGGCCGAGACGGCCGAGCCGCTCGATCGCACCGTCGGCATCGGCGGCATGGAAGGTTGCAAGAACGAGATGACCCGCCTGGCCGGCCTGAAGGGCTTCGCGCAACGAGGCGGCGTCGCGGATTTCACCCAGGGCCATGACGTCGGGATCCTGGCGGAGCAGATGCTTGAACGCCGTGTCGAGGCTCGTGCCGGCATCCGGCGTGAGGGAGGACTGGCAGATGCCGGGAACGCGCCCCTCGACCGGATCTTCGAGCGTCGCCACGCGCTTTGCCCCTCTCGGCCCGGGAGCGGCGAGCTCGGCCAGGGTGGCATACAGGGCTGTCGTCTTCCCGCTTCCGATCGGGCCGACGATCAGAGAAAGGCCCGGCCCGCGGCGGAGCAGTTCGCGCCACTCCTCGATGACCGCTGCCGGCCAGCCGAGAGACGGAAGATCCGGGAAGGCGATCGGGCGGATGAGGCGCAGGGCCACACGCTCCCCGTCGAGGGCCGGGAAAATCGAGAGTCGCGCCTCGCCGGCGCCGTCTGCAAGGCTCCAGGCGCCTTCCTGAGCGATGCCGGAACGGTGGGAGTGGCAGCCGGCGAGATACTTGAGTCGGGCGGAAAGCCCCTCGTGACCGGATTTCCGGTATGACCCGGCTTCGACGAGCTCGCGGGCGGCGCGCACCGTCACGCGGATCCGGTCGGAAAGCGGCTCGAGATGAACATCTGAAACGCCGGTGCGGGTTGCCGTCGCGAGAAGGACATCCGCCGCCGCGACGTAGGGCTGGCCGCGGAACCCGAGGCAGGTATCGAGCAGCCTGCCGATCTCCTTAGAGGCGAGAGTGCCGGCGAGAAGATCTCCCATCTGCCGGCTTTCTTCGACCAGCCGTTCGATGAGTGAGGCGACGCGCTCTGCTTCGTCGCGGCTTCCCAGGCGAAGAGAAATGACGCGTTGGCAAGGCGGGGGCGCGACGTCGAGCCGGATGGTTCTGCCGTCTGCCTCAACAGCACGAAAGGCGTCATAGGGGATGCGTTCCGGTGGTTGTGCATCGGGGAGCTCGAGATGGCCGGGCTGGAGAATGAACCGGCATGCCCCAAGCAGCCCGGGAATCAGCCCCGGGGCAAAGGCAAACGGGAGCAGGCCGAACCCATCGTCGGTACGGCTTTCAGCAGAAACAGCGCTCTCCGATTCCATCGGTTCAGGCTAGCATACCCGGATCGGACCGGCAACAACCGATGCATTCACGTGCTCTGCTCCCGATACTGGATGAGGGAGGGTTCCACGGCCCCATACACCGGCAGTTCGAACTCGGCCGAAAAATCGATACCGGCTGTTTCCGCCTCGATTGCGAGCTTCCAGCGGATCTGGGGGTAATCCTGGAGGAATCTGGGCGGAAGATGCCCGGGGATCTCGATTTTCACGGGAATCGCCGAGCGTCCCGACGGTTCCTGGGCAAGATCTGCCCGTACGACGAGAGGCTTTTCATATCGGATTTCCTCGGTGTAGGTCGTTTTGGTGTTCGAACCGCTCGTCCGCACCTTTCGGACGATCGCGATGCACCGAACCGTGGCCTTGCAGCCATCCTCGGGGCGCAGCGGACGACGGGTGATCACCACGCCGTCGAATGTGCCGCCGGGGACGAGGGGAATCTGGGACAGGACCAGCAGCGAATCGCCGTATTTGAGATGCCTGAGGGTGATATAGACCGCGCGGATGAGCAACGCCGCGGCAAGCAGCAGAAAGATGCCCAACATTCCCTTGACGATCAGCGGAAGACCGGGTTCGGCGATGAAAGCGAACACGAACACGCTTTCGAAAATGCCGAAGGCGACGGCGATAACCCAGGCGATCACGACCTCGAAAATGCCGCTGCTGCGCACCTGGAACCCTTCCCACGGCCCGTCACCGATCCAGGGTCGGGAGGGATCGGCCGGTCCGGTGCGTTGCAGGAGGCTCCAGAGGCCGACCGCAACGAACAGGAGACCGGATACGAAGAAAAACCCACCCAAAGCGGGAAATATCAGCAGGCCGGGGGTCAGTTCCCGTGTCGCCAGGGCGTTTGAAGGCGATGCCGGATCGACGAGGACCTGGATTGGTGTCCCGGCCTGCCGGCTCTTGTCGAGCCGCTCATAGAGAGGAAGCCAGGAGTTCCGGTCACTGGTCGAGGTGTCCGAAAGAGTGATGCGCGAACTGTGATAGGTCTGGCTGGCCCAGTCATACCGATACGCGCCTTTCACGTGGAAAAGGGACGTCTCCTCCCCCTGCTCCTCGGCCAGTTCGACGTGCTCGACGATCGCCGGGACATGTTGCCACGAAGCGCTTTGCAGGTAGTCGAATACGGGAAAGGCCCCGATGATCAGGAATGGCAGCCCCACGAGCGCGAAGACGCCGCCGAGAATCAGGAAAACGATACCGGACCCCCGGGCCGTTGCCGCCACGAGATCTTTTCCGCTCATGACCTTCTCCTCTCGAATAATCCCGCTTCTGACGAACGGTCTGGGCGCATTATACACCACGAAACCGGATTCGATATCCCTCCACCACGATTTCAGACGCTGCGACGTGGGACGGATTTACTGGTGATCTATGGACATCCAGGCGGTTGGGGCATATATTTGTACTAGAGAGAGGGAGAAGGATATGGATGCCTTATCCAACATTTTGCTGCGTCGTTATCAGCAACGGGCCTATCTGATGACGGGATTTGCGCTTCCGGCGCCGCTTTCCAGCACGCAGGCGACGGGAGGAGCCGGCCTGACTGGAGTCCAGGCCCTGACCGGTGCACAACCCCTCACCAGCCTTACCCGGGCTCAGCAACCGGAACAGACGGGGTTCGGCCTGTCGACGGGCGGTGCCCTGTCGGCCATTTCGGCGATGGGCCGGCAGATGAACGAGTTTTCCCGCACTCTGGGCACCAACGATGAGGCTCGCGCCGGTCTTCGCGCCTTCGCGCTCGAGATCGGCCGCGATACGACGGCGACGGGGCCTCTCACGGCCCTGAACGACCTCCGCTCGATGCAAATCCAGGATCCCAAGAACTTCGCCTCGGCCTTCGAGGTTGCCGGCCAGTATGCCGGGGTTGGCGGCTCGGCTTCGGCGTTCCTTCGCACGGTCGCTGCCGAGAAAGATACAGGACTCCGCTCTTCGATGATCGGAGCGATCGATTCCTCCCTCGGCATGCAGGGTACGAATGCCGAAAGACGCCAACTCGCAGGCGGCGTTCTGTCGACGATTTCCAACATCCGCGAAAACACCGCCAAAACAGAAGAGACCGGTGCCATCAAGAAGTTCCTGTCGAAACTCCAGACCTACGATACCCTCGGACAACGTTCCGAGTTCATCCAGATTTTCAATCGCAAGGATCAAAGCATCTTCCAGGCGTGATCGCCGCGAGAACAACGAACCCCGCGAAGAATCGCTCTCCGCGGGGTTCGCCGTTTATCTGGCCGTTTGCTGCCGTTACTGGCGGCGGTCTTTGACGATATCGACGATCTGAAGAACCGTCGCGGCGGACTTCGCCATCGCATCGACAGCGACCCATTCTTCCCGACTGTGGGCATTTTCGCAGCCGCAGAACACGTTCGGGCAGGGCAGTCCCTTGAACGTCAGGCGCGCCCCATCCGTGCCGCCCCGGATCGGCCGGTACACGACCTCGATCCCGAGTTTCTTCATCGCCTCCCGCGCGATATCCGTCACGTGGGGCTGGTCGACGAGAGCGACATTCATGTTGCGGTAGCTGTCCTTCAGCTCGACATCGACCCGCACCTTCGGAAACGCCTTGCGCACCGCTTCGGCCATTTCCTGCACCCGTTTCTTGCGGGCTTCGAGCGAGGCAAGATCGAAATCGCGAATCAGCACCTTCACGACCGAAATCTCCTCGCTGCCGGTCACATCGTAGGGATGGAGATAGCCTTCGCGGCCCGAAGTGATCTCTGGCCGGGGCTCGGCGATGAACATCGAAAGGAACAGGGCGAGCGCATACTGGGAGTTCACCATCACGTCCTTCGCAAAGCCGGGGTGGACATTCTTCCCGTGGAAGGTGACGACGGCCGAGGCGGCGTTGAACGTCTCGTCGCTCAGCTCGCCTTCCTGCTCACCGTCGATGGTGTAGGCGAACGCGGCGCCAAAGCCGGGGACGTCGAACCCGTCGGCTCCGCGGCCGACTTCCTCGTCGGGCGTGAAACAGATTTTCACCGCTCCGTGGGGAATCTCGGGATGCTTCATCAGATACTCGGCGGCGGCCATGATGGCGGCAACGCCGGCCTTGTCATCCGCCCCGAGAAGGGTCGTCCCGTCGGACGTGACGATATCGCGTCCGATATATTTCGCGAGCCGGGTGTTGTGCGCAGCCGAGATCACGACGTCCGGGTTGCCGGGCAGCTTCAGGTCGCCGCCCGGGTAGTTGCGGTGGACGACGGGCTTGACGAGGGCACCGGGTACGGCCGGGGAGGTGTCGACATGGGCGATGAACCCGACGGCCGGAATCGCTGCGGCATCCGCCCCCTTGATGTTCGCGGGGATCGTCGCATACACGTAACACTGGGCGTCCAGTTTCACATCCTGAAGACCCAACTGCCGGAGTTCGCCCTCGAGCAGCTTCGCCAGTTCCCACTGTTCGGGGGTGCTCGGCAGCTTTTCGACGTTCTCCATCGACTGGGTGCCGATCGCCGCATAGCGGCAGAACCGATCGAGGACTGAGCTTTTCAGGGTTTCAAACATCTCGTTGTTCACGTGATATCTCCTTGATGTCCGTCACTTCGAGGCCGACGTGAGCTCGTCGAACCGCTTCGAAATCAGGTCGCAGACGCCTTTCAGCAGGTTCGGGTCTTCCAGGCTGATGCCCAGAAAATCCTTCAGAAGAGCCGTTGCAGGCCGATCGAAGCCGTTCGAGACCATCGCCACATACTTCGGGGCGAACCCGGCCGGGTCGGCTTTATACATCGAATAATATTTGAGCGCGAGCATATGGGCCACGACGTAGTTCACGTAGTATCCCGGAACGGACCAGTAATGGTGCTTGCGCATCCAGTGGTATTCGAGCTCGGGGTGCTTCGCGAAAAAGACGTCATACTGCTTGCCGACATCGGTGCAGGCCTTGTTGAAGCCGTTCTCGTCGACGATCTCGCCGGTCGCGATCCGGTCGTAGGAGACCATCTCGAACTTCGCGCGACGCGCGAGTTCCCACAGATACATCATCTCGTTGACCATGTCCCACCGGATCCCGGCGATGACGGCGGGGTCCTTGAGGGTGGAGACGAGGTGGTCGCGCAGCATCCACTCGTTGAACATGGCGAACGACTCGGTCATGAACGAGGGGCCCTCTCCGAACATCAGCGAGCCGCGCTTGTTCTTGACGAGCTGGTAATGAATGGCGTGGCCGGCTTCGTGGGCCAGCGTCGAGACGTCATTGAGGAAGCCCTGGAAGTTGTCCATGAAATACCCGAAGTTGCCGACGCAGAAGGCGCCCTGGTCGCGGTTCGGCCCGCCGACGACATCGAGGCGGCCGTTCTTCGGGTCGAGCAGCTTCTTCAGCTCGGTGGCATACTCGGTGCCGAGCTTTTCGAGGGCCGTATTCAGATGGGCGCAGCCCTGGTCGATCGTCAGCCGGGCCGGCTTCGCCGCCGCGGGGGTGAGCTCCGTATCCCAGATACCGATCTCGCCGCCGCCGAGTTCCCGCTCGAGGCTCGTGATCCGCCAGTTCTGGTATTTATGATAAAGAGGCAGATATTTTTCGAGCTGGGTATACATGGCATCGATCTCGGGCCGGCTCATGTACATCCCGAACAGGGCCTGATGGTAATACGTCGGGAAGCCGCGCATGCCGGAAACGGCGTTCAGGGTCTTCATCTCTCGGCGCAGCGCGAACGCGAGCATGTCCGCGTGCCGGCGGAAGAAGTCATAATACAGCCGGAAGGCGCGTTCCCGGGCCTTGCGGTCGGGCGAGCGCATCAGACCCTCGAAGTCGATGTGCACGTTCATCTTCTTGCCTTCCGAGACGACCTGGGGGAAGGGGAACCGGTCGAACACGCGCTGGAACAAATCAGACTGCCAGCTCGTCAGGTCGGGGGTCAGCACGGAGAGGACGCTTTCCTTCTCTTCGGAAAGCAGATGCGGGGCGAACCGCGCGATGTCCGTGAGGAAATAGCCATACAGATCCAGGCCCTTCTCGGCGGCGCGGAACTCCTTCAGCTTCTGCTCGGTGAGCGCCTTCAGCTCGACTTTCAGGAAGCTGGTGCGGGCGGAGATCTCGGCATCCAGTTTTTCCTGGGCCTCGTAGACCGCCCGGTCGTTCGTGTTGATCGCGCGCTTGAAGCTCGCGTACGCATACAGCCGGTCCTGGATGTCCTGGAGGGCGCGTTTCGCCTCCATCGTCTGGAGCAGGGTCTTCGCATCGGCGAGGACCTTGCCCTTGAAGCTTTCGAGCTTCGTGGCTGCGGCGCGGGCTTTCTCCATCTCGGCTTTCCAGGCGGCTTCGTCGGCGAAATACTGCTTCAGGTCGAACCGGTAGCTGGTCCGGGCGGTGCCCGGAAGCGGGTTGAACGACGGCTCGGCCGCGAACACGGCAAGCGGGGCCGCGAGCAGGGCAAGGGTGATCCAGAAGCGCATTGTTCTTCTCCTTGATGTATATCTTGTTATATTATACTTACCCGCCAATGATACCGGCGGCGGTCAGCAGCGCGACGACGATGCCCATGATCGACTCGCCGGCGATCACGCCCGAGGCGACCGGGATGATGTACTTGTCGGCGAAGCTCTGGGAACGGCGCTCGATGATCATGGCCAGGACGGCGCCGATGAACATCGACAGCGAGTTGTAGAAGGGAATGACCATCGCGAGACCGATCCCCGTCGCCGACGGGATGTAGGGCCGAAGCTTCTTGGGCGCGTATTCCCCGAGAAGCACGAGGCCGACGCCGACGAGACAGCCGAGCAAAATCCCCCAGCGGGCCGTCTCGTGAAGGGCTCCGAGGCCGCTTCCCAGAAGCTTGGCCACGGCCGCCCAGACCTGGGCCGACGGGGCCGGCCAGCGGTCCGTTCCGAGCACCGAGGCGTCGGGAACGAGCAGGTAGAAGGCCGGCACCACGACGAGGGTGCCCGCGAAGATGCCCATGAACTGGGCGATGAACTGGCGGCGGGGGTTGGCGCCGAGCAGATACCCGCTCTTGAGATCGGTGAGCAGGTCGGCCGAAGAGCCCGCGGCGCCGGCCGTGACGCTGGCCGTCATCAGGTTCGTCACCAGGTTCGACGGGGCGAGCACGCCGAACACGAGCTGGGTGATCTTGCCCATCGCGCCGACCGGGGTGATATCGGATTCACCCGTCGCGCGGCAGGCGACGATCGCGAGGAAGAACGTGCACATGACGGCGACGAAGCCCATGAAGAACGTCGTCTGGAAGAAGTAGTGCAGCACCATCATGCAGCCGAGGCCCGAAACGAGGATGCCGGTCACGAACCACGACGAGGGCACTTCGATCGCGGCCAGCGGGTCATCCCCCGAGCTCTTCTTCGCCGAGAAGATATCGAGCAGCCCGCTGAAGGCGCGAATGACGGTGCGCCATTGGAGGGCGAACGCGAGAAGGCCCGAAGCGACCATGATCGAGGCGCCGGCCCAGGTGCTCCAGCTCACGATGCTGCGGTAGCCGAGCTTGATCGCCGCCCCGCCGCCGTCGGACGAGGTCAGGATCGGCAGCAGCGTCTGGTTCAGGACGCCCCTGAACCCGAGTTTGTCGAGCTGCATCACCCCGTGAAGCTGCTGGAACGGCTCCCAGAAAAAGCCGATGCCGGTATTGAGCGCATCCCCGATGACGGGCAGCGCCGCGACGATCTGCCACCCCTTCCCGAGAAGCGCGGGCATCAGAACCGGCAGGCTCGTATTGATCGTGTCGATCGCCCCGGCGTTCACCATGGCGGGCGCGAGGAACCCGTAGTTGATGAGGGCGCCGAGAAGCAGCGACCATGCGATCTTGAAGCCCATGATCGAGCCGGCGGCGATCATGATCGCGCTCATCTCGAACCCGATCGTCCATTTCAGGAACGGCAGCCCGAGGATCTTGCCGGGAATGTGCGCATGCGCCGGAATCGCGAGCGCGGCAGGCAGCGCGGCATCACGCAGCCAGGCGATGATCGCGCCGAGCGTGGCCGCGATTCCCAGGGAGCGGGCCTTGTCCACCGCATCCTGGCCGGCGGCGTGAAGGCTCTTGAGCGTCTCGGCGGCGGCGATGCCGCTGGGGAACTTGAGCTGCTCGATGTTGATCATCTGCCGTTTCATCGGGATCGCCATGAAAACGCCCAGCGCGGCGAGGAAGAAGGTCCACAGCGCGAGCACCGTCCAGGGCATGTGGTGACCCGTGACGAGCAGATACGCGGCGATCGCCGAGACCATCGTGCCGCCCGTCGAGTAGCCGGCCGAGCTGGCCGTCGACTGCATGCAGTTGTTTTCGAGAATCGTCATGTCGGTCGGGAACCATTTCGGGAACACGGCCATCAGCGACTTGTAGATCGCGAAGCTGAGGATGCAGGCCGTGATCGCCACGCCCAGCCCCCACCCCGTCTTGAGACCGACGTACAGATTCGAGAGCGACATGAAGCCGCCGAGCAGCGAGCCCATCAGAACGGCCCGGATCGTCAGCTGCGGCATGTGATCGCCCTGATACACGTTTTTGTACCAGTTCATCTCGATTTCTTCGGGGGTCAGTTTTTTCTCGTGAGTGGTATCCATGAATGACGGTTCCCTTCCTCCCTGAGCCAACGCCTGGGGCTTGTTGCCTCGTGGATTTCGTGTGCCTCGAAAACGGGCCACGCTTGTCCGAGCGAGTATACCACGCCCCGTCGTGCACACATTCAAAAATTTCCGTCTCGGAATACGATCCGCAGATATTGCAGATGACGCAGATGGGAAGGTGATTGCGTGGTTGGCTTGTGTCGAACGTGGGTTCTTGGTATAGTGGCGGCATGGTCAGGCTCGATCGTCTCAACCGGGAGTGCTCCGGCCGTCCCGTTTCCCATGCGGCGCCTGCGCAGGTCGCCTGCCGCGTTCTCGGGAACGAGGCGTCCCCGTGCCGCCTCGATCCCTTCTGCCGCCCCGCCGCGAAGCGTGGTGTCTGGTTCTTCTACACGGCCCTCGCCGGAACCGCCGCTGCCGCATTCGTCATTCTCTGGTGGGTTTTTCGCCTCACCCGTCTGTCGCGGCTTCTCGATCTGGTGGCCGGCCTCATCCTGCCTCCCGCAAAATGGGTCGCCGCGTCGCTCTGGCGCCTGAAAACCGCCTGGGACGAAGTCTTCCCCTGACCCGGATGGCCTGCCAGCCCCGCCTCTTCATTCATGCCGACGGCCGCGATGGCCCCGACTATGCTCCTTCCGCCTTCGACTCCTTCGCCGTCGATGCCGGCCGCGTCGTCGCCCGGGGGTTTGGCCTCGAACGTTCTCCGGAATACGCGGGCCTCGAGCGGGTCGATCTGCACGGCTCCGTGGTGCTGCCCGCCTTCGCCGACGCGCACGTGCATTTCATGCAGACGGGGCTGACCCTCGTCGGCTGCTGCTTCGACCGGTGCCGATCCCTGGCGGACGTGTTCGAGACCCTCGACGCCTTCGCCAAAACCCACGCCTACGACTGGATTCTCGGCTGGAATCTCGACGAGACGCAGCTCCGGGAACGCCGCCTGCCCACCATTGACGAGCTCGACGCGATCGTCGGGCCGCGCAGGCTCTGGCTCTCGCGCATCGACCTGCATTCGGCGATTCCGAGCACCGCGACGGTGCGCTGGGCTGCCCAGCAAAACCCGGACTGGAAGCCGGAGAACGGCCGATTCATCAAGGATGCCTACAATGGACTGGCATCCCTCGCGATGGCCGATCTTCCGCGCGAGATGAAGCTGCTGGCTCTCGAAAAAGCCCGTCGGTTCTGCCTCGACGCCGGTGTCACCCGGGTGCACGCCCTCGAGGGCGGCTGGAGCGCCACGAACGACGATGTGACGATGATCGCCGGGTTCCTCGCCCGGCCCGGGTTCGGCGGCACGCTCTACCATCAGTCGGATGACCCCTCTCTCGCACGCGCGAGCGGTTGGCCCCGCCTCGGCGGCTGTCTGTTCATCGACGGCTCGTTCGGCTCGCGCACGGCGGCGCTTTCCGAACCCTACGCTGACGAGGCCGGCTCGAGAGGCGTCATCTACCGCGACACCGCCAATATCGAACGGCTGATCCGCCTCTGTTCCGAACACCGGATGCAACTCGCCATGCATGCCATCGGCGATCGCGCGATCGCCTCGCTTGCCGATGCCCATCTGCGACACCGGGATCTGTTCACCGCCCCGGTTGCCCACCGCATCGAGCATTTCGAACTGCCCACCCCCGACGCGATCCGCCGGGCAAAAGAGGCAAACCTCCTGATCTCGATGCAGCCCGCCTTTGAAGTGTTCTGGGGAGGCGATTCCGGCATGTATGCCCTCCGTCTCGGAAGCCGCGCAGCCCGCACGAATCCTTTCCGGTCCGTGCTGCGGGCCGGCCTGCGCATTGCCGGAGGTTCGGACAGCCCCGTCACGCCGGTAGATCCGTTCCTGGGCATTCACGGCTTCGTCAATCACCCCACCCCATCCGAGCGCCTCTCCCTGAACGAAGCTCTCCACGCCTTCATCGTCGAGCCGCACCGGTACGCCGAATCCGCCCCGGAACGCGGCTTCCTCGCTCCCGGCTTCCACGCCGACTTCGTCTGCCTCCCCCTCGATCCCTTTGCCGTCGCACCCGGCACCCTGAAAAATATCCGGGTCGAACGCACCTTCGTCGCTGGCGAAGAGGCGAATTACGCATCACGAGAGGAAAAACCATGATCCGTCACTCCCTGCTCGCGGCTCTCGTCCTCGTTCTTCTCGGTTTAGCTCCGGTCCTGGCGCAGAATGCGCTCGTCCACGACTCCTCCCCTGCCCTGAACGAAGTCCTGGCGATCGCCAACGACTTTTTCGACAAGCTCGAGAAGTCCGACACGCAGACGGCGATGAAGCGGCTGTTCGAGATCTTCCCGCTCAAGGTCGAGGCACAGGATGCCTTCATCTCGGATGTGACCAACCTGAAAACGAAGCTGGGAACGCCGGCCGGCCATGAATTCGTCGGCCACCGGCCCGTCGCCCGCACCGACCGGTACTTCGTCACCCATTTCCTGACGTTCCATCCCCGCATGCCCGTCGCATGGGAGCTCACCTTCTACCGGGCAGCCTCCGACGGCCCCTGGCAGCTCAACTATATCCGTTTCGACGCCGACGACATTCCCGAGTTCCTCCAGTTCACCAAGCTCCAGTTCGAGGCCCTGCGCAGCCGCGCCACCGGGGTTCCGACTACGCCGCAGATCGCTCCCGATGATCACCTCAGCCCTCCCCCTGCCCCCGTGGAGCCCCCCGCCGCCGACCAGCCGCCGCTTGCCCAGCCGAGCCCCGACGCGCAGATTCCCCTCACCTCCCCCGAGGTCCAGGTGCCGGCCGCATCCGAGCCGGTCAAGCCGCCCGTCGATGCGAGCCATGTTCCCGCCGATGCTTCGGAGACCGTCACACCCTGAACGTTATCCGTATAAAGAGATATATATCAAGGAGTTCTCCATGACCACCAAGATGAAACCGGCGCAGCGGATTCTCGAACTGCCCCCGTATGTGTTCAAACGCATCGACGACAAGAAGCGGGAACTGGCCGCGGCGGGCACGAAACTGCTCAACTTCGGCATCGGTGATCCCGACCTCCCGACCCCCGACTTCGTCGTCGAGGCGATGAACCGCGCGATGCGCGACAACGCCAACCAGAAATACCCCGCCTATGAGGGCGACATCCGGTTCCGCGAGGCCGTCGCCCGCTACATGCACGACCGGTTCGGCGTCCAGGCCGACCCGCGCACCGAGGTGATGGCCCTGATCGGCTCGAAGGAAGGCCTGGCGCATTTCGCCTGGGCGTTCATCGACGAGAACGACGTGGCGCTCGTGCCCGACCCGGCCTATCCCGTCTACA
Organism: Candidatus Ozemibacteraceae bacterium; assembly: GCA_035388825.1. Lineage (GTDB taxonomy): Bacteria > Muiribacteriota > Ozemobacteria > Ozemobacterales > Ozemobacteraceae > MWAR01. Next base: position 76,135 of record DAOOQQ010000002.1, read on the forward strand.
AGACCACGACCGAGTTCGCCGGCGGGGAAGCGCATATCCTGCCGCTTCTCGCGAAAAACGGGTTTCTGCCCGATCTGAGCCGCGTCCCGGATGCGATTGCGCGTCGGGCGAAGACGCTGTATATCAATTATCCCAACAACCCGACCGGCGCCGTCGCCTCGGAGAGCGACCTCGCCGCCATCGTCGAGTGGGCCCGCAAGCACGAAGTCATCATCGTCTCGGATGCCGCCTACGCCGAGCTCACCTACGATCCGCGCGACCGGCGCAGCATTCTCTCGATTCCGGGCGCGAAGGATGTCGCGATCGAGTTCCACTCGTTCAGCAAGATCTTCAACATGACCGGCTGGCGCATCGGCTTCGCCGTCGGCAATCCCGCCCTGATCGCCGGTCTGCTCAAGCTGAAGACCAACGTCGATTCCGGCGTGTTCGATGCCATCCAGCTCGCCTGTGTCTCCGGCCTCGCCCGGGTCGATGCTCATCTCGAGCGGCTCCAGGAGACCTACCGCAAACGGCGCGACACGATGGTGACGATTCTCGACGAGTGCGGCATCCGCTACCAGCAGCCCCGCGGCGCCTTCTACGTCTGGGCCCACTGCCCCGACGGCATCACGTCGGAGGGCTTCACGATGAAGCTGATGGAGGAAACCGGCATCGTCACCACTCCGGGGACCGGCTTCGGCCCCCACGGCGAGGGATATGTCCGGTTCGCCCTCACGCAATCCGTCGAGACCATCGAGGCCATCCGGCCCCGGCTCGAAAAGTTCCGCAAATCCATGACCGCCTGAACGATATCGTCCGACAAACGAAAACATCGCCCCCGCCCGGATCAACGGACGGGGGCGATGTTCATTTCTGCCGTTCTTACTCTTGTTTTCGGAGCGACTCGAGGTTTGGGCCGGAACCCTTGTAGGCAAACACGTATTTCAGATCGGGATTCGCCTGGTAGTGGGTGATCAGGTTCAAGGCAGCCTGCTTGTAGATGGTTGCCTCGGCCAGCATGGCTCCACCCGCGGCGCCGGTGCCGAAAGAACGGCTGGCGATCGATTCCTTGGGGTCAGAAATCCAGTTGAGCATCTCCAGGTCGAACGCTTTTTTCCCCAGGCTCCGGTAATCGGCAAGGTAGGCGTCGACTCTCGTTCCGTCTTCCGGGTGGGTGAAGGATTTCTTCACGAGCCCGCTCACATTCTCCAACTCGGCTTTCCAGGCATCGAGATATTGTTCGTTCACGAAATTGATGACCGGGGTCGCATCGGCCTGGGCGAAGCTTTTGGCGAACGCCCGATCGATGGGATTCTCCCGGAACAGATCGATGTTCTGAGGTTCTGTTTCTGATTGGCCCGCTGATTCCTTGGAGGAGCCCTTTTCCTGCGTCTCCCTGGAAAATCCAGGAGCGGAGAAGGCCAACAAACAGACCAGGAGCATGAGTGTACCCGTTTTTTTCATGAGATTGCCCTTTCTTCTCGAGGCTAATGACGCGTCCCGGCAGGCTGCGGCAGCCGGTCATGGGGCGCATGGATGACGAAGCTCCGCTGGAGCTCTCCCCTTTCGTCTTTCGCAGGAGTATTCCTGTAAAGTTCAGAATATAACAAACGAGAACCGTATTTCCAACAAGATATTTACAGGATTTCCGGTTGCGCAAACATTCAAACCAGATTATATATAATTCCGCCCTGCGGACTCGGTACCCTTCGCTTCCCGATGCGAGAATCCAAGGCGAAACAATATACCGCCATGCATAGAAGAATCTGCTCCCGGAGAACTTATATGGAACGACTTCTCATGATTCTGCTCTTCCTGTTTCCTATCGCGACCTTTGCTACTGACAATGCATCTTCCCTGCCCCTGGCGACCGGAACGACGTGGATCTACGAGGCCAGGCTCACGAGAGATGTGGACGGCAAGGAGCAAAACAGGACGCTCACCTGGACCACCACGATCACGACCATGCTGGTCGGAGATCAACTGGTCGTTGCGAAAGGAACCGGTTTTCCCTCCGACCTTCCCTTTCTCGAGAATGACGCAAAGCCTTCCCCCTTCCTCTTGGTGAAGGTCGGACTCTGGAGAATATATATCATTCAGAATACCGAAAAGATCGAGGAGGTCTGGAATAAAGCCGTTGCCGGGGAGAGCTTGAGCGACTCCATTACCGAGGGGGATCTGTTGCTGGAATTCCCATTGATCGAAGGAAGAACCTATGGGGAAACGACGCAGCTCCTTTCCGGAACCCCGAAATTCCTCTATGAGGTCCAGGGGCCGGCCTCGGCCAGTTCGAAGGACATCGCGATCAACTTTTCGACCAATGCCGATCTGACCACATGGAAGTATACCGACGGCATTGGTTTCACCGGCTACTCCTATCGGCACCATGGCTCCACCAGCAACGTCGATTGCGAGTTGAAAGAATTTCGACCCGGAACCTGAGAACCCCGCAAAACGAAAACGCCGACATGGTCAAAAAGGAGGCCACCCGAAAAGGGGTTTACCCCCGGATACTCACCGTTTGAAATTGATTGCCCGGTTGGGACGGATTGTCATCGAAAAGATCGTGGTTTCAGGGCATCCTGAACCGAACAATGTGATGGAGGATTACATCATGGAATTCAAGAACGTAGCGAAGATACTCCTGGCTCTCCTGCTTGTTTCTCTTTCTCCGGCCATTGCCGAAACGGCCAGTGGGCCCGCGACCGCAAATGCGTCGGGAACGGCATCCCCCGCCGTAGCTCTGAACGATGCGGCCGGCTTTCCCCTGCAACTGAAGGGTACCGAGGTTCTGATCGATACCGATGCCAAGCGTGAAGATCTCGAGAGCAGGCTCACCAAGCTGCTCGGTGAACCCACGCAGATGGAGGAAAAGACCCGGTTGCAATACGATTTCCAGATCGATCTGGAGACGGCCCCGATCACCTTGGTGTTTGACTGGGACACCCAGGGAAAGCTCGCCGAGATCATTCTTGATGGAGAAAGCCCGGTAACGCTCGATCTGAAAGCCTGGCTGGAAAAAAATGTCGGAAACGGCAAGGCTGACAAGAACGATGAGGAAGTCATAAAAAGCATGGTGTGGGAAGCTCGCGGCTGGCAGTTCACCCATCGTGCAGGCGGCGAGAACGAAGATACCGTCTATTCGTTCAACATCGTGCCCCTGAAATCGAACTAGTCGGAGAATTCTTCGATGTCTCGAACCACCTGCCTGAGTGTTCTGTTTCTCCTGCTTTTTCTGACTTCGACCACGATCGGTGAAGCTGTTTCCGCAAAAACATGGACGGATTCCCGGTTTTTGGGGGTTTCCAAGGAAGCTGCCTGGAAAGCGCTGGGCACCCCGGATTCCCCCGGAGAACTCGACGGCTGGAAGATTTCTGATTCCCCGGATTTTCTCCTTGCGGGGATGCTCGAGTATACGGACAACAAGGTTTCGTCCGTGTACGCAGTTTGTCAGCCACAAATCACCTACCAGAAGGTCAAGGAGCTCCAGGTCACTTCGCCAGATATCACCGTCGTTTTTGACAATGACAAAGGGGTTTTGTGCCGGTACAACACCCCTCAACCCGGCGGACCCATCTACATCGCCGTTTCCCCCACCGAAGACCCCAATACGGGGCCGATGATCTGCGAGTCCAACAAAAATCCCTTTGACGTTGCCACGTCCGATGCGTCCAAGCCGTCCGAAAAAGCCGCAACTCCGGGGAAACTCGACAGGGATGAGTTGAAGAGCGTCATGATGCCCGATATTTTCGACTGGCAAACACTCGATCATGACGGCAAAATTGCGCTTCTGAAGCGAATCAAAAAGGTGTGGCGGGCATACGGGGATGAAACGGATGCCAACGCAATCGATGCGGAGGCATTGCTGGAAAAGCTGCAGTTCTACAGTCAGGCCATCATCTTCGACGTCGCCTGCAGGGCGGCCGGCATCAATGCTGAACCCTACGAAGCCATGGTGAACGAGGAGGCGAAATGAAACCGCATCGCCCCTTCCCCGGATGGTGTGCGTTGGGCGTTGCTTGTGCCTTCGGGCTTTGCCTCCAGCCGTCGCTCGCCGAGCCTGAACCCATTGCTTCGAAAACCGGGAGAATCACCGCTCCAAAAGGCCTGATCATCCGGGATGCACCAGGCAGAGATGGAAATAAGCTGGCCACTCTTCCGGTTGGTGAGACGGTGGAAATTCTGTCGCTGAATGGTCCGGAAGAAACCATCGAAACCGTGAAAAACCATTGGTTTCACGTCAAAAGGGGGACCGTTGACGGGTGGGCGTTCGGCGGCTTCATTGAAACGCGCGACAGCCCCCCTCCGGAGACAGCAACGGCAAAGGTTTCCCGGGAAGAGTGCCTGGGGAAGGATCCCGAGAGCATCGGCAAACGAATGAACCTGAGCATCAAGGAAAGCCGCACCGTTGACCCTGACGCACGATACGGGATCGATTGTTATGGAACCGACAATCAGATAACGACCGTGTTCTTCGGGAAAGTTGTCGACCACAAAGCGGACGGGAGCGAGATCCTGAAAATTCTGGATGTTCTCTTTCTTCCTGCCATCACGGAAAACCAGTTTTTTTCCCATTGCGCCAACCTCGATGAAAAGCGCGATGATGAACTCATGGGAATCGGGCTTGATGACAAGCAGGAAGGCTTTTTCAAAAAGAGCGTCAAGGTCTGGCGCGCCAATGTGAAAAAGGAAAAATTTGAGGACGCTCCGACGGACGGTGTCCTGTTATCCGTTCCCAATGATGAAGACCAATTCTGATGAAAATCACCCCTTGCCGATGAGATCGAGATCGGCAAGGGGTGAATGACACCTGAATCTGAAATCAACCTGAAGTTCGACCTGGAACGCTGACGAAATCAGGACTCGGCTTTCTTCCAGTGGTCGACGTCGTTGACGGTGCGCGACAGCAGATCGTCGGCGCGCTTTTCCGAAGCCGCTTCGACGGTGACGTTCACGAAGGGCTTGTCGGGATCGGGCAGGATCAGCACCCACTCGCCGTCGTCGAGCAGCACTTTGACACCGTCGATCAGTTGCGTCTGGCGGTTCTTGGCGTATTCCATCGCCTGGCGCATCACCTTGCCCTTCGCTTCCCAGGGGCACGGGATGTTCTTCGTGCGGGTATGGAACTTCGGCAGTTCGTCGACGACCTTCGACAGCGGCATGCCGGCCCCGGCGAGGATCTCGAGCAGCTTCGCCGTCGAGATCATACCGTCGAAGACAGGCTGGAAGGCCGGGAAGATCGTGCCCCCTTCGCCGTTGCCGCAGAACGAGACGTTATCCGAGACGGCCGCTGTCATCAGCGCGCGCACGTTCGTCTTCGTGCGGATCACCGTGCCGCCGCTCTGTGAAGCGAGCGCATCGATCGCGTTGGTCGAGGAGACGGGAACGGCGATCCGGGCGTTCGGGGTGCGGCCGAAGATCAGCTTGACCCAGGTCACGAGCGCCGTTTCCCCGAGCATCGGGCGGCCCTTGTCGTCGATGATCGTGATGTGCTCTGCCTCGGAATCGAGAAGCAGGCCCACATCGGCATTCAGCGACCGCACGATCGACGAGACGTTCTCGGTCGCCGCACGCACGTTGGTGCTCGCCTTGTGCACCTTTTCCTCGTCCTGGAACGCGTTGAGGGCGATCACTTCACAGCCCAGCTTGCCGAGGAACGACGAGAAGATCCCGCTGGCACCGCTGAACGCGAAGTCGACCACGACTTTCAGGGCGCGCTTCCTGATTACTTCGGCGTCGACGTTGTTCAACAGCTCGTTGCTGTAGAACTCCGAGACGCGGGGCGGGAACACGATATCCCCGACGTCGTTCATCGAGACGCGCCGGAAATCCTCGCGGTTGAACAGCCGCTCGATCGACTTCTGGCTCGACGGGGCGAGCTCGCGGCCCTCCGCGTCAAAAATGCGGATTTCGATCTGGTTGGGGTCGCTGGCCGACAACCCGACATGGAGCCCGCCCGCCCGCCGGAACGCCGACGGCTTGAACCGCGCCACGGGGCTCGGCATCACGCGCAGATCGGCCACGTTCACGCCAGACGAGGTGATGCCGCAGATCAGCGCACGGTTGATGATGCGGCAGATCTTGTGGCTGTTGCGGGAACAGTTGACGCTCGCGCCCTTGGGCAGCGTGCTGCCGAACGCCGCGCCGACCTTCGAGGCCAGTTCGGGGGTGATTTCGAGATTGCCCAGGCCCGAGATGCCGTAGTTGGAGAACAGGCTCTTGGTCCACTTGTCGCTCCAGACGATGCTGCTGAACACCGTCGAGCCGTCCTCGACCACCTTGCGGGGCCAGATCTTGACGTTGCTGCGCACCGTCGAATGCTCGCCGATGCGGCACTCCTCGCTGATGACGACGCCGCTTTCGAGCGTCGCGCCGTCGCGCACCTGCGTGTTGGAGCCGATGATGTTCTCGGTGATATGCGCCTTGTTGCCGACGTAGACCTGCTCCCAGATGACGGAGTCGAAAATGCGTGCTCCGCCCTTCACGGTGCAGCCGTCGCCGATGATGCAGTTCTCGAGTTCGACGCCGTCCTCGATCGTGCAGTTGGCCCCGATGATGACGCCGCCCTTGAGGTTGACGCGTTTGCCCATCTTCGTGTTCGCCCCGACCCACACGTCGCGGCCGATCACGTTCAGCCGTTCGCCGGGGATCTGCACGTGGACGTTGCCGTTCAGCACGTCGCGGTGTGCCAGCCGGTACTCGTTGATGTCGCCGATGTCTTTCCAGTAGCCCTCGGCGATGTAGCCGTACAGGGGCAGCTTCTCCTTCAGCATCAGCGGGAACAGATTCTTGCTGAAATCGAACTCGGTTTTGGCGGGAATATGCTCGAAGATCTCGGGCTCGAGAATATAGATGCCGGTATTGATCGTGTCCGAAAACACCTCGCCCCAGCTCGGCTTCTCGAGGAACCGCTCGATCTTGCCGTCATTCGCCGTGATCACGACGCCGTATTCGAGGGGGTTCGCGACCCGTGTCAGCACGATCGTCGCCATCGATTTCCGCTCTTCGTGGAACCGGATCGCCGCCGACAGATCGAAATCCGTCAGAACGTCGCCCGAGATGATGATGAACCGCTTCCCCTTGAGGTGATCTTCCGAGTTCTTGATGCTGCCGGCTGTGCCGAAATCGGCGGTGGCCATCACGTAATCCATCTTGATGCCGAAATCCGATCCGTCGCCGAAATGCTTGGTGATCACCTCGGGCTGGAAATACAGAACCGAGACGATCTGCTTCAGATCATACTTCTTCAGCAGGTTGACGATGTGCTCCATCATCGGCATGTTCGCCAGAGGAACCATCGGCTTGGGAATATTACAGGTAATCGGTCGCAGGCGCGTTCCAAACCCACCGGCCATGATCACGGCATTCATCGGTCGTCTTCTCCCTTTCCATCCATTCCTGATCGTTGTCGTATCTCTCTGTGGTTTGTCCGAAACATCATTCTAGGCCGTCCGGGGACTGTCCGTCAATGATCTCGTGACGGGATCGTCGAACCCCATCGCTCCCCGCGCGGGCCGGGACCAGGGGAATCCGGCTCAGGGTCTGGAAGGGGGCAAGACCGGCCTTTCGTGCCAGCGCGAGGGATGCCGTGTTCTCGCCGCTCACGACATAGATCATCGTCAAGCCCTGGCCGCGCAGCCGACGCAGCATTTCGCGCAGAATCGCCGTCCCCAGCCCCCGGCCTCTCCGATGCGGGGCGGTCTCGATATACACCTCGGCCGTGCCGGGCGTCAGATGGATGCATTTGACCAGGGCGACGATCGAAGCCGACTCCCTGAAATAGAGTGCCATATAATTCCCGGGCCCGGATGTCGCGGGAGCCCCGTCCGCCGTTTCCCATCGCTGAACCAGCTCGAGATCTGGAAGCGGCGGTGCGTGCCGGCAGGCCGTTTCTGGGCTGGCGTCGCGTCCCGTATCGCGGAACCAGATCAGGTTCTCGGCGATCGACAACCCATGCGCCGAGCACGCCGCGGCGGCGGCGGAAACCGGCACGAGAAGCTGAAGTGCCGGGTCCCTCGGGAGAAGCGGGAGATCCGGGAGATAGGCGTCCGGCGTCCCGAAGGGATGGGCCAGATGCCATTCGCCCGCAGTCGCATCTGCCCAGGTGACCACCCAGCCGTGCCCTCGCTCCGGCCCGTCTGCCGGGTGGCATTCGACGCGCTTGCGGCCCGTCAGGAGAAGATGCAGTTCCTCGTTGAACGAGGCTTCGTGCTGCCGCAGGAAGGTGAGAAGAGCGCCGGAAGGATCAGCGTTTGCGGTCATCGCCGCGCCCGGCTGGGGGTTTCCTGGTCGCATCCGACTGGATCGCGCGCCGGCCGGTGCTTCGGTCGAGCGCCCCACGTGTCACGGCGACCGGCCGGCCTTCGGGATCGATCCCCGTCGCGTACATCGCGGTGCCGATCGTCGCGGGGGTCGGGGTGAACTCCTGGATCTGCTCGTGGGCGAGCCGGTGGAGCCGGACGAACTCGGCGATCGATCGATCTTTGCCGGCAGACCCCGGGAAGGCGGTCATGAAATAGGGCACAAGATACAACCGAAGACCAGCCTGGGATGACGCATCGGAAAATCGCCGGACGAAACCGGCAAAATCCGCGTCGGCTCCTTTCCGCATCAGGCGCAGGACGTCGCGATCGACATGCTCGGGGGCGACCTTCAGCTGGCCCGAGATGTGGTGTCGGATGATCTCCTGGAATGCCGGCCAGTCGTCGTTCCGGATCAGGTCATACCGGAGCCCCGATCCGAGGAATACGTGCTTGATGCCGGGGAGCTCGCGGGCCCTTTTCAGCAGATCGGCGAGGGCCTGGAGACCACCGGTGATCTGAGGACAACGCTTCGGATGGGTGCACAGCCCCGTGTCGCATCCTCCGCGACGGCAGTCCCAGCCGTACATGTTGACTGACGGGCCGCCGACATCGGGAACCGTGCCCCGGAACATCGGGTGGTCGGGAAACGAACGGATCTCCTCGAGAATGGCCTCGGGGGAACGTGACCGGATTGACCGGCCCTGGTGGGCTGCGAGGGCGCAGAAGGCACACGCCCCGAGGCAGCCGCGATGCGAGACGACCGAGAACTGGACCGGTTCGAGCCCGGGAACGGGCTCCTCATACAGCGGGTGGGTCAGCCGGTTGAACCGGAGATGATCGAGCAGTCCCGGCTCCGCCAGCCAGTCGGCTTTCGACGGCGGAAAACAGAGGATATCCCCTTTCGGGTGTGGCTGGACAAGGATCGGCGCGGCGGGCCGGACGGCCGTGTCGAGATGCACCGACAATTCCATGAACCGACGCGGTTCGCGACGGCACTCGTCCGGTGTGGGAAGCTCCACGACGTTGCCGGTGACGCGCTCGCGCCAGGTGCCATGCGGAACGCGGATGCAGGTCTGGGGAATCGTCGGCCAGGCGCCCTTTTCGCGGCTGCGCTCCGACCGGTACCAGTCGAGAACGCCGGCCAGCACCGACTCGGCCATGCCGTACACCAGCAGCGAGGCAGGCGCGTCCATCAGGATCGGGTCCCGGATCCGGTCTTCCCAGAAATCGTAATGGGCGAACCGGCGAAGCGACGCCTCGATCCCGCCCAGGACGATGGGAATGCCGGGAAACGCCTCGCGAAGCCGCTGGGTGTAGATCTGCACGGCGCGCTTCGGCCGGAGCCCGGTGTGACCGCCGGGCGAGAGGCGGTCTTCGCGCCGGGGCATCTTCATCGAGGTGTAGTTCGACACCATGCTGTCCATCGCCCCCGCCGTCACCCCGAAGAACAGGTTCGGTCGGCCGAAGACCCGGAAGTCGTCGAGGGAGCGCCAGTCGGGCTGGGCGATGACGGCAACGCTCGCGCCGAGCGCTTCGAGCCGTCGCGCCACGGCCGCTGCCGGGAACGAGGGATGATCGACATACGCATCCCCGCTGATCAGAACGACGTCGTAGGACCCCTGACACCCCTGGAGATCGGTTTTCCCGAGGGCGTGAAGCGGCGGAAACCGGAACCAGCTCATGGCGTCACGCTCCCGTCAGGTGCCGGAACCCGCACGAACAGGGCCGAATACCGAGCCTTGTCGACGAGATACAGCGGCGCAACGAGATACTGGCCGTTCGCGATCAACACCGAGGAGGAACCGCCGTCAAAAAAGATAGCATCCGTTATCGAATCAAAGGCGGTCGGGTCCCGCAGGAGCGATGAAACGCGTTCGAGATTGCTTCCCGTTTCTGCAATGAGCAGATACAAACGGTTCTGTCGATCCATCGCAACGATCGTATGGCGTGAGTCCTGGTCAGCTTTCCGGAACCGGAACTTCTGACGGCCGTAGGCCTCCATGTGCACGTCCCGGCCGTCCCGGACGATCCAGCCGCCGCCGCCGAGAAGGTGCTCGAGCCGCTCGCCTTCCTGGATGGGACGGTTGAACCGACTCGTGGTGAAGAATTCGGGCTGGCAGAGGGTGTCGCCGTGCACCGCGGTCTCGCCGAGAACCCAGCGCGAGCCTCCGGTTCCCGAAAGGAGCGCGAGGAAACAACGGCTGAACGAGGCCGGCATCTGCCGGATGCCGCGCGGCCGCTTCCGCCCGATCACGAGCTGACCGAGGACCCCCTGGGTTCCGAAAAAAGTGCCATTGATCGCCGCGACGAGCCCCCGATCGGCAACGGCTGCCTCGCGATACCGGTCGAGAAGGCCGGGCGCCCCGTTCCAGGCATGCGGGAAAACCTCGGCCATGCCCGGCTCGATGACGATGCCCGAGATGCCCGACCGGTGCACGGCGTGAATGCCGGCCGGAAGCGAACCGACATCCTGGCTGCTGACGGCCTGGGAGATCTCGCCGAACAGGCCGCGCACCGACCGTTTCCACTCCTGCGCGAGAAGGGGCCGGCAGGGAGAGACGAGCAGGAGAACGACGATACAGAAGATGTGCGTGACGCGTGCGGCGGTGATCTTCATGGTGCTTTCAGAGAGGATACGTCAAAAACACGCTCAGCAGGTAGAGGGTTCCGATGAGAAGCCCCATGCCGACGATGGCGCCGATGGCATTCTGCACGCGGCTTCCCTGATGGCTTCGGAAATCCTGGATGCCGGTGTAGACGCCGAACGAAACGATCGGAAGCAGCAGGAAACAAGCCGTCCGCAGAGTCGTCACCCCGACGGCGAGATCCAGAACCGCGTTGTGGGATGCCATCGTTTCGATGCGGACGAGCAGAACCGCTCCGATTGCCAGCATCACGGCGACGGCGGATGAAATGAGGGATCTGACTGGCATCTGCGCGGGTTACTGCACGAGCCCGCTCAGGGTCGTGATGTCGAACGCCACATACGAGTGGCTTGTTCCGCCGTCATGCGGCCAGGCAATCCCCGTCCGGAACGTCAGGGGAATGCGCCGCAGAAGCAGCCAGCGCGACCGCAACTCGAAGCCGTGATCATACAGATACCGGAACGGGCGCCCCTGGGTGCGCACATCGCCCATCTCCCAGAATGCTTCGCCGACGATGATCTCCTTCTGGACCCAGGCGCGAAGCCAGGGGAACGATAGCGGAAGTGTTCGCCCCAGATGCACCGAGGCGGCACGCAGCGAGTCGCCATACCGCACCGAGCCAGCATACCCGCGCAGGAAATCGCTCCCGCCGAGGTTCAGATCGTCGGGCCGCCGGCTCTCGTTTTCCTTGTCGTCTTCGGCGCACCAGCCACGCAGCGACGCAACCCATCCCGAACGGCCGAGCGGCACGAACTCGTTCCACCGCACGCCGAACGAGTCGTAAATGAGCTCTCCGGCGGCCATCGAGGTGCCCCGGCGCCAGGATGCCGTGACTTCGCGGCCCTTGCGCGGGAATATCTGCCAGAACGGCTCGGTCCGGATGGCGCGGTGATACACGGTGCCGTACAGGGAGTGATCGCGGCCGACGCTCGGAACTTCGCCCTTGTCGGGATACTCGGCGATGCCGCGGTGCGTCAGGTTGACGCCGGCCGTGATGGAGGTCGAAAGGCTGAACGGGTACCCGAAGCTGAAATCCTGAGACCGGACGCGCTCGTAATACGAGTTCGACAGATAACTCTTCCGGATGACGCGATCCTCCACGGCCGTGTTCACCCGGAACAGCCCGAACCGGTGCTGATATCCGCCCGTGTAGCCCCATTTCCGGCTCTTGAACCCATAGGTCGGGGAAAACTCGATCCGGTCACGATCGAGCCGGTCAGAGCGGTAGCTGTAGATCCCGAACACGGCTCCCTGGTCATCGCGACTGATTTTCGGCAGCCAGAACGAGCTGCGATACTCGGGAGTATAGGGGACGCTTTTGATCGTCCCCGTATCGGACGGGATGCAGACAGCCCCGCTGGCGGTGAACGCGGGATTGTCGAACAACGAAGGGGTGGTCGTTGCAGGACGTGCCAGCGGCGAGGCTAGATCCGCGAGCACGGGGCGGAAGCCGCCATCCTGGAGCGTCACGACGAGTGGGTGTCCATCGCTTGCGAGCGTGTAATCCCAGACGCCGCCGGGAACCTGCGTGAGCCGCACGGCTGCCGAAGCCCCGCCCGCGATGCGGTGGAGCTGGAGGGTCCGGTTCTCGATCTCGGCGCAGAACAGGATGTCACTCCCCGCGACGGTGGGATACCGGATCATCCCGTCCGCCGCATGAAGAATGCGGCCACCGGAAAGTCCCGGCTCGGAGGAAATCGTTGCGCCGGGCTCCGGGAGGGGGAGGCTCACCAGTTGCCGGCGGATACCATCCTGGACGACATACAACAGCTCGCCCCTGCGCGCGTCGACCGCCACATCGAGAGGCCGCAGATACGGCGGAAAGGCGAACTCGGTCCGGGGAACGGGTTCTTCGCCGAGGGAAACCGATTTGACGAACGTCAGACCACGCGTGACGTTCAGATACCAGAGCCGGCCGCCCTCGATGCTCAGCGGCCGGAAGCTGCCGGCTTCGCGCACGAAGGGCCGGGGCTTCCCTTGCGGCGGGACACACCACAACTCGAGCCGCCGCTGGCGCGCCGTGTTGACGTAATACTTACCGATATATATCATGCCGGATTCACGGTCGACGAGCAGTGACGGATGAACGTTCCGGAGGATGGTGCGGGCGTTTCCGCGCGCCCCTTTCGCACCCGGGGGAAGACGCCACAGATCGTAGGTTTCCTCGCGGCGGTTGGCCGAACTGACCCAGACCCAGCTCCCGTCGGCGGGTGAGTGGCGCAGCCCCTGGTAGAACCGGCCGCCGCCGAAATCCCCTGCCGAAACCCCGGCCTTGCGGTCGCGACAGTCGGTGCGACGGCACTCGGCCTGGACGAAGGACGAAAACTCGCGGAAGGCGTCCTTCAGCGTGAGGCCGAATTCCTGTCGGAACAACTCGTCGAACCGGATGGGCTTCTGGGCGATTCGCTTCAGGAGACGATACCCGGCATCCGGCCGGGAACGGCTGTGCAGGAACTGCATCATCGCGTGGGCCTGGAAGGTCATCTCTTCGCGCACAAGGTCGTCCCGGCTGTTGATCAGCGAGAGATCGTCCATCGAGTAGAGACGGTTGCTGCGGGCCATGTCATACAGCCGGCTGACATGCAGGGCGTCGAGCGGAAACGCGTTGTACAGCGCCAGTCCCTCGAGGAACCAGGGCGGCATCGACAGGATGCCGAGCCGGCGCTTCAGGGCGATCTTTGCCGGGCCGAGGGCACGGAGAAGGAGGATGTTCGACAGCCGCAGGGCGAACCGGTCCTCGAACGAGTAGCCCCGCGTGCTCAGGGCGCCGATCTCCTCGGTCAGCGAGATCGTGACGGTGTCGAACTTGGGGTCCGAAAAGCTGCCTTCGCGGTCGTCGTGATCGATGAGGATGACCGACACCTCGAACCGCGACTGGTCGGCGTATCGCGCCATCACCCGGTCGCGCACGCGGCGCAGGGTGGCCATGATGCGGGGCATGACGGCGGTGCAGGGTTCGGGGAAGTAGACCCGCAGGCCGTCCTCGACGCAGACGCGGAACGAGCCGCTCATGCGGTAGACGTCGTCGAGCTCGATGGCTGCCGCGGCCGAAGGGAGCAGCAGAAGGACAACGACGGCCAGGAAAAGACCCGGACGGACCAGCACGCTTCTTCCCGATGAACCCATGAAGGTTGTTTCCTCTGACGAGATGCTCTCGATATCAGCCCGCGGCCTGTTTCTGCCGCCAGGCTCCGTTCTTTCCGTTGTTTCTGCGGCCTTCGCTGATCCCGTGGAACTCGGCCGAGACGCTGTGTTTCCCGCAGATTTCCTCCCAGCCCTTGATCAGCGCGGGGGTGAGGGCGACACGGAACGGCGCGCGGGGCTGGATCGTCACGCAGTCGCGTTCCGGGGTCATCACGCGTAGCTTGAAGGGCAGCACGCCGGGACTTCCGCGAAGCAGCTTCAGCAGCCGATCGTAGGTCGCCCGGTTCGCCGCCTGGGCCGGAATCGTGAAGACGAGGGAAGCGCCCCCTTCGCGGTTGAGGTCGGCCAGGGTCAGCACCTGCTCGGCGTTGACCTTGATCTCCTCGCCTTTGAGCTCGCTGCGCACGACCATGAACAGCGGTTCTTCGAGCACGAGCTGTTTCGACACCTCGGCATAGAGCTTGGGGAACAGCGTCACGTCGAGCGTCGCGTTGTCGGCTTCCATCGAAAGGAAGGCCATGATGTCGCCCTTCTGCGTCGTGATGCGCTTGACCCCGTTCAGCATCGCCGCGATCCGGTACACCCCGCCATCGGCGGCCGTCTCGAACTGGTCGATCCGCCTGGTCGAAAACAGACGGCCGATCGGCGCGACTTCCGAGAACGGATCGCCCGACAGATAAAAGCCCAGCGCCTCCTTCTCGGCGGCAAGCCGCTCCCGCTCCCCCATCTCGGGAATGTCGGGCGGCGGCGCCTCGGCCTCGAGAACGTCGCTCGCTTCGGTTCCGAGCAGGTCGAAGAACGTCGCCTGACCGGTCGATTTGTCCTTCTGAACCTTCTGGCCGCTCTTGAGCGCGTCTCCGACCATGGCGAGCAACTGGCTGCGCCGCAGGCCATACGTATCCATCGCTCCGGCCTTGATCAGCGACTCGAGGACGCGGCTGTTGAGCAGCTTCGTGTCGACCCGCCGGGTCAGATCGCTCAGACTCTTGAACGGACCGCCGCTCGTGCGCGCCTCGACCAGCCCCTCGACCGCCCCCGTTCCGACGCCCTTGATCGCCGACAGGCCGTACCGGATCCCCTCGGGTTCGACGGTGTACAGAACGCTGCTGCGGTTGATGTCGGGCGGCAGGATCCCGATCTCCATCTCCTCGCATTCGTCTATATATTCTGCTATTTTATCCGTGTCGTTGAGTTCGGACGAGAGAACCGCCGCCATGAACTCGGTCGGATAATGCGCCTTCAGATATGCCGTGTTATAGGTGACGACCGCGTAGGCGGCCGAGTGCGACTTGTTGAACCCGTATTCGCCGAAACTCGCCATCTGGTCGAACACCGACTGCGCAAGCGCCTGGTCGATCCCCTTCTTGACGGCACCCTCGACGAACAGTTTGCCGAGCCGTTCCATTTCTTCCGTTATTTTTTTGGCCATCGCCTTGCGGAGCTGGTCGGCTTGCCCCATGGTGAAGCCGCCCATCACGCTCGCCGTGAGCATGCACTGCTCCTGGTACAGGAAGACGCCATACGTGTCTTTCAGAATCGGCTCGAGGTCCGGGTGCGGATACGCGATCTTCTTGCGGCCGTGCTTGCACTCGACGAAGTCATCCACCATGCCTGAACCGAGCGGGCCGGGCCGGTACATCGCCAGAAGCGCGATGATATCCTCGAACACGCTCGGTTTGAGCTTCAGGATCAGATTGCGCATCCCGTCGGATTCGAGCTGGAACACGCCCTTCGTGAACCCCCGGCACAGCAGGTCATACGTTGCCTGGTCGTCGAAGGTCCGGACCGTCAGGTCGACGTCGATGCCCCGCGCAGCCTTGATGTAATCGAGCGCCCGCTGGATGACGGAAAGCGTCTTCAGGCCGAGGAAGTCCATCTTCAGCAGCCCGATCTTCTCGATCGCGTTTTTCTCATACTGCGTCACGATTTCGTTCGACTTGTCCTTGAACATCGGAACGATGTCGTCGAGCGGATCGCGCGAGATCACGACGCCTGCCGCGTGGATCCCGGTGTGGCTCACCACCCCGTCGACCGTCTTCGCGACCTTCAGCAGCCGCTTCTCGGCTTCGGAACCGTTCTCGAGCGCTTCCTTCAGCTCGGGAACCTCGTTCAGAACCTTGTTCAGGTGCGTGCCGGGCTTTTCGGGAACCATCTTCGCGATCCGGTCCACCTCGGGAAGCGGCATCTCGAACACCCGCCCCACCCCGCGGATCGCCTGCTTCGCGAGCATCTGGTTGAACGTGATGATCTGGGAGACCTTTTCCCGGCCATACTTCTCGACGACGAAATCGATGACCTTCTGCCGGCCTTCGTCGGAAAAATCGATGTCGATATCGGGCATGCTGATACGGTCGGGGTTCAGAAACCGTTCGAACAGCAGCGCATACCTGATCGGGTCCAGATCCGTGATCCACAGCAGATACGCCACGATCGAGCCCGCCGCCGAACCGCGCCCCGGTCCGACCGGAACGCCCATCTTCCGCGCCTGGTCGATGAAATCCCAGACGATCAGGAAGTAGTCGCAGAACCCCATCCGCCGGATGACGCTCAACTCGTAATCGAGCCGCTTTTCCGCCACTTCCCGCTCCGACTCGGGGTACCGTCGCGGAATCGCCGCGCGGCACAGCTCCTCGAGATAGCTTTCCGAGGTCTTCCCTTCCGGGATCGGGAAATGCGGCAGGATCGACTTCCCAAGAGCGAGTTGTACATTGCACCGCTCGGCGACGCGCAGCGTGTTCGTGATCGCGTCGGGAAACTCGCGGAACAGTTCGCTCATCGCCTGGGGCGACTTCAGGTAGAACTCGTGCGTGCCGAACCGGAACCGCGACGGATCGGTCATCTTCGTCTGGGTCTGGAGGCAGAGAAGCACGTCGTGAGCTTCCCAGTCGTCAGCTCCGACGTAATGGCTGTCGTTCGTCGCCACGATCGGCACTTCGCAGCCGCGCGCGACCGAGACGATCTTCGGCAGCACGTCGATCTGCTCCGAAAGCCCGTGGTTCTGGATCTCGAGATAGAAGTTGTCGCGGCCGAACACGTCCTGATACCGCCGGACGGCCTTGCGCGCACCTTCCTCGTCGCCATGGTTCAGCTTCCACGGCACCTCGCCCTGAAGACAGGCGCCGAGGGCGATGATCCCGTCGTGATACTTCTCGAGGAGGTCCCAGTCGATGCGGGGCTTGTAGTAAAAACCTTCGGTGTACCCCAGCGACGAGAGTTTGACGATGTTCTTGTACCCCGTCTGGTTCTTCGCAAGAAGCACCAGGTGATGCAGCGGGGAGCGGTTGCGGTCTTTATCCTTCTCGAACCGGCTGCCTGGCGTCAGGTAGGCCTCGAAGCCCAGAATCGGCTTCACGCCTTTCTTCAGAGCCGCCAGGTAGAAATCGATCGCCGCGAACATGTTGCCGTGATCCGTGATCGCGATCGCGGGCATGCGGAACCGCCGGGCGGCATCGATGATCGATTTGACCGATGCTGCCCCGTCCAGGATGCTGTAATGGCTGTGGACGTGAAGGTGAACGAAATTCGTATGGTACATGGTCGTCGAACTCACAGTATACCAGACGGCCCATGGTCAAACCAGTTTCGTGAAATCCACGCAAGAAAAAGGCGGAGAACCTTGTTCAGGCTCTCCGCCGGTTTGTTCCGGGAATCGGGGAAGGATCAGAAATCCTTGATCTTCTCGACGAACTCGGGATGATCGACGAAGGGGTTGCGGTTGTGCTGGATGCCTTCGATCTTGCCGTTGCGTTCGAGTTCGACGGCATCGACCGGATCGGACT
The DNA here is from genome assembly GCA_035388825.1 of Candidatus Ozemibacteraceae bacterium. Lineage (GTDB taxonomy): Bacteria > Muiribacteriota > Ozemobacteria > Ozemobacterales > Ozemobacteraceae > MWAR01. The sequence goes on from DAOOQQ010000002.1 coordinate 93,985, forward strand.
TGTGCCATTCACGCAGCACCGACTCGACCTGGTTCGGAATCTCTTTTCCATACCGCACCGAGAAGTAGAACTGGGCGCGGGCGATATTGCCACGGCTGGCCGGCCGGACTTCGAAGGTGTCCCCGTCGCACTTGCTGCCGCCCTCGGCCCAGTTGGGATTGCTGACCGGTCCGAACGGAAGGCTGCCGCGGGTGCCGTTCGCTTTGCTGTCGGTGGGGAACAGGTGATGCAGATCGGCTTTGGCAACGCCGGTCGCGCCGAGACTCTGCGGCCAACTGTGTTCGATGTTCATGTCGGTGTTGTTGGGCATCTGGGTAAGGTGTTCGGTGCGACCAGTGTATACGCACTCGACATACCCTTCACGGTTGTCGAGGGTGAGGAACACGATACGGCGCGATGCCGAATACTCGAGGGGAAGATTGTCGGAAATGCGCTTGTTCAACTCGCTGACCAGAGCTTTGTCGCTCAACGTGCCAAGCCCAGCGAACGGATCTTCCCCGCGGCGGTACCGGCGGCGCTTCGATGCCTGCTTTTCGGCACGTTCGAGAAGCGGCACGACCTCTTCCTGGCGTTCGTCGGCGGATTTCGTCTGACGATACAGGTAATCCACCCGTTCGCGGATCTTGACGGTCTGGGGAAGCATATCGGGATGCGCCTGCTCGACCGACTCCAGCAAACGCAGCGTTTCGGTATGAACGCGCGCCTGCGTGTCGGCCGGGGAAACGGCGGCGGGTGTGGCTGCGTAACACGAGGTGGCTAGAACGGCTGCCAGAGCGGTTGTAAGGCACCATGAACGCTTTTGCATTGTGTATCCCCCGTTGATGATGTCCCACCATTATACTCGCCGAACGAAGGGTTGTGCAGGGGGTACCATAAAAAATCCTCCGTCTGATAAAGCACGTTTCGTTCGATCATCGCTATTCCGATGCCGGTTCAACGGTTCGGTTCGTTGTGTTACCATCGGGGTATAACCCGGTTGAGAGGAGATCTTCGCATGCTCGAAGAATTCGGTCGGGATCTGACGGCGCTCGCCGCAATGGGAGCTCTCGAGCCCCTGATCGGCCGTGCCGCAGAGATCCGACGCATGTGCGACGCCCTGACCCTCGAGGGAAAGAGCAATCCCGTCCTGATCGGTCCGCCCGGCGTCGGCAAGACCTGCATCGTCGAGGGGTTCGCTCAGGAGATCGTGGCGGGCAGGGTTCCCGACAAACTGAAAGGGAAGCGCCTGTTCCAGCTCGATTTCGCCTCAATCGCCAGCGGCACGATCTACCGCGGCATGCTCGAAGAGCGCGTCCAGAAAGTCATCGAGGAGCTCCAGTCCTCGAAGGACACGATCCTCTTCATCGATGAGCTGCATCTGCTCACCCGCACCAACTCGACAGGCGGCTTTGACTTCGCCAACTACCTCAAGCCGTTCCTCGCGCGCGGCGATTTCCAGGTGATCGGCGCCACGACCGAACAGGAGTTCAAACGCTGGATCGAGGAAAACGATCCGGCCCTCGCCCGCCGGTTCATCCGCATCGCGATCGGGGAGCCGCCAGAAGCAGAACTGAAGACACTTCTCACCCGCCTCGGGAAAAAAATCGGCTCACGGTACCGCGTTGTCGTCCCCGACCGGACGATCGACACCATCATCAAACTCTCGGATCAGTACATCCGCGACCGCTTCTTTCCCGACAAGGCGATCGATCTCATGAAGGAAGCGATCGCCGAAAAGCGATTCAGCGAGGGGAAAGACCGGCTGCGCCGCGATCTCACCGCGCTCGACGGCGTCCTCGCCCGCGAAATCGCCTCCATCGGAAAAGGCGAAATCGATCGCCTCGAACAGGCTCTCGACGAGTGGGACGGCGAAAAAACCGCGTTTTTCGATACCGCCCTGACCTCGGAAGACGTCTCGAACGTGCTCTCGCGGCGTACGGGCGCCGTGGTCGGCGACCGCCAGCTCGACGAGGTCGCCCGGCGCATCGGGGCCCTCACCCGGGCTTTCGAGACGAAGATCATCGGCCAGAAACGTACGAAGGATGCGATTCTCTCTGCCTTCAAGATGTTGGGAGCCGGCATCAGAAAGCCCGGCAAACCGATCGGCAGCTTCCTGTTTCTCGGCCCCTCCGGAACCGGCAAGACAGAGACAGCGAAGACGATCGCGGCCGAGTTCTTCGGTGACGAGCGCCGCCTGATCCGGTTCGACATGTCCGAGTTCTACGACGACCACACGATGGCGCGTCTCGTGGGCTCGCCCCCGGGCTATGTCGGCAGCGACGAGGACGGCCTGCTCGTGAAGCTGATGAACAAGAACCCCTTCTCCGTCGTCCTGTTCGACGAGATCGAAAAAGCCGATCCAAAGCTGTTCGACATCTTTCTGCAGATGCTCGACGAGGGCTACGTGAAGGATATGAAGGGAAACACGGCCAGCTTTCGGGAAGCTCTGGTCATCATCACCAGCAACGTCGGCACCCAGTATTACGCCGGCCTCGAACAGCACGATTTCGAGAAGAAGTTCGAGACGATCCAGGCGAAGGTGCTCGAGGAGCTGAAGCGGAAGGTTCGGCCCGAAATCATCAACCGCATCGAAAGCATCATTCCCTTCACCCCGTTCACGAAGGATGAATTGAAGCGCATCTTCGAAAAACTCGCGGCCGAAAGCGCCGCCCGTATCCTGGAACAGAAGCAGATCACGTACACGGTTTCGGATGCTGCCGCCGCCCTGGCCGTCGGGAAGGGGTTCGACCCCCAGTTCGGGGCCCGCCCGATGCGCCGCATCGTCATGAAGTTCGAGGAACTCATTGCCGAAGCCGTGCTCGATCGCACGGTGTCGGCCCATGACCGGGTCAAGGTGGAGGTTGAGGAGGATGCATTCGTCCTCAAGAAATGCTATGACAGAGAATAAAGCGTCAGAACGGTTTCTCGAGCTCGTTCCCCCTCTCAAGGCGATCGCGGGCCGTATGCTGCTCGATATCGGCGATCACCAGTTGCTGCTCAACCGCATCGGGAGAAGTCCGCACGTGCTCGTCGTCGGCGAGTTCAATGCGGGAAAATCCTCGCTGATCAACTCGATGCTCGGCGAAGATCTGCTTCCAACCGGTGTCACACCGACCACGAGCCTCGTCACGATCCTCGAGCCCGGCCCGTTCAACGTCCATGTCAAGCCGATGGGTACGAAGGACCCGATCCGGATCGAGCCGGGCAAGTCGCATACGCCAGGCTATGGAATACCCGGCGGCTCCTTCGACTGGGAGTCCTTCGCCAAGCTCCTGACGGATCCCGAGAACATCGACCGGATCGAGCTCGTCCGGATGTCCCACCCGGCCATGCCGGCCGGCCTGACGGTCATCGACACCCCCGGCATCAACGACATCGCGAAATCCCGCGCCGAGATCGTGTATGGGCTCATACCGACAGCGGACGTGGTGATCTTCGTCATCTCGGCCCTCAAACCCTTCTCGGAATCCGAACGTCTCTTCCTCGAGGAGCGGCTGCTCGCGAACGATCTCAAGAAGCTCGTTTTCGTCGTGAACCGTATCGACGAGGTCGAAGCGGAGGAGAGGGACGCCCTCGTCGCCGAGATCCGGCGCTCTCTCGTCGCCGCGTTGAATACATCTTACGATAAAATCAACGCCCGGCTCGGGCAGACCCTCTATGTGCCCGTTCTGGACGTCGAGGTGTTTCCCGTCTGCGCGAGGGAGAAGGCCCCCGTCGACGGCCCGGCCCGCTCCCGCAGCATCGGATTCGATCCCGGCCGGAAGCCTGCCGGCAGTTTCTGCGACGCGAACCGGCGCCTCTGGCACCGAATCCAGGAGATCTGCGGAAAGCGGCGCGAGGTCGAGATCGAGGCGATGCTTCACCATTACCTCCGGCGCGGCATCCTGCGTATCGAGCATGCCCTGGAAGAACGACTCGAGGCGGACACCATCGGAAAATCCGCCGTCTCGGCTCGCCTGAAGGAAAATGCCGGTCTGCTCGAAAAGCTGCGCACGACACTCCGACAAGCCGAAGGGAAAATTTCCGCCGCCGAAAACGACCTCAAGCAGACCTTTCATGACCAGATCGGCAGGGCGATCGGCGACCTGACCGCCCTCAACCGCCTCCAGCGCGACCCCCTCGTCGTCAACACGCGGCTGAAAGAACTCTATGAATATATAACGACGCGCATGAAATGCACGCTCGACCAGTTGTATGCCGAACTCGGCCAGTCGTTCGATGCCGTTCTCGACGACAAGCGGTTCGTCGAGCAGCGCAGCCTCAGTATCCAGTATGACCTGAGCGATGTACCGGGCAAGATCGTCTCGTCCCTCAGCTTCGCCTATCTGGCCGCAATCTTTTTCGGGGTCTCGGTCGGCATGTTCGCCGGTGCCGCCTACTTTGCTTCCCAGGTCATCGCCAACAAGCGCTCGGTGAAAGAGTTCTTCCAGCATGCGACCGTCAGCGAGGAGACGCTTCTCGAGATGAAAAACGATCTCGTCGACAAGGTCGGCCTCGAAGTCGAGTATGCCGTCGACTTCATCCGCCAGTCCCTCATCCAGCGGGTCGACATGGTGCAGACCGAGATCCGGTCCCAGGTCCGCACCCTCACCTCGGAACGCTCCTTCGACATCAACGCCGTGCGCGCAGAGCTCGAGCCCCTCCGCAAAAAAATCAACGCCTTCATGGCCGCCGGCACCTGATGTGGCATCCCCCGGCGCATCGCGATGCGCCACTACACCCATCGGGGTTCGGCCATCGTCGACGTACCCTAACCCGGTCGATCTGCCCTGAATTCATCGTTTCCTCTTCATGACGTAGGGGCGGATCGTGATCCGCCCACGTTGCAACGCTTCCTTCCTCATTCTGGCGACCCGTTCCCTATTCACCGTGTCATGGGTGATTTGCGTTTTTTGGTACCGTCCGTATAATTCGAAATGTGGTGCTCGCTCACCACGGTTTTTTGCTTCATTTTCGTCGGAGGTGTGTGGCGTGAAGAGGAACATGTTCCGGTCCCGGCCCGAATCCAGGAACCGTCTCGAACTTCTGCTCGCGGCAGGCATGTTCGCGGCATCGGTGTTCTGCACCCCCGCCTTCGCCGCCCCCTCCCCGAACGATGTCCAGGCGGCGCACGACAGATACATCGCGATATATAAAGAATACTCCGATGCCGTGCGCCAGCGGCTCGCCTCCGACAAGGTCGAAAAACTCGCCGCCGAGCTTCGCTCGGCCCAGGCGGAATACGAGCGCGCCGTCCGGGGCGGTTCGATCGCCGACGCGGCCGTGATGCCTTCCGGCTCTGATACCATTGCCAACGACGCCGAACTCCCGGGATCCGGGGAGCCCGCATCCGACCAGGACGGCGACACTGCCGCCGCCTCGAAACGTCGCCTGTCTTCCGAACGCCAGGCCTTTGAAAACCTGCTCGTGAAGCTGTACGGTCCCGAACGTAAAGCGAATCCGACAGGTCTGCTCACCCAGCTCCGGTCCTTCATCAAAGGGGTGTTCGAAAGCCGCCTGAAGGTCGAGGCGACCTGGGAGTTGGCTGAACTGCTCATGGAAAGCACCGGATCGGCCGAAGAGGCGAAGAAGCCCCTGGCCGAACTGGCCGCGACGACCCGCGATCCCGAGGTCCGTCGCCAGGCTGCTGCACGCGTGAAACAGTATGATCTCGAACACAAGATCGGCACCCAGCGGAAAGCTTTCGACGCGAAACGTCTCGCCTCGATTTCGGCCTGGACAGCCAGTTCCAAAACCTCGTGGCTCGCCTTTCCCGTCAAGGCGGCTCGCTGGACCAAGTGGCTCGTGACCGACGGGGGCCGCCGGATCGAAGCCCGCCGGCTCCGCCTCCTGCTCGATGAGTATGAAGCCGTCGTCGCCGACACCTATGAAAAAGGGACGATCGACGAGAGAACCGCCTCGTGTCTGATTCCCGCCAACACCGTCACCCTCCTCGTGAACGGCCGCTCGAGTTTCGCGAAGCGGTTCGAGCTGGTCGAAACCGCGAAATCCACGATCTGCATCCAGACCCTGCTCTGGAACGACGACGAAATCGGCAACAAGATGGCCGATCTCCTCATCGGGCGCGTGAAAGAAGGCGTCGATGTGCGCGTCATCGTCGACGACGCGTTCGCCTTCTCCCGTCGCAAGGGCATCATCCGCCGCATGCAGAACGGCGGGGTTCGGGTGCTGATCAACAATCCGCTCCTGCGGCACGCGCTGAAAGCCAACTTCCGCTCCCACCAGAAAATGCTGATCGTCGATGAGGGCGTCGCCATCGTCGGCGGCATGAACATGGCCACCGAGTATGCCAAGGGCGAAATCGAGGAGTTCGGCTGGCGCGACACCGACGTGATGGTCACCGGGCCGGTCGTCGATGAGATCGGCGAACTGTTCGAGAACAACTGGGAGCGCCTTGTCATCGACGAACGCGCCGAGACGGGGGCCCCGAAAACCGCGGAGGTAAAGGACAAGGACGAAAAACTGCCGATCCTTCCCGACCGCTCGAAGCTGATTCCCGGACCGCTGCCGATCTACTTCGAGGAGCCCCCGACCTACGAGAACGTGCGCGTCCGGTTCCTGAAGACATTCCCGGCACGCTCCGACGACGACGACATTCTCGATCTGTTCATCGAGTATATGAACCGCTCGTCCGGGGAAGTCATTTTCGAGAGCGCCTACTTCATCCCGACACCGACCCTGAAGAACGCGATCGTGTCGGCCTGCCGGCGCGGCGTCAAGGTGAAGATCCTTACCAACTCCGTCGAGAGCAACAACCATCCCCAGGCCGGCATCGCCGGTCGGGCGAACTACGAAGACGTGATGAAGGCAGGCGCCGAGATCTACGAATGGCGCGGCGCACAGACGCTCCATTCGAAGGTGAGCTGGTTCGACGGTATGGCCGCGACGGTCGGCGCCTACAACGTCAACTCCCGCAGCCACGCCTGCGACTCGGAAGACGTCCTGTCGATCGAGGATCGCCGCGTCGCTCGGGCCTTCGAGACCGTTCTTCGCCGGGATCTGGCCCGTGCCCGCAAGGTGACGACCGCCGACCTCGATGCCTGGCGCGACACGTTCAAGGAGCGTGCCGTGATGGACATCTACAATCTTTTCAAATGGATCTTCTGAGGATCCCCCTGCCCCATGCAATGCCCTGAATGCGGCCAGACGCTGCCCGAAATCGCGGCGCGGTGTCCGAACTGCCAGGCCCCGGTCGCAGGGGGCTTCGGCGGGACCATGCCACCCCGCGCATCGCAGCGAGATCTCCGTACCGATGCCACGATCCGGCTGAACGAAGCTGCCGTCCGTGTCGACCGGTATCTGCGCAGGCAGGGGGCGCCCTGGAGCCGCTTCACCGAAACCCTCGAACGGTATGTTGCCTCCCCGGAACTCTGGCTTTCAGTGCTGATTCCCGGAACCGGGTATCTCTATCTGGGAAGATGGCTCATCGGTCTGGTGGCCGCTGCCGCGACCATCGCCTTCCTGGTCGGATTCTCCACGCTTCACGACGAGGGAGTTGCCGACGGGATCAACCGTCACATGCTGGTGTTCGGCATCTTCCTCGGCCTCATGCACATGCATGTCTGGACCCTGGGAGGTCGGCTTCGCCCCGGTTCTGGAGGAACGATGCACCGGAATGCGGCGACCTTTCTCATACTCGTCACCATCACGGCTCAGTTTTCTCTCATCTCTCACATTTCCAACCGGTATTTGAACGTGTTTCCCAACCAGGTCACGATCTACGGCCAGGGGTTCTGGATCCCGCTCCTCGCCCCCGGGGACCGGATCGTCATCCGGGAAACCCCCATCGGCGGCTTCCGGAACGGGGATCTCGTCCAGTTCAGCACGACGATCTGCGAGCGCGTCCTGGGAATGCCCGGCGACACCCTTCGGATAGAGTCCGGCAGGATCACTCGCAATGGGGAGCCGCTCGTGGCAACGCATACGCGACCCCTGGTCTCGTTGGGCGCGCCGTATGTTCCAGACTGGGCCATGCGGGAAGGGATCACCGACCGTCAGGAAATCACGGTGCCCGAAGGCAGCCTCGCGTATCTCTGGTGGGGGCGCCAGCTCCGCACCGCGCTCGCGACGGAGACGCGCGGCCTGATCATCGGCATCGCGGCCCCGGAGCCACGTCGATGCCGGTTCGAGAACGGCGTTCCCGTCCCTACCCCCCCTCGCGGATTTCTCCGGTATCTCTGGGGCTGGTGAGTATACGGCCCGGACGGGCGCGTTGACAGTTCGCCTCCCCGAGAGTATATTGGAAAAAATAGAGCAGTATCCCGAGAGGATCCATGTCCGCTATTATTACATATTTATTGATGTATATAATGCGATATTCGAAAGCGCTGTTGCTTTCGTCGATCGCCCTGATGTTGTTGCCTGTCGCATCCCGGCTTTGCGCCGAGCCGCGGCTCGTGCGGATAGGCATCTATCAGAACGAACCGAAGGTGTTTTCCACCGAAGCGGGGGCGCCGGCGGGCATTTTCGTCGATCTGATCCAGGAGATAGCCAGGCGTGAGTCCTTGAGCCTCGAGTTCGTTCCGGGCAGTTGGGTCGAGGGGCTCCGGCGTCTTGCCAGCGGTGAGATCGACCTGATGCCGGATGTCGCGATCAGTCCCGACCGCGAGAAATTGTATATGTTTCATCGCGAGCCGGTCATGTCGTCGTGGGGCCAGGTCTATGCCCGGCCGGGCGCCGGCATCAAATCGATCCTCGATCTCAAATCGCGTCGTCTCTCGGTGCTCGAGGACTCGATCCAGCAGCAGGCGTTCGAACAGCTCGCGATCGGCTTCGATCTGAAGCCGACGATCGTTCCCATGCCCAATTACGAGAAGGTGTTCGAGGCCGTTGCCCGTGGTGAGACGGATGCGGCGATCTCCAACAGCCTGTATGGCAAAACACACTTTCGCTCCTACGGCCTCGAAGACACGGCGGTGCTGTTCCAGCCCTCGGCGCTGTTCTTCGCCGCGCAGGCCGGCCGAAACCGCGACCTGCTCTCTGCGATCGATGCCCACCTGAAGTCCCTCAAGGCAGATCCCGGCTCGATCTATCACCGTTCGATGAGACGGTGGGCGAACGAGGAAACGCCCATCCGCATGCCGCGCTGGGTGGCTCCTGCCGTCGGTATCGCCGTTGCCGGGCTCCTTCTGAGCATGCTTGGAAGCATGTATCTGCGTCGCCAGGTTCGCCTCCGCACCGCCGAGCTGAAGCAGTCGAATGACCACCTTGTCGCGATCGACCGGCTGCTGCGCTCGACGACCACCCAGCTCGATCTCGACGCGATCATCGACACCGCCATCAAGGGGGTTCTCGGGCTTTCTACCATGGATGCCGGTGTTTTGTGTCTGATGAACCGCGAGCATGCCATCCTCGAGGTCCGTGCCTGCGTCAATCCTCCGCCGGGTCTTGCCGAGTCCCTGAGCGGCAATCCTCTCCGGCTCGGGGAAGGACTCATCGGCATCGCGGCCGAGGGAACCGAGCCCTACATCGTGGAACACCATGCATCGGATCATCCGCTCGTCTCACGGGAGGCATTCCGGAACGGCGGAATCACGCTGTTCGCCGGATTCCCCCTCAGGGCCGGGAACGACACGGTCGGCGTGCTCTGTCTCTTCTCCCGGTCGATGACCCGTCTCGAGCCCATCGTGCGAACGATCGTGCGTGATATATGTGGCCCGCTGGCGCTCAGTATCGAGAACGCACGGCTGTACGGCGAGGTGAAAAGGCACACCGAACACCTCGAGCAGCGCGTAGAGCAGCGTACCACCGAACTCCGGGAGGCTCTGGGGCGGGCACAGGAGGCCGATCGCATCAAATCCGCCTTCCTGGCGACGATGTCCCACGAGCTCCGCACGCCCCTCAATTCGATCATCGGCTTCACCGGCATCATCCTCCAGGAACTGGCCGGCCCGCTGACCACCGAGCAACGGAAACAACTGAAAATGGTGCAGACCAGTTCCCGGCATCTTCTGGCGCTGATCAACGACGTGCTCGACCTGTCGAAAATCGAGGCGGGCCAGTTGAAACTGGCCAGGTCGCATGTGTCTCCGAAAGAGTCGGTCGAGAAAATCGTCCGGATGGTTCTGCCCGAGGCCGAACGCAAAGGCATCGCGTTGCAGACGCGCCTTGCCGCAGACGGGATCGACCTGTACACCGATCCGTTCCGGTTCGAGCAGATCCTGCTCAATCTCGTGAACAATGCCGTGAAATACTCGGATCACGGCCAGGTGCTGGTCGAGTGCGCACCGGAAGCCGGCGAGCGGCTGCGCGTCACCGTCACCGACACGGGGATCGGGATCCGGACCGATGAGCTGAAGAAAATCTTCCAGCCGTTTTTCCAGTCGGATATGGGCACGACACGCAAATACGAGGGAACCGGCCTCGGTCTCTCGATCACCAAACGTCTTCTCGACATCATGGGCGGAACGATCGCCGTCGCGAGCGAGCACGGAAAGGGCAGCGCCTTCACGGTCACCCTTCCCCGGGAACCCAAGGAGGAATCATGTCCGCAACGCTGCTGATCATCGAAGACAACGAACAGAACATGTACATGATGCGGTTCCTGCTCGAAAAGCACGGTTTTGTGATCCACGAGGCCATCGACGGCCGCGAAGGACTTCGAAAAGCCGCCGAACTCGTTCCGGATGCAATACTATTGGATATACAATTGCCCGAGATGGATGGATATGCCGTGGCAGCGGAACTGAAACGCCTGCCGAGCGTGAAAAACGTGCCGATCATCGCCGTGACCTCGTGTGCGATGGTCGGCGACCGAGAGAGGATTCTGGCCGCCGGGGCCACCGGATACATCGAAAAACCGATCGATCCGGCCACGTTCGTGAGCGAGATTGCCGCGTTCCTGCCCGGCGGCCGCCAATGAGAGGAGTAACCCATGAATATTCTCGTCCTGGATGACCGGGAAGATGGACGGTACATGCTCGAGGTGCTGCTCCGGGGCAATGGCTACACCGTCGAGAGTGTTTCGAACGGGGTTCGCGCCCTCGAGAAGCTGAAGGAGGCACGGTTCGATCTCATCATCAGTGACATCCTGATGCCCGTGATGGACGGCTTCCAGTTCTGTCGCAAGGTCAAGGCCGACGCGGCTCTGAGCGGCATCCCGTTCATATTCTATACGGCGACATATACCAGCGCCCAGGACGAAAAACTCGCTCTCCAGATCGGAGCGGACCGTTTCATCCGCAAGCCCTGCGAACCCGACGAGATCATTGCCGCGATCGCAGCCTTCACCTCGGGAAAGCAGTCCGCGAAGGGAAGTGAGCAGAATGCTCCGGCCGCAGACGAGGATATTCTTCGGTTGTACAATGAGCGGCTCGTCCATAAACTCGAGCAGAAGATGCTCGAGGCCGAACAGGCCTCACAGGCACTCATCGAGGAACGGAAGCGCTTCCAGCACCTTGTCGACGAGCTTCCCCTCGGGGTGGTTCTGGTCGATCGCGAAGGGATGTTCCGGTATATCAATCCCCGGTTCGTCCAGTTGTTCGGGTATGAGGCGGCGGACATGCCGACGATCCAGGCGTGGCGTGAGAAGGCGCTGGTCGATTCCCGGGAGCGCGAGGAGATCGCTGAGCGGTGGCGCCAGGCTGGTGAAGCCGACCGCGACCGCCTGCCCGACAGTTGGATGGTGCGCATCCGGTGCCGCGATGGCGCGCTGAAACAGGTCAGATACCATCCCTCGTTCCTTGCGAACGGCGATCAGATCATCACCTTCGAGGATGCCTCGGAGCAGGTCCGCATGGAAGCGAAACTCCGGCAGGCCCAGAAGATGGAGGCGATCGCGACCCTCGCGGGCGGAATCGCCCACGACTTCAACAACATTCTGGCCGCGGTGATGGGCTTCGCCGAACTGGCGCAGCACGCCGTCGATCCCACGGGAGATGCCGCGAAACACATCGCGAAAATCATGCCGGCCGCCCTCCGGGCGAAACATCTTGTGGCGAAGATCCTGGCGTTCAGCCGACAGTCCGAGCAGGAGCGCGTCCACCTTGCCGTGCACCTCGTGATCGAAGAGGTGGTCTCGCTCCTTCGCTCCACCCTGCCCGCGACGATCGAGATCCGTCAGAAGATCAACCGCGACTGCGTCGCGCTTGCCGATCCGACACAGATCCACCAGGTCGTCATGAACCTTTGCACCAACGCATTCCATGCAATGCGCGACAAGGGCGGCCTCCTCGAGATCACGCTGACCCGCGAAACGCTGACGCCTCTCGTCGCAAAATCGATTCCGGGTCTCGCCCCGGGCGATTACGTGAAACTCACGATCCGGGACACCGGCTGCGGCATGTCCCCCGAGGTGCTGGCAAAGATCTTCGACCCCTACTTCACGACGAAAGCCGAGGGCGAAGGTACCGGGCTTGGCCTTTCCGTTTCCCATGGCATCGTGCGCAGCCACAATGGGGCCATCGATGTCTCGTCCGAGATCGGAAAAGGCTCGATCTTCGACGTGTATCTCCCCCAAATGGATATGCCGGCCGAAAAATCCGGTGCCAACGTCGAAGAGAAACTGCCCACCGGCACCGAGCGCATCCTGTTCATCGATGACGAACCGGGCCTGACCGCCCTCGTCCGGGAGATCCTCCCGCAGCTTGGATACACCGTCGAAACCTCAGGAAGCGCCGAAGACGCCCTCCAGGTGATCCGCGACCATCCCGGCAGCATCGATCTCATCATCACGGATCTCGCGATGCCCCGCATGACCGGCTTCGATCTCGCCGTCGAGATGCGCCGCCTGAATATTCCCACGCCGATGATCCTCTGCTCGGGGACGGCGACCTCCCAGGTCGCGAAACAAGCTGCGGAATGCGGTTTCCGCGACTTTCTCGGCAAACCCTTCACCCGCCGCGATCTCGCCGTCGCCGTGCGCCGCGTCCTCGACCATCTGCGCTGATCAGCGCGCCGGAGCCAGTTCGATCCAATCGATCGAGTTCAGACGCAGATCGATTGTCAGCAGCTTCCCGATGAGAAGCTCGCCGTCTGCACCGCTTGCCAGTTTGAACGCCTCGGATGCGATGACCGAGGCGACGGCGGTCACGACGGGCGGATAGATGGTGCGGGAAGTCCCGGGAACATCGGTCTGGGCCACACTGCCGAAGAGTTCGCGGAATCGCTGTGTGACGCCCGGAACGAACGTCGTCACCTGGCCGAAGAAATCCGATACGCCGCCATGGATCCAGGGGATCTTGCGCTCGTGACAGAGATCGTCGAGAACGAAACGCGCCTCGAACGTGTCGAGGGCATCGACGACGAGATCGACCTCCGGCAGGACGGTTGACGCCGTTATCCGTTCGGGAACCCCGTGGATGAATACGTCCGGATTGATCTCGCCAAGCACCTCCCGGGCAGCCTCGGCTTTTCCTCTGCCGAGATGCCGGGTGCCATAGAGGAGCTGCCGATTCAGATCGGGTGGATCCACGACGGCATCGTCATAGATATATATTTCTCCGAATCCTCCCCGGGCAAGCAATTGGAGCACGGTCGAGCCGAGCCCCCCCGCGCCGGCGACGAGAATACGGCTCCGGCGGAGACGTGCGAACGCCGCTTCCCCGAACAACGGACGATGCCGATCATACCGATCCATCAGCCGCCTCCGGACGGGGGAAAAAAACAGATATCCTTCGCCCCGTCGACCATCGTGGCAAGTCCATCGCCATGAAGCACATTGCGCCCGTCGACGAGAAGGATCGTTCCCTTGCGGATCTTCTCCCCCTCGATGAGAGCGTCGGTGAGACCGGGGCCGGTACGCGCCGTGACCTCGCTGATGAGCTCACGAAGGGAAAGCGGCCGGTCCGTCTCCACATCGACGACGGACCGGCCGTAGTTCGACCGCAGCAGGGAAAACAGCCGGACACGAATGATCATGGACGTGAATGATCGTTACAGGCCGAGTTCCGTAAGCTTTTCCGGGGTCGGAACCCCGTCGTTCCCCCAGCCCCGGACGCGGTAATACGCCGGCAGAAGTTCCGACAGGCGGACGACCCGCCCCTTGTTCGGCCCTTCGGCGATCGGCACCTCGAGCAGGCGCGGCGGAAGGGTGTCGTCGGCGGCTGTCAGGCCGGCACGGAGATTGAACTGGCGTTCCAGATTCCAGATACGCTCGCCGATGGCCATCATCTGTTCGGGCGTGCTGTGCCATCCCGTCGCGGCATTGATCAGCGCCGTGTATTCGGGCATTCCGAGGGCAAACGAGGTGAAGAGGCACATGCCGGCCGAGTCGATGACGGCGGTCAGATCCTGGAACGCCTTGACCCATGTGGGCTTGCTCAGGATCTCCTGCGGGTCCGCTGGCTGCGGGTGGGACAATACTTCGAGGGCGATCAGGTATGCCCGCACATGGCAGCCGCCGCGGTTCGAGGTCGCGAAGGCGAGCCCCTGGCCCTGCACGCCGCGCGGATCGTAGGCCGGAAGCTCCTGCTTTTTCACCGACATCGAGAGTTCTGGGTGGCCATACCCGTTCGCGAGCCGCCAGGAGCCTTGGGCGAGCTTGGCTCCGAAGCCTTGTTTGAAGGCCGTGGCGCGGGTGTAGAAAAGAATGGCTTCGGAGCTGCCGAATTTCAGATCAGGCCCCTTGCCAAGTTCGTCTTTCCCGATGAGGCCCTTTTCGCGCAGCTCCATCGCGGCGGCCAGGGTGACACCCATCGAGATGGTGTCGAGGCCCATCTCGTTGCACAGGAAGTTCGCTTCCGTGATCGCGATGAGGTCGTTCACACCGCACAGGGCGCCGAAACTCCATCCGGATTCGTATTCCGGCCCCTCGCCTTTCATGCCGTTGGGAAGCGTCACATCCCGGCCGCACGCGATGGGACAGCCGAAGCAGCCTTTCTTGCGCTTCAGGTAGCCTTTTTCGACGAGCGCCTCGCCGCAGACCTCTTCAACATCCGGAAAGCTGCTCGTCTGGAAGTTGTTGCAGGGATACATGCCGCTCGAATTGATGATGTTGTCGAGCACTTTCGTCCCGAACGCCGGAAGCCCCTGGCTCGTCACCGGGTCGGCCTTGATCCGTTTCATGCTTTCCTGGACCGCGGCCTTGAATGCCGCCTCGTCGGCCGGTGCCGGGCGCTTCTTGGCGGTGCCGACCACGATCGCCTTGAGATTCTTGCTGCCCATCACGGCTCCGACACCGGAACGGCCTGCTGCACGCCCTTTGTCGTTGATGATGGCTCCCATCAGGCAAAGATTCTCGCCGGCCGGCCCGATACAGGCCACGCGCGCATCGGAGACGCCGGATTCCGCGACAAGCGCGTCGGTCGTTTCCGAAACGGTCTTCCCCCAGAGCGGCGTCGCGTCTTTGAGAGTGACACCGGAGTCGAGAATCGAGAGATAGACCGGTGTTGCGGCCCGCCCTTCGAAAACGATCAGATCGTAGCCCGCAAACTTCAGGTGGGCGCCGAAAAAACCGCCAGAGTTGCTCGAAGCGATCGTGCCGGTCAGCGGGCTCTTCGTGACCACCATATACCGGCCGCCGGTCGGCGCGGTCGTGCCCGACAGCGGGCCGGTGGCAAAGATCAGCTTGTTGTCAGGGGAAAAGGGATCGATGCCCGGATCGACCTCGTCACAGAACAGTTTCGTGGCGAGCCCCCGCCCGCCGAGGAACCGCCGCGCGAGGTCGGGATCGAGAGGTGCGGTCGCGATCGTGCCGTTCGAGAGATTGACCCGAAGGTATGTTCCCGCGTATGCCATGATGATCCTCCTGAAAAAATTCGTCTCAGAGGTCCGTACGGAACAGGTCGAACGCGGCGTGCGTCATGCCGCGGCGTGGCAGGTGCGGTTGGTTGATCGACTCTCGGGAAGGGCGGCTGTCTGGTGTGTCTGTGCCCCACCCTTCCAGCCTACATGGCCGCAGTCATGAAATCAAGCCTCTGTTCCTGCGTTCAGGTGCGCGTGAGGAAGATGACCAACGGGAGGCGGTTGAACATCCAGAAGCCGAGCGGGATGCCGACGATCGTGGCCGACAGCAGGTAGGCGACGTTCATCCAGATCAGGGAGAACCACCATCCCACGAGAATCAGCCACAATATCCGCAGGAGAAGCGAACGCTGAACGACCGTTCCGTGAAATACTTCGTTCTCTGCCAACTCGAGTCGGTACCGGTCCTCGATGTCGGGCTGGAGGGTCATGATCATGGGAATGCGGTTGAAGATCCAGAGCCCCAGCGGAATGCCAAGGATCGTCACCATGAAAAACCACCCCACGTTGAGACACATCCACCCGACCGGAAGCCCGATGAACACGAACCAGACCAGCCTCAACACGAGAAACAGACACGAATCCATCGTCGCCCCCCCGCATTCGTTCATCTGATACTATAGATCACAGTATTGCATTATACCACGAAATCCTTCCCTCCACAGCTCGAGGAGGTATCGGTTGCCTTTTCATGAGGAACGGCGAACATCATCGGTCTTGAGGTATCATGGAGCCGGAATGCGGTTGAAGGAGGCGGCAAGATGGACAGGTTGAAGAACGTGCTGGCGGCGATGCTGCTCGGGGTGTTGCCCACGGGGGCCATGGCCCAGGAAGCCGCCGGGCAACCGGCGAAGAATCCGGCCGAGTCCCCCACCCCCGAAGCGAAACCCGACGACGCGAAGCGGCAGGCGCTGATCGACTCCCTGCGGGCGTTGCGCCGCGAGCCCGAAAAGGTACCCTTCCACAGTGCGATGTGCTACGACATGACGATGCCGCCCGAATCGGTTTCGTATGTCTGCGAGGCATGCAGCGGCACCACCGAGTTGTCCTACCGGGGCCTTGGCGAGCTTTCCCGGGAAGTGCCGTATCTGAAACGGTCGCTGGCCGACCTTCCCGTGAATGTGCATCTCGATGCTTCGCCCCTCTGCTCCAAGTGCGGTGCCGGGAAAACCCCCGGAATCGAACTGACGACCGAATGCGGGGAGTGCGGGAAATCCTTCACCTGGACCGTTTCGACCGCGGACGAGAAAGACCGTCTCAGGCTGCTGTTCGTCGCACATCCGATCACCTCGTTCGATGCCGGCCCCCGAGGGATGGGTGATGACGGCCCCGATCCGAAGCGCGTGATCGAAAACGCCGAATATATTGCCTCGCGCCTCTTCTGCGAGGATTGTCGTAAAAAACTCGGACTCACCGGCCCCGCGAAGTGATCCCGTCCGTTCCGCGTACCGCCGTGCTGGAGCTGACGTTCCGGTGCAATCACCGGTGCGTTTTCTGCTCCGTCCCCTGGGACAACCCCGACGGACGATATGAGCGGCAGCCGGAACTCTCGGCCAGCGACTGGATCACCTGCATCGACACCCTCGTCGGACACGGGGTGACGGGATTTGCCCTGTCAGGGGGCGAGCCGTTCCTGAAAGAGGGATTCGACGATATCGTCCGGCATCTCCGCCGTGTCCGCGTCCGAAAGCCCGTCTTCGGTCCCTCCGGCACGCTGCTCGGCCAGGAGGAGGCTCCGCCCTATGTGACGCTAATCACCAACGGCGGCCTGGTGACACCCGAACGTGTCGAATCCGTCCGGGAGCTTCTCGGAGCCGTCGTCGTGAGCCTTCCGGGGCTGGACACCTACGCTGAGCACACCGGCGGAGGCGATCGGGAAAAGGCCCTCGCCGCTCTCCGAGCCTTCGATGTCGCCGGTGTTCCCACCGTCGTCGGAATCTGCGTCACGCAGCGGAATCTCCCCGAGCTGTTCGAGACGATCGCGACGGGCTTCCTGAACGGCGGCCGGCAGTTGCTGCTCAACCGCTTTCTCCCGGGCGGACGGGGCACCGGCAGGCAGGACCTCTGCCTCGACCGTTCCCAGCTCTCGCAGATGCTCCGCACGGCCGAAACCGTCTGCCTTGAAGCCGGCCGCTACGGCTCGATCGGCACCGAGCTGCCCAGGTGTCTCGTAGAGGAGCGGTACGACCGGCTCACGGTAGGCACCAGATGCGCCGGCGGTGTCGACTTCTTCGCCATTGATCCAGCCGGCCGTGTGCGCCCCTGCAACCACTCCCCCGTTCATCTCGGCGTTTGGCACGACCTGCCAGCCGCCATCTCGACCCCCTACTGGCAGAGATTTCAGACGAAGAATTTCCTTCCCTCATCCTGCCGAGGCTGCGGCCACACCCTCACCTGCGACGCCGGCTGCCGCGAAGCCGCTCACATCGCTTCCGGTTCCCTCGATGCCCCCGACCCCCTGCTCCTGCAAGTTTGACGCCCCAATGAACCTTCGAGTCCTTGAACTTCAAATGAAAAATCCGGCTTTGTAATTAACTATATATATAGATATAGTAATATGGGTCGTAGAAACGATATACGGGAATTTACAGTCCGTGATTTTTGGGAGTATCATCGAAGGCGGTCGATTATCCCGAGTTTTTATGAGAGATGGAGGAAATGATGAGAACGATTCTGGCCGTTGTGTTGGCGGGAGGTCTTCTTCTGAATGGCCCGGCCCTTTTCGCGAAAGTCGGAAAAGGCCCCGGCGGATCAAAATCCGGCACGACCATGAAATCCGGGAAAAGCGCGAAGGGTTCCGAGTTCCGCAAAGAGCGCAAGGAAGAGAAGAAAGCGTTCAAGGAACAGCAGAAGACGGAGCGGAAGGAATACAAGAAGTCGCTGAAGGGCAAGAACCCTGAAGAGCGTAAGCAGGCGATGCACGAGTTCAATCAGCAGCAGCAGGCCGAAAAGAAGGCGTTCTATACCGAGCGCCGGGCCGAGAACATGACCATGCTGAAAGAGCGCCTGGCCAACAACCCCAAGCTGACCGACGAGCAGCGGTCCGAGATTGCGACGCATTTCGAAGCCCAGCAGGACGAGACCGTCGCCTTCAACGAGCAGAGCCAGCAGAAGATCACCGAGTTCATGGGCAGCATCGGCGCTGACCAGTCCATGACGCCCGAACAGCGCAAAACGGCCATCCAGGACTTTTTCTCGGGCATCAAGAACGAACGCCAGGCGTTCTTCCAGCAGCAGAAGCAGGAAAATCAGGAATTCAGAAACACGACGAAACCCGCTGCCGAACCCAGCACCCCGAATGCCCCCGCGGAAACCGGGAAGCAGTTCCTGACGCCCAGCGAGTCCGGCATCCCCGGGACGACGGTCCCCTGATTCGGGGTACGGCCCTGCCCATCGTGTTTGGATCGAGCGCCATGATGCTGTCGATCCTGGCTGTAGATAAATACGGGGATAATATCCACCCCCTTTTCAGATGAAATTCTGACGGAAGAGGTGGCGCAGTTCAGTTTCCGAGCATTCGCAAAGGATACGCGTACGCGATATCGCCGTTTTCGGAATGCATGCCAAGCATGCTCGATCCACGCCCTTCTCCCGGACAAGTGAACCTTCAATAAAAACCCGGGGCACGCACCATGATTTTCGGTGTGGGTGTCCCGGGTTTCTGCTTAGGGCCTCATAACATCCAAGGGCGCTAAAAAACGAAAGACCCGCGTATTAGACGGGTCTTTCAGCAAGCTCCCAGAGAGGGACTCGAACCCCCGGCCCGCTGGTTAACAGCCAGCTGCTCTACCGGCTGAGCTATCTGGGAATGTGACGCTAGATTACCATACTTTATTTCGGGTTGCAAGAGGGTGAAGGAAAAAAATATGGAGGGCACGCTACAACAGATTTGCGAAAGGGCGGCTTTGAATCGCAGACGACGGGGCAAAGGGATGATCGGGACGCTGTAGGGGCGGTTCGCGAACCGCCCCTACGGGAAATGACGGGATTATTCCCCACCTCGCGCAGACTGATGCGTCTCGAACCGTCCTGAACCTTGGCCGTGGTGGTGACGCAGATACGGAAGACGGCCGAGATCAGGGATGGGCGTGGAGGGCGTCGAAGCGGCGCCGGGCGGCGGTGAGGCTGGCCAGGGGGGCGGGGTCGTTTGCATCGCCCAGGGCCGGGGTCAGCTCGTCGGCGGCAGCAACGAAATGGCAGAGGGCTTCGGCTGCCTCTTCCGTTTCGGGATCCGGCTGGACGGCGATATTCGGGCGGTCCAGAAGGCGGCAGAGGCGGGCGCGAACCGCCGGGGAGGCAGGCTTCTCGGTGTTGAACAGGACGCTGAGTTGATACTCGCAATCCTTCAAAAGGCCGCGGGTGATCAGAAACCGCACCCGGTAGAACTCCTCGACCGGCTCGATCTCACAGGTGTATTTCACGGGAAGTCCCAGGTATGAGCCCAGGAGCTGAACGCGCTCGGTCGTCGGAAGGGGCCATTCGAGACGCGGAATGAACGCCGTGACACGGAACTTGTCGGCCGCAACGCCCCACTGGTCCGTCTGGATGTAGGCAGAGGAAATCGGCTCGTCCTGCAGATCCGTCGTCAGAACCTGAACCACCGGGTCGGGCAGCATCACATCCCGCTTGAACAGGCCGGGCTGGACGTTGCCAACCTCGAACGTCTCCTTGACCGACCGGTATCCGCGCGCATAGGCATACACCTTGATCTTCCCGTTCGCATACGAGACGCGCGCCTTTCCATGCGGAATCAACTGCATCGTCGCATTCCGGATATCCAGGTCGAGCACATGCGGACCGGCCTGATACGGAACTGCCAGAACCGGAACGGCCGGCCCAGGCAGCACGATCAGCGCAACAAGCAGCAACATGAGGGTCCGAATGCGCATCATGCATTGAATATGCTCCAATACTCCCTTCTCCACAAGGAGCAACGGCTCCATTCTCCCCTTCCCCATCCCGAATTCGATCACAGGCTGCTCTGAAACAAAACGACCGGGGCATCCCACCCCGGCCGTTACATGAAATATGCAGGCTTCAGATCAGGGAAGAATCTCCTCGACGGTGAACGGCCGCACGAGCTTTTTCACGCCCGTCCGGCGATCCGTGCTCTGGCGACCATCCTGAATGAGAGCCTTGATCGCTTCAGGGCGGGTGCGTGCCGGGTCATACACGATCCGGGCACGATGCTCGGCCACAAACGCATCGACCGACAGGACACCCTCTTCCTGCTCGAGGATCCAGGCGAACGTGAGAGCCGTGCCCCGGCATCGCAGGCCGTTGACGATCATCTCGACCGTGGCCGTGGCGGGGGTCTTTCCAAACAGCGCGAAGCTCTTCGAGAAGGTCGGCATCGGAATATTCCAGGCCGCAACGACGCCCGCAAGCATCATCGCCGCGACACTCCAGGAAATGAACCGCTTCGACAGTCCGAACCTCTTGTGCCGGTCGGAAACGGCTCCCGGCGCGGGAATGCGATATCCGGCCTTCATCGCGATCGCCCGGTGCGGGCAGACATCCGTGCACACCTGGCAGGACGTGCAGTCGGAAGACCAGACGCGACGTACCTCATGCACCTGAATCTGCTGCGGACATTGTTCGCTGCAAGATCCGCAGCTTGTACAACGATCGGGATTGATCGTCGGAGCGACGGGTGATGCCTTCCGGAGGATGCCCAGCGTCGCTCCGAGCGGGCAGAACAGCCGGCACCAGAGGAACGGCAGAGCGAGGGCTCCGAACGCGAGGCCGAGCATCAGCCATTTCGACCACCACGCGACCTCGTGCTCCTGCCCCGCAAGCCCGACGTAATACGGGCAAAACGGCCTCAGAATGAGATCCGCGTTGGTCATCGTGGCCCAGAGAATCAGAACGAGCACCGGATACCGGATCAGCCCCAGGTGCTTCCAGCCGCCCCGCCAGACCGTTTCGCTCCGGATGCCGGCGGTGCCGCCGGCCCAGGCGAGAACCTCATGGATCGTGCCGATCGGACAGACCCACGAACAGAACGCGCGGCCCGCGACGAGGGTTCCCACCACGAGGGCGAGGAACAGCAGAAGATTGATTCCCGATGTCGCGCAGAGAAACGCCTGGTTCTTCAGGTAGAACGCAAGACTCTCGATGCCGCCGCCCGGACACCACGACTCGATCGTCGCTTTGCTGAAGCCGGCCAGGCTCCGAACCGTGATCACGGCCGCCGCAAGAAAAAAGAACGCCTGAAATCCGTGTCTCGTTTTCTGCATGTCTCCAAGTTACCACAAACACAAAGGAATGGGTGCCAACCTGGGCGGGTTTGAAACCCGCCCCTACATAATATTGGACGATGTATTATTACCAATAATCGATGTGGGGCGATGCGACGATTCGTCGCAGCCATGGGTTTGAAGAGCGCTTTGAAGGGGCTGGCGGGTGGGGTATACTGGAGACGAGGAATAGAGAGGATGAACGTGAAGCGGAGAGGGCCGGAGATGAGGGGCCGGGGCCGACGGACGGCCCCAGGGCACGACGTGTTCACGGGCGACACGCTGCGGGAGCTCGTGGCGGTGATCGAGATCGACGGCGAGTATGTGTCGCATCTGACGGCGCTCGGGCTGCTAGGCGTCGGGAATCACCCCGCGACCCCGTTCACGGTCGTGACCCGCCGACGCCGACGCAACCGCGATCTCGCGGGGTATCCTCTGACCTTCGTCACCCATGGAGCCGACCGGCCGGGCGAGAGCCAGACGATCAGCATCGGCGACCAGAGCATACGTGTCTCGACCATCGAGCAGACCCTCGTCGACCTCGTTACCGACATCGATCACGCCCCATCCCTTCCCGACCTCGCCAATCTGTTCGCGGAAGCCCCGTACCGTCCCGATGAGCTGCTCCGGCTCGCCCGGCAGACTTCCGACACGGCCTACAAGCGCTCCGCCTTCCTTCTTGCCTGGTCCGGTCAGGCCGGTCATCCCGAGCTCCCTCCCGCCGATCTGACCAGAACTCCCGTGCGCCTCGACCCGCGCAGCGCCGAGGCCGCTCAGAACTGGGACGGACGGTTTTTCGTGCGGTATCCCGCTTCCCTGCTCGAACAACCTCTTCCTTCCACCGGGGACCAGCAGGCTGACGCTCATAACGACTGGATGGCGCTGCGGAACGACCCTGCCGTACGCCGGAAGATGGCTCAGACGCCGTATCTGCCGCTGCGAGACGACCCTGCGCCGCGCGCAGCCGGCTGGTTCGACGAACTGTTCCGGAACACGGTCGCCAGCCTGCGTGATCGGGAGTTCGAGGAGTTTCTCGCTTCCTTCACGGACACGCCGCCCGCCGCCGGCCGCTACTGGCCCCGCATGATGACCCGCCACATCGAGAACCGGCCCGGCGTATTCGGCGACCGCCTTCCCGAGGTTCGTGACTGGATCACGCGCGCATTAGGCGGCACAGCCACGGATCGCGTCGAGCCGGCTTTGCGTATCGCCTTCGCCCTCGGGATGCACGATGAAGTCCTTCAGGGAATCGCGAAGCATGGCTACAGGCTATTCAGCGCCGCACGGTTCGACCTGATCCGGATGATCTGCCGACGGTACATCGAATCCGAGTTCCGGCTTGCTTCCCACGTCTTCGTCGTGGCCGCCCGCGCCGAAGCCCGGGAGAACCGGTTCGACGAGGCGATCGCGATCCTCGACCGCGGAAAGTCCCAGTTCGAGGATCTCGACGGTGCCGAGGCGGATTTCGGCGAACTCGCCCTGGCCACGGGAAACCTGCTTCGTATCAGCGGCCGGCTGATGGAAGCCATGCCCGAACTCGAGCTGGCCCGCGAGTGCTTCCTGAGCATCCGCGACGCCCGGCGGGTCGCAGCCACGGACAACGCCCTCGGCAATCTGATGATGATCCGAAGCCGTCCCGAAGCTGCCCGCCGGTATTATCTCTCGGCTCTGACCGCGTTCCGCGAGGCCGGCATGCGCGATTCCCAGGCCTCGGTGCTGGGCAATCTCGGTCTGGTCGAGCATGAGCTCGGCAACCCGAAACGCGGCGCCCTGTTCCTCACGCGTGCCGTTTCGCTTCACGCCATGCTCGGCAACCACTGGAACGGCTCGGTCGCGGCCCTTTCGCTCGGCAAGATGCATCTCGCGATGGGACAGATGACGAAAGCCCTTCGTCTCTTCCGGGATGTATACGCCCTTCGGAAACGCATCAGGCACCCCGGCGGGATGCACGAGGCCGCCGCCTTTATCGCATGGACCTGCGAGTTGCTCGGCAAGCCGGGGGCCGCCGACTCCTGGTGGGACCGACTTCCGGACGTGGTCAGCGACGAGACGCGCATCCAATACGTCGTCGAAACCCTCCGGGCGATGCGCCTTCTCCTCCACGGTCGCACCGTCGAGGCCCTTGATGTATACAGATCGATATATGATTGGCTGCTCCGGCGCGAAAGCTCGAGCGCCGAGATCGGCGATATCTGCTACGGGATCGGCTCCTGCCTTTCGATCCTGGGCTCCCCCGAAACAGCCTCGTATCTCGATCGCGCCCTCGCCGAGGCGGCCCGTGCCCCGCGCCGCATCCAGTCGGTCCAGCTTCGCATCTTCTGCGGCCTTCTCGATCCCGCGCGATGCTCCGGCCTCGCCTGGCGCGACGATATGGCGGGGTACCCCGCGACCGGTTGCTTTGATCCCTTCTGGTTCCTGTATGCCGCACGACTCGAAGAGGACGGCAGCCCCGAAGCAACCAGCATGCTCGCCGCCCTGATCCGGAAAACACCTCCCGACCTGCTCGAGGGGTACACGAATCGTGATCGCCGGCTTGCCGCTCTCCTGAAGCGGTTCGAGACAATTCACCTCCGGGCGGCCGAGTTCGTCACCCTGATCCGAGAGGGCGAGGCGACTCCGCTGCATATCAGCCAATATACTTCATGGACCGACGAACGCCCGGCCGGGACGCTCGTCATCGACGGGCCCGCCGGCATCATTCGATACGAGACCCACGCCTCGCAGCTCAAGACGGGCTCGATTCCTCTCCGGATGCTCGAACAGCTCATCCTCGCCCACCCGCACCCCGTCGACCCCGAAGCCCTGTACGCCGCCGCCTGGGGAATGCCCTACGATCCCGAATGCGATCCGGCCGCCCTCAAAAGCGCAGTACAACGCCTCTCGGGCCTTCTGCGGTCGGTATTTCCGGGGGCAGGCCTCGAACGCGCCGAGAGCCCGGTCGGACCACGCGGCATCGCGCTCCGACTTCCCTGCCGGTGGGAAGCCGTGATCTGACCCCTCCCTCTCCCTACCTGCATATTTCATGTAACACCTTCCCCGATCCGCCCGCCGAACAGCTGATCCGTGGCCGGGAACGGGGCCGCCCCGCGTTGCACCTCTCCGAAACGTTGTCGTGATGCCGATTCCCGGATATATTCTACCTATACGGCAACCCATTCGTTCTCTCAAGGAGTATCGAGCATGCACAAGTATCTGATGGCTGCCCTGCCGGCGTTCGTTCTCGTCATCGCCCTCCTGGCTTCGCCCGCGTTCGCGTTCGACGGGTACACCCCGGGACACAAGCATTTCGACCTGCAGACGAAGTGCTTCCAGCTCGTCCGGCAGCACTGGCTCGCCGCGGATCTGCTCATGGCCTACGTCAACGAGCCGACCGAAGCGAACCTCGAAACCTACAACAAGTCGCTCGAGATCCAGAAGAAGCAGAGCGTCGAACTGGCCAAGTTCATCCAGGCCACGTTCGATGAAAGCATCGAGTCGCTCGAAGTCATGAGCGAGATCTACAAATCGCTCGACCCGGCCGCCCGCATGGCGTTCAATGCCGTTCTCGGCGTGATCAAGTCCGACATCGTCCAGGATGTCCACTCGAAGATCACCCCCGAGCAGTTCCGCGAGTATTTCCCCGGCTACGGCTACACCGAGCCCGGCTACAAGTATCGCAAAGGCCGCGAAGTCGAGCGCGAGAACAAGGGCGTGACCTGGCAGTCCGAGGAACACTCGATCCAGACCAATTTCCAGGCCGAACTGACGATCAGCCTCGACCTGCTCGACATCCTCAAGGGCATGGCCGCCGGCGGCGTCATCAAGGATCTGAAGGTGCATGACCAGTTCGAAGGGCACATGAACGGCCAGCCGATCCTGTGCGCCAAGGTCTCCTTCCAGGTCATCAAGACCGTCACGACCCGCACCAACCGCAAGTTCGACGTAAACAAGATCTGGTTCGAGCTGCTCCGCGCCAAGTCCTCCGGCTGGTCCACCGGCCCCTGGGAAGCCTGCGGCAAGACCTACGAGATCCTCAACGAACCGACCGGCGAAGAAGTCGTGACCGGCATTCAGCAGAAAAATCTTCTCTGAGTCTGGATGATTGGCCCGTCCCTGTCCGATAGCTGTAGAGAATGGAGGGACATCACGTGAGAGGTTCCAGACACAGCCGTTTGCCGTATTTCCTCATCGCAGCCATGGCAGGGTCGCTCTCGGGCGGCCCTGCTTTTGCTGATCCGCTCCGGTTTCTCACGACCCGCGAAGCCGTCGATTCCAACCAGCTCTCGGAGCGCGTCTCGAGGGTTCCCGCACGTGACCGGGCCCTTGCGGCTCTCCGGGAAGAGGGGGGCCAGGTCTCGGCAGCTCTCCGGCGCCTGGTCGAGCCCTTCGATGCCGAAGCCCGCGAGATCTGGGCCGCCCGCGGTGTCTCCGCCCATCTCTCGGATGGGGAGGTTGCACAGATCGCTGCCGAATGGCCCTCGGTCGAGGTCGAAACCCTCGCCGACACCGCCGAGCCGGTCGTGGCCCATGAAATGCTCTCCGCCCGCGCAGCCCAGCCGGCCTGGAACCACGTCATGTCCGGCGCCTGGGATCTGGCGCGGCTTCGCAATCTCACGGGAAAAGGCGTCCTGATCGGCGTCGTCGGCCCCGATGTCCCCTTCGATCACACCGCGATCGCCGGCCGCATCGCTCACCGGCGCGTGTTCGGTGCCCCATCCCTCCCGCCAGCCCGCTCAGACCGTGCCATCGAGGATCTGATGCTGCTGCATCCGCTCGGCATTCTTGCCGGCCGGATGCCCGACGCGACGAAGAGCCTCGGCGCCGCTCCGGAAGCGTCGATCGCGCTCGCCACCGTGCCGCGCGGCAAGATCGATGCCGATGCCCTTCTCGAAGCAATCCAGTGGCTGACCGAACCTGCCGACGGGGTACGCCCTGCCGCGATTCTGTTCGCCGTCGATTTCCAGGGCCCCGCCCCCCGTGCCGTGCGTGACGCCCTTTCCGCATGTCGCACCGCCGGGATCCTGCCGATCCTGCCGGCCGGCAACAACCCCAGCCGTGTGACCGGCATGGCTGCACTGCCCGACGTCGTGACGGTCGGGGCGCTCGACCAGTGGCGCAGCCGCGCCTCGTTCTCGGGGTGCGGTCCGGCCGTCGTCGACGGGTATCCGGTCAACAAGCCCGACTACATGGAACCCGGCCTCGCCGTTCTCGGCCCCGCGTCGGGAAACACCTTCAAGCAGGGCTCGGGAACGCTCCAGGCCGCGGCGCATCTCGCCGGCCTCTGGGCCCAGATCCGCCAGTCGAAGCCGGATGCCGATCTCGAAACGCTGTTGCCCTGTCTCCTCGCGACCTCCCGCGACCTCGGCCCGACCGGCGCCGATGCCGAGTATGGATCCGGGATCCCCGATCCTCTCGCCATGCTCCAGTATCACGAAAACCCGGTTCCGCCCGGCACGCCTCCGACCTACCCGCCTCCCGCCACCGCGACGGTGCCGCTCCCAGGCGGCTTCTGAGCCCCCGAACGCGGAATCAGGCCTGCGGGGTGCTGATGACGTTTCCGCCCTTCGCGATGGCGTCCTGAAGTTGCTTTTCGGCAGCCTCGACGAACTGCTCGAGGCTCATCGCCTGGTCGTAAGACACGAGGCCGATACTGGCCGTGACCTGGATCTCGACGGCCTTGTGCATCAGCTTCTGCGCGGGAATGGCGGTCCGGAGCTTTTCGGCGACGATCATCGCGCCGTCGAGGCCGGTATCCGACAGGATGATGGCGAACTTGTCCCCGCCGATGCGGCAGGCGATGTCGTTGAACCGGATCTGACGCCGGATCAGGGCCCCGGTGCGCGACAGCACGGCATCCCCCGTCTCGTCTCCGAACTCGGCGTTGATCGATTCGAACTTGTCCATGTCGAGCATCAATAGGGACAGCGGGGATTTCACGCGGCGCGAGCGGGAGATCTCCTGCGACAGCCGCATCTTGAAATAGTGTGCCGTATACAATTTCGTCAGCCCGTCCGAGATGCCGAGCTTGTAGAGATTGGCGTTCTTGAGCGCGATGCCGAGCTGCGCGCTGAGGAGCTGGGCGAGATGGAAGTCGCGTTCGGTCAGCTCCTGGCCGTCGGTGCGGTCGGTCATGCTGATCAGGCCGAGCACCTCGTCCTGGACGATGATGGGGATCACGATGAACGAGTTCGACGTATAGGTCGAGGCCCGGGAGAACTGGAACCGCTTCTCGTGGGCGAGATCCGGGACGAACAACGGCTCCATCTTCTGGATGACGTACCGCGAGATCGGGGACGACCACATGTCGAGGACGAGCGGCAGCGGCCGGTTCGTCTGGCAGATCGTGTACCGGTTCTCGTGCGGGTCGAGCACCGACAGCGAGAACTTGCCGATCTTCATCACGTTGCCGAAGATGCGTTCCACCGTGAAGGGCAGATTCTCCATCTCGAGCTCGGAGGAGATCGTCTGGCTGGCCTCGCGCACGGCGCCCAGTTCCCGGACGTTCTGATCGAGTTCCTGGTTCGTCGCCTTGAGCTGCTCGAGCAGCCGGAAGGTGTTGATAGCTGACGATATATTTCTCGCAAGCGTCGTCATGATGTCGCCGTCATACGACTCTTTCTCTTCGGTGCGGAAGCTGTTGCCGAGCATCAGGATGCCGAGCACCTCGCTGTCGACGCGGAGCAGGTAGCAGCCGGCGACCTCGTCCTTCGAGAAGATGTTGGGAATCTCGGGGTTCAGGGCGAGAAGCTGCTCGGTGATCTCGAGAGAGTCGCGCTGCATCATCTGCTGAAGCGCTTGAGCCGGGATCCTGAACTTCGGCAGCCGCTCCCGCGTGCGCAGCTTGATGTCGACCCCGCTGACCATCAGCTCTTTGGCGGGCTCGTGAATGAAGATGGCCCCGCGCGAGATGCCCAGGGTGCCGAGCATGATGCGCAGCATCGAGCGAAGACCGGTTTCGAGATCGCGGTTCTGGCAGAGGAAGGAGCTCAGGTCGAGGAAGCTGCCGAGAATGTATTTGAGACGCTCGATGCGCTTGCGTTCGCGCACGATGTCGCCCACATCCTGGGGGTCGACCTGGAGCCGCTTCTTCACCATCTTGATGAGCGTGCCCGAAGGCGGGAACGAGGCGACCTCGCAGCCGTCCATCAGTTTTTCCATCAGCATGAGACCCCAGCCGCGCTTGTAGGAGGATTTCAGCTTTTTCTTGATGTCGGGCTTCTCGACCGTCGCGGGGTCGAACCCCGAGCCGAAGTCGCGCACCTCGATCGTCAGCGTTTCCGGCCCGGCCGTGAATGCCGTGTAGATCTCCTGCGTCGTGTCGGGCTGGCCTTTGGGGGCGTGCTCTTTGGCGTTGATCAGCGCCTCGATGAACGCGAGCCGCATCTCGTCGATCGATTCCGGAAGAAATCCGCACTTCTTCGCGAACGTCTCGAGATACTCGCAGGCTTCGAGTTCTGAATCCCGCTCGTTGGCGACCTTCAGAAACAGGTGTTTGATCATCGACGGCACGCGCGCCCTCCTTGAATTTCACGGACGCTCCAAGATCGGTTCCCGTCCGTGGCGGCAACAAGATGCCACAGTATACCATGACATGTTCCGAAAAACGTCAAATCTCTTCGCCCCCGCACGACACCCCTGGCCATTGGCATCGAGTCATTGGAACTGACAGCGGGGTTGCACAGCTCAGGAGCCCTGCCACGGATGTTGACGCACGGGAGGCGGGCCGGGTTCATTCTCGAATCGTGCCGGCCTCTTCCGTAACCAGAACCGTGTCACCTGCCGATAGAGAGGTTGTATGACATCCTGGTCGATCCTGAATGGACCATCGAGGGGGGCTTTCCCATGGAAGAAGTGGCGATCGTCAATCCGAATCCGGTGAAAACCGTCGTGAATCCCGCTCCAAAACCTCCGGTGAAACACAAACCCGCCGGCACATTCGTGAACTTCTTTCTGATGATGCCGCTGGCGATCATCGTGCTGCTCCAGGGCTTCTTTTTCGGCAAGCTCGTGGGCGGCTACACGAGCCTCCCGGTCTTCACCATCCAGTCGTATGTCTTCCTGGGCGGGCTGGGCGTCGTGATGCTGCTGATGCACTTCATGATGCGCTCGATCATCTACACCTCGCTGTTCGGCTTCATGATGGTGTCGGGCGTCTTTTACGCCTGGTTCGGCGACTTCTGGACCCCCTTCATGAACAACTGGCGCGAAATTCTCGGCATCATGAAAACAGCCTGGTCGAAGAAGGACATCCCCTTCCCGATCCTGATGTCAGGCGGCATCACCCTGATCCTCGCCGCGATGACCTGTCTGAACTTCTTCCTCTCGCTGTTCGTGAAATACTTTTTCGAGGTGCTGTTCGGCAGCGAGTGGGCCGACGGCCGCAAATTCGGCTATGGCGCCGCCATCCTTCTGATGCTCGGCCTGCACGTCGGGTTCGGGGCATTCGCCGGGGAAGCGGGCAGCCGCGTTCTCTGGTCATCCACCGACCTGTATGCGCCGCTCGAGGAGTATCTCGCACGCATCCCGAGCGCCTCGCTGTATGGCTCCGAGCACGTCTGGACCTATGACACCTCGGTCGCGAAAGCGATCAAGGGCTCCGGCGGAAGCCTGATCCGGTCGAAACCGGAACAGGGATACATTCCGGCCCCTGCCTGGATCAAGGCCGACCAGCCCTTCGTTCCGACCAGGCAGGGACTCGTCTGCTTCGACAAGGATCTTCTCACGACGAGCTGGACCTGCAACTGGCCCGGCAAGCTGCCAGGCCTCGAACTCCCTCCCGAAGAGGCGAATCCCGATGCCGGCATTCCGATGCTGATCCGGCCAGATGTGGCACCGGGGCTGGTCCTGGTGATGTTCGATTACGGCTACTGGGGCGCCATCTCGCTCAAGACCGGCCAGTTCCTCTGGATCAAGTCGATCGACGCGACGCAGCGCATCAACCGCTACTTCACCGAGGATTTCCTGCGATCGCCGTATGTGGCCTTCGCGAACAACACCCTCGTCTTCGCCTGCCAGAACGCCCGCATCACCGCCCTCAAGGCGGATACCGGCGAACAGCTCTGGGAATACCAGCACAAGGATACGAAATACTCGGGAAAAGGCCAGCGCGCGCTGCTCGGCGTTTCCGGCGACCGGCTGTATGCCGGCTTCATCTCCGGCGCCGTGCTCACGTTTGACCTCGCGAAGGGAACGAAAATCTACGAAGCGCGCGGGGCCGACTGGCATCCGGTGTCGGCTCCCGTCGTGATGAAGGACGAGTGCGCCTTCCTCTCGGAAAACGGCGAATACGTCCGGGTGCAGCTCGACGGAGGTCGCGTCACGACGCGTCGGATGGTGATGGAAAACCGACTGCCGCTGATGCCCGCCGCGGTCGATCTCGCCAGCGGCTACATCGGGTATCGGGACGTGCTGTGGAAGGTCGATGCCGAAACCGGCCGGTTCGAGAAGGCACGCGAGTTCTCCAAGCATCTGTTTGCTGCGGGCCCCGTGTTCGACGAGAAGATGCTGTATGTCGGCACGCAGGACGGCTGGGTGTTCGGTCTCAACCGCGAGAGCTTCGACGAGAAGTGGCGCGTCCACGTCGGCGGTGAGCTGACCGAGGAGTCGATCGTTCTCGCGGAGTTCGGGATCCTGGTGCGCACGAAATCGGGATCGATCTTCTGTCTCAAAAAAGGCGCAGAATAATATAGCTCCATATACGAATCGGCCCCGGGTTTTCACCCGGGGCCGATTCGTTTCGAGAGCAGGTCACTTCCCGTCTTTTTTCACGGTGTTGAGCTGCTTCTGACAGTATTCGATGCGCTCTTCGGTCAGCTTTTTCATCGTCGTGTCGGGATTGAACTCGAGATACTTGCGGTAATTGTCGAGGGCATCCCGGAACTGGCCCTTGAAGCCGTACACCGAGGCAATGTTGTAGTAGGCGTCGGCGAACTGCGGCTCGAACAGGATGGCCTTCTTGTAGAACTCGATCGCGCGATCATTCTCGTCGAGCTGGTAGTAGGCGATCCCGAGGTTGTTGCAGATCTTGGCCTGTTTTGGAGCGGATTTGAGGGCTTCCTTCCAGTTGGAGATCGCATCCTGGATCTTCCCCATCTTGAACAGGCAGTTGCCCATGTTGTTCAGGATCTCGGCATTGCGCGGTGCCTGCTCGAGAGCGGCGCGATTGGCATCGAGGGCTTCCTGATACCGCTTCTTCTCGTACAGCTCGATGGCTTCGTGGTAATAATCCGATGCGGATTTGCTGGTGCTGACGGCTTTGGCGGGAGGAAGCTCCTTCTTCGCCGGTGCCGGGGGTTTTGCCGCGGCGGCAGCAGCGGCTTCGGCAGCCTTCTCATCCGCTTTCTTCTCTTCGGCGGCCTTTTTATCATCCGCCTTTTTTTTTGCGTCGGCCTTTTTTCTCTCGTCGGCCTTCTTTTTTTCTTCCGCTTTTTTCGCTTCGTCGGCCTTCTTCGCGTCTTCCGCCTTTTTCGCCTCATCGGCTTTCAGGTCGGCATCGGCTTTCCTGGTCTCGTCGGCTTTTTTGGCCTCATCGGCTTTTTTCTTTTCATCGGCGGCTTTGGATTCGCTGCTGGCCTTCGCCAGCTCATCCGCCTTTTTGGCCTCGTCAGCCTTCTTTGTTTCGTCGGCTTTCTTCGCCTCGTCGGCCTTTTTTGCATCTTCAGGCGTTTTCCCCTTGAACCGGTCCATGTTCAGGCCGGGTTCGAACTGAGGGATGGCCGGCGGGGTCGGAGTGGTCTCCGGCGTCGCAGCGGGAGCCTTCTTTTCGGCTTCATCATCCTTTGCGAGCTGACGCTCGATCACGCTGTTGAAGATCCAGCCCTTGGTTCCATCCGAGAACTCGACCTTGAGCCAGCCCTTGTCCTCGAAGGTGACGGTGTAGGAGTCGCCGCGAAGCTTCTTCATCACGACATTCGAGGAGTGGCTCGGCTCCTCGCGGACGTTGATATAACTGCCGCGGACCTTTCCCGCCCTGGCGGCCGACAGATCAACGGGCAGCATGCACAGCAGACCGGCTCCGAGAACGCCGATGATGAATCGTTTCATCGCACCAAACTCCTTCCGGATCACGACTGAATGATGGTGAAAGACCATACCAGACCTCGCCCGGCCTGTCAATGCGGTCACCGGCAGTCCACGGTCAGGGCGAGCCGCATCAGGCCGGGAAACTCGACGCTGATGCGGTCGCCTTCGGCGAGCGGTCCAACCCCGGCCGGCGTGCCGGTGAGGATCAGATCGCCCGGCTCGAGCGTCATGCACCGGGATATGTGCGCGATCAGGGCGGCATACGAAAAGACGAGCGACGAGGTCCGGTCGCGCTGCACCACTCCCCCGTTCAGCGTCGTGACGAGTTCCGTATCGAGGGCCCACGTCCCGAACGGCAGGATCGCCGGCCCGATCGGGCAGAACGTGTCGAACCCCTTTGCACGGGTCCACTGGCCATCCGTCTTCTGGAGCTCCCGGGCCGTGACGTCGAGGGCCAGGGTGATGCCCGCGATGAAGGAAAGTGCCTCGGTTTCGGGAACATCGGTACATCGTTTCCCGACCACCAGCGCCGCCTCGCCCTCGTAATCGATCCGGCCGGCATCCCTGGGCAGCAGTATCCTTTCTCCAGCCGCCGCGAGGGAGCTCGGGGGCTTGAGGAACCAGAGCGGCTGCTTCGGTACCTTGTTCCCCAGCTCCGCGGCATGCGGGCGGTAGTTCCGGCCGACGCAGAGGATCTTCGATCCTCCGAACGGTACCCCCACCCCGCCGGCCCGTTCCAGAGCTCCGGAAACGGCCTCGCCGCGCGGCATCGTGCAGGCCCCGGCCATCAGCCGGTCGAGGCCCGCTCCAAACGTGACGCTGCTCCAGGTTTTCGTGGCATCCTCCCAGATGTTCCAGCAGCGAGCGTCCGGATATCCACTTGTGTTCACCAGCATGGCATCATCTCCCCCGATATATACGGCGTATCATATACAAACGGGCCGGCGACTCGATACGTCGCCGGCCCGCCGTTCAATGATCAATATGATTGATTATATATTTACCAATCAGCGATGCGACTGTTGTTTCACGAAGGGGAGCTGGCCGCCCGCGAGGAGGATCTTCCGGTCCAGTTCGGTCAGCGTGTGGGTGACGTGGATGTCGAAGCCGCGGGTCTTGTTCCGGATCACCAGTTCGCCCGACAGGCCGTGGACGTCCATCTCGAGCTCGTCGCCGAGCTGGATCTTGTCGTAGTCGGCGGGATTCTTGAAGGTCAGGGGCACGATGCCGAAGTTGACGAGGTTCGCGAGGTGGATGCGGGCGAAACTCTTGACCACGACGGCCTTGACGCCGAGGAACATCGGGCAGAGGGCCGCGTGCTCGCGGGAACTGCCCTGGCCATAATTCTCGCCGCCGACGATGAAGCCGGTCTTTTTCTCCATCGCGCGCTTGTAGAACTCCTTGTCGACGCCCTCGAACACGTGCTTGGCGTATTCGGGCACGTTCGAGCGCAGAGGCAGATACTTGCCGGCCGGCATGATGTGGTCGGTGGTGATGTTGTCGCCGACCTTGATCAGCACGGAGCCGGTGAGGTTCTTGTCCATGGCGCCGCGCAGCGGCAGCGGGGCGATGTTCGGTCCGCGCGCGATCTCGATCTTCTCGCCATGATCCGGCGGAAAGATGAACATCGAGTCGTCGATGGTGAACTTTTTCGGCATGCTGACTTTCGGGGCCTTCTCGTATTTGCGCGGATCGGTAAACCGGCCCTCGATCGCGGCCACGGCGGCGACTTCGGGGCTGACGAGGAAGACCTGGCCCGAGGTGGTTCCCGAGCGGCCTTCGAAGTTGCGGTTGTTGGTGCGCAGCGAGACGCCGTTGGTCGGCGGGGCGAAGCCCTGGCCGATGCAGGGGCCGCAGGCGCTTTCGAGAATGCGGGCGCCCGAAGCGATCAGGTCGGCGAGGTAGCCCTTGTCGGCCAGCATCCGGAGCACCTGGCGCGAGCCGGGGGCGATGCCGAGCGAGCACTCGGGATGGACGGTCTTGCCCTTGAGGATCATCGCGGCCTTGACCATGTCGGTGTAGCTCGAGTTGGTGCAGCTTCCGATCATGACCTGATGGACCTTCATGCCTTCGAGTTCGCGCACCGGCTTGACCTTGTCGGGCATGTGCGGGCAGGCGGCCAGCGGCTCGACTTTGCCCAGATCGATCTCGATCGTGCGGTCATACGTCGCGTCCTTGTCGGGACCGAGCTCCTGCCAGTCGTCGGCGCGGCCCTGGGCCTCGAGGAACGCTTTGGTCACCTTGTCGCTGGGGAACACCGAGGTGGTCGCGCCCAGCTCGGCGCCCATGTTCGTGATCGTCGCGCGTTCGGGCACCGTCAGGCTTTCGAGGCCCTTTCCGGAATACTCGTAAACGTAGCCGACACCGCCCTTCACGGTCTCGCGGCGCAGGATCTCGAGGATGACATCCTTCGCGCTGACCCAGGGCTTCAGCTTGCCGGTCAGAACGACGTTGACCACGGCAGGCATCTTCAGCTTGAAGGGGAAGCCCGCCATCGCCATCGCGACGTCCTGGCCGCCCGCGCCGATCGCCAGCATGCCGATGCCGCCGCCGGTCGGGGTGTGGCTGTCCGAGCCGAGCAGGGTTTTGCCGGGCTTGCCGAACCGCTCCAGATGCACCTGGTGACAGATGCCGTTGCCCGGCCGTGAAAACACCAGGCCGTGCTTGGCGGCGATCGTCTGCAGAAAGGCGTGGTCGTCGGGGTTCTTGAAATCTTCCTGCATCGTGTTGTGGTCGACGTAGCTGACCGAAAGTTCCGTCTTCGCGCGGGGGACGCCAAGCGCCTCGAACTGCAGGTAGGCCATCGTGCCCGTCGCATCCTGCGTCAGCGTCTGGTCCATCCGGATCTCGATCGGGCTCTGGGCCTTCATTTCGCCGGACACCAGGTGTTCCTTGATGATTTTCTGGGTGAGATTCAGAGACATTCCTTCCTCCATGTGCATTCTATATCGACCGACATAAAAAAAGAGCCTTCCGCCCTGACGACCGCCGGGGGACGGCAGCCGGTTCGTTCGGGGACTCTCGAAAAACCTTACTTCGTGCCCGCCTTCACGGGTGCCGGAGCAGCCGTTCCCGAGGCGACGGGCGCCTTTTTGAGGGACAGTCCGGTCAGGGGAATATCTACAACAATATCTTCGTTGCCGTCAACATCCGGCGGCTCGAGCGGGTTCTGCCCCTTGCTCCGCACGAGAACCAGGACGGATTCGTCATGATCGGGGCACGAGTCCGGCTCGTCCTGTTCGTACCCGCACTCGGGACAGCGGAAGATATCCGGCAGGAACTTCTGGTTTTCCTTCCCTTCGCGCAGGAACAGGTCCTCGCCGGCATCCTCGTCGTCGTCGGATTTCGTCGCGGCGCCCTTCTCTTTGTCGCGCGACGGCTTCTTCTTCTCCTCGACCTCGCCGCGATCGGCTTTCCCGCGTTTTTCGGCCGCCGCGACCCCGTCGGGGACCGAAGCGACGAGCAGGAGAACGGGGAAAAGAGCCGCCAAGAACGACGCCCCGATCCTCGCGATCGCGGATCGGGGCGTTTTCAACGAATCATTCATGTTCCCGGATGATGTCGAGAACGGCCGGAGCCCCCGACGCATCCATCAGGGCCTGGCGGAACTCGTCGCCGCGCAGGAGCCGCGAGATCTTCGCGAGCAGCTTCAGATAGGGGCCGCCGGATGCGACCGGGGCGAGCAGCAGGAACACGAGGTTCACCGGCTTCCCATCGATGGCGCCGAAGTTGATGCCGTCCGCGGATCGGAAGAACGCAACCGACAGATCCTTGATGGCCCCGCACCGGGCATGGGGGATGGCGATTCCGCCTCCGACGCCGGTTGTTCCGAGCTTCTCGCGCTCGAGCAAGGCGCTCTTGAGCGCCGCGGGCTCATCGACCGCGCCCGCACCGGCGATGGCTTTGACGAACGCGTCGATCGCCTCGTCCTTCCCGTTGGCCTTGAAATCAAGGAACACCATCTTCTCGTGCAGCACATCCGCCAATTGCATCCTGGTTTCCTCCGGTTGTTTCACCTATGACTGGGTGCGATGAAAGGTGAGCGAATCACACAGGCTCTTTGACAACACACCGAGAGATTACCTTACCAAGGTCGGCGAGAACGGTCAATCGGTTGAGTGAAAATTGTTGGAAATCTTCACGGAAGTTCGACAAGCAGGAGGCTGCCGGACGTTCCGCGAACGATACCGAGCAGAAATCTGCTTCCGGCGGGGATCTTCCGGAAGAAGACGTCCAGCTCCGCGGCGCTCGTGGTTGGCGTGCGGTTCACGCTCCGGATCACGTCCCCGGGGGCGAGTCCCAGCTCCCCGGCGATGCTGCCGGGGGCGACCGCCGTCACGACAACCCCGGATGAAACGAGGATGCCGAACTCCTCGCGGGTCGCCTCCGTCAGGTCGGCAAGGCCGAGGCCGACGCGGCTCTTCTTCGCCATCGCCGTTCCCGCGGGGCGGCTGCTGGGAATTTCGGTCAGAGGGAGGTTCACGGGGGTCACGGCGCCCTTCCGGTGAATGCCCAGCTCGATCGTCTCGCCGACACGGTGCCGGCCGAGCAGGTCTTCGAGCTTTTCGATCGACTCGACAGGCTTGCCATCAGCCGAAACGATCACGTCACCCGGCGAGATCCCCTGTCCGAAGGCGTTCGAACCTTCGGCAACCCCCGTCACCAAGGCTCCCTTTTCCGGAATCCCCAAGTGGGAGGCCAGTCGCGGGGTGATCTCCTGGAGAGTGATGCCCGTGTAGATCTTCTTCACCTTGCCGAACGCCATCAGATCGCCGACGATGGCCCGCGCCGACGAGACGGGAATCGCGAAGCCGAGTCCCTGCCCATACGGAAGGATCGCCGTGTTGATACCGATCACCTCTCCCTTCGCATTCACGAGCGCCCCGCCCGAGTTGCCCGGGTTGATCGATGCGTCGGTCTGGATCAGGTTCCGGTAGGAGCGGTTGCGATCGATCGCCAGTTCCCGGCCGAGCGCAGAGATCACGCCGGCCGTCACGGTGGTGCCGAGCCCGAACGGATTCCCGATCGCGATCGCCCACTCCCCCACCCGCAAGGCATCCGAGTTTCCCATCGGAGCCGAGGGCAGATTCGCCTCGCCGTCGATCTTCAGGACGGCAAGGTCGCTGCGGGCGTCCTTGCCGACGATCCGGGCCTTGACCTTGCGCCCGTCTCCGAGCTTCACGTTCACCTCGTCGGCCCCGGCAATCACGTGCTCGTTCGTCAGAAGATGCCCGTCGGGGCTGATGATGACGCCCGATCCGCTCCCCTTCTGGGGAATGACGTTGTTCAGCCCCGAAAAATCATCCTCGAACAAATGCCCGAAAAACTGATCGAACAACGGATCTCCCGATCCGAAGCCGCGCCGGCGAACATACTGGACCGACTCGATCGCGACGACGGCCGGACTCACCTTCGCCGCGATGTCGGCGATCAGGGACGTGCCGAACAGCTCCTGGGCCGGACCGGCATGGAGAGTCTCCCCTGCGGCGAAAAAAGCCGATACAACGAATATGCATATTGCTATATAGTTACTACGATACATGAAATATTCTCCAGGCATGGATGTCACCGGTCGACGGCGAGCATCCCCGAGGGGAAGGCGGAGCGGGGGGCGTCGATCTCGGGATGCGTGTGCCGATACGCGTCGAGGCGCCGCAGGAAGGCGGCAATCTCCTCGTCATCGAGCCGTGCAAGGGCCTGGCCACGGGTTTCGGGCAGCCGGAGCCGGCCACCATCGGGAACGGCCGGGACGGGTGCGGGGGCCTCGGCCCGGAGGGTTACGGGCATCCGGTCCGGACGGATGGCGGCGGGTTCCGACGATATCCCCGGCCTCACGATGTGCAGCAGGGTCAGCACGCAGGCGGCCGACAACACGACCTGGAGCGGGCGCAGCCACCGGCCAAGAAGATCGTCGAGCAGGTTTGCCGCCGCGTCCGGATCGTCGCTCTCCCCTGCCTCGAGATCAAGATACTGGGAGATCCGTGCGGAGAGATCGGCCGGCGGAACCGGCTCGGGGAGCTCACGGAGAGTCTCGAGAAGCCGTGCCCGGCCTTCCATCGCGAACGCACAGTCCGGGCAGCCCCGGGCGTGCGTCAGAACGTCCTGCCAGCCGTTGGCGGCGGGATCGTCGCCGTTGCGTTCATACCAGTCTTCGAGACGGGTGCATTTCATGGCCTGCTCCTGTGCCGCAGCAGAGGCTCGAGCGCTTCCTGCATCATCCTGCGGCCTCTGTTGATGCGGGATTTGACGGTCCCTTCGGGGATTTCGAGAACTTCGGCGATCTGGTCCATCGTGTAGCCTTCAACGTCACGCAAAATGACGGGAAGCCGGTAGACATCGGGCAGGCGCGCGAGATTCCGTTCGACGGCCTGCCGCAGTTCCATCTGATACTCCTGTTCGACGACCAGATCCGCCGGGTCGTCGGGCGGCTTCCGGGAGAACCAGTCGACGATCGATTCGAGCACGGATTTCTTTTGCCGTGCCTTTGCCTGGGAAAGCGTGATGCAGGTGTTGCCGGCGATCCGGAGGAGCCAGGTCTTGAAGCTCGAACGTCCCTGAAAGGTCTGCAGCGATCGCCAGGCCTTGAGAAACACCTCCTGGGCCGCATCCGCGGCATCGTCGCGGGAGTTGAAGAACCGGTACGCGACCCGGTAGACGGCTGCGTGATACCGCCCGGCGAGGCGGTCGAACGAAGGCCGGTGCCCTGCAGTTGCCCGCTGGAGAAGTTCGCGTTCGTCATCCTGTTCATGCGGTCCCGAAGTCATAGACCCTGGGACGGGCATGCGGGTTCCAGGAATTGCAGAGGGAGAATTCTGTTCTACCATACGAACATCGGGAGCCGTTCATGCAGGGTGGTGGTTTTCCCGTCGTGGATGCCGACCTGGATGATGCGTCCCTTCCATTTCTGTTCCCGGGAGACGAATCCTTCGGCAAAGCCGCGAATCGTCAGAAAATGGTACCCCGCGGGCAGGCTGATCGGCGGAAAGCGGAAGACGCGGCGATGGAAGCCGTTTTCCACGCCGGGCTCCCCGTTCTCGAGCGAGGCGATCATCCGGTCACCGGTCCAGATCTCGATGCGTGAAGGCATGATCGAAATCTGGCGGGGCGTCTTCTCGCGAACCGTCGTGATGACGACGTCCAGGAGACCCTCTCCCTCGGGAACGACCTTTTTCCCGGTCTCGGGCGGCTCAACGACGATGGGACGGGAAACCGGCGGCAGGGGCAGCCAGCCGGACGATGCCGGGGCCGGTGTCTGGGATGCGACGGGAGTGTCCGACAGGAACTCGTCGATCGCGTTCAGCGACTCGGGATACACCGTCTCGGGAATCGGGGATGCCGTCTCCGTGCCGGTCTGCGCCTGGACGGCGACGGCCGCGAGACACAGGCAGAGAACGACGACGATCCGCCGGAGGAGGGCTTCCATATCGGTCAGGCCTGGAGAGGCGCGGTGACGTTCAGCATGGCGAGCGTGGCGGGGCCAGCGATGAAGAGGGTCTTTTCCGACATCAGGTCGATCTCCTGCCGCTGCTTCAGACGGACCCCGTTCTTGTCGCGGAGGATCTTGATGACGGGCCGCATTACCGCCTGCCGATTCGCGCGCAGCACCATGCCGATCGAGCCGTCGTTGAGCTTGACGAGGCTGCCGTTGGGATACAGCGAGAGGCGCCGGATGAAATGCTGGAGCACCTCGGGATCGAACTGGTTGTCGACGCCGCTCATCACGATCTTGATCGCATCGTAGGGGGTCATCGAAACGCGGTAGGGCCGGTCGGTCGTCAGCGCGTCATACACGTCGGCGATCGTGGTGATGCGGGCGAACAGCGGGATGTCACGCCCCTTCAGCCCTTTCGGGTAGCCGCTTCCGCCGAACCGCTCATGGTGCAGCAGCGCGACCTGGCGGGAGCGCTCGGTGAGATCGACCGAGCGGCAGAGGATCTCGTAGCCATACACCGAGTGGCGCTTCATCTCGGCGAATTCCGAGTCGGTCAGCTTGCCGTCCTTGTTCAATATCGACAACGATACTTTCAGCTTCCCGACATCGTGCAGCAGAGCGCCGGTGCCCAGTTCGTGCAGGTCGTCCTTCTTCATATCCATCGCATGGCCGATCATGATCGCGATCGTCGCGACGTTGATGTTATGGGTGAAGGTGTAGTCGTCGAACGACTTGATGTCGATCAGGTTGATGATCGCGTCGGGCGAGGCCAGAATCTCGCCGACGAGGTGCGAAGCGACCTCCTTCGACGGCGCCGCCTCGATGCTCTGGCCGGTCCTGACGCTGTTGACGACGTTCGAGACGACCTTGAAGGCCATCACCTGGGTCTGCTTGGTGACGGCCACATGCTCGCCGTCGACCACCGTCTTCATGTCGGGGAACTTCTCGAACAGGAGGGCCATGTTTTCGGCGATTCCCGAAATGTTCTCGATATCCGAGATGTCGGTGATCTGGAAATTGTTGACGATATACTCCTGGCCCGCATCGGTGCGCAGATAGAGATCTTTGCGGATCATCAGCGCCTCGACGTCGTATTCGCACGTGAGGCCCCGGATGATGAACCGCGAGGGAAGCTGCTGGTTGCCGATCATATCGCCGGCGATCCAAAGGAACTCGCGGCAGCTACCGATATGGCTGTACCCCGTGAAGATCGCGAGATTTTTGAGTGTCGTGTTTCCCTGCATCGTATCGTGCCCCATCAGTCGTGCGTACGGAAAAAGGACCACCGAACCGGTGGTCCATTATAGCATGGAACGAACGCTTGCGCGATCAGCGGGCCGTTTCGAGCCTGGCGGCGAGATCCTCGCGGAGCGGGGTGCCGTGGCTGCGCTCGAACTGGATGCGGGCACGGACCATCGGGAGGACGAAGTTCGCGCCGGGAGTGGCGGAGAGTCGTTCGAGAGCGGCGCCGGAGCCGGTGAGCAGGTCGGTCGCGACCAGCTCGGCGGCGCGCTTCCCGGCCTGGAGAAGGCGGTCGCTGACGGCGATCCGGGCTTCGTTCGTGCGGTGTTCGGCCTGGAGAGCGGCTCCGTTGGCGATCGCATCGAGGGTGTCGGTCAGGTCGAGCGAGGCGATCAGGCGGTCGTCACCGGTGGGGGTCGTCAGCGCGTAGCTGCCGGCCTTGTCGATGAGATGGAACATGCTGGGCACATTCAGATCATTGATCTTGCCGATCTCCGAGGGGTTCGGGATGAAGGTTGTGGCCAGCTCGAAGGTGAAGGCCAGGGCTTTCTGGTCGCCGTAAGCCCAGTCGTCGGTGTCGCCCATCGCCGGATACAGATCGGCGCTGTTCTGCGGGGTGTATTTGTTGTAGACGGCCATCTCGCCGGCCAGCTTCTTGAGAACCGGCTCGTCGGGGCACGGGATGTTGTAGCCGTAGCCGAACGGGTAGAGAATCAGTTCGGAGTAGCTGTGGAACGAGGCGGCGGCCTGGAAATGGACCCGCTCGTACAGCTTCTTGATCGCCTGGCTTTCGGGCTCGCTGAAGGGGCCTTTGCCGTGATACGTATCGGCCGAGGGGCTGTTGCTGGCCCCGACGTTCCCCCACTGGTACCCGTAGTTGCGGTTGAGATCGACGCCGTAGACGTTGTTGCCGTTGTCACGGCGGTTCTTGCGCCAGTATTTCGACTTGGTCTGGGAAAACGTGACGCCGTCGGGGTTGACCATCGGAACGAACCAGACTTCGCGCTCGTTGACGAGGCGG
Source organism: Candidatus Ozemibacteraceae bacterium (assembly GCA_035388825.1). GTDB lineage: Bacteria > Muiribacteriota > Ozemobacteria > Ozemobacterales > Ozemobacteraceae > MWAR01. The sequence goes on from DAOOQQ010000002.1 coordinate 136,580, forward strand.
GTCAACTTGTCGTCTTTTCCGTAGGCTTCGAGATACTGCTGGAGAGTGGCCATGGGCACTTCGACCGAGATCCACTCGCGGGCATGGTGGGCGCCCATGATGAGGACGGCGGGCTCTTTCTCGTCCGCGGCCGGATTGTCGCTGACCTTCATGGCCCAGATGTCGCGGCCTTCACAGCTCTTGCCGATCGATTCGAGCGTGGCGATCGAGGCATACTTCTTCGCCCACTCCTGGAGCGTGGAGGTCATGCGGTCGTAGGTGTAATACTCGGCGCCCGCCTTCTGCTTCTTGAGGATGTTCGAAATGTACACATCGAGATCGGGAATCAGCGTCTTGACGCGGGGGGCCTTTTTCGTCAGGGCGGCGAGCTCGGAGGCGTCGACGACAACCTCGGCGAAACTCGAGCCGGCGCGGGCCACATCGTAGCCCTTCATGCCGATCTCGGCCACGGACTTTTTCGAAAGGCCATCGAACCGGACGAGCGACTTGGCTGTGCCGGCGGTCGCGACGGAAGCCGCGAAAAACGCTGCGATGGAAGCAATGAGCAAACCCCGTTTCATCATCAATACTCCTTACTATTCTTCTGCGCTTATACGACGAGGGCTTGACGGAATACAACAATTGTACCGACGAACCGGTACCCTGTCAAGGTTTGGGCGGTCTTGTCCCTGTGTGGTGGCCGGAAAAACACCATCCCGCGGAAGCGTCGGGCGCCCCGCGGGATGGATGTGATGGATTCAGGGCTTGTCGTAATTGGCTTCGGCCTTGTCGTCCTTGACCTTCTTGGGGTCGAGTTTCTTGCCGCCAAGAACGTTTGTGATCGAGACCGAACCGGCGTCGATCGCGACCTTCTCCTCAGGATCCTCGGTGTCGGAAGGATTCATCGGCTTGACGGGGGAGCTGCCGCCGTTATCGATCGGGCTGCCGCCCGAAAGGCTTTTCACCATGCTCTGCCGCTTGGCGGGGTCGGGTTCGTTGGCGACCTTCTTCATCTCCTCGAAGGAAGGGATGATGATCACCTTTCCGACGGGGATCATGCGCGGGTTGTCGATGTTGTTCACCTCGAGGAAGACGGGGTACAGCGTCGGATCGTTGTAATACTTTGCCGAGAGGTCCCAGAGGGTGTCGCCGTCCTTCATCGTGTAGGTCTTGTTGGCGGCGAAGGCCGGGCAGGCGGCGATCAAGGCGATCGCGAGAAGCAGGAGAGCCGGTAGCGGGTTCGTGCGGGTGTTGCGGTTCATGATGTTCCTCCTGTGGTGCCGGTTGATCGTGCGGCGTTCCAGTATTTTTCCGCGTCGTCGATCTGCCCCGTGGTTTTGAAGAACTTGGGGAAGAGGACGGCGCGCAGGGTTACATTGTTTGCACGGCTCGAGCTCGTGCGTTTGGCATCGTCTTTCTCGTCGTCCACCACGATGGTGATCTTGAGATACTTTCCGAAGGCATTCGACTCTTCGAGGATCGAAAAACTGGCGACCTTCGCCTGGCTGATGATGCGATCGCTGGTGTCGCCGATGCGATGGACCGTGCCCTTTGAATACTGGTAGGTCACGGGGATCAGGGTGTTGTCCTTGCGGATCCTGAACTTGTAGGAAAACTCGTCATCGGAGGCGTCGGTGTCGGGCTGATCTGCCGTTGCCAGACGGAGATCGGTCTTCAGGTATTCGAGCAGGATGCTGCCGGCCCGCAGGTTCGTCAGCTTGGTCTGGGTCTTGAAATACGTGCCGAAGGTGCCGGCCATGATTTTGTACAGCACGCCGGAAACGAGGGCGCCGATGATGACGACGACCATCACTTCTATCAACGTGAAAGCACGTTTCCGGTTCATCTTCATTTTCTCAATCCATCACGATCGTGTACAGAACGACTTCCTCGTCGGGAGTCGTGGTGCCGGGCTTCGCATAGGCGACGCGCACCGACACGAGGTAGTTCATGACATTCGAACGGCGGTTGATGAAATCGCTGATCATGCCGCCAAGGGATTTGCTGGAAGCCTTGTATTTCGTCACGGTCATGCTTCGGGTGTACCCCTTCTCCTCGATCGGCGGCACGATCGCCGCCCCGGCTCCGCCGCTCCCCATTTTGCGGAGCTGGTCCATGATCTCGGCGTCGTTGTTCATCGTTTTCAGCTTGCCGACATCGTCCTTGAAGACCTTGGCCAGATCGCTGGCTCTGCGGTCACGGAGAAAGTTGATGAGATCGGAGGCATAGTTGGTCGCCTCGATTTCGCGGGCATTGCTGGTCGTGCCCCGGGTACCGAAGCGGAAGAGGTTGTAGATGGGAAGGAACGCAAAGCTCATGAACACGAGTGCGACAAGGATCTCGAGCAGGGAAAAGGCGCGTCGCCAGCGGATCATCCGTTTCATTCGCCCACGGCCCCCGGAATCTGGGGTGTGATGAAGGGATTGCGAACCGGTTCACCCGCTTCCCCATGCAGGGTGGTCGCAGCCGATGCGGTCTGGGATGCGGAAGTCGGCTCGATCGATGCCGCGGACGCGGGAATCCCTTCCATGTCTGTTACGGGGTGGGCATCGGGGGCAATGCTCTGCAGGGGTTTCGAAGCAGATGGCAGTTCGGCAGGATCGGAGTTTGGCGCGATAGCGTGTTCCCGGACGGGGGCCGAAGCTGTCGCCGGGGTGGCGCTGGCGGCAAGAGGCAGAGCCTCGACGCGACCGCCCCGGAACCGGTAGGCCGTTCCTCCGTTGAGGGTCGTCTGGTACGAAGCCGGACTGCCCTTCAGGGAGATCCGGGCATTCTTCAGAAGCAGTTCCTCTTCGCCGAGGCGCACGACGATATCATGGTTCTGGGCCGAGACGATGGTGGCTTCCCCCTCGAGCCAGGTGATACGGCTGAAATCGAGTTGCAGCGTCGCACTGCCGTCGAGCAGCGTGGGCTCGCGCTTCGTCCCGTGCAGGAACAGGGCAAACGTTCCCTGGATCGGGGCGGCCATGCCGACGGGGGCGAAGCACATTTCCCGGGCAGGAAGCGACTTGCGGCCGAACGTGGAGCCGTCCTGGAGGCCCATGAGAACGACCATGTTGGTGGTATTCCGAACCTGGGCCCTGTTCGTCGCGGTGAGATACAGCATTGCCGATGCGGCGACGACGATCACCAGGGCAAGAGCCCAGGCAAGGATCGGCGAGCGGCTCCCGGCAGGCCGCTCGGTTTTGGGGGCGGATTCGGGGGCGAGCCGCTCGGCCAGGATCCGTTTCATCACACTCTCGCGGAGCGGCATCGCGGTGATGACCGCGGCAAGCGTGTCTCGAACGGCTTTTTCCCGTCGCGTCGTCTCGTGGTACATCTCCTGGCATTCGCGGCAGGTGGCAATGTGGCGCCGCATCTCGGCGGATTCCTGGGCGCCGAGATCGCCGTCGATATACCGGCTCAGCAGTTCTTCGCGTTCACATGTCATGGGCTGCATCTCGCTTTCCGCGCAGAGCCTGGCGTGCCTTGAAGATCCGGTTCTTCACCGTCTGGATGGGGAGATCGAGAACTTCCGCGATCTCCTCGTAGGGCATCTCCTGGAGCACCCGAAGGGTCAGCGGCGCGCGCAGATCCTCGGGCAGGGAGAGAACGTCCTGGAACGTGCGGCGGAACTCTTCGTGCATTTCGTGATGGACGGCAGGATCGCTTTTGGGAGAGGTATTCCGGACCCGGGCGAGGCAGTCCTGGGAGACCGAGGTGACCGTGGCCTCGTTCTGCTGACGACGGAACCGGTCGATCATGACATTTCGGGCAATCCGCAGCAGCCAGGCCGAGAACCGACGGCCGGTATCAAACGACGAAAGATGCCGGAAGGCTTTGATGAAAGCCTCCTGGGCGATATCCTCGGCCTCGGTGAGGCTTCGGACCTGCGGCAGCAGATAGCTGTACATCAGTCGCTCGTACCTTTCGACCATGATCCCGAACGAGGCCGTGTCGCCGGCCAGAACGGCCGTCACGATCTCCGCGTCGGTTCTCAGATCTTCGTTCATCATTCTGATACGGATGCCGGCATCGAAAGTTTTCTCACTGCTCGAAGACGACTTCGCCGTCCATCGGCCCCATGGCAAGGCCATGAAAATCCTCGCTTGTCAGATCATTCTTGCCGCTCGATTTCGCCCCCGCACTCAGCTCGGAGCGCATGAAGCCCCACTCGATGATGCTGCCTTTCTCGATCAGCTCGCTCATGTCGTCGACGGCGACGCCGCCTATGATGTGCACCGGTGAATCGATCGTGACCCGACCGGTGGTGCCGTTGCAGGCGACGAGGAAGGCATGAAGCTCGGGGAGGCCGCCGCCGGTCTTGGCGGGGAACTTGTCGTTGCGGATGATGATGCGGCCTCCGGCCACGAGCGTCAGCCAGCCGAAACTGTCGGGGGTCGAGGCTTTCACCAGATACGGGTTGATGATCGGGGCCGAGATGATGATGTCCTTCTTCGTCCAGATGATGCCGCCCTTGAGCATCCGGAGGGGCTTGTTGATCTCGACGGACGAGTCGAAGCCGATGATCTGATTCAGATAGCAGGCCTTCTCGGTCTTCGGACCGTCATCCTCCTTGTCGATGAACTCGTCCTCGAAGAAGGGGAATTTGGCATCGCCGAACAGCGGCAGCGCTTCGCCGTTCGAAGTCTTTTCATTGATATAATAACTCGTTCTTTGTTTCAGCGCGTCGAAGTATTTGGCGTCGACCCGGATCGCATTGATCTTGCCCGAGTAATGCAGATGCTCGTCATCCTTGAACTCGTAATCGGATTTCATCAGGTCGCCGGGCCCGGACGGGAGATACTTGTTCGACGGCACCGCCGTGTTCCAGGGCTCGACGGCGGAGGGCTTGGCGAGATTCTGGAGCACGGTCATGTAGGGGCTGTTGGTGAGATGCGGACGAAGAGGAGGGCCGACGGACGGGTCGCGGGCCGAGCCGTCGCGGTACAGGTCGAAGGGGATCGCGTGCGGGGATGGGGTGCCGCCGCCGGAAGGGGTCGAGACGAGGAGCTGGGAAAGGGCGTCCCGCGCCTGGTCGATCCGATCACCCGAGAAATTCGCGAGCCAGGGCTCGAGATCGTTCTGCCAGAGGTCCGTGAGATCGCTCTGGGCAGTCATCCATCGGATCGGCCAGATGTTCTTCTCGACCAGGAAGGCCATGGTTCGAAGGAACTGCCGCTCGACCCGGCCGAACAGCAGCGTGGGCGTGCACATTGTCGGCGTTCCGAACAGGTGGAGGGCGCTGGCCTTGAACTTCGAGGTGTCGATGTGGCCGAACACCATCTGCCCTGTACCGGGCGGCGCCTCGAGCTGGTTGATCTCGATCGGATTATTCTGGCCGATATACCGGAAATACCCGTAGTCGACGTAGCTGATTTTCAGCGCGGGCGGGTCCCCGTCCGTGATGCCGGGGAACTTGGCGTTCAGCCAGCCGCCCCAGGCCGAAGAACCGCGCCAGCCGAGGGATTTCGGCGTGTAGTAGAGATGGAAGAACTCGCCGTATTTCTTGTGGTGCTTGGTGTCCGATGCATCGTCGGGCATCCCGCCCATCGAGCCGGCCATGATGTTGAGCCGGAGCGTCTTGTCGCCCGAGTAGCCCGAACCGAGGTACACCCAGCCGTTCTGGACGAACGAGTCGGCCGAGGTCACGACCGGGTTGACGTCCCGGTTGAGGTAGTTCACATCCCCCAGCGTCATCTTGTTTCCCTTGATCCGCTGGTTGAACAGCTGCAGGGGCGGCTTCTGGTCGAGAACGGTGCCGTCGTCATAGAACTTCTCGAGACGGTTCACCTTGTCCGGTTCGAGAGCCGCCCCGCCCGGCGAGAACAGCGTGAACCGATGGAACGGAGCCGCGAACAGCCTCGTCAGAAGAAACTGCTTGCTGATCTTGCAGTGCTTCGAGTGGTTCCGGTGGGTGACTTTCACATCGGCAGATATATATCCGCGTCTTTCGAACGGCGAGTTTTCGAGGCCGGACAGGAGAAGGGGGAACTCGTTCTTGTCGGGAACCTCGACGCTGTAGGTGACCTTGATGTCCAGCTCGCCCCACCGCGACTTGAACTCCTCCTTGATCTTCTTGACGACGTCGAGATTGCTGATGATGCTGTCATACGAAACGTCTTTGATCTTGCCCTTGTTGTTGAACACCATGTCGATGATGTTCTGCTCGGATTTCTTGTCGTAGGTCTCGAAATCGCGCTGAAGCTTGCGGACGGTGAGCCGGCCGATCGCGGTCGCGACCTGGTACAGCCGTTCGTTGATCGAGGCGCGGGCCGTCAGCCCCGTTTCGTGCCGCACCCGTCCGACCATCGAGGCGAAGAAGATCGTGACGAAAATGATGCAGACGATCACGACGACCAGCACCATTCCCTCGCGGCCGAACCGAACCTGTCTCATCGCGACTGCTTCCTCAACTGGTGCATCAGCTTCCCCACCCGCGCATTCGTCGGATCGAGATCGACGGTGCGCTGCAAATGCGTGCGGGCCGTCTCAGGCTCGTCGAGAATCAGGTGGCACAGTCCCAGGTGGAACTGGATCGTCGGATTGAACGGATAATCGCGAGCGGCCTGGGCAAGATAATCCCGGGCAGAAATGTAATCGCCCTCCTGGGTGAACAAGGCGCCCAGAACGACTTTTGCCGTCTTCGTGTCCTCGGCGTCGGGAAACCGTCCGACCATCTCGAGCAGCAGCTTTTTCGCCTCGTCGCGCCGGTCGAGATGGAGGAGCACCTGGGCTTTCTCGAGGATCGCGTTGGTGTCGGCCGGGTCGATCTCGAGAGTTTTCTGGTAATAATCGAGGGCGTGGGTGAAATCCCCTTTGCGCCGGTAGGCGTCGGCGAGGTCGTTGTGGGCGTTCGAGTCGAGCGAATCGAGTTCGGTGGCCTTGCCGTACTCACGGATCGCATCCTCCGTCCGGCCGAGATCGAAGTAGGCATCGCCGAGCCAGTTGTACAGCAGGGCGCAGTCGGGGGAAAGGCGGATCGCTTCCTTCAGATTGAAAACCGACTCGGTCACGAGTCCCTTTTTCCCATACACGATGCCCAAGCCTGCAAACGCAGGCGCAAACGCCCCGTCCCGCTCGAGGGCCTTCTGGTAATGATAGATGGCTTTGTCCAGAAGCCCCTTCTCGAAATAGGCCATCCCGATGGCGGTCAGGGCACTCGCCGGGTTGCGGCCCTCTTTCAGGCACTTCTGCGCCTTTTTGATGATCTCGTCCGGATGGAGAATCATGGATTCATTATACCATAACAGTCAGAAACGCCCGCGAATCTGGCTATACAGACGGCTCAACACCGGATGCCCGCGCAGCAGGAGCCCGACGGCAAACCGGAACAGGCCGGGTTTTTTCACGGGGAACCGGTTGATCGCGAACGGGTCGCAGCCCGGAAGATTCGCCCCGGTCGAAGTCGCGAGGGCCGCGGCATAGCCGGCCGACGCGGCCTCGGCTCTGGAAACGTCATCGTGGGCGCCCCAGGGCCAGCAGAACACGTCGCAGCCCGGCTCGTGCCAGCGTGCGAAATACGCGCGGGACCGGACGAACTCCTCCCGGATCCGTGCTCGGCGCTCCTCATCGGTCTCGATATCGAACCAGCCGGTGTCGAGCAGTTGGCCCTGGAAAAACGTGCCGTCGGCCGCGGTGAACTTCGCGGTTCGGGGCTTCCAGGCATTCACCACGAAAGCTGACGATCTGGGGAAAATCGGAAGTTGTTTCAGCTTCGGCCGGTCGGGCCACGCGGTGGGAATCGCCCAGTGATCGTCGTCATCCGGATAAAAGCCGGTGATGCGCGGTTCCCGGAACACCTGCGCATGGTTCCATCCGTGGGAATGGACATCGACACCGCCGGCCACCAGTTCATCGAACTCGGATTCCGAAAGAAAATCTCCGGCTTCGCCCGCGTGTGCGGCTTTCTGCGCCTCGGTGAACGGGCGCATCTGTGGAGCGGGCGGCACGATGTCGGGACGGACGACGGTCGCCGTGGCGAACACCGTGGCACGGAAGCCAAGGCGGCGGAGGACGGGCAGCGCTTCGGTGAGGTTGTCGCGAAACCCGTCGTCGAACGTGATCGCGACGGACCGGTCGGGTGCCGGTGCCGTCCCCGTGACGTGGCCGACCAGTTCGCGCATCGTCAGGGTTTTCCAGCCATGCCGGGCGAGAAAGGACATCTGCGCATCGAACAGGGCGGTCGGGACGCTGAGATGGATCGGATCGGGCGCACCGACCCGGTGGTAATACAGGACGGGAACGGCGTTCAGCATGACGTGCCGATTCCCAGTTCCCCGTAGGCGTGGAGGGTGGCTGCGACCATGGCCCCGGCCGAGAAGGCGCGAACCGTCGCCTCGCGTCGGAGGGCAGCCGCGCGTGGATCCTCCGCCGTTCGCATGGCGAGAAGGGCGCAGGCGAATGATTCGGGGTTTCCGGGCTCGAACAGGCGCAGCGGAACGATGCCGTTCATCTCGCGGTTCGCCGGGATGGCGGAGGCGACGACGGGAACGCCCATGGCGAGCGACTCCCGCGCGGTACCCGAGAACCCCTCTTCATATGAGGCATTGATCGAGAAGCGAACGCGGGAAAACAACGCGGGAACGTCTTTTCTATACCCAAGAATATGTATTCTGTCGCGGACGGAAAGGGCTTCCCGTCTGGCCGGAAGAGCTCCCTTGTCGGTGCCGTGACCGGCGATGACGAGTTGGAGCTCGGGCCATGCCGGCGCCATGCGCTCGAACGCATCGAGCAGCAGGTCATGCCCCTTGTTGCGACTGTAATTGCCGACGAGAAGGGCGGCGGGCGCCCCTTCGGGGACGGGCCAGGGGCCATCGAGAGGCTCGGGATGGGCCGGAGAGAACCGCTCGGTGTCGGTCGCCGAGTAGACGACGCGGATACGGCGGTCCGGCACGCCGGTCTCGTTCAGGCGATTGGCGACGGCCCTGCTGACCGCGATGTAGCCGCGAACGGCGGGGGTGCGGTATTTCACGAGACTGACGGGATTGAAATCCGGCCGGAACAGGACGCGCCGGGTCACGATCAGGCCGCGGAACCGATGGATGAGCGAGACGAGCGCCCACTGGGTGTGCGCCCAGGCTCGGTGGACGTTCACCACGTCGGGGCAAAACTCCCGGAACGCCCGGCACAACTGCATGATCGAAACCGGATGCAGCTCCCCGCGGTAATCATGGGGGGCGACGGCGAGCCCGGCGGCACGTGCGCGGCGTTCGAGTTCGCTGCCCCGCTGGCACAGCAGTCGCACGTCATGGCCGAGGCCGGCCTGACCTTGCGCGAGAAGCAGCGCCTGCTGCTGTCCGCCGCTCCAGGAATGCCCTTCGAGGGAGTGGATGATCCGCATGGTAGCATACTCTATCGGCCCCAGCCGCCCCCTGTCAAGATTCATCTCGCTCCGGCGAGAATGGACAACGAACCACAGAGTCACCGAGACACAGAGACAGGTGAACGGACCGCAGATCGAGGGCAGATGTGCTCCTCAACGCGTGGTGGCTTTTATGGGAGTAACCCGTTGGTGAATCGCGCCTTCCCTGGAGAATATCCGTCGGGTTGTACGGTCAGGGGAATGTGTGATACCTTGTCTGGTGCCATGAAACGACACGTGTTGCTTCTGATTCTCATGCTTTCCTGTATGACGCTCCCGTTCGCGGCCGGCTGCGGCGGGAAGAACGGCGAAGCGATCTCGGACGGCCCCTTCCGAGCCGGGATCGTCCCCGTTCGCATCACCCGCTCGAGCGGCATGCAGGACGGCATCTTCGGCTACGCCGGCGGAAGCGGCGTCACCGGCGGCTGGATCGAACGTCCCGAAGGAACCAAGCTGCTGAACTCAGATTTATATTTCGACGCTCCGAAAAACCAGTATCAAACAACATTATATAAAAACCAGAATTCCTTCGTTTCTGGTGATTATTTTTTGAAATATACCCTTGGTGGCGAAACGAAAAGCATTCCATATCCAGGCCTCTCATGGACACTCCTGCACACGACGTGGAATGATCATCCTCCAAGATATGACTATGATGCCTCGAGTCATATGTTGCGAATAATATTTGATCAGATATTATCAACTGGCAAAGTAAAATATTATATGCGCCTCAGCCGTGAAGGCACCAATTTTATTCTTTATGAAAGTATTCCACAGGAAAACACCGTTCAGTTGAACGAAATTGTTTCCTACGGCTCGAGCTCCTATCCAGAAGAGTATGAGATTCAGTTATTTGCGGATGTATACGAGAACGACGTGCTCAAAAACCGGTACATCCATCTGTTCACGAACGTCACCCTGAACTGATCCCGGGCGCATCTCGATGCGCCCCTACAGGCGATCTGCGTTATCTGCGGATTGGTGTCTTTCTCTGCGTCTCTGCGCCTCTGCGGTGAACCGTCTCCGGTTATTTGTCCCAATACCAGGCGAAATACAGATCGTCGGTGGTCGTGTACGGCGATGAGAGGGCCGATTCCGTCGCGGCGCACTCCTCTTTTTTTCCGAGGGTCCGACGGGTGTCTCCGGGGCCGGTGATATCGGCCGAACCCCGCAACACGGCGATACGCACCACGTGGCTGGCGACCTTGACGACATACAGGCCGCTCCGGCATTCGGCGCGAGCGAAGGGCGTGATCAGAACGTGGATGGGGGCTGTATCCGAGGCATCATCGAACCGGAAGCCGGCCAATCCTGACGTGACTTCCCAGGCATGCTCATCGGGGTGCCGCAGCCGTGTGTCTTCACGAAGCCGGACCTGTGAGGAGCCGGGGCCGGAAATCCGCGTCTGACCGTCCGTTCCGGTTTCGAGGCGGTCTCCGGCCAGCAACACGGTGCCGGATGCGCTCGTCGTGATGCTGCCCGTCGATGTGGCAACACGCCATTCCCCACCTGGAATCACCTGTCCGCTTGCCGGCACCGCCCAGGCGAGAACGAGTGCCAGGGCTGCGCCGACAAGCGGAGAATCGAAGCGTCGATGCATTTACTCGGGCTTTTTGATCCTGTACAGGTGCACCGACCGGTCTTCCCCGTCACCGATCGCGACGATTCCGTCGGCACGAACCGCCACGGATGTCGGAATCCACTGACGGCCGCCGGCAGCGGGCTGAATCGACATCAACGTCCGACCCGAGGGATCGAACCGCATCACGCGATGGCCTTCCCCGTCGGCCACCCACGGACAGCCCCAGGGGTCGATTTCGAGCGCAAGGGGCTCTTTCGCCCCGGTCAGGAATGATCCGAGAGGCTTGCCGTCTCGCGAAAACTTCTGGATGCGGCCGCTCTTGCCCTCGAGGACCCAAACGACGTCGTTCCGGATGCGGATGCCGACCGGCTCCATCAGGTATCCGTCGAGCTCGCCCTTCTTCCCGAATCCGCCGCGGTACACGCCGTCGAGGCCGAACCGCAGAATCTTGGTGTTCCCGCGGTCCGTGACCCAGACCTCGTCGCCATCGACGCAGACGCCGTGAGGCAGATCGAGCTGGCCGTTTTTCGTGCCCCAGGTGCCGATATCGCGCAGGAAGCTTCCCTGGAGATCATACTGGTGCACGGTGTGGGCCGAGGTGTCGGAGACGAAGATGCCGGCCGTGGCAACGGTGATTTCGATCGGCAGACCGAGCATGCCGGGGCCTTTTCCCTTCTTGCCGAGCGACGTGAGAAGCTGGCCGTCGTCAAGGAAGCGGAGCAGCCGGCGGTTCTGGCTGTCGACGACCCAGAGGGTGCCGTCGGGAGACCAGGTCAGGCCTTTCGGCCAGCTGAACGCGTCGTTCTGGCTCCCCTCGCCTGCCGCAAACTTCTTCAGCACCACGAGTGTGGCGGTCGGGCCCGGATCGGGAACGGGTATGATCGGGGGGAGAGCCGGTATCGCAAGCGTCGGGCGTGTCGGGGCCATCGTGGATGCGGCGGCGGGCGGTTCCGGGATGGGCGCCGGCGGCGTGGCCGGAGCCGCAGGATGTTCGATCGGAGCGGCGGCAGAGGCGGCAATCGGGAGCGGGAGCGGCTCCGTGAAGGTCGAAACGGAAACGCTGGTCGTGCGCGTGGCAACGATCGGTGCAGATCCCGATGCCGGGGTGGGAACCGTCACGGAGCTGGTCGTGAGCGTCGTTTTCATCACATCGACCGGGGCCTCGACCCCGGAAATACGTGCCTGGATCAGAGCTTCGAGGGGCTGAGACGGATCGCCCGCCGCTTCCCGGGGTATCATGACCGAAAACCGCCAGGGCTGGCCGCGATACTCGATCCCGTTGATGTTGCCGAAAGGCGGCAGGGAGGCATTCACGTCGAGGCCGATCCGTTCGATTCCGCCGCTTCGCACGACGATGCGGGTGTGGTCGAGCCGGACCACCTGGCCGTCCTCGCCGGGCATCAGTTCGGGAACCGGCGGCCAGGTGATCTCGAGCCGCGCGTTCTGCTCCGTATCGCGCGTGAGGGACATCCGCACTTCCGGGAACGTCGCGAAGGAGAACGTGGCCAGAGCGGCTTTGGTGATCGGATCGCGGGCTCGGATGTGATACACGGCACCGTTCGTCAGGCCTACCGGGATGAACCGGATGCCTTCGGGACCCGACGGGAAATACTGGCCCGGCGCAGGCTGCTCCGAACCGCGGGCGTCGAGGAGAAACACGTTCATGGCCTCACCGAGCGCAAGACCCGACGGAATTTCACGGCCAAGGCGGATTTCGACGGGCTTGAAGGGATCCGCGTAACTGCCGGCGGCCGGCAGCACGAGAACGGGCGCGGCGCCGGCATGAGGCGCGGGAGCTGGGTGGGCGTTCATCGCAGGCGCCGTCTGGGGGGGCGTGGCCGGTTGCGGAACGGAAACCGCCGGGACCGGAGAGGCCGAGGCTGCCGGCGGGGGTTCTACGGCGGGCGGCTGCAGGAGCGGCGGGGCGCTCTGGGTGATCTGGATCGCGTTGGATGCCGGCGTTGCCGGGATGGCACCGGTGTCGAGAACGCGCAGCGTGAATCCGATTTCCCCCTTCGCGCCTGCGACCGGCTTCACCTTGACTTCGTAGATTCCGGGCTCGACGAGGTCGATCGGTCCAAGCCCCTGGTCGTTCCGGAACGCGATGCGGGTGTCGGAGGTCAGAATGAGCTCGACGGTCCGGACCGTGTCGATCGGGTTGCCCTGCCTGTCGACGAGAGCGAACGTCACCTGTCGGGGTTTGTCCACCAGCATGTAGTTGCTGATCGCGGCTTCCGGCGGTCGGTCTTCCGGAAACATGCCCGTGTATTCATACCAGGGGGCGGCAAACGTGGATGTAGCAAACGAGAAGAGAAGAACCAGAGCTGCAGACAGGCGTTTCATCGTTTTCATCTCCATCGATCAGACTGGACAACCCGATGCGTCAACGGTTTCGCGAACGATCGGATTGCCGATCCCCGATCAACGCAGCCAGACCGAGTTCGGATAATATGTCCGGAGGATTTTCCAGACCGACTGAGCCTCGATGTAGCTGCGATGGCTCTGATACAGATCCGCGAGAAGGGCGAGGGCGTGCTGGGCACGCAGAGAATCGGGCCGGCCCGTCAGGTAGGAGAGCAGCTGGTCGACGGCCTTGGTGGGGAACATGTCCTGGAGGGCGAGAGCCATCAGAAGCTTGCGATCCTGGTCGCTCGTCATCAGGAAGAACGGCCGCAGGATGTCCTGCATCATTTTCTTCTCCCTGCCGGAGACGGCCTCCCCGGCCTTTTCGATGTGTGCCCAGGAGTTCATCCGGTTGTCGGCGAGAGCGAGATAGACGGCCTGCATGGGAAGCCCGCGAACCGCCCGGCTGCTCCGGAAGGTATCAAGCAGGTCGGAGAGATCATCCTTTGCCCCGATATACCCGGCATTGATCGCTTCCAGTTCCTGGAGAAGCCCCTGGGTGATGACCGGCAGAACGCCGTTGTCATAGGGCAGCAGGGTTTTGTGATCGATCAGGATGCTGCGGAGAGCGGTTCTGAACTCAGCCTTGTCGAGGTTTGCGGGCGTCAGCTTCTCGAGATACTCTTCGATCTGACGCCTCGCGGCCCATTCGGGAATCGCGCGCAGACCGTCGAGATACGTCCGGGCGCGGGGTTCGTCGCGCAGTTCATACCGACAGACGGCCGCAGCCTGGAGCAGAGCACGACCGCGCAGTTCGGGTTCGGCCTCGGGGAAATCGCGCAACAGGGCGGTGAGCCGCTCGAGCCGCTGGTTCGGAGCGAGGTGATGGCGGTGTTCACGAACGGTGCCGAGGAACGAAACCTCGACCCGGTGAAAAGCCGGCTGCTGCCGATCGAGCCGCTGGATCAGCTCGAGGGTGGCTTCGGGGGCCGCGGCGCCGAAGTATCCCTCTTCGAGAGACTCCTCGAGCGCACGGACGGCCGAGTCACCGGTGAGACGGCCGGCCCGCACCTGCTCGAGTGCCTCGGCAACGAAGGCGGATCCCTTCTCGAAGCGCTTGCGGTCGCGGCGAACCCGGCGGCTGGCGGGCATGGAATCGAGCCAGGTCTCGGCAGAGCGGTATTTGTGGGCCGTGAGGTGGCCGTCGAACTGGAGGGTGGAAAGGCGTTTCCCGTGCCGGCTGCCGGGAATCGCGGCGGCCGAGGCGATCGAAGCTTCGGCTTCGCCGGGCATCCCCTCGGCATACTCGAGTAACGCTTTGCGCAGATACACGTCGGAGAGATACCGGCCCTTGGGATAAAGCGCAATATATGTATCAATGGCTATTCTTACTTCGGGGAACAGGTCGGGGTGCAGGCACCGCGTGGCAAGAGCGAGGCCTTCGGCACGTTCCCGGGCGGAGCATTCAGGCTTCGTCATCGCGAGGGCGGCCTGGAATGCTTTCCGATAGAGGGTGCCGGCCTGGTCGGGGGCCGTCGCGCTGAGTCCCGCGGCCTCCTTGACGAGGTTCGAAACGCGGAGCGCCTCGGAAGAAGCCGCTGAAGCGGCTGCCGGCTGCCCCATACAGATGGCGGCGGCAAGGACGAGGGCGAGGCCGATGGGGGTGTTTGAGATCCTGCTCATGATTCTTCTCCTCCCTGTGGTTTCTGATCACTCGGGCCGGCAGGCGGTTTCTCCCGCATGCCGGGTTTCTCGTTCCTGTTCCTGCGGTTCCGGTCACGCCGGCGTGAGCGGGGCGACGGACCGCCCTCCTGCCCTTCCGGGCGGCGCGGTCCCTGCGTCGCGGGAGCCCCCGCCGCGGGCCCCTGGCCGGCAGTCGGTTCGGATCCGGCCGGCTTGGCCGCCGCGTCACCGGGGGCTTCCGTCTGGGGACGGGGCCTGGCAGACGCGTTCTGGGGCTTCTGCCCCTGGGGACGGTCACGGCGCGGACGCCGCTGGTCGCCACCGCCCGGTCGATCGCCCCGTCGGGGTTTCTGGGCGGGAAGCAGCACGTCTTCCCCGGCGGCGATCCGTGTGAAGGCCTCGAGGATATCGTCGCGCCCCTGGCTCGTCTGGGTCGAGAACATGACGGCCGGGGCATCGGCGTGCAGATCTTTGAGGATCTGCCGGAACATCCGGAGCTGCTGCTGGTTCGAAAGCTTGTCCGCCTTGTTCATCACCGCCATGTACCGGAACCCGCGATCCTGGATCCAGCGGAACATCTGCTTGTCGAGCGAGCTGGGGGCATGGCGCATGTCGAGGATCTGGATGACGGCCTTGAGGGCCGGACACGACTCGAAGAACTCGTCCATCATTTTCTGGATCCGTTCCCGCGTCACTTTCGACGCCTTCGCGTAGCCGTACCCCGGAAGATCGACGATATAGAACGCCTCGTTGAACTGGTAGAAGTTGATCGTCAGGGTTTTTCCCGGCGTCGAGCTGGTTTTGGCGAGTTCGCGCCGGCCGGCGATCGTATTGATGAGCGAGGACTTGCCGACGTTGCTGCGGCCGACGAGGGCGATGATCGGCAGCCCGTCGGTCGGAAGCGCATCCTTCGAGGTGACGCAGGCGCTGAAGATGGCCGAAGTGACTTGCACGGTCATACCCTGGTGCTCCGTTTCCGGTGCGTCTTCGACGCAATTTCCCGTTTCTCGCGGCCGAGATCTTTCAGCCGTTTCTTCTTGCCCGCCTTCTCGCCGAACGGATACCCCGGGAACTCGAGCGGGGTCTTCTTCGGCTCGCCTTTCAGCGCGAGCGCGAGCACTTCCGAGGCGCTCTTCACGCGGGTGATGTTCATCACCTTCCGGATCTCCTCGGGGATCTCGGTGAGATCCTTCTCGTTTTCGACCGACAGGATGATGTTGTGGATATTGTGACGGTGCGCCGCGAGCAGCTTTTCCTTGATGCCGCCGACGGGAAGCACCTTGCCCCGCAGCGTGATCTCGCCCGTCATGGCGACGTCACTGCTCACGGGAACCTCGTTCAGGGCCGAATATATAGCAGTAGCGATAGCTATACCCGCCGAGGGGCCGTCCTTGGGAATGCCGCCCTCGGGGAAGTGCACGTGCAGATCGATCTTGTCGTAATCGATCGGCCGCATGCGCAGCTCCTCGGCATGGCTGCGCAGATACGAGATGCCGGCGTGGACCGACTCCTTCATCACGTTGCCGAGCGAGCCGGTGAGGATGATCTTGCCCCGGCCCGGCATCACGGCCACCTCGATCGGGAGGATCGTGCCGCCGACCTCGGTCCAGGCAAGGCCGGTCACGACGCCGATCTCGTCGCGCTCTTCCTTCTTGTCGAGGTGGAAGGTGGGCACGCCGAGATACGCCTCGACGTTTTCGGCCGAAACGACGATCTGACCGATCGCATCCCGGGCCGCAACCTCGGCCTCGGTCAGCTTCGGGGTCTTCCCCTCGGCCGCCGGCTTTTCCTTCGATTCTTTCGGTTCTTTCGGCTCTTTCGACTCCCTCGCGTTCTTCGGCTCGGCCGCAACTTCGGCCGCCGCCTCCCGCTCTTCCTTGTCGTCGTTGTCCGCGGCCTTGATGTTGGCCTTCTGCAGCTTGAAGATGATGTTGCGCGCGACCTTGCGGCCGATCGCTGCCAGCTCGCGTTCGAGGCTGCGCACGCCCGACTCGCGGGTGTATTTGCGGATCACGTCGATGATCGCCGAATCCTCGACCTTCACTTCATACTTGTCGATGCCGTTCGACTCGAGCTGCTTGGGCACCAGGTATTTCTTCGCGATCTGCACCTTCTCCTCTTCGGTGTAGCCGGGCAGATATACGATCTCGAGACGATCCTTGAGGGCGGGCGGAATCGTGTGGGGCACGTTCGCCGTCGTCAGGAACAGCACCTTCGACAGGTCGAAGGGCGTCGCGATGAAGTGGTCCGAGAAGGTGTAGTTCTGCTCGGGATCCAGCACTTCGAGAAGCGCAGAACTCGGGTCGCCCCGGAAGTCCATGCCCATCTTGTCGATCTCGTCGAGCAGGATGACGGGGTTGCGGGTGCCGGTATCGCGCAGGGCCTGGATGATGCGGCCGGGCAGCGCGCCGATGTAGGTGCGGCGATGCCCGCGGATCTCTGCCTCGTCACGCATGCCGCCAAGCGAGATGCGGGCGAACTTGCGGTTCAGCGAACGCGCGATCGAGCGGCCCAGCGAGGTTTTGCCGACGCCGGGAGGCCCTATGAGGCACAGGATCGGCCCCTTGATCGACTTCTTGAGTTTACATACCGCGAGATATTCAATGATCCGTTCCTTGACCTTCTTCAGGCCGAAATGGTCCTCGTTGAGAATGTTCTCGCACTTCTCGATGTCGATGCGGTCCTTCGACTGCTTCGCCCAGGGCAGCGAGACGAGCCAGTCGATATAGTTGCGCGACACCGTCGCCTCGGCCGAGCCGGGCGGCATCTTCATCAGCTTGTTCAGTTCCTTGTCGGCCTTCGTCCGGGCGTCCTCGGGCATCTTCGCCTTCGCGATGGCTTCTTTCAGCTCCTCGAGCTCATCGCCGCGGTCCTCGCCCTCGCCAAGCTCTTTCTGGATGGCCTTCATCTGCTCGCGAAGATAATACTCCTTCTGGATCTGCTCCATCTGTTTGCGCACCTGGCCGCGGATCTTCTTCTCGACCATCATGATCTCGAGCTCGCGGTTGAGGATCGTGGCGATCTTCTCCAGCCGCGCGCGCGGCTCGAACGCTTCGAGGATCTCCTGCTTCTCCTCGACCTTCAGTGTCAGGTGGGCGGTGATGATGTCGGCCAGCCGTCCCGGCTCCTCGACGTTGTTCGCCACCATGATCACTTCGAGCGGAATCTTCTTGTTCAGCTTCACATACTGTTCGAACAGGCTGATCACGTTCCGCATCAGCGCTTGCAGCTCGACGGTCTTCTCATCGGCGATCATCACCTCCGAGACGTCCACTTCGAAACACTCGTCCTCTTTGAGGAACCGGTCGATCTTCACGCGGGTCGTTCCCTCGACGAGAATCTTGAGGATCCCGTCGGGAAGCTTCAGGAGCTGAAGGATCTCGGCGACCGTGCCGGTCATGTAGAGATCGTCGACACTCGGATCGTCGGTCTTCGGGTTCTTCTGGGCGCAGAGAATGATCTTGCGATCCTTCATCATCGCTTCCTCGATCGATCGGATCGACTTCTTCCGGCCGACGAACAGCGGAACGACCATGTAGGGGAAGACGACGACATCGCGCAGGGGGAGGAGCGGATACGTACCGGTGATGCCTTCCCGGCCGGAGCCGGAAGGAGGAGTTGCGGGATTGGTGGGATGATCTTCGGATGCGGTCATTCGTGTATTCCTCCTGCTGGATTGTTGGAACGGAGCACAATTATACGATAAGATACAATATACTCGTGGGAACCGGGGCTGCCCGGATTGTCGGTCATACGGTGCCTCCGACGGCCGCCGGGGCTGCCTGCTTTGCCGCACTCGCAAGGAACGGGAGACGGCGGATCTGCCGGCGAAACCGCTGAAGCAGCGAGACCCGGCGCCGGACGTCGGGCGTCTCGGCGAGCGTTTCGGGCAGATCCATGAGGCAAGCCTCGGCTTCGATCCGGCCGGCGGCGAGCTCGGCGTAGATGCCTGTGAGGGAAAGACAGAGGGGATGTTCCAGCTTTTCGAGACGGGCTTCCAGCGCTTTTTCCGGGGCAGTCTCGGCCGGATACGGGAGGCCGGAATCGGAAAGCGTCGAGAGCCGGCTGTGAAGCCGCTGAAGAAGAGAGCGGAGCAGGTCCGTTTCGGGCGGCGGCCCTTCCTTCCAGGACCGGGCGGCCGAAAGAACCGAGGCGGGGTCGAGCCGGTCGCCCGACACGAGCCAGCCGAATCGTTCGATATCGAGCCCCTCGCGATGGAGCCTGCGGCCGATCGCCTCACGCCAGATCGCTTTCGGCACCTGGGTTTCGGGAAGATCGGTCACCCGATGGATATCGACCCAGACATCTCGTGCGTCGAGAAGCCCGACGATCCGGTCGGCGAGCAGCTCCCGCTCCTGGTCGGTGGCCGCCGAACGGAGCTTCGACACGAGGCCGGCAAGCGCACAAAGAAGCGCCGTCCGGCTTTCGGGAAGGATCTCGCGGCCGGCCCAGCAGCCTGCCGTATCACGGAGGATCGCGACCGTTTCCGCGGGAAGCCCCTGGGCTTCGGCAACGAGCGGCAGCATCTGGCCTGCAAGCGCGGGAAACCGCCGGACCGTCGCAAACCCGTATTCCGACATCGTCAGGAGGATGACCCGGTCGATGAGCGACTCTTGCGCTTCCGGGGCAAGACCAGGCATGGCACGCAGCTCCTGGGCTTTGCGCGAGATCGTGAGGGCTGCGTCATACAAGGTTCCCCCGCCGGAAGCCGTCGGAAGAAGCCGGAGACCGGCCGCAAGCTCATCCAGTGGCCTGGATCGGTCTTCTTTCCAGAGATCCGTGGCGTGACGGATGCGCGCACCGACTTCCCGCGTGCGCACGTCGATCTCGTTCGGGGAAAGGCCGCGTTTCTCGACGAACCCCACGATCCCCGTGGTCATCCCGCCCCGCGAGGATTCGATCGGCAGGTAGGCGGGGGATTCGCCGAGGATCTGGAGATACACCGGCTCGGGCAGCACGCCGGCGACCTCTTCGGCCAGGGTCAGGGTCACGGCCTGCGGCCGCTCGACCTCGAAGGTAATCCGGTCGAGGAGCTGGCGCTCCTTGCGGATCGTACCCCCCGTGGCCACGATCGACTGAAAATGGGATTCGATCAGCTTCTGACGATCGGATGGGAGCTGGCTCAGTCCCAGCCCGTTCATGATCCCTGGATACTCGGCTGCCGTCGGAACGCTGATCCGGCGGAAGACGCCCCCTTCAAGGAGGCCGGTATCGCGTCCCGGAGTGACCCCGTCGACGCTGCACGTCAGGAGACGGTCGTCAAGCAGGGTGCAAAGGTAGGCAGGAGGCTGCGGAAACACCATTTCGGGCGCCCAGGGCCGGCAATTCCACGGGAAGGCGGCAATGAGCGCCGGCAGAAGCTTCGGAATCAGTTCCGAGACGGGCTTGCCTTTCGTGCCGCGGCGGGCGAACAGGTATTTTTCCCCGTCCACATCCTTGATGAACAGGTCTTTCGACTCGACGCCCTGGGCGGAGGCGAATCCGTGCGCGGCGGGCGTGGGAAGGCGGTTGAAGTCATAGGCGACGGATGCCTTGGGACCCCGCACCTCGGTCGTCTGATCGGGTTGGGCATCGGGGATGCCGTCGACGAGCAGGGCGATCCGCCGGGAACTGACCCAGGCGCGCGCGCGGGCGGCCGGAAGCCGCTCACGGGAAAAGATCCCCAGAGCGAGCTGTGGAATATCCCGGAAGTCACGGCCGAGAGCTCCGAATGGGAGCCCCCAGAAACCGGCTTCGAAGAGAAATGCGTGCGGCAAAAAGATTCCCCGAAGAGAGAGATACGAGGCCGAAGCATTATATCCGGGGGGTCCGGGGAAATCAAGGAATGATTGGAGAGGTCGAAATGGGAGTATCGATCACGAGCGTCGCCGTTGCGCCAGGGAATGCCGCCACGGGGCCTGCGACCACGAGCCACTTCCCTCCCAAGCCGTGCCTGAGCCGGAACAGCTCGGTTTCTCCGTCTCGATTCAGCGGATGGGCACCGGGAAGCTTTTCGAGAAGCCGGACAGGGAACCCATTTTCGTCGATCGGGAGGATCGAGATCCGGAATCGCAGGCCGGCCTGCTCCACCCCCGGGGGCACGACGATCGTGCGGTGCACCAGACGGTTCGTCACCAAGCCTGCACGGTGAATGTCGTGCCCCGTTTTCCCGCCGGCCTCCTGGAATCCTGTTCCTGCGCGATCGGTCAGCTCCGCCGCCAGGATGAACGGCGTGCTGCCGGACGCGGCCTCGACGAGGTACCGGTAGTGGATGACGTCGTTCGGCCCCGGTGCCGAAAGAGTCTCACGTCCGGACCGTTCGCCCATCGGATACCAACGGATTTGAGGATCGCACCAGACGCGTATTCCGGGTACCGCATCGACGGGTGTCCACGATGCAGGGGGCATCACGGGGGTATTCACGAGTTCCTGGGGCTGAATATGCCAGAGGTATCCCCGAGGCTCGACGCGGAACCGCTTCCCGAGAACATCGACGGCGTCCGGCGGATACACGAGCGAGCCGAACATCCGGTTGCGGGAGACATCGGAGGCGAGATCTGCCGCATCCGCGTCGGTAATGGCGTCTACAAGGCGAATGCCGATATCCGGGCGGAACCCACGCACCAGGCGCAGATAATAAAATGGCCGGAACTCGATATCGTTGTTCATCAGCAGCATCGAGCCGGGAGGGGCGACGGATGCCAGCCGCCGGGTGAACTCCTCGGGTTCGCGGGTTCTGGGCGAGATGCCGGTCGCGCCGTACACGACGGAAAGCAGCGTGATCGCCGCCAGCACGAAGGTCCCCCCGTTCCAGGGGCGGGAACCGGCGATCGACAGCGCGACGGCGGCGAGGCCGGCAATGCCCATCAGGGACGGCAGCAGCATGGTCTGGGCTTCGAAGGCATTGTAGTTCAGGACGAAGCCGGAGTTGACGAGAACGATCCAGAGGCATGCCAGGGACGGACGCCCCATGCGTTCGAGCGGTCGGCGGAAGAAGAGAGCTGCCAGCGCGGCTCCCGCTATGATGGGCACCATGATCCCGGCGCCGATGACGGTTTCCCACCACCCGCCGAGGCGCAGCAGGAGCTCCTCAGGACCGAAAACCCCAAGAGCTTTCCGGTAATCTTCCCCGGAAAAGAAGCGCCAGAATCCGTCAAACCCTCTGCCGATCAAGGGGTCGATCAGCACGCGGCGTTCGTTCTGGAGCCGGATGTAGAGATCGAGCGCCGGAAGCGCTCCCGCGGCTCCGCCCGCAACAAGTCCCCACCCCCCCCGCGAGGTGATGCGCTGCCTGAAACACGAACCCCGGAGAAGGATGAGCCCGGACACCCCGAGGAGCAGAAAGGTCGGTCGATGGGTCACGCCGAGTGCCAGGGTCAGGCCGGCCATGAGACCGTGCCAGCCCGTGACCGGCCCCTCGCGGCAGGCATTCGCGGCGAGCAGAAAGGCGGCCAGAAGGAGACATTCGAGGGTATATACTTCCGACGAGGTTGCCTGTTCCCAGAAAACGGGCACGGCGGCGAGCCAGATGCCGGCGCAGAGGGCCGCCCGGCGGCCGATCCCCCACGCCGTCAGCCAGGCTGCCCACAAGGCGGCGGCGAGGGCGCCGAGGAGGGCCGAGAGAAGATTGACCCGCCAGGCCGGTTCCCCCCAGGGCACGAGATCGATCGCGAGGCGGGCGAGCCGCGTGAACAGCGGATATCCCGGGGAATGCGGAACGTCCAGCGTCAGGGCGGCGGTGACGAGTTCCGGAGCGTTGTACCAACCGATGCCGGGCTGAAGCGTCGGCAGATACAGCAGGAGCGCCGCGATGAAGACGGCCGCACCCGCCTGCAACCCCGGGCGGTTCAGCATTTGTCGAGCAGGGAGAGCATCGCTTCGCGCTCCTGCGAGTCATCCGGGAACACGAACACCGAAAACGTCAGATCGGCATCCCTCCCGTGGGACTCGCGGAACCCGACCAGCAGCCGATCGAGATCTTTTCTTATCCGTCGCTGGAACGCCCCTGCCCCTTCGCGATCCGCCTCGCACAGCAGGATGACGGCCTTGCCTTCCCCGAGCCGCGCCGTCAGGTCGGTGGGCCGCTGGTGCGTTGTGAAGACGCGGCCGACGCCCCCGACGAGCTGTTCTCGCGCCTCGTCGGCGGCGGGGCCCGGCGGGAGCGAGGCGGGCGCGACCGAACAGCCCGCGACGACAAAGGCCAGATGGAAGTTCTCCTTCTTCGCCTTCAAAAACTCGGTGGCCATGCATTCGATGAAATAGTCTCTGGAATATAATTGCGTCGATTTGTCGATCATCTGGCCCTCGAACGAGCGCAGCTTCATGTTCGTATCGCGAAGCCGCTGGTTGAGCTCTTTCATGATGCCGAGGGCCACCTCGGGGTATTCCGAGATCAGCTCGCAGAAATCGTTCTTGCGCAACACGAGCAGCCGCGAGGCTTCGCGGGCCATCGCCGTCGCGGCGCGGGGCTTGTCGTCGTACAGGCCCATCTCGCCGAAAAAGTCGCCGGATTCGAACACCGCCAGGGTCTTGAACTTCGGAGGCAGTCCGGTGATGATGGCCACGCGGCCTTCGACGACGAGATACATGCAGTCCCCGAGCTGGCCCTCCTGGAACAGCACCTCGCCCGCGGCGAACTCCTCCTCGGTCACGACCTCGGCAACCATCCGCAGCTCCTGGCTGCTCAGGCTTTTGAAGATCGAAATCCGTTTCAGAAACAGTATTTTTTCGATGGTGATCATGTGTTCCACCTGATGTCGTGTCGTTTCATCGCGCCGCTCCCGGGGCGAGCCGCGCGAGGGTCCAGTCGGAAACCGTCGCGATGCCGCCTGCGGCGGCGTCCGTCTGCCGGATCTTCTTCACCGCCGCCGTCAGATCCGTGAGACCGACGATGCCGACGGTATAAATCGCCGCTTCCTTGAGCAGCGGATCGATCGAGACGAGATACTTGCCGATGACGAGGCGCGCGGTGCGGGTTTCGATCCCGAACGCCCGTCGCCCGTATTCCGAGATCTGTTCGAGCGGCAATCCCTCGAGAACGGGCAGGATATGGTAGATCAGGGTCCGCTCGCCCATCGTCTGGAGGGCTTCGATGGCGTTGCTCATCATCTCCTGGTTCGGCGAATACAGGCCCCGGAAGACGGTGCGGGCTTCCCGGTTCTGCTCGGGGGCGACGAGGGCGAGAACCAGCCGCAGCAGCGCCTGGGCCCGCTCACGCAGCGCCATCATGAGATACTCGGCCTCTTCAGCTGCCAGCTCTTTCTTCAGAGACAGCTCGTCGATCTTCAGCTCGTAGATGAGCCGGATCTGGGTGAATCCGAAGCGGGAAAGGCGATCCTGGATACTGGGATCCTGCGAGAACGTGAGGAGCCGCACGGCGCTTTCCTGGGCGTGCAGCGAGGCATGGGGATCGTCGAGAATCATCAGCAGGTCGGGAAGGATATCGGGGCCCCATCCGGATAGGGCCTCGAAGGCCAGCCGGCGGTTCCGGGGGCTCGCGTCCCCGAGGGCCTCGAGCAACAGATTCGCGCTCTGTCGCGCCTGCACCCGGCCGCAGATCTGGATCGTCAGGGTCCGGATCTCGCGGACGGGATCATGGATCAGGGCCTGGAGCATGTCGAGATGCTCATACACTTCGCCTGCCTGGACCATCAGGTTCATCGACCGCATCGCGGCGAGCCGAAGGCGCGGCTCGGGGCTGGTGAGGAAGGGGCGGAGGTTCACCCAGAACCGTTCGTCCCGCGTCATTCCGAGGGACTGGATGCCGAGGGCGACGTGCTCGGCATCCTTGTCATACAGCATGTTCTGCAGGACGAGAAGGGCCTTCATCATCTGGACGAGATCCCCGCCCCGCACGACGCCGGCTGCGGCCGTCGCCCGGTGGCGCGCGTCGGGGTGTTCGAGGAACCGGCACACGCGGTTGCGGATCTCGTCGTCGTGAGGATAGTTGATCAGGGCTTTCAGAGCCGCGAGACGCACGTCGTCACTGGGATTGTCGAGCGCCTTGAGCAGGAACAGCCGGGTGTCCGGGCCTGGAAACGCGTTCAGCTTCGTGAGCAGGATGACCTGGAGGGAGGTGCGGGTCGTGGCTGCCTGCCGGAGCAGGGCGAGCCGGGCCGATGAGCTTCCGTAGCGGATCAGGAGGTCGGCGGCCAGTTCCGCGACCTCGTCATTGTCGTCTTTCAGGGCATCGATCACGAGGGTCTGGGTCTGGGCATCGAGGGTGCCGAGATCTTTCTCGTCGCTCGCGAGGCTTTCGATCTGGGAGCGCCGGAGCAGCTCGATCAGGCTCCGGCTGTACACCTGGCGCTGGCCCCAGGCGAGCATGACCCATATGGCGGCCAGGGCCACGGCGAAGATGACGAACAGCAGCCGGTGTTCCTTCATCAGCATGATGAGGAGACCGGCGATGATCGTGCCGAGCGGGATCATGATCCCTTCGTTGAAGGCGATCGAACGGGCGCGCCGTTTGGCCGGGATGGCGTTGTAGAAGAGGCTGATGACAGGCTGGAACACCGCGCGTCGCAGCCCTTCCTGGTTGAACCGCGCGAAGATGCCGGGAATCAGGGAATACGAGGCTGCCGTGCCGAGAAACGCGAGCAGGGTCGATGCCGGGTAAAACAGGTTCGCATTGCTGACGCCGAGAGACTGGATGAGGCGGCCGGTCACGAGGCCCTGAACGGCGAGGGCCGCGAGATTCGAGATGAGGGTGTACACCCCGATGAAGCGCGCCAGAGCGGCTTCCCCGATGAAATGGGCGTTGAAGATGTCGCTGTACTGGTACTCGATGAAGTAGCGGCAGATCGTCATCATCAGCATCGAGGCGGCAAGCAGCATCAGCAGCGGCGTGGAAAAGACGGCCCGGGTCTCGTAGAACCACCGGTCGAGCCAACTCTCCCCGGCATATTTGGGGGCTTGTTCCTTTTCTTCACGCTTCCAGAGGGAGGCTTCGAGGCCCCGCCCCGCCGCGACGAACCAGACTTCCCCGATGCCCAGGAGAAACACCCAGATCCAGAGGAGATTGGCCGTGCCGAACGGCGCCGCGCACAGGCTGACGATGAGGCCGCCCGCCATCGAGCCGGCGACGGCCCCGCCCAGGATCATCGGGATCAAGCGCTTCGCATCGAGCGTGTTGAACTGGCCCGAAAGAAGGATGGTGAAATGCGCGGCGAGCAGCGTCGCGATGGCGTTCTGCGTGATATATAGCATGATATATCCGACCTGCATGCCGCCGACCGACCAACCGCTCGCGATCAGCAGGATGGAGCAGAGAACGGCCGAGACGGCCGCGACGGTGAGGAGAGACGAGAGGCGCCGCCGTTCGATCCGCTGCTGCAACTCCTCATAGAGCAGGCCGATGGGGATGGCGAACAGCGAACACAGGATGAACATGTACGGCAGGAACTCGACGCCGACCCGCTTGAGGAAAAGCGCCTCGCCGACGGATTCCCCGATCGTGAGGCCGGTCCAGATGAGCATGTTGAGCAGCCCGAAATAGACCAGATCGCCCCACTCGTCGGGGCGAATGTTCAGGAGCCGCTCGAGGCGTTCGCGCAAGGGTCCGGGGCCTCAGTTTCCGAGGGCGGAGAAGATGCCCTGCCAGTAGCCGATGATCCGGTATCCGACATACACGGCGACAATCAGGAACAAGAGGGCCGGCAATACTTTCATCAGCATCCCGACGCGGTTCGCCGCCTCCTGTTCGAAGAACGTGGCGGTTTTGTCGAGCATCTCGGGAAGCCGTCCGCTCTGCTCGCCGACGGTGATCATCTCGCGCAGGGTGCCCGGAAGACAGCCCGCCGTTTCAAGGCCCGAGGCAAGCCCCTTCCCTCCCCCGACATGCCGGGGCAGATGGGCAAGCTGCTTCTCGAGCCAGGGATTGCCGCACACCTCGATCGAGGTTTCCAGCGCCTGCACCAGCGGCACGCCGGCGGCGAGTCCGACCGAGAGGGTCCGGGTGAACCGGGCCAGGCCCGTCTGTTTCATCACGCCGCCGATGAACGGCAGATGGACGAGAACCGCGTCGACCGAGCCGGCGAGCGACGTGTTCCAGGCGGCGATGCCGGCGATGATCACACCGGCATACCCTCCGATATACAACAAGGCGGCAGGCACTCCCTCGCTCCAGGGCCGGCCGGCCTGGATGGCATTGATGATGGGGATCATGAACAACGCGACGCCGAGGACGAAGCCGGGATACAGCATCGCATTCACGATCTCCTGCTGGACGGACTGCTCGCGCTCCGCGTGGCGGGCCAGGGCACCGCATACCTTGTCGAGACAGCCGGCTTCTTCCCCGAAGCGGATGAAGCTGACGTGCATCTTCGTGAACGGCGCGCCCACCGAGGCCATCGCGCCCGACAAGGTCGAGCCGCGATCGACGCTTTTCGCGATCTGGTCCACCTTGCCGCGCAGCCGCCAGGGGATGTTCTCGGCTATCAACTGAAGCGCCCGCACGATCGAGACCCCCGAACCGAGCGTCGTTTCGAGCTGCAGGAACAGATTCCTCAGGTCACTCATGGCGGCTCCCCCTCATCAGAATTTCCAGTCGTATTTGACGCCGAAGCGCGTGCGGTTGCGGGGCTTCTCGACTTCGATGTTGATGAAGAAGCCCCTCGGAAGTCGGTACTCGAAAATATACGTTTTTTCGCCCTCGTTTGAAAGCGTTCCCTCGTAGGCAAGAAATATATTGCGTCCGATGTATTTCCCTACCCGCAGGAACGAACGGGTGATCCCCGTCGTGCGGTCGAACAGAGAACCGAAAAACACCTCGTCGAGGTTCAGCGCCGTCGAGATCGTCGAGCCGATCAGGCCGGAGAGATAGGTGTTCTTGAGGCCTTCGAGGACTTCTTTCTCGAACAGATCCTTCGCATCCGTCTGGCGGGCCTGCTCCATGCTGCGGCCGAGGGTGAGCAGAGCGATCAGATCGCTTTCGGCCAGCGGCGGCGACGAGTGCAGGCGCGGGGAGAACGAGGAGACCGTGCCGTCGAGGGTCAGATAGATCTGGGTGTTCTGCACGTTCGTGACGGATTTGATGTACAGATGCGGGTTGATCACCTCGTCCTCGCCGCCGAACCGAATCTCCCCCGTCTCGAGCAGGAACTTGCGCCGTTGGAAGAACAGCCACCCCTGCACGCTCTGGATCGAACCGGCAAGCCGGAACCGGTCGAGCGTCCCGAACGCGCTGAAGTCGCCGCGCATTTCGGCGTTCATGAACGAGTTCTTCACCCAGAAGTTGCGCGGAATCTCGATATCGAACCGGTAGTCCAGCTCCTCGAGCGGCAGCGGGAGCTTCGTCGTCGAGATCGCCTTCATGTCGCCGATCAGGGCGCGCCCCTTTGGGATCCTCACCCGACCGCGTACGACAGGCCGGTACAGCGAGCCGCCCAGATCAATCGACGCGCTCGCTCCCGACACTTCGACGGCATTCCAGTTCAAGTCGAGTTTCTGTCCGGAAAGATGGGCGTTGACCGCGCCGTTCCCGTCCTGGAAATCGACCAGCCCGGTCCCTTCGAGCACGCCGCGCCCCATCGTCGCGCGAAGCGGCTCGAGGCGAACGACCCCGTCCTTCGTCGTCAACCCGATCTGAACGTGTTTCAACGGCACCTTCATCCCACGCAAGCCGAGAACGTCGGCGGCGAGGTTCAACTCCCCGGAAACGGCGGGGGCACGGGGTCTGCCGAACAGGCGGAGGGACGCATGCATCGTTCCGCTCGCCTCGGCAAACGCTTCGGGGAGGAGAAGCGGAAGATCCTCGATCGGCCCGGAGGCGATCTCGATGGCGACATCGATGGGTTCGGAACCGGTTCCGCCGGGAATGGGCACGCGGCCGGTGATGCCGATTCCCGTGTGACGCAGGTTGATGTCGACATCCTCGAGCATGAGCATGCCGGGAGTCACTTCGATCCTCCCCGTGATCTCGGGAATCTTGCGGTTGCGGAATGCGAGATCTTTGACGTCGATGTCGGCATCCAGACGGAGACCAGGGAAGGAGCCGACGATACCGCCGTCGAACGAGAGGCTGCCGTCGGCCGTCCAGTCGGGAATCTCGAGCAGATTGCCGAGGGCCCTCAGCGAAAAATCCCTTCCGGTGAGGGTGAGCGCCGTCATTCCCGCGGGATCCCAGGTTCCCTCGGCACCGAACACGCCCTGGCGGTATTTCAGCTCGAACGAGCGCAGCTCGACGATCCCATGCTGGTAGAGCACCTTCATCGGACGGTTCGCGACGATGAGATCTGCTCCGCGACGGATCTCCATGGAATGTATATCAGAATCTATTCTATCAGGCGCGCCGGAGACCGCCCGGCCTTCGATGCGACAGTTGCCGGTCACCAGCAGATCGTTCCTCTGGAAGCTTCGGAAGCCGAACGCCGCTGGGAACGCGGATAGATCCGTCCGGTTCATCTGCACCTTGCAGGTATACGAATGTGCCCGGTCCAGGAGCATCCTGCCGGAGAGCTGGATGCCCATCCGATCGAACGAGACGCGGTTCATCGTCATGCCGCTCGGGTCGATGACGAGTTCGCCGCCGCCATTTCCCAGGATTCGGTCGCCGATGGCCAGGTCACGGGCAAGCAGGGTCAGCCTCCCGGTCGGCATGATCTCGTTCCAGACGAGCGTCCCGTCAGCCGTAAGCGATCCCCGAATCGGGGAATCGAGGCGCAGGAGGGTGCCGATGACGGCCATGTCGATGTCGCGGATCGAAACATCCCCGGCATACCAGGCATCCGACATCTGGTGCCCGTGCAGCGTGATCGTCCCATTCCCCGTTCCGGCGCTGACGGCGAGCTTCTGGAGCTGGTGATTCGACCAGACCCCTTCGATCGTCAGGCCGTGGAATGGCGCCGAAGCGACCAGAAGCCGGGGAGCGATCAACGAAAATCGCCAGCCATCCTCGCGCGGCTGATCGAGCCGCTCGAATGACGCATGGAACGTGCCGGAAGGAACGAGATCGGGTCTTGTGACGGGCAGCAGGTCCGCGAACATCGTCACATCCGCGTTCGCCACGTCGAACCGGGTCGCAACGAATCTTTTCGCGGGAATGTCGAAGCCGAGGGAACCGCGAATCTCGCCGCCGCCGGCGATCTCCGCCCCGAGATGTTCGAGGGTGAGAAATCGCTTCGATCCGGTGATTTTCGCCCGAAGAAGACGAACGGCGCGGCTCCAGAGGTGAATGCCTTCCGCCCACAGCTCCCCGGTGAAACGGGGGTCCGCGATAGAGCCGGAAAGATCGACGCGAAACTGACAACTTCCCGTAATCTCCTTCGGATCGAACCCGAGAAAACGAGCTGGAACGTGTGTTCCGCAAAGTTCCCCCGTCAGGGCTGCCGGCGAAAGCGATCCATCGAGTCGGATCGCGCTCTCCGAAGCGATGATGATTTCGGGCTTTTCGACGCACCAGTCGGTGCCGAAGACCGAAATCATCGCTGAAGCCCGTTCGGCATGGCGATTGCCGAACATGGGACGATCGAT
The DNA here is from genome assembly GCA_035388825.1 of Candidatus Ozemibacteraceae bacterium. GTDB lineage: Bacteria > Muiribacteriota > Ozemobacteria > Ozemobacterales > Ozemobacteraceae > MWAR01. The sequence goes on from DAOOQQ010000002.1 coordinate 166,960, forward strand.
CGAGAATGCCCCGTCAAAGCTTGTGCTGGCCGGATGTTCGAGCGGAACGACAAGATGCCCTTCCCCCGAAATCCATCCCGTGACATGCGCTCCGAGCTCGGGAAGGATCGTCGAAGAAAGATGCTTCAGGCGGATATCCGATTCGACAAGATGGCCGGCAGGGGTCCATACGCCATCAGCCGCCACATGCCCGCCCCGGGAGAACGCATCTGCGGTGAACCTGACCCTCGCCCCTTCCGTTGTTGCGACGAGTCTGGCGGTATCGACGGGGATCCGGTCTATCATCCATCGCGAAATCTCCGTTTCGACGCTTCCCTGCCAGTTCTTCCCCGGGTGACGGTGAACGAGGAACGTCGCCGTCGCCGTTCCAGATATTATATTATCAGGTATATCGTGCAGGTCCTTCAACAGCTCGCGGGCACCGGAACCGAGGGATACCGTGCCGCTCGCGCCGATGCCCCACCCTGCTTCCGCCCGGTCGAACGCGAAGTTCGCGGCAAGCCGGGAAGCATCGATGTTCGTCGCGACAGACACATCCCATGCGGCGTCCCGGTTCTTCTTCGACTCGGCTCGTGCGTCGACCAGGGCGATATGATCCTTCCAGCGGATACCGAGTCCTGAAACATCGATCAGGCCCGTCATCTCGCGAGAAAAGAGATCGTCGAGACGCCCGTCGAGCGATTCCAGCCGGTTCCGGAGATGTCCGCTCCAGCGAAGGGCGATCGTGGCGGATCCCGTATCGATGCCGACGCCCCAGAGCCAGGCGAGAGGGTACAACGCTGCCGCCCGGGGAATGTCCACGGCACCCCATGCGATCGAGATCGTGCTGGTGCCGAGATCGAAGGGAATCGAGAACGTCACCGAAGCCCCTCCGCCGAACGGGGTCTCTTTGATCCGGACCGAGCCGGACATATCCCCGTGCACACGGCGCAGATCGATCTTTGCGGCGTCGACGACGAACGTACCGACCTGCGTGATGACGTTCATGCCCGTGACGTCGAGATGTCTGACGGGGATTGCCGCCGCATGGGCTTCGGACGCCTGTTGCGTGGGGAAAGGCAACCGTCTCAGGTCGACGGACACGCCGTCGAGGGAGAGGACATCGAACGCCGCATCCCCCGTCAGGATGTCGAGAAGGCCCGTTCCCGATGCAAGCTGCGCATTCGCGGTCTCGATGGTCGCAAACGTCGTGTCTGATGCCGTCTTGAGGACGGCCCCCCGGAGTTCGCCCGTACCGGCCACCCCGGAAATTTTCAGGGTTTCGTAGGAAATCTCCGCTCCGGTTTCTTCGGCAATGCGCTGTTTCAGGAGCTCCGCTGCGGGAGTGGGCAGCTCGATCGTCCGGTTCCAGGCGTGATGAAAGAGGCCGGCGACGGAGAATACCGCGACGGTAAGCAGAACGAGCGCGAGAATCAGCCGTCGGCGACTCATCGCTTTACCTTCCAATCATGATTGCCGGGAAATCGAAGAGTTCCCGGAGGGTTCGTCGGGTTCATGACGTCTCTGACTTCTGAGAAAGAATCGGGGTGAGAAGATCTAACATATCCCAGAAGATGGGACAAGGGCAGAAAAAAACCGGTCAGTTTCCTGACCGGTTTTTTGAGGACCTGTTCAAGGGGTGGATTACTTCCCCTTGGAGACCATTTCCTTCAGCTCCTTGCCGGGCTTGAACTTGACAACCTTCTTGGCCTGGATGTTGATGGGCTTCTTGGTCTGGGGATTGACACCCTTGCGGGCAGCGCGCTTGGAGACTTCGAAGGAGCCGAAGCCGATGAGCTGAATCTTGTTGCCCTTCTTCAGGGTGTCCTTGAAGGTGTCGAGCATGGTCTCAAGGGCCTTCTGAGCGGCAGCCTGGTTCAGCTTGGCCTTCTGGGCAATGGTCTTCACGAGATCAGCTTTGTTCATCCTGGTTGAATCTCCCTTCAAATTTGTGTTTGAGGACTCTGACAGGATTATATGAAGCATCATTTCATGATGTCAAGGGGGGGAGGAAGATTTTTTTTGCCCCCCATCGCATTCTCCCGATGCACGCATCGGGAGACCATCGGACCAGGCTCTGGAACGCCGTATAGAGGCGCCTTCAAAGCCATCCACGGCTCATTATCGGGAGTGCTTTTCCGGAAACCCTCATGTACTGACGAGCTTGACTCCCCACCCCTTCATACCCCTGCAGGCCGACCGTGTGTATGGAGAGTATTGTCCGGAAATGGGCAGATGATCATTTTCTTGATGGTCATCGCGCCCCTACCCTTCGCCTATCCGGGCGGAGTACGCACCGATGTCATGGGAAATGGCTTCAGAACCATTATTATAGTATTATCTACACCATCTCGTGAAACGGCACGGTGTTCATCGTTGTCGGGAACATGATACCGTAGGGGTACACGAGTGCACGATCAAACGAATAAGGAGAAAACCCTGCATGTCCAGCTTCCGCACCGGCTCCGCGTTTCTCATGCTGCTTTTTGGCGTCATTCTGCTTTCTCTGCTGGGGTACATGGCGGCCCGGAGCTCCCTTGCGCCGGCCACGGGCTCCGGCCCCTCGCCCATCGACAGAAGCTTCACGGCCGTTTGCGCGGCGAACAAAGCCCTGATTACCCAGCAGCTCCAGATGTATGCCATCAATCATGACCCGATGACGAAGCTCGACCTTCCGACCCTGTTCGCCCCCGGAAGCTTCCAGGCACCGCACAACGCGCCCTGCTCGTACACTCTCGATGTTGCCGGCCGTGTCATCTGCTCGGCCCACCCCTGACATTCCGCCCATCCCCTGGGCGTCGTCCAGGCCGGCACCTCTATCTTCGGGGCGGATCGCGATCCGCCCGGATGCGCGAACAAGCCATGCCCGAGATGACTCTCCGAAATCGGCATTCGGCGGATGACCCTTATGGACACACGCCTTGATTTCCGGATGGACATTCGTGTAGTCTCTCTAAAGAACTCCTTATATATGAGAGGCTTTTATGGACATGCTGATTTTCGCCGTGACCATTCTTCTTCTGGTCATTTTCTGTTATCCCATCCTCAGGTATCTGGCCAGGCATCTTGGGGTTCCCGTCGATGCTCCGGCTCAAACTTCTGTCGCTCCTGACTCTCCCCCTGCCGTTGAAGCGCCGCTTCCGTCCGAATCGTCCCCATCGACCACGGATACCCCTCGGAGCAACAAAGCCGGCGGTTTTCTCAGCGTGTGTTTCATCCTGGTGGGCGGGAGCCTGTTGTATGGTCTTTCGTCAGGAAAACTCTCGCTCGATGGCCTGTATGCGAAATGGAAACCGCCCCAAAAATCTTCATCGCCGGTGGCTTCCGAACCCATGGGCCTCGACTGGAGGATTGTCGACGGCATCCGCTGGTTTCACGTGACGGGCACCGACACGGCAGGCATCGGCTACTCAGGCTGGGTCTCGGAGCTCTTTTTCCGCGATTCCCCGCCCGAGTCGAGCCCCGAAGGGAAGGATAT
>DAOOQQ010000003.1:0-156331 GCA_035388825.1 Candidatus Ozemibacteraceae bacterium
CCACGCCCCAGCGGCTTACCCAGAAGCGCCCGCCGCCGCACACGAAGCACGGCCCCACCGCCGCCACGGCTTCACGTTCCGCCGTCGGCCTGGTCATGCCGGCGTCACCCTCGAGAATTGCAGCCCGTTCGCTTACCACGTCGGCATGGTCCGATGGTGGCGTGATGGCCGGACCGGCACCGCGAACCGGCACGGGATCAGCATTTCCGGCATTATCCCCGGCTTTCGCATTAGGTGCGTTATAGGGCGTCGTGGCGGCCGTCACCTCATCTTTGCCCACCCGATCAGTTCGAGGGGCTTCCTCGGCTTCCTGTGCGGGCGTCGCGTTCTGTATCGTTCGTCTTATATCGTCCAGTATGCGAACCATGCCGACCTCATCACCGGCCCGGTCGAGTTCATCAGCTCGATCGAGAAGCCGATGCACTTCCGACCGGAGCGTCGGATCATCGGGAAGATCAGCCGTCAGGGTGGCGGGGTTCAGGCCGTCGGGGAAAGCGCCATTTTCCCGGTTTTCGCTTGTTGCTACTGCTATTTCTGCTATTTTTGCTATTTCTGGAGATCGAGAGGCGGGAAGAATAGCAGGAATAGCAGGAATAGCAGTAGCAGACTGCCGATTTCCCAATTCTTCCATGATCGAGTCGAGCAGGGTCATGCATCCACCTCCCCCGCCAAAACGGCCGGATTCAGCACGATGTATTTCCGATGCCCATCACGGATCAGTTGCGCCCGGCCGTGCTCCTGGAGTTCCTTGACGGCCGCCTCGATCTTTTCGCGGCTCCGGAGATCACCAGGGCCGAATTGTTGCACCCGGCTTGTCGTAATGCGGTCCGTGCGCTCCCGTCGGCAATCCTTCACAATCCACCGCTCCAGGCGGGCGGCCGTCGAGAGTTCTACGGGCATCGCGATTTCACCGAAGAATCGGCGCGATTCGTTCAGGTGCCACGTTGCCACCCGCACGGCGCCGGTGAGAGCTTCAAGAGATATAGCCCCCGACGGTCCCCGCTCGAATACATGGAACAGGGCTGCAATTCGTGCGGCATTGTCGGCAATTTTTGAGGCAACATCCCGCACGTCGTAGAGCTTCCCGCCCCCTCGGAGCTGCACTTCAACGGCGTCATGGAACTTCACCCACAGGGCTTTGGCATCCTGAGAAAAGCCGATAATCAGGGGTTCGAGCCGCCCTTCATCGTCCATCGGCAATTCAGCCTCGAGCAGTTCCGCCACCCTTGCATGGAAAGCCGAGACTCTCGGAAGGTTTTCCGGCGGTTCCGTGAACAGCCGCTCCCCCTGTGTCGATTCCGGCCAAGCAAGCAGGAACCGGGCAAGGAATCCCGAACCTCTCGCCAGTGCCCCGGATTTTTCGAGGAACTCCCTGATCGTCGCCTCCTGGACTTGCAGCGACATGGTGAGCCGGACCCCACGCGCGGTATAACTGGCACCCTCGCGACGGCGCGTAATGGGGATTTCCCCGCCATCCCAGAAGATATTGAAGCTGGAAAGATAGCGCATGATATTATCTTTGTTCATGCCATGCGAACCAAGGACGAGACCGGCTTCGGCTGAGATCACCCCGGCAGACGGCCACAGGGTGGAGAGATCGTGTGCAAGCCCTTCCTGTGTCGCATCGCCGTAAATCAGCTTCGGGACCTTGGGCTTCTCTGGCTGGTTTGCTTCAAGGTCTCGGACGGCGCTTTCGGCGCTCAACGTCGGTTTCCCGGCGCCCTGTGCTTTCTTTACGGCTTCAAGCGCGGCGTTCCTCTTGACTTCCCATATCGCCATTTCGGCGCGGTATGCGTCGATCTTCGGCTTTGCCTTTTCGGCTTGCGCTCGCTCGTATGCCCTGATGGACCGCATGAATGCTTTATCACAGGTCGATTTCCGCTCCCCAGAGTCCCCGAAGGTCATCAGAAAGAGGGACGTAGGTCCGTCGAGGCCCGTAGCCCGCTTCACGTCGATGTGTCCCTGGATCGCAACAGAGAGAGCACCGAGAGCCGAACCGGCCACCATCGCGAGTGGAGCTTTCACCCAGCCTTGCACCTCTGAGACGGCGGCACGGACAGCCGCCGGCAACGCATCGAGCGGGTAAGGTTCCGAGACCATGCGAGGGCAAAGCGGGAGCGGTTCGCCCCATTCGGATATCTTGCTATTCTCGCAGTCCACCCCCGGCACGGTCCGGGGCTTCGCCTTCCCGGCCTCGATCAATTCCCGGACGGCCGCCATGCCCTTCACGGCCGCCATATCGTTGAAGTCGGAAGCCTTCGCCGGCCGATCGGCCCCGAATTCGGGGAACACGGCCACGCCACCGGCGGATTTCGCGGCCGCCATCGCCTTCGTTCGCCCTGGATTCCCCGGCGTCACGTGGTCATCATCGCCGCACACGATCAGGGTAGCGGTCGGGTATGCCTTTCGGAGCGAGACGGCGGCGGGTTCGAGGTTGCCGGCGTCGAACGCGACGGCCACGGGATAGCCCGTTGCTTCGTGGATGGATGCCGCCGTTGCGTAGCCTTCGGCGATGCAGATAACGCCATCGGTCCGCGCTTCCCCGATCAGGTGAAAGCCCCGACTTTTCGCGCCGCCACGAAGGAACAGCTTCCCGCCGTCGTTCGAGATATATTGCAGAGACGACAGAACGCCGTCGATCATCACCGGAACGATCAGCCGCCCATCATGAACTCTGATCCCGTAGGGCTTCACGCCCTTCTTCGTCAGGTATGGATGATCGGCCCCGGCCGGCGTCGCAACGGCCCAGATAGCCGCCGCCTGTTCCGCCGCTTCGGCCCGGCGCCGTTGATCTTCGGCCCGCGCGGCTCTAACGGCTTCTTCCCGCCGCCGATCGCGTTCCCGGCGTTCCGAGTCGGTCAGCTTCCGGCCGTCGTCGATGAAGAAAGGAATAGGGTCATCGCCCGCTTTCCAGTTCCAGACAATCCCGCCTTCGCCATCAGGGAACAGCTTGACGCGGCCGTCGCCCTTGCCGTGCGGATCATCGGCAATGTCCACCGGATGGAAACGCCCATCGGCCGGCACTTCCTTGTAAACAACGCCCGCCCTGTCGCAGGCTTCACGAAGCGCATCATGAAGAGATTTCACCGGCCCACCCCCAGCGCCCGCATGAACGGTTGCACGCGGTGAGGATATCGGGTAGAATACTTTTCGGTATGGTGAGTCGTGCGCTTCGGCGCGCGGCTTCTTTTTTTCATGATGCCGCCCCCAGCTTTTCGAGCAACGCGCGGATGTCCGCCGCCTTCCAGAACGTCAGTTTCGAGCCGAGACGCACGGGAGCAGGGAAGCGCCCGCTTGCCACCCCGGCCCACCACGTGGAACGCGACACCGGAACGATGGCGGGAATGCCGCGCTTCCGATCGCCGCATATCTGAGAAATTCGCAACAGGCCGTCAAGAGAGGGTTGGTTCATAGTGCATACCTCCGTTTATTTCGGTCGGTATTATTCCACTATGAATTGAACCGGAAACGTGAGGCATGAAAGAAAAATACTTTCATGCGGGTAGTTTTCCGCCGCTTCCGATCAGGGATTCCGCCGCAAAGATGGCCGGAGAAAACAAAAGACCGGCCCCCCGTGCCGGTCTTGGCGGTTATCGCCTGTCACTCCCCGCTTTCTATGCGGGATTTCAGCTTTTTCAAGTATGTCGAGGAAAGGAGTTTTCTTGCGAGGGGTTCCACCGTTCTGGATATTGCCTCTCCACCCCTCCCGCTGCCTTGGGCGTCGTCTGTTCCGATCGCCTGCGCCATGGCATCATAAGTCATTGAAACCTGATTTTCCCATGCCCATATTTTGAGGTCGATATAGGGCAGAACGCGAGAGTCGGCCCATTGCTGCATGGTTTCCCAGCTTTTCGGCGATTTTCTCTTGCCGGGGTTTGCAACCCCGGTCCTTGTTCGAGTCGCCTTGATGAATGCCTTGAATTGTTCCTCCAGCACGTCATCAGGGTATTCGAGGTCGATACGGATGGTTGCCTTGTTGTAGCCCCAGCCGGTGGCCATGTCAACGGGATCATCCATCCATTCGGCCCCCGGCGCATCATCGACACAGAACACGCTGAAATCCTCGAACAGCTCCCGACATTTCGCCAGCCGTTCGGCCCGAAGCCCCGTGAGCATGTTACAGAACTCCCGAACAGAAATGCCCGATACGGGGGCGGGCTCGAGAATGGGGATGAGCGTTGCCCGTTCCCGAGCGGTGCCTTTGCCCCCGCTTTTTCGGGCAAGGTTGAGAAGCCCAGCCCGGAGGGGGTCATCCCCGGCCCGCAGTCTGGCAAGGTTGGGTATGCCGTCACGCCGGATCAGGTCGAGACGCATCCTTTCCGTGCGCCCCAGCGGGCGGGCGGCGAAGTCGCGATACCACGGCCCATATCTCAACATCAGTTGGTCATACCATTCGGCAAGTGTCAGTTTCCCGGCCCGGACATACTTCCCCAGGTCGAACCATTCCGGCAACGGAAAGTCGCCCGGCTTCGGCCCTCGCTTCCCCATGCTTCCCACCTCCCCCCGAGATCCAAGTGAGCGCCGGGAGAGAAGCCCCCGGCGCCGGGTAATGATTCAGGGCTCCGCCTCGGTCGTGGGCTCTGTGGCCGGCGGCAGGCTTCCCCAGACTCCCCGCCGCCTTTGCATGTCCTCTTCTTCCAGAAGATCGACGGCCCGGCGGACGAGCAGTTGCGCAGCCCCAAAAAACGTGAGCACCTTGAGCACCTTGAGCACCTTACCGGTCACGCCACCTTGCCGAGTCGGATATTCCCGGTTTTCAGGCCGTCGAGATAGTCCGCCCATTCCTGCATCATCCGCCGGCGGTCGTCGAGGAACATGGTCCGGTTATAGGCCCGGCCGTTCGGGTCCTTCACTTCATGAGAAAGCGCCCGCTCGATCACTTCGGGCTTGAAATGCAAGACTTCATGAAGAAGCGTTCGAGCCATGGCCCGCGTCCCGTGAGTAGTAAACAGTTCCCTCGGAACGCCGCACGACCGAATAGCAAGCCGCACCGTGTCCGTGCTGATGTGCTTGTCAAAATTGAACGCTTGCGCGAACACGTAGCGGCTTCCCCCGGTCATGTGGTGAAGTTCCTGTAATATCTCCACCGCCTGACTTGAGAGAGGGACGATATGGGGGATATCCACTTTTGACGCTTGGAAGGTCCATTCCCTCTTCTCTAGGTCAATATCCTTCCATTCGGCCGCCACCAGCTCCCCCGGCCGGCAAAATAAATACGGCGCAAGACGCAAGGCACACCGGACATGGAAGCCGCCGGCGTAATTGTCGAGAGTCCGAAGAAGTTCCCCCACCTTGTCCGGGTTAGTGACTGAAGCCCTGTTCTTCTCTTTGGGCTTCGGCTTCAACTGCCCGCGCAAGTCGGCCGACGGGTCACGATCAGCCCGGCCGCCGTTCACGATGGCATACCGGAACACCTCACCGCATACCCCCAGCACACGGTGAGCCGTCGGTATCGCCCTCTTTTCAACCCGGCGGACAACACGCAAGAGTTCCGGCGGGGTTATCTCTGCTATTGGCCGGTTCCCCATCCACGGGAATACGTCCGTCGTGAAGTAGGTCATGATGTGTTTTGCATGGCCGGGCTTCCACCCGGACCGCTTCACCTCGAACCATTCGAGGGCGACGGCCTGGAAGGTATTTACCCCGCGCGTAATGGCTTCGATCTTTGAAGCCTTCCGATGTTCGGACGGATCGACGCCGGAAGCAAGTAGCCTCTTCGCTTCGTCCCGGCGTTCCCGCGCGTCTTTTAGGGAAGTGTCGGGGTAAGTCCCCAGGGAAAGAAGTTTTTCCTTGCCGGCAAAACGGTATTTCAGCCGCCACCATTTCCCGCCGGTGGGGGTAACCAGAAGAAACAGCCCGCCACCGTCGAAAAACTTCTTTTCCTTATCGGCCACCTTGGTAACCCGGATCAGAGCATCGGTTAGCGACATGGGGGTATCTCCTTTCTCACTTTGGCCACCTACCCCTAAAACTACCCCCGCTTACCCCCGGATGACAAGGGTTCAAAACGGACGATATAAGGCGGTGAGAATGAAAAAACCCGCTGGTTAGGCGGGTTTTCGGAGAGTGTCGGACGTTCTTGTAACGTCCTGCGGTAGCAGGGGAGGGAGTCGAACCCTCGACAACACGGGTATGAACCGTGTGCTCTGACCAACTGAGCTACCCTGCCATGAAGAAGGGCCGGCTAATGAGCCAGCCGACCCTTGTTCAATCGGTTGCGGGGGACGGATTTGAACCGCCGACCTTCGGGTTATGAGCCCGACGAGCTACCAGGCTGCTCCACCCCGCGTCGTATACAGTGCCGGGAGCCGGGGTTGAACCGGCACGGGTATTACCCCACCGGATTTTAAGTCCGGTGCGTCTGCCTATTCCGCCATCCCGGCGGAATGTAGTGTGAGGATACCACCTTCTACCCCGAATGTCAATCTTCTTTCTCAGATCGATGAAATGTATTATGTAAACCACCCGGTGCCGGAGGCCGGATTTCTGATCCCAGAGGCATTCTGTACCGTGTTTTCTCAGAGCGTATGGTATACTAGGGGAATGTTCGTCTTGCATCAATTGCAGATCCGCGGCGGAAGAGCATCGCACCGCGGGGTGACGCTGCTCGAGATCCTCACGGCGATGCTGATTCTGGCCTTCGCGTTCCTGCCGATTTTCGGCGTCATCAGTACCGGAACAGCCGACACCGACATCACCAACTCGTATATCTCGGCCCAGACGATCGCCCGGAACATTCTCAATACAGCCCTCGACTCCGTCCCCTTCGAGAGCATCCAGGTCAATCCCGCCGCCGTTTCCGACATCGGCGAGAGCAATGCCGAGCCGAATGTCGGACTGATGGCCGACGTTCCCGGGTACGACGAGTCGACCTTCCTGGCCCAGTTCGGCAACACGACGGATCGCAGCACCTGCGGGGAGACCATCGACGAACGCGGAATCCGGTATAAAGTCAAACTATTCGTATTCCCCATCTCCGGGAACAATCCGCTGAACCTGGCCACAGATCTGAGTTTCCGGTATCGCCCCCGGCCCCTGTATGAAAACGCCGTCGATGCCCAGGGCCGCCAGGTCTGGTATACGACGACCCCAGGGGATCTCTTCATGGCGGCCCCGGCCCAGAGCCCGTATGCCTACTCCCTTCCGGCCGTCATCACCCAGTCGGCCCGCGATCTGGGGTCCCCCGCTGGGCCGGCCGGGGATTACTGTGTCATGAAGCGGCTTCTGCTGCGGGTCAAGTGGCAGATGCCGCGCGGCATCGAGCGCGCCATCACGATCTACACGGCAAAAGCGCATCTTTCCAGGGTGGACTGAGGTGATCCCATGAATGCCAGACATCCGACCCGGGGCATGGCCATTCCTCTCGTATTGCTGTTCGCGACGGTTCTCGCGATCATCGGAACGGCGCTGGTCAAGGCCACCCGCCAGACGAGCCGCCAGAACCTGACGAGCTACAACCAGCTCCAGGCGCATTTCGTCGCCCGGGCCGGCATGGAGCACGCCCTCCTGAAGACGAAGTATCTCCACCGGGAATTATATGACGCCATATGCATGGCGCAGGGCCGTAATCCCTTGTTCGATTTTTCTCGGCCCATCAGTGCGACGAATCCCGGTCCCGCCTTTCTGTACCGCTCCGGCGAGTTCTCGCCGAACGGTTTCTTCACCCCCGGCTTCACGAAGTCCAACTCGACCGCCTGGCTGCAGGCCTACACCGAAGACCTGGTTTCCGGGGTTACCCTGGAAAACGGCCAGGTGAACGGCTGCATGAGCTTCGTCTCCCCTCCCCCCGCAGCGGCCGGCCTGATGCGCGAGCGGTTCACCGGGGGATACACGGTCCCCACGGTCGGCATCGCGGCAAACAACACAGTCGACCAGAGCGCCGCCATCGTGAACAACCAGAGCATCGTCGAAATCTCGGTGAATGCCTCGATCGTGAGCGCCCGCGGCGAAACGTGGGATGAAACGTTGAAAAGGACGGTGCGCGTATCCCGTGACAACATCCGCTGAACGCCTGCGTTGCGGCCGTTCCCCTTCCGGCTTCACGCTGATGGAAGTCCTGATCGCCGCCGGCATCCTTTCGATGTTCATGATCGGCCTGTTCAGCGTCTTCCGGGGTGGCCAGCAAGTGGGCGCACAGGGCCTGTGGCTCCAGAAAACCGTTTCCGAACTGCGCAATGCCTCGCGGCACATCTCGAACACCCTGGCGCGAAGCAGCTACCCTTCGACGATCGTGTTCCCGGGAACGATCATCGAGAACGACATCGATGACTTCAAGGTGCATTACGCGAGCACGCCCCTCATTCCCGCCAACCGCGCCAGGACGGTCTCGGGACGGGGGAGTCCGGGCACCCAGTTCCTGAGGTTTACAGAATCCATCCCGGAACAGTCGGGTGGGCCGATGAACGTGAACGCCGTTCTGAATTACCACGTCTATTCCCTGACGGCCGACGGGCGGCTGTTGTACCACCGGTACCAGCGCAGCATTCCAACGACCGGAGGCCCGAACTTCATCAAGGATATCAATGAAAGCCAGGTGCCAAGCGCACGGACGACCCTGATGGAAAGCGTCGAACTTGTCACGGATGTCGAGTCGGTCGGCATCGGCATTTCGGCCACGACGGCCTCGCTCACCCCGATCATCGTCGACATCTCCTGCGCCTGGCCCCGGGGAAACACGAAACGCAACGAACGCGTGGTGACCCCGCCGAATGTTCCCGCCATCCCTCATGAATCGACCGCAGACCCGGACTGGCAGCTGAGATAGCCGGTCCGCCAATCTCTTCCCCGGAGGCCCGAGATGCTGACCCGCCTGTTCCGACTCCTCGCCGTCCTGACCCTGTTCACCCCCGCCCTCTCCGCCGCCGAGACGGTCCCACAGATCGGCCACTGCAACGTCGCCATGGCCGTGATGCTGCACCCGCTGATGGCCCACCTGGACACCTCGACGGGGCGATTCCATGGGGCCGCCCTTCCCAATGGGGCCGGTCTCGCCAACCAGGCCTCGGCCGAGACCGAAAGCCAGAGGAAGCAACTGATCCAGGAAGTCGATCAGATCAAGAAAGAGATTGCCGAGGCGAATCAGCAGTTCATCAGCAGCCTTCACGCTCTGAACCGGGAGCGTGATTCGCGCGAAAAGGCCCAGGATCAGTCTTCCCCGGGTACCCAGACGGAAGAGTATAGTAATAAGAGGCGAGAGCTCGAACAGGCCCATCGCCAGAATATTCTTTCGATCCGCTCGAAGCTGTCGTTCAAGGAGTCCGAATTGGAGAAGCTGAACAGCGAGGCAAAACACACGGATCAGCTTCCGGTCCGTGAAACAGAGAGGGTCTTCAAGCTGATTCTCGATGACGTGCAGGCTGCCGTCGCCACCGTGACAAAGCGGGAGAAGCTGTCGTTCGTGTTCAACAGCGCCACCGCCTTCCGGTTTCAGCACCCGTCGCAGGCCTTCATCGAGGGGAATCCGCTTTCCGAGCTGCTCGATCCGGCCAGGCCGCCCAAGCCCGCCGCCGGCAGCGATATCGAGTATTCCCTGCTGAGCCGGTTGTACCAGTGGACCACGGGTGAGATGTCCCAACTGTATCACTGCAATGATGCGCGGCTCACGCGGTTTGTCCTCGAGGGCGGCCTCGACATCACGCCGGCCGTCGTCGGCGAGGTATACAAGAAACACAACGTCGGCCAGGCGGCCGCCGATCTCGTTCAAAAGCTGTTTCGTTCGGACCTGATGAAATAACCCGCTCTGCGAGAAGCCGAGCCGAGGCTGTGTGCCAGGAGGTATCGAGTATGAAGAATCTGACATCCAGAGTGCTGCTGGGATTGACCCTGCTCCTTGGGCTGGCGGGCACTCCCGCCGCGTTTGCCGTTGCCTCCGACTCGTATAACGGCATCGCCTATATCTTCCTGCCTCCGGCCGATTTTGATCCGGGCTATGTCATCCGGCTCCGGCATACTTCCAATGACGGCGTCGTCACCCCACAGGCCGAGTTGTATTATCCAGACAATACCTATTTCGGCCTTGCGGTCAGTCAGGAGCGGAGCATCTTCATGCTCCAGGCGCCCGTCATGTCCGGCGACACCGGCTGGTCGCCGGCTCCCGTCGGGTACCGGCCGAATGCCGCCGATTATCCGTCGGATTCGGACATCTATCTGAAACTGATTGCCCCTTCCAGCTACTCGCCCTGGCGGGGTGTCCATGGGTCGAGCTACTGGAAGCAGAATTACGCGATCAACGGAACGAGTTATTCGTGGGCGATGGTCGCGGGCGGCCCGACGTCGGTGCGGTATCTGAACCCGTCGGGTTCGGGTGCCCTCGGCACCCCCCTCTGGAACGGAACGGCGGGAAGCGCCCATCCGACCGATTCATCGAAGCGCATTCTGCCTTCCCACTGGGGCGGCATGGCCTACTACGCGTATGGCACTTCCCAGCATCCGGATTACCCCTGGAAGCAGCTGGACGGGCGTGAAGACCCGGTCGGTTCGGGACGGTTCCGTCCGACCGTTCTGGCTACCCAGGTTCCGACCTATCATGGAAGCGACAGACAGAAGTTTTCCTGCATCGTGAAGCGCGTGTATGAAACGCGCGACCGCTCTCTCAAGCTCATGAAGGGCAGCGATGCTCCGTTCGCCCCTCTCCAGGCACAGACCGGAGCCGTTCTGAGCGCCACCGACGTCCGGGGGACCGAGTATTTCGCCCGCGGGTGTGGCGACAACTGCATTCCGGGCGGTTCCGGCCCCGGAGTGGCCATCGACTCGGTTCTCGCCAATGTGAAGGTCGTCACCTCCACGCTCGGCCGGCGGTATGGCTTCAATCAGAAAGGTCTGATGAGCGGCCCGTATGCCGACGCCAAGCAGGCCGCCCTGCGCGTCGCCAGCCCATCCGGGGAGCGCACCATCGACATGGCGAACAGTGACGGCACCGTCCATACGAACATCCGCAATGCCGCCTATCTGAACACGCGCGGAATCAAGGCGAACGAGATCAAATCGTTCGGCATCTCCTCCAACTTCGACCCGGCCGCCACCATCGATTTCATCTACGCCTCGAAGGCGGATCTGTTCGTGGTGCAGGACTCCTGGTGGGGAACGGGCGGTATCGGGTACGAGTATTACAAGGACACGGGCGAGATCTATAAACTCGACTATACCAACAACACCAATCCGACGGCCGAGTATCTCGGCATCATATCGGGAGACGTGGACGACATCGGGGTCGACGGGGACGGGTTCCTCTACATCATGACGTCCGAGGCGGATCTCAGCGATGCGCAGGTTGCGGCTCTCGCGCCTTCGATGGCGACGATCCTCGGAAGCGCCGACTACGCGGTTGCCCCCGGCACGACCCAGTGGTATCGGCCCCGCTATGAAATGACGCCCCTCGTGGTGGCCGAATCGGCCAAGACCGCCGGGGATTACCGGGACATCACCTACTATCAGAGTTTCTCGAAGAAGGTGAACAAGTATCCGCCGTCGGCGGGCGGCGGCAATCTGGCCGCCCCGACGTCTGCAGGCCAGGTTTCGGGATATTACAAGGATCAGTGGGCCCGCAAGATCGAATGGAACGGCACCACGGCAAACCTCGTCGGCAACTGGAGCCAGGAGGCGAAGGCGAGCCGCGACTCGATCATCGACGGCGAACTGGCCGTCATCAACGTCGCCAAGCTCCCTGCCGTGTTCAACGAGAACCCGGGCAGCCCGAAAATCTGCCGCGAAGACCGCCAGCCATTCGCGACCCTGGTATCGGAAGACTCTTCCGTGCTGCTGAAGGTGGAAGGGCTCAAGCCGTACATCACTGATCTCTCCGGCACCACCCGCCGGGATCTCAAGCCGATGGGCAGTTTCGGCGCCTACACCAACGTCCGGCTCAACAATCTGCCGACGACAACCGGCGAGTATAACCACGACGAAGACGGCGACGGTAGCTACAGCGGCTTCCCCACCAGTCTTTTCGAAGCCGACGGGTATCAGACGACGATCCGGTGGTATGCCGATCTCGTCGACGGCACCACGCCCCAGGCGACCGTCATCAGTCGTGTCGCCGTGGCCTCGGCACCGAATGTGGATTTTTCGGGCCGCCTGTGCGACTGGAGTTTCACTCCCCCTCACCCCGGCAACTATGCCGTGTGGGCGGAACTCACCTACAACACCTTCAACTTCTCCGGCGCCAACCGGCCCACGGATCTTACCTCTTCCACACGGCCGGCCATCTCGGAGAAGCGCCTGCTGCGTGTCGTTTCGGCGTCTTCGCTCAACGGTCCGCCCAGCCTGATCTCCGCGATCAAGCTCGAGCCCGCCCGCGGCGACGCGGCCACAGCCTTCCAGAACTGCACTGCGGTGTCGGATGCAGGCTACGACCTGCCGGAAGACGAGGCGGTGGAAAACCTGAAGATCTCTTTCAAAGCCCAGTTCCTCCGCGATGCGAACTACCGCACCTCCCAGGATTCCAGGCTGACGACCTATGACGGCATGGGCGTCTGGGATTATGACACATACCACAACCTGTACAGTGCGGCCGGCGAGACCCCCGCCTACGCCAAGACCTCGATGCACGTCTACAACTTCCAGGCCGACGGAAGCGGTTATGCCGTCTCCTCCGCGTTCAATCCCGGCTGGCCCAAGACGAGCTCGCCGGCAGACGTCGCGGCGGCCGATCAGGGAACCCGCACCGACAAGACCAGGCCAACCGCCAACGATCTGAAATTCCTGCGGTGGAACCTGTGGCTCGAAAATACCTGCACCGGCGCGACCATCCCGGGCCAGACACCGCCCTGGCGCGGAGTGAAACTCGCCTCGGGCGACTGCACCGGCGCCGATGTGACAACAACGGCCAACCCCGGCGAGTATCTCATCACCCTGACCCTCCCCTCTTCCGCCCAGGGGACCCAGCGCATCGCGACGCCGCTCGACCCCGACCAATACAAGGTCAGGCTCGAGTTGATCTATCCCCGCGTTTCCTGGCGCGAAAGCTCGGCCGAAGAGGATGCCACGAAGAAGCAGTATCGCAGCATCATTCCCGACGCCGTGCCGGTCAGCGCGATCTGTGAGAAAACCCATCCCAACCTGCCGACCTCCGACACCGCGATCGGCGGCTCCTCTGCCTTCGCGAACAGCTCGGTGAAAGCCTGGCTGATCAGAGCCCGCGACAAGACGCCACCGGAACTCGCCGACCTGAGCCGCGGCATCCTCCACACGACGGGCGACCCCATTCCGGACGTGACGGCTTCGTTCACGGTCTCGGACAACAACCCGCGCGCCACGTTCGGCACCTTCGAAGTCTCGTATCAGATGGCCAATCCGGCTCTTCCGCGCGATCCCACGAGCCGGTCCGTCAAACAGGCGGCGACGACCCACACCGCGATCGGCAAGAAGCCTGATTTCGCCGAGTTCTGGCGGCGTGACGATTATCGCATCGGGGCCACTTACACCGCCCAGATTGCCGATTACGGACCGACCGGCCCCTTCGCCCCGACCGGCGTGCTCACGAACTGGGTCGGCATGCTGAGTTACAACGCGACGGGTTCGCTCAACGACGGCTTCGGCGTCGACGGCCAGAACACGACCCACCTGTTCGGCTCGTTCACCACGCCCCTGCCGAACGGAGCCTTGAATACGGCCCAGCGGACGCTCGAACGGGTCGACAACGACCCGCCCGGCTTCCGGGTCGAGATCATCTCCCAGAATGACAACCGCCGCTGGGTGGCAACCCTCACCGAGGGCGTGCAGGATGCGACCTGGTTGCCCACGACCGTGGGCAACCTCGCCAAGTCGCTCCTCGAGGTCAGCTGCTTCCACCTCAACGGCACCCCGATCGGCGGCGGAGCAACGACGGCCGAGATCAACGGCTGCACGCAGTATCCGACGGCCATCGGCACCGAGAACGAGGCGGTCGATGCCGGCCTGCTCGGTCTCGATACCGCCCGCATGCCGCGTGTGCGCCGCTCGAGCCGTCTGCTGATCAACGTCGACATTCTTGAAAACGTCGACTACCGGAACCTGACGGCCGCCACATTCGCCATCACCGAAAATCTCGAGGCAGGCGGCTCCCGCAGCCTGCTCCCGGCCGGCGTGGGTAATCTGCCGCTCGAGGCCGCCTACCTGCCCAACAACGCCCCGAACCCCCAGATCCAGTCCCCCCGGGCCCGCTTCACCGTCGATATGCCGATGAAGGTTCTTCCGGGGCAGCCGCAGGTATCGATGACGATCTCGGCAACGGACGCCCATGGGAACAAGCGCTCCCTGCGCATCCCGATCGAAGTCGTCGACAGCTCGTTCGATGCCCGCGTTCTGGAGAGCAAGGAAAACCGCCGCTGACGATCTTCCGATGTAAATCGAGCGGGGGTGCCGAACGGCGCCCCCGCTTTTGCTTCGCCGGTTTCTCGGCTATACTGTCCGCATGAACAGCAGCATTCCCCGTTTCGCCGAAGCCACTACCCGGCGAGCTTCAATACTTTATATTATTATATATTATTTTATATTACTTTGCCCGGCCGTTTCAACGGCCTGCAGCCCGTCGGATTTCATTCTGGACGAGTTTTCCCTGCGCTGCAAAGACCTCGCCGAGCAGGTCCGGGACACGGAACTGGCTTACCGGATGGGATTCCCGGATTCGGCGAGCCGGTCGGCCCGGCTGCTGGATGGATGGCTTTCCTTCTTCCTCGACCACGGCATCGCCCCGCCCCCGGTTTACCAGACCCTTTCGGGCCACGGCTGGGAAGAAGGCATGCGCAGTCTCGGAAGATTGATCGGGAGCATCGGGCGCGGCGAGACCGTTTCCGGAGAAGCCCTGGAGATGTCGACCCTGCCGCTCGATCTGCTGGGGGCGCCCCAGAAGCTTCTCTCCTGCCGGCAGGCGCTGGCTTCTCTGTCCCAGCGGATCGACACGCTGGCGGAGCAGCCGGGATCGTTCCCCGTCCAACTGGCGACCGATGACCCGTTGGTGATCGATGCTATGCTGGCCCTGACCCGCTGTTTCGAGGAGTCTCCCTTTCTGCGAAAGCGGCTCGAAACCCTTCATTTCAGCATGACGAGCATCGCCCCCGCCACGGGCTCCCCGCTGTCTCCAGAAGATCTTGGAGCTCTGGCCGAGCTTCAACTCGGCCTGTTGCAGGAGGAGCTGCGGATTCTCGGCCCGATCGGCTTCTGGCAGCCCGCAGCGAGCCAGGCGCCCGCCCGCTAGCGGCGCTCCGCCTCAGAGAACGGCGTAGTCGCTCTCCTTGGATTTCACCGCATCGTCGGCGAACAGGGCTTCGAGGAACTGCTCGGGATCGAACGTCATCAAATCGTCCATCTTCTCGCCGACACCGATGAACTTCACGGGCACCGAGAGCTGCTCCTCGACGGCGAACAGGACGCCGCCCTTGGCAGTTCCGTCGAGCTTCGTCATCACGAGGCCGCTGATCGGCAACACCTCGTTGAACAGTTTCGCCTGCTGGACGGCGTTCTGGCCGGTCGTCGCATCGAGGATGAGCAGGATCTCGTGCGGGCCGCCGTCGCTTTCGCGGGCGGCAATCTTCTGCACCTTGGCCAGCTCGGCCATCAGGTCGGCCTTGACGTGCATGCGGCCGGCCGTGTCGACGATCAGCAGGTCTGCACCGCGCTTTTTGGCCGCGGCGATCGCGTCGAACACGAGCGCGCCGGGGTCTCCCCCTTCCTGGCCGCGCACGACCTCGACCCCCACCCGCTCACCCCAGATGCAGAGCTGATCAATGGCCGCGGCGCGGAACGTGTCGCCGGCCGCCAGCATGACCTTCTTGCCCTCTTTCATGAATTTGCGGGCGAGTTTCGCGATCGTCGTCGTCTTTCCGACGCCATTCACGCCGATGACCAGGAACAGGGTGAGGCCGCCGGGATTGAACTTCGGCGCCGAGGCAAACTTGGTCAGGCGCAGGTGGAGCTGTTCGCGCAGCAGTTCATAGATACAATTGGGATCGGTGATCCGGTCGACGGCAACCTTCTGGTGGAGATACTGGAGGAGCTCCTGGGTGGTTTTCACGCCCAGATCGGCCTCGAAGAGGGTCGCTTCGAGGTCCTCGAGCAGCTCGTCGTCGATCTTCGTGCGACCCAGAACGAGGTTTTTGACCTTGCCCACGAAGCTTTCGCGGGTTTTCCGCAGTCCAGACGTGAGCCGGTCATACCACGAAAGCGCCGGCTCCTCTTCGAGAGCGGGTCGGGGCGCCCCTTCCGCAGGCAGAGCCGGTGCGACAGCCGGAACGGCAGCTTCCCCGGCCGGCGGGACCGCGGGCTCTCCGGCGGCGGCTGGCGGTGGCGCCGTGGTGGGCGGCACAGCCAAAATCCGTTCCCCGGGCTGTTCCGCTCGGAGCTCCGCCGGGGGAGGAACCACTTCTTTGCCCGTGATCTCGGCCTCTGCAGGCCCTTCCTGCTCGTCCTCGATAGGAACGAGCCAGGCGAACAGCAGCAGGGTGATGCCCGAAAGGGCGGTGACCGAGGCGATGATGATCTGGTTGGGGCCGCTCTGGTAGTAGATCAGGCCGCCCTCGATCAGCAGGCAGAGGCCGATCAGCAGCACGACGAGCCGCGGCTCGTTCCACTCGTGGGTCGGCGACGGCTGGGGCGTGTTCTTCACATCATGGGGTTCACTCATGAAGCAGTCTCCCGGGGCTCCTGATAGGGGCCGGCATCGGCCGTCTGCGCCCGATCCGCCGCCGCGACGGCCTTGAGCCGCTCGGTGACGCTGACGCCCTTGCGGGCGGTGAATTCACGAATCTTCTCCTGGTCTTCGAGACGGATCGAGATCTGGCGCGACGTTCCGGTTTTCTCGAGGGTGATCCCGTAGATCACGTCGACGGCCTGCATCGTTTCCTTGTTGTGGGTGATGACGAAGAACTGGGTCTTGTCGGCGAAGTTGCGCAGCAGGCGGGTGAACCGCTTGACGTTCGCCTCGTCGAGCGCGGCCTCGATCTCGTCGAGAATGCAGAACGCGGGCGGTTTGACCTGGAGAATCGAGAACAGCAGGGCGATCGAGATCAACGCCTTTTCCCCGCCCGAGAAGAGTTCTATCGTCGAGAGTTTCTTTCCGGGAAGCTGGCAAACGATCTCGACATTGCTCTCGAGGGGCAGTTCGGGGGTCGTCAGCTTGAGCCTGGCGTTGCCGCCGGGGAACACGACCTGGAAAATCTGGCCGAATGCCGAATCGATCTGCCCGAACGTCTCCATGAACCGCTCGCTGGAGATCTTCTCGATCTCGGCGATCACCTGTTCGAGTGAGACGGCGGCTTCGGTCATGTCGCGCACCTGGCCGTTGAGGAACTCGAATCGCTCCTTCGTCTTTTCGTATTCCTCGATGGCAAGCGGGTTGACCGGCTCGAGCCGCTGCTGCTCGCCGCGCCGCTCCGCGATCTGGCCGCTCAGCACGTCCCGGCTCTCGTATTTGCGGAGCTGGGTGCCGATCTGGGCCGGGTCGAACTCGTATTCGGAGCGGAGGATGCTTTCCTTGTTCGCGATGTGGGTCTTGACCTCGGCGAGCTTCACATCAAGCTCTCCGAGCTTGGTGCGGGTCGATTCGGCGATCTTCGAGCGGCTCTGCCAGGTGTGATCGAGGGTCTCGAGCTCCTTGGAGCAGGCCCGATACTCGGCCTGAAGCGTCTCATAGGCTTTTTCCAGCTCGGCTTTCCGGGCTTCGAGGGTCTGAATCTCGTTCTGGAAGGCGGCGATCCCGGCTTCCGCCTCCTTGCGGAGCTGCTCGAGCCGCGCCACCTCTTCGCCGGCACGGTCGCGGCGCTCCTGGGCATCGCGGCGGCGGCGCATGGCGGCATCGATTTCCTTCTTCAGAGCCTTCTTGCGCTCGGCAATCTGACCCTGGGTCACTTTCTCGTCGGCATGGAGCCCGCGCAGGGAGGCAAGGCGGGTCTGGATCGCCGATTCCCGGCCGCTCATTTCCTGGAGCCGGGCGGTGAGTTCGATGTTCTGGCTTTCGAGCAGGGTCAATTCCTGCTGGGCGGCCGCCTGGACCTGGCGGATCCGTTCGAGCTCTTTCTGGATCTCGCGGCGGTTGATATCGAGATTCTGGAACTCGTTTCGTCGGGTCGCGAGGTCACCATCGGTGATCACCAGGCGTTTCTGGAAGAACTCCATCGACTGGCGGGTGCGGGAAAGGCTTTCTTCCCGCTGCCGGATGACCTGACCGAGGGCGACCCGCTCGTTGCGAAGCCGGACGACCTGGACACTCAGCTTCTTTTCAGCCGCGGCAAGGGTCTGGATCCTGGCCTCGGCCTCCTCGAGCTCGCGCTTGCGGGCAAGCAGGCCCGCCGACTTCTGGCCCTCGGCGCCGCCCGTCATCGCGCCGGAGGAGCGGACGATATCGCCCTCGAGGGTGACGATGCGGTTGAAGTTGCGCGTCGAGCGCGAGTAGGCGACGGCATCGTCGAGGTTCTCGAAGACGAGGATGCGCCCGAGCAGGAAGTTCATGATCGTATAATATTGCGCATCATATTGAACGAGATCGAGCGCAACGCCGAGACAGCCCTTGGCACGGACAGCTTCAAGCCGGGCGGGCGGCTGGATCATGTCGATCGGCAGGAACGTCGCGCGGCCGGCCTTGCGTTCTTTCAGGACCGCGATTGCCCGCTGGGCCGTTGCGGCATCGCGCGTGACGATATCCTGGATGCTGCCGCCGAGGGCGGTTTCGAAGGCCATCTCGTAGCCCTTCGGCACGGTGATCAGATCCCCCACCATGCCGCAGATGCCGGGCAGTTCCCGGTCCTTCAGCGCGAGGGCCTCGCGCACGCCGCGATGGATGCCGCTGTCGGAGCGGTTCTTCAGCTCCTCGAGGATGTTCCGGCGGGCGGTGAGCACCTTGAACTGGTCGACGGTGCCGGAGAGTTCCTCCTCGGCGCGGCGGAGATCCTTGTCGAGCTTGTTGGCGCGCGCCTGGTCGTCGGCAAGCCGGGTTCCCTCATCGGCGATCGTCGTTTCCATCGCCTTCAGCTCTTTCTCGATGCCGGTCTTTTCCGTGGCCAGCTTGTCGATGACGGCCTCGAGCGTGGTGACATCACCGCTGCCCTTCTCGAGCTGGCGGTCCAGGATCTGGATCTGCTGGTTCGAGGTGTTGATCGTGGTCTTCTTCTCGCTCATCTGGGCCGCGATCTTGTAGGAAGACTCGCGGTCCTGGCCGACGCTCTTCAGATGGGCGTCGAGCTCGGCCTGCACCTTGCCGGTATTCGCTTCGATCTCGGCCATCCGGCCTGCAACAGCGCTTTCCTCGGTCTCGGCATCGCGGAGGCGGTTCTCGGCGTCGGTGATCTCCTGACCGCCGTCGGCGAGCATCTTGTCGATGCCGGTCATCTCATCGGCGATCGCCTGGCGGCGGGACTCATGACCGCGCGCCTCCTCGCGAAGGAGGCCCATCCGGCCCCGCGTTTCATCGATCGTGGCCGCGACCTTGCGGGAATCACTCTGCCGCGTCTGGAGCTGGTTCTCGAACTCCTGCACCTTTTCGCGGACGCCGCTCTTGCGGCTGTCGATCTCCTCGAGGAACTTCTCGATCTCGGCGACCTTGGCAAGCAGACCGCGCCGCATCGAATCGACGTTTTCCGCATCCCCATAGAGCTGGGACAGGTCGAACAGGACGAGGTCGATCTCGAGAGCCCGGATCTCAGCCGCGAGCGTCTGGTACCGGCGGGTCTTCTCGGCCTGTTCGGAAAGAGGCCCGAGCTGGTTCTGGATCTCGCCGATGATGTCCTGGAGGCGGGTGATATTTGCCTTGGTATGGTCGAGCTTGGTCAGGGTGTTGGCTTTGCGATGCTTGAACTTCGTGATGCCCGCGGCTTCCTCGATGAGGGCGCGGCGGGTCTGGGTGCGCTGGAAGATGATGTCCTCGATATCCCCCTGGCCGATGACCGAGTAGCCATCCTTGCCGATACCGGTGTCCATCAGCATTTCCTTGATGTCGTTCAGAAGGGAGCGGGTGCCGTTCACGAGGTAATTGCTCTCCCCCGACTTGAACAACTGGCGGCCGATCGTCACTTCCGAAAAGTCGAGCGGCATCATCCGGTCTTCGTTGTCGAGGATGAGCTTGACCTGGGCAAACGCGGCCGAACGCAGCGACGGGGAGCCGGCGAAAATCACCTCGGCCATCTTGTTTCCGCGGAGAGCCTTCGCGCTCTGTTCCCCGAGCACCCAGCGGATGGCGTCGCAGACGTTGCTCTTTCCCGAGCCGTTGGGGCCGATGATGGCCGTGATGCCAGGCTGGAAATCGAAGACCGTCTTGCGGCCGAACGATTTGAATCCCATGATTTCGAGGGACTTGAGATACATGGTTGTGCGTCTGTCCTTCCGGAAAGCTCATCCCACAGGGGAAGGGCCGGCAAAGGCCGGTCAGTAAACGTACCACATCCCGGCAAAAAATGACAGCCCCACCCCGCCCTGCATGCCGGGTCCGGAAGAATGGGTCCGGCTGAATTGCGCCATCCGGGCGCCGCCGGCCCACTTCCCGCCTCGTAAGGGTCTGATCCTTGACGTACCGGATGTTTTTGCGCAGAATTAGAAAATAATCTTCGAATTTCGCCCGGTATTTCCCTCAAGGAGGGTCTTTTCATGAAGCGACTGGATCACTGGATTTCCCGTCTCGCCGTGCTGGCCGTGTTCGTCATCCTGGCCGCCGCCGCATCCTGGGCCGGCGCCCCCACTCTGCCGGCCAACGATGACCTGCGGGCGGCGTTCGATGCGATCGGCGTCCCGAAAGGCGATATCAGCACCCGCGTGCGTCTCATCTGGCGCAACGACGATGCCTGGTATGCCCGCTGGAAGATGATCGAATCGGCGAAACAGACCATCGACTGCACCTATTACATCGTCGACAAGGACATTTTCGGCCAGGCGTTCCTCGGCCTGCTCGCCAAGAAGGCCCGGGAGGGTGTGAAGATCCGCCTGATGATCGACGGGCGCATCTATCGTTCCGGCTATATGAAGGGCATGCCCGACCGGTTCCAGGAGCTTGCGGCACTCCCGAACGTCGAGATCAAGCAGTTCAACGCCGTCGCGAAGTCGCTGACGGGTCTGTTCGAGGATTTCCGCCTGGTCTTCGCCAGCAACCACGACAAGATCATCATCATCGACGGCCAGACGACGATCATCGGCGGCCGCAACATCGGCCCGGATTATTTCGTCGGCAAGGGCGAATACGACATCGTCTACCGCGACACCGACGTGCTGATGAGCGGCACGCATGTCGCGACCCAGCTGAAGCAGGCGTTCGACGACGAGTGGGTCTGCCTGAAGAACTCCACCGTCAAGCCCGACAAGATCAACTGGAAAGACCAGTCGGCGCGGCTCGATCTGGCCTACCAGGCGATGCGCCGGTTCATCATGGGTGAAGGCCTGTTCGACGCCTCCAAGGTGAAGCTCTCCGGCAAACTGCCCGAAGCCCTCAAGGAGTTCAACGAGGAGCTGTCGAAGTTCAAAAATCTTTCGAGCTATACTTCCTTCCAGCTGTTCCGGGGCGAGCGGCCGAAGCCGGTCAAGATCCTCGACAAGCATTCCCGCCTGGGCGCGCTGAACGGCATCACGCCGTCGCTGGTCAAGTTCATCGAATGCAGCCGCGAAGAGATCATCATCCAGAACCCCTATCTGGTGCTGACGGCCGAGGCCGACGCGGCCCTCAAGCGCGCCTCGGCGCGCGGCGTGAAGATCATCATGCACACCAACAGCGGCGGCTCGACGGATTCGCTGTTCCCGCAGGCGTTCCTGATGTCCGACTGGAAGAAGATGCTGAAAGAGATGCCGACCTGCCACCTGCTCGTCGCCCCGACGATCAACGAACGGCTCCACTCGAAGGTGTTCGTGTTCGACCGCCAGATCGCCGTCGTGGGCTCCTACAACATGGATGCCCTCAGCGAGCAGGTGAACTCGGAAGTCGTCGCCGCGATCTGCGACCGGCAGTTCGCCACGATGACCGCGCTGCGCCTGATCGACGACATGAAGTCGGCCGTCGAGTACAAGATCTCGATCGACAAGGACGGCAACGTCACCAAGGTCTACGGCCCCGAAGATCACTGCTCGAAGAAGATCGTCGACCGGATGAACTTCCTGCGCAAGCTCACCTGGCTGCGCCCGGTCATCTGATCCCGTTCCGCCCTTTCCACAAGCCCCGGGGGATCGCCCCCGGGGCTTTTTTCACGGTTCCTTGCGCGGACCGGCCCGCTCAGGTATGCTTGCCGCCCGCTCCAAGACATCCTTCACGAGGCACACATGAATCTGAACGAAATCATCGGCTATGCCGGCTCCCTGCTCGTCGCCGTCTCCCTCAGCATGCAGTCGGTCCTGCGGCTGCGCTGGATCAATCTCGTCGGGGCCGCCATCTTCGCCCTGTACGGCTGGCTGATCGGGGCCATGCCGATCCTGGTCGTGAACGGGTATATCGCCGTGATGGACGCGTATTACCTGTGGCAGATCTACCGGCAGTCCGACTTTTTCACCCTCGAGCCGCTTTCGGAGATCGGCGACCTGTTTTTTCTCCGGTTCATGCGGTTTCATGAAAAAGATATCGTCAGCTATTTTCCCCGCGCCTTCCAGGACACGTTCGAGCCGGAAGACACGTGGCTGCTGTTCCGCAACATGATGCCGGTGGGGGTGTTCGCGATCAGGCCGGGCCGTGACGGCACGGCTGAGATCCTGATGGATTACGTGATTCCCGCTTACCGGGACTTCCAGTTCGGGCGGTTCCTGTTCGAGCACAAGCGAACCTATTTCCGCGACCGTGCCATCCGCACCCTCGAGGCCTGGACGGCCGTTCCGGCCCACCAGGGCTATCTCGAGAACCTGGGCTTCACGGCCGCGGGGGAAGAGGCCGCGCGCGGCCGGCGGTATATCAAGGCGCTGTAGGCTCCGACGCGGGTTCGAACTCCGGTTCCGGGGCTTCCCCGGCTAAAACGGAAGAGGCATCCTCGGCCGGCGCCAGAGGGCGGTCAGCCGGTTCCGCCCCGGCGGTCTCGGCCGTTCCCGTTCCGGAGGATTCCTCGTCATGGACGAGCTGGAGCGTGCCGTCATGTTCCTCGATGCGGAGGCGGGGAACCTGGGGAAGAGCCGTGATGTCGTCGGGGGTCAGGTGAAGCAGGCCCTTCCACATCAGTTCGCCCAGATCATGGGTCGTGACGACCCGGCTCCGGATGCGACCCTGGAGGAGGGCATCGACGTCGGTGCCCAGCTCGCCGCGGACGGTCGGATTAATGCCGAAACCGGACGGGTTGAGGAAGAGGAACAGGTGGACGAGGATGACGAGAATGACGGTTCCGGCGAGCCGCGTGTTGAGGCCCAGCGGCTCGATCTCGCTGAGCGCTTTCAGCAGCAGCACGACCCCGGTGACGATGAACAGCGGCATCCCGCCGAAATTCACCAGGGCGAGGAAGCCCGTGAAGGCATAGAAAATCACCATCGGAAAGTTTTCCTCGTCGATGCGGGAAAGCGCGATCAGGTTGGGCACCAGGAAGATACCGGCCAGCAGGCTCAGCAGGAGCTGGTCTTCGGGGTGCGGATACCGCATCGAAAGCGGGATCTGGTTCGAGACGGCGCTCGCCGCCCCCTCCGGGAAGCAGAGGATGCCGATGAGGGCGCTGAGGATCAGGGTGAGCCGGAATCCCGGCCGGACGAGGGCATAACACGTCACGAGCGCGACGAGCACCCAGCTGTTGAGGCCGAGCGCGCTCGCCGCAGCCGTGATTGGGATCAGCGCCACGCCGAATTTTTCCCGGAGCCACTCCCCGTCGAGAATGGCCAGCAATCCGACCGTGAAGATCAGCTGCAACAACGCACGCAGCCCGAGCAGCGGCTGCATGGCGAAGGCAAATATCCCAAGAACGATCAAGCCAGGGAGGATTTCCCGGCCCCGATAGATCCAGACGAGGAGGAGGCAGGAGAGAAGGAAGAACAGGCCATGGCACAGCGTTTTCAGTCCGGCCAGCGAGGCGGCCGACTGGGCGAAGGCGAAGGCGATGCTCTCGGGCAGGACCGCCCAGCCGATATTCAGATCGAACTCGCGGGCGAACAGGAGATCCCAGTAGGTGCCGGAGGCGAAGGGGCAGGACCGGGTGTAGAAGAAGAGCACGGCGAGGGTGGCCAGGAGCGCGGCGATGCGCTCCCAGTCCCAGGGGGACTCTTCGAGCGTCCCGACGGCGGCCTCGGCCTGAAGGCCGGCAGGGATCCGGTCCGGCTCCGGCTGCGGCATCGGTTCGGCGTTCTGTTCCGTCACGTGCTTCCCCTCCTGGTTCGCTTCAGCAGTCGATGAGCTTTTCCGGCTTGATCGGCATGATCCGGATGCGGCGGCCGGTTGCGTTGAACACGGCGTTCGCGACCGCGGGCGCGATTCCCATCAGCGGGACTTCGCCGAACCCCTTGGCGCCGTATGGCCCCTCGCTGTACCCGTGCTCGACGATGATGGGCTCGATCTCGGGGGCGTCTTCGGTGGTGGGCAAGATGTAGGTAGCGAAGGCATTGTTGAGCATGCGGCCCTGCGCGTCGTGCCGGATCTCCTCCATCGTCGCGTAGCCGACGCCCTGGAGCGTGCCGCCCTCGATCTGGCCCTCGACCTGCTGGGGGTTGATCGCCCGGCCCATGTCGTGGGCCGCGACGATTCGGAGCACTCGCACCTCGCCGGTCTGCATGTCGACCTCGACCTCGGCGACGTTGGTCGCATAGCTGTAGGTGAAGTAGGCGTTGCCCTGGCCGGTCTCCTTGTCGAACGTTGAATCCGGGGCGATATACCACCCGAAGGCGCTCGGCTGGAGCCGCCGCAGGTAGAACTCCTTCACGATGTCGGCATAGGCGACCCGCTTCGTCTCCCGGGCGGTCTTCACGAACGCGACGCCCTCGACCAGGTCCACCTCTTCGGGCTTCGCGCCGAGCAGGCCGGCGGCGGCCTCGATCAGGCGGGGCTTCAGCTCCTTCGCCGCAGCGGAGAGGGCATTGCCCGACATAAAGGTGGTGCGGCTGGCGACGGTGGGACCGGAGTCGGGCACGAACGCCGTGTCGGTCTCGACGACGAACACCTTGTCGAAGGTCACGCCAAGCGCATCGGCCGCGATCTGGGCGAGGATGGTGCGGGCGCCCTGCCCCATCTCGGTGTTGCCGATGGCGCACTGGACGGTGCCGTCCTTCATGATCAGCATGCTGGCGCCGGCGCGGTCGAGATGCTTGCCGCCGGCCCCGAGGCCGACCCCGTAATAGACGGTGGAGATGCCGATGCCGCGGCGCACCTGACCGGAACGGGCCGACGGGTGCTGCCATTTGCGCGTCCAGTCGGATTTCGCGACGGCCTTGTCGATCGTCTCGGTCAGACCGCACGACTGGTCGATCAGCTGGCCGGTGACGGTTTTCGTGCCGATCTTCAGCCCGTTGCGGCGCCGGATCTCGACGGGATCGATTTTCAGCGTGTCGGCGATCTCATCGATGAGGGACTCCCCGGCAAAGATGACCTGGGGAGAGCCGAAGCCCCGGTAGGCGCCGCACGGCACCTTGTTCGTGGCCATGGCAAACGAGCGGATCAGGACGTTTTCGCAGACATACGGCCCGAGGGCATGGACGGTGCCGCGCCAGAGAACGATCGGGCTGAGCGTGGCAGCCGCGCCGCCATCGACGTAGTATTGAATATCCGCCGCGATAATTTTGCCATCGGCGTCGGTGCCGACCTTCATTTTCATGAGTCCCGGATGCCGTTTCGAACTGGCGATGATATCCTCTTCCCGCTTGTAGACGAGCTTGACCGGCCGTTCGAGCAGGCTGGCGAGCAGGGCTGCGTGGCCGGCGAGAATCGAGGGGAAATCCTCCTTGCCGCCAAAGCCGCCCCCGGTCGTGGTCTGGACGATGCGGACCTTGTTTTTCTGGCAGCCGAGGATCGCGGAGACGGCGTCATGGACGTAGAACGGGCACTGCATCGACCCGTAGACGGTCATCGACCCCTCGATGCCGGGAACGGCAATCATCCCCTGCGTCTCGAGATACGCGTGCTCCTGGTAGGGGGTTTCGTATTCGCGCTCGAAGACGTGCGCCGACCGGGCGAACCCGGCCTCGAGGTCCCCGTGCCGGATCACGTAGCGGCTGAAGATATTGTCTTCTTTATACAATCTTGGCGAGGCGGGGTCGAGGGACTCCCGGATCGACAGGACGGGCTTGAGGGGCTCGATGTCGAGCTTCACCGCGGCGGCCGCGGCACAGGCGTGCTCGTAGGTGTCGGCCGCCACCAGGGCGACCGGCTCGCCATGGAACCGGACGAACCCGGTGGCGAGAAACGGTTGGTCATCGAGCACGAGAGGGTTCACGTTCACGCCGGGAATGTCGCCGGCCGTGACGATGCGACACACGCCGGGCATCGCCGCGGCGGCCGTCGTGTCGATGCCCTTCAGACGCCCATAGGCGACCGGAGACCGGACGGTCGCGCAGTGGAGCATTCCGGCAAATGAATAATCATCGATATATTTTGCTTTCCCATTGACCTTGTCCCAGGCGTCTTTGCGGGGAAGCGATGAACCGACGGCAGGCATATCCGACCTCCTCAGGAGAGGGTGAATTTACATCAGCGCATCCACGAGTGTAGCACGGTCACGACTTGGAGTGCATCACCCAGATGCCATCCCACTCGTCGGGGGGCGGCTCGCGCAGGAAGTGGGCGCACCGGTCGGCATACACCTTCGAAAGGGTGTCGCCGGGGTGCAGGGCAAGCGCCTCGCCGAAAAACCGGGCGGCGGTTTCCCATTTGCGCTTGCGGTACAGCTCCATCGCGCTGGCATAGCAGCCCAGCACCTCGTCCATGCGCGGAAACGAGGCGGTGTCGTGGTGGTCGAGCACCTCGTAGATCTTCGCGGGAAGGTTCTTCCCCTTGACGCGCAGCAGATCGACCTCCCGGGTGCGGTGGCGGTAGATCAGCCGGTTGAAGCTGTTCTCGCTGACGAGGATGCTCGTTCCGTAGAACTTGTTGGCGCCCTCGAGGCGGGAGGCCAGGTTCACCCCGTCACCGATGACGGTGTAATCCATGCGCTTGAGGGAACCGATGTTTCCGACCAGCACGGTGTCGGTGTTGATGCCGACCCCGATCTCGATCGTCTGCAGGCCCTTCTCGGACCGCCGGATGTTGAACTCGCGAAGCGCGCGCTGCATCTCGATCGCCGTGATCACGGCCCGGTCGGTGTCCTCGCCGGTCGTAAAGGGGGCCCCGAACACGGCCAGCATCGCATCCCCGATGAACTTGTCGAGAATGCCGCCGTGGTGGAACACGATGTCGACCATCGTGGTGAAATACTCGTTCAGCATCGCGACGGTCTCCTGCGCCCCGAGCTTTTCCGAGATCGTCGTGAAGTTGCGGATGTCGCTGAACAGGACGGTCAGCTCCTGCATCTTGCCGCCGAGCATGCCGTCGGAGTTGAGGAGCTGGTCGGCCACTTCCTTGTTCATGTACCGCGACAGCGTGCTCTTGAGGCGTTTCTCCCCGGTCAGATCCTCGAAAGCCAGCAGCCCGCCCATGGGTTTGTTCTGGGCGTCATGCAGGGGGGCAATTGCCATATTCAATGCTATATGTCGCCCCTGCCGGTCGGTGATCTCGGCGTCGAGGAAGTTGTCGGCCTCCTGGGTCGCGATGACGCGGCGCAGGCTGTCGACGATCCAGTGATTGTCGCCGGTGAAGAAGAGGTCGGCGTATTTGCCGGTGATCTGGTCGGTCGTCACGCCGAAGGTGCGCAGGGCGACGGCGTTGCACTTTTCGATGCGGCGCGCGGCGTTCACCGTGATGACGCCGTTGCTGAGGCTCTCGAGAATGCTTTCGCTGTAGTTTTTCATGTTCAGGACTTCATCGAACAGCTTGGCGTTTTCGATCGCGATTGCCGCCTGGGAGGAGAACGTCTTCAGCTTCTTCTCGTCGACACGCGTGAACACCCCATTCTTGCGGTTGAGCACCTGGGTCACGCCGATCGCTTTGCCGGCGCGGTTGACGACCGGCATGCAGAGGATGTTCCGGGTGTGATACCCGGTTTTCTTGTCGATCTCCTTGTTGAACCGGGCATCGGCGTAAGCGTCGGGAATGTTGATCGTCTCGCCGCTCGTGAACACCTTGCCGGCGATGCCGAGGTGGGCGGGGAAACGGATCTCCTGGTCGTTGAGGCCCAGCGCGACCTGGGACCAGAGTTCATCGGTTTTCTCGTCGTGCAGGAACAGCGTCGCACGGTCGGCATCGAGGATCATCGTGACGGCCTGCATGATCTTCTCGAGCAGCGGCTTGAGGTTCAGTTCGGAGGAGATCGCGGCGGCGACTTCCTGGAGTCGGTTCTCGTTCTCGCGCGAGCGGCGCGTCATCTCGAAGTCGCGGGCGTTCCGCAGGGCCCGGGCAGCCTGGCCCGAGATCTTCTCGACGGCTTCGAGATCGGCCTGGGTGAATCGCCCCTCCCGCTTGTTCAGAAGCTCGATCACCCCGATCGGGTCGTCCGAGGCGGAAATGCGCATCGGGGCCGCGAGGATCGACTTGGTCACGAAGCCGCTCTGCCGGTCGATCTCCTGGTTGAACCGCTTGTCCGCGTAGACGTCGTGGATGATCTCGGCCCGGCCGGAAGAAAGAATATTTCCAGCTATACCCGTGCCGGGGGGCAGGCGGATCTCCTGGATTTCCTCGCCCTGGAGGACGCGCGAGAAAATCTCGCCGGTCTCGGGATCGACGAGGAACAGCGTCCCGCGCTCGGCGCCGACGCCCTGGACGGCGAGACCGATCGTGACGGTCAGGAGGTTGTTCAGGAGGGAGGTCGAGGTTTCGAGCAGCCGGGCAACCTGTTCGAGAACACCGGTCACGGCGGCCTGGGCATCCGCCGGAGACCGGCCGGACGCTCCCGCCAGAAGGGATCCGACCTGTTCGGCCCGGAGGCTCCCGCTGATCAGCAGGGAAAGAAGGTCGGGGATGTGCGGATTCCCCGGCGCAGATGGTGCCTGAGGAGCCAACTGCGGAGGTTCCCCCACGAGCATGTTCTCGAGACTCTCAAAAACGGTTCTCAGCTTCATAACCCTCTCTCCCCCATAGTCTAGCAGCCCACCCCCCGGAATACAATCGGGGAAGAGGCAAAGACGCCCGCGGCAACCGCGGGCGTCGGGAGAGCAGAGACAGGTCCGGCGGGGTCACTCCCCGTCGGTCGAGGATTCCAGGGGCTTGGGAAGTTTCTTGAGCTGGGGGGCCAGCAGGTCGAGAGCGTTTTCGACGAGGGCCGTGCGAACGGCCGCCCCCGTCACCGCCTCGAACCGGAAGCCGAGATACACGCCGCGATACGGCATTCCCGAACCGGAGGATGTGCCGACAACCGCGAGCCCCGCGACCCGCCCGTCCTCGGTCGTGACGAACGGTTTCGCCGGGGCGTCGGCTTCCATGATGGTGACATCCTTCGCCGACTGGGCCGAGTCCTCCCCGTTGAGTTTCACCGGAACGGCGGCGCCGGTCTTCGTGGTGAGCGTCATCGCGGGCAGGTCACGGTCGTCCCCGACATACCGGAAGCCGAAGAAGCCCTCGAGAAGCGGCATGTTCGTGTTCTTCTGTTCGACCGACTGGGCGGCGAGGAAGAGGGCGCCGCCACCGTCGAGATACCGTATGAGGTCGTCGGCCGACGGCGCGATCTCGCCGAAGGAGCTCGCCGAGACGCTGTCGGTGAACACGACGCCGTTGCGATACTGCTGAAGAATATCACCATATTTATAACCAAACACCTTGGGATCCCACAGGATATCGGGCTGGAGCCCGAGAGCCTTGAACGAAACGACCAGTGGCCGCAGCGAGGCTGGATCCTCGACCATACCGCCCGTGACGAGCACGGGGGAGGTGGCCCGATACGCCGGAACGCGCGCGATGAACTCGTCCCATGCCGTGTCGCGGGCGAAACCGAGGCTCTTGTAGGCCGTCCGGAACTCGAGGCAGTAGGGGTAGTAGACGGAGATGCCGTAACTGTTGCCCATGCCCTGGGTGTGGCCCTCGGCGATGATGGGAGAGTCTGCCGGGAAGTCGGTGACGATCACATATTCGCGGCCGGTGCGATCGGTGAAGTCGGGGCTCGATTTCCCGTTTGTATACTCAATGCGATAATTGATTTCGGTGACGTATTCGCGCTTTTTCGCGACCGGGTCGACGACGAGGCTGAAGGGGCCGATGACACAGGTGTAATCGCCCTTTTCATCCGGCCCGCGCAGGGGGGTCCGGACGAACCGCGAGTGCCAGACGGCGCTTCCGCGCGGCCGGAGCTCGGCGGGGGGCAGTTTCCAGCCGTTGTAGCCCCAGATCACCGCGCCCGGCGTGCGGCGACGGATGACGACGGGCTGGGAAAGGCGGTCGGTCAGCTTGGGGTAGCCGAGCTTCTTCACGATATCGATGCAGATATTCTGCACCTCGGCCGGCATCGTCCGGATCGTCGCGAGCCGCACCACGAGGTCGTGGAGGTCGACGAAGCTGGCCTCGCTGTACCGCCGGATGCGGGCGAAGCTGCCGAACTCGTCGACGAGTGCCTGGGTGTAGGCTTCGTGGTTCGCCTCGAGCGCGGCGCCGAGCCTGCCGACCAGCTCGACGAGGGGCTGGATGCGCGACAGGTCGTAGGCGGCCTTGGTCACCGGCGCGCCGCCCAGGGTTTTCGTCGTCTGGGAGCCGCCGGCGGCGAAGGATTTCACATAGGCGGCAACCATCGCCTTGGACGCCATGCGCGGGGTGATGTCAGGGGTTTCCCGGAGCGGCCGCAGGGTATCCTGGTAGGGCATGCCCTGGCCGGGCTCGGTTTCTTCAGAGGCGATCATGAAATCGCATACGTCGCGCAGCTCGTAGGCGATCTCGATCATGCCCATCAGGCAGGCGTCGAAATCGATGATGTCGAACTTCGGATGCTTCGGGTTGGCCTTCGCGAGGGCGGGTTTCGCCTGGTTGCAGGCCCAGACGATGTCGGGCACGGTGAGGTTGTTGCCCGACTCGTCGTCGTAGGAGATGCCGACCCAGCCGGCGCCGTGATTCCAGATGACGGCCATGAACCGCTCGGCAGGGTAGTTCTCGACACCCCAGGTGAGGAACTCGGCCAGCTCGCGCCGACTGCCCATGTCGCGCTCACCGAGGTTGGCGACGAGTTTCGAGCCGATCTTCTTCGTGCGCTCGCGGGCGACCTCGTAGCGGCGGGTGCCGATCCAGTTGCCGTCCTCGATCGTCTCGCCCTTGGCGCCCTGCTGGCGGTCGATCTGGACGACGATGTTGAGGTTCTCGTCGGAGCCGATCATCTCCATCTCGTTGAGATCCTTCATGCCGCTGTTCTCGAGATCGTTGTCGGCATTCAGGAATACCAGGACGGTCCATTGCTTGCGCTTCTGCGGAACCAGCGTCGAAACGGTCGCCGGGCCATGCGTGATGTACGGCACATCGTCATGCTGGGCATCGTCATACCACCAGACCGGGAAGTCGCGACGCGGAACGTTCGCATACAGCTTTCCGACGGCCTCCCAGGTGTCACGGCTCGCGCTCTCCTGGAACCGGCCGAGAAGAGTTTCGATCCGGTCCGCCTGGCGGGAAGCCGCGTCGGAGCTGATCAGGCTCGTGGAGCCTATGCGCTGGGCGCGTCCGAAAGCGAGAGCGTCCGCCAGGCGCTTGACGACGCCGGCATAGGCGAGATCGAGCGGAAACGGCGCGGCTTCAGCGGCGGTGATGACCTGTTCCCGGGAGGCATCGTCGCCGATAGCGGCCAGGATATCCCCCGACACCTCGGCCAGCTTCGCCTCGTAGTTCGCCAGGAGCTGCTTCCGGTAGGCGCCGGTGATATTCGCCTTGAAATTTTTTCGGATCTGCTCGGGGAAATCCTTCAGCAGATCGGTCAGAAATGCCTTCGACCGCGGATCGGCAAGATACTGGAGGGTGACCTTTTTCTGCTGGACCTCGCGAATCAACTTCAGGTCGGCATTCAGGCTCGATCCAGCCCAGGAAACGGCGGCTGACAACGTGAGCACGACAGCCAGGACACCCTGCAGGAACCTCTGATGAGGTGAGGCTTTCATCGAAGCATCTCCTTGTTGCGCAACGTCACGCCCCGAAACGGCGTGGTCATCTTTTAATCATACCGATCCCCCTCCAGGTGTCAATGTTTTCCCCGGAGGAGTGTATTGCCAGGAAGGGAAAGGGACGGCTACAATGCCGCAGAGGTCGGCATGTAAAACCGGCCGGGGAGGACACCGTATGAGCTCCGCGTCTTCGGCCGAATTGTACAGCGGCCTGCAGCATGCGTTCCAGATCGACGACACCCGACAGATCCACGCCCTCCTCGACCGGGCAGGCAAGCCGAACGACGAGCAGACCTTATTGCTACTGCTATACAAAGGCCTCGCCCACCCCGACAATGAGATCCAGCAGAAGAGCGCCGCCCTGGTCCAGCCGCACCTCGTACGGATGGTCGAGGCTCTTCAGGCGCTCCTGAATCACCCGAACGAGAATATCCGGTATTGGGCCCTGACGCTGCTCGGGAACGGCGGGAAACTCTCCCGGGACGAGCTCGCCGCCGTTCTGGGACGCACCGAGAAGGACGAAACCAAGATCCTGGCCGCCGATCTGCTGTTCGCCGGCCCCGAATCCCCGGAAACCTTCGAGCTGCTGATCCGGCACCTGGGCGATCCGAGCTGGGCACTGCGACGCCATCTCAACAAGCGCCTGACGCCCTACGGCGAGAAGCTGCTGCCGGCCATCCGCACCGTGTTCGCGGGGGGCAACCTGCACCAGAAATACTGGGCTCTCAAGCTCCTGATCGATCTTTCCGGCCCAAAGGCGATGCAGAACATCCGCAAATTCCTGACCTCGAAGGATTTCACGGTCAAGCTGTACGCGATCGCCGCGCTGGAATACGTGCAGGGCGACCAGGCGCTCGGGTTCCTCTTCTCGACGTTGATGGAGGAGTCGCCGGTGATGCGGTACCAGGCCGCGCACATTTTCGCCGCCAAGGGCGAACCGGCGCTCAAGGAGGCGGTCCGCCTCATCGGCGAGCGCGGCCCCGAGCTGAAGGATGACCTGAACATCCTGACCGGCCGCATCCTCGGCGAGCGAAGCCGCATCTTTTACCGGGAACAGCTCGAAAGCTCGGATCCGGACGACCGGTTCTACGCCCTGCGCGCCATCGGCCAGAACCCCGATCAGGAAAGCATCCGGATCCTCGTCCAGGCATTCCGCGACCCCGTCTGGATCATCCGGCGGCTCGCCTCCGACCTGCTCGCACGGCTCATTCCCCAGGCACGCGAGGAGCTGATCGCCGCCCTGAACGATCCCTCCTTCGACACGATCTTCTGGGCCACGAAAACGCTCGGGGCCGGCAGGGATGCGTCGGCCGCCCGCCCGCTCCTGACGCTCGTCGACCACCACCCGGATCCGAACGTGCGGGTCTGCGCCGTGAAGGCGCTGTGCCGGCTGGATGTCGAGTACGTCGCCGAGCTGCTGATCCTGAACTTCCGCGACGCACCCCCGTCGGTGCGCACCGCGATCTCGGAAGGGCTGGTCCAGATGAGCCGGCTGAAGACCGTGAAATATCTCGTCATCTATCTTTTCGACCGGGACAAGTCGATCTCGTTCTGGTGCGAAAAGACCCTCAAAGCGCTCCAGTATCCGGCCCTCGCGAGCCTCCTGGGCCTGCTGGTGACCCTTGATCCCGTCCAGCAGGAGAAGTTCATCTCCTTCCTGCACCATCTCAAACCCGAGCAGTTGCACGCGATCCTGAAGCGGGACAAGGTGACGATGGCCGACTTCGATCCCGACCGGCTGGCCGACGAGGAATACGTCCTGGTGCCGCTTTCCCAGTATCGCACGCTCGACGATCTGCTGGGTCAGCTCAAGGAGCAGCACGGTTCGGATCTGCACCTGAACGTCGGACTGCCCCCCATGTTCCGCATCCATGGCGATCTGACGCGCACCAATCTTCCCCCGATCACCGAGGAGCGCGCTTCCCAGCTGATCCTGTCGATCTTCAACGAGGAGCAGCTCGAGCGGTTCAAGACGCACTGGGAGATCGATTTTTCCCACGAGGTGAAGCACGTCGGCCGGTTCCGCGCCAACATTTTCCGGCAGCGGCAGGGTGTCAGCGGGGTGTTCCGGCTCATCCCGACACAGATCCCGACGTTCGAGGAGCTCGGCCTCCAGCGGCCCGTCTTCGAGTCGCTCTGCGAGAACCGCAACGGCCTGATCCTCGTGACCGGGCCGACGGGCTCGGGCAAATCGACGACGATGGCGGTGATGGTCGATTACATCAACAAGTCTCGCCACGAGCATATCCTGACGATCGAGGACCCGATCGAGTTCGTGCACCAGCACAAACGGTGCAGCATCAATCAGCGCGAACTGGGCACGCACACCCACTCGTTCGCCGACGCGCTGCGCTCGTCCCTGCGCGAGGACCCGGACGTCATCCTGGTCGGCGAGATGCGCGACCCCGAGACGATCAAGCTGGCGCTCACCGCGTCGGAAACGGGCCACCTGGTCTTCTCGACCCTGCACACGATCAGCGCCAGCGAGAGCATCAACCGCATCATCGGCGCCTTCCCGGCGGATCACCAGGACCAGGTGCGGCTCGAGCTGGCCGGGGTGCTGCGCGCCATCGTCTCCCAGAAGCTGCTGCCCCGGAGCGACCGGAAAGGCCGGGTGCTGGCCCACGAGATGCTCATCTGCAACATCGCCGTGCGCAACCTGATCAAGGAGGCCAAGACCGAGCAGATCGTCTCGATCATGCAGACGGCGGCCGCGGATCACATGCAGACGATGGACCAGGCTCTCGCCCGGCTCGCCGCGCAGGAGATCTGCGCGGTCGACACGGTGATGCCGCACGTGCAGGACAAGAAGTCCTTCACGCAGCTCGTGCAGAGTGTCACGGTCAAACCGGGAACCTCCCCCGCCCCGTCAACGCCGGCCGCACACCCTTCCGCTGCCCCGCGGAAGCCGGGAAAGGCCTGATCGGACTGCGTCGGAAGCGGCTCAGCCGTTCGCCTTCAGCCGCAGCGTCAGGGAGTTGAGGACGACGGATATCGAGGAAAGGGCCATCGTCAGGCCTGCGACGGCGGGGGTGAGGCCGAAAGACGGCCCCCAGAACGGCTCGAGCACGCCGGCGGCGAGCGGCAGGGTCAACAGGTTGTAGACGACGGCCCAGGCCAGGTTCTGGCGGATCTTGGCGGTTGTCGCGCGGGAGAGACGGAGCGCGAACGGGATGAGGGCGAGATCGCGGCGGACCAGGACCAGGTCGACGGCCTCGCGGGCCGCGTCGGCACCCGAGCCGAGCGCGATGCCGACCGTCGCGGCGGAAAGGGCCGGCGCATCGTTGATGCCGTCGCCCACGAAGGCGGTCGGGCCGCGCGCGATATACTGCCGGAGGATCTCGAGTTTTCCGGCGGGCAGAACCCCGGCATGCAGCTCGGTGATGCCGGCCACCGACGCGATCGCCCGGACCGGCTCGGGCCGGTCGCCGCTGACGATGACGGGCTCGACGCCGCGGGCGCGCAGCTCGGCCACGGCGGCTTTCGACTCGTCACGGAGCGGATCGGCAAGGCCGAACACCGCGACGACCTCCCGGCCGACGGCCGCGAACACCGGCGTCAGGGCTTTTTCCAGGAACTCGTTCGGCAGAGCGGGGAGCTTCAGTCCCGCCTCCGCCATCAGGCCGTCGCTTCCGATCAGAAGGCGATCTCCCGCGCCCGTCGTCCCGGCCATGCCGAATCCCCGCTTTTCCTCGACGGCAACGAGCGAAGAAGAAGTATTTTTGTCAATATACAATTCGAGCCGCTGGTGGATGCCGTGCGACAGGGGGTGCAGGGAGCGCGAGGCGAGATCGGCAAGCGCCGCGGCATGCCGCTGTTCCCCATCCGGGACGAGCCAGACCGCCGTATCGACAGCCGGCCGGCCCTCGGTGAGGGTCCCGGTTTTATCGAATAAAATATATTTCACATCGGCGAGCGCCTCGAGCGAGGAGGGCTTCTTCACGAGCAGGCCTCGGGCCATCGCCAC
The DNA here is from genome assembly GCA_035388825.1 of Candidatus Ozemibacteraceae bacterium. GTDB lineage: Bacteria > Muiribacteriota > Ozemobacteria > Ozemobacterales > Ozemobacteraceae > MWAR01. The sequence continues at coordinate 35,948 of DAOOQQ010000003.1, forward strand.
GCCGCTCGAAACGACGATCGCCGTGGGGGTCGCCAGGCCCAGGGCGCAGGGGCAGGCGACAACGAGCACACTCACGGCGTGCATCAGGGCCGTGTTGAGGCCCTTTCCGGCGAGCAGCCAGCCGAGGAACGTGAGGGCGGCGAGGGAGACGACGACCGGGACGAACACATCCGAGGCACGGTCGGCGAACCGCTGCAGGCGCGGCTTGTCGGCCTGGGCGCGGCGCATCGTGCGAATCAGGCTCTGGAGCGTCGAGTCCGAGCCCCGCCGGGTCGCCCGCACCCGGAGCTCACCCGTCAGGTTCACGCTGCCCGAAACGACGGCCGAGCCAGGGGACTTCGCGACCGGCATCGACTCGCCCGTCAGCAGGCTCTCGTCGGAGGCAGAGTCGCCGGCCACCACCTCCGCATCGGTCGGGAACCGCTCCCCTGGCCGGATCACCAGGAGATCCCCGGGCGCGACGAGATCGACGGCGACATCCGAGACGGTGCCGTCGGCGGAAAGCCGGTGGGCCGTTCCCTGCTGAAGGCCGGTCAGACCTCGGAGCGAGGCGGCGGCTTCCCTCCGGGCGGCGGATTCCAGAAGCTTTCCGATCGAGATGAACAGGATCAGCAGGGCCGCGGCCTCGAAATGAATCATGCCGTGATGCCCGGCCAGCGCAGGCAGCGTCAATACCAGGGCCGAGTAGCCCCAGGCGGCCCCCACTCCGAGGGCGACGAGCACGTCCATGTTCGTGGTGCGGTTTTTGAGCGACCGCGCAGCGCCCGTGAAAAAGCGGCGGCCGGTCGTCATCAGGATCAGCCCGGACAGCACCATCTGGGTGAACCGGTTCGCCCAGGTGTCGGGCGCCCCCATCGCCAGGAACGCCACCGGAAGGGCCAGCAGGGCCGTGAACGCCACGGCCGCGCCTCCGGTTTCGTCGGCCGGCTCCGCATCGACGGAGCGGGCTTCATACCCGAGATCGGTGATCTTCCTGCGAATCGCGGCGGGATCGAGTTTCGCCGGATCGTAAACGATCTCGGCCGACTCGTCGGCCAGGTAGACCCGGGCCGAGACGATGCCGTCGAGCCCGGCAAGCCCCTTCTCGATGCCGCGCGAACAGTTCGCGCAGCTCATTCCGCCGATCAGGAGGAACAGCTCGGTGCCGGCCGGGCGGGCTTCGGTCAGAGGGCGTCTCCCTGCGGGGCGGTGGCGGAGGCGGGCGGCTGGGTTTTCAGCCGTTCGATGGCCTGCTTCACGGTGTCGAGGGTCTGGCCTTCGCCCATGCCGCCCAGCGAGCCGTCGGCGTTGACGGGCCAGACGCCCTGGACGAAATTGTTCACCTGGCGGCGGCCGGCCGTGGCGCCGGGGGTGAGGAACACGAGCACGCGCTGCCGGGGCCGGAAGATGACTTCATCCTCGAAGCCGCCGAGCGTGTCGACAATGATGTCGTCCCCGGCTTTCGCTTCGCCTTTCAGCACTTCTTGAAGGGAAAGGATGTTCTCGACCTGCGAAAAGCCCTTTTCGTCCTTGCCCGTTTCGGTGCTCTTGCGCAGGCTGGCGACGGCGATCAGGTCGGAACCGGCAATCAGCTGGTCGTTGGTGAGCGTCTGTATCATGGCGTATGCAACTCCGATCATCAGGAGAATTCCCAGAATTCCGGCCGAAAGCCTGACGCACTGCCTGCGGTTCATGACGCATGCTCCTCGAATCTGGATCCGGCGCGGCAACGGCCCACCGGTCATTTCCTGTCCGAACGTCGGACGAAGGGAATGGATTGCCAAAGCGGCGTTTTTCATTTAACCATGGGGGAGCACAAAACTCAAACCCGGTTTGGAAAGGCCTGTCTTGAACATCCTGCAGCTCGTGAATGCCCTGACCTGGGGCGGTGCGCAGATCCTGGTGGCGGATCTGGCCCGGGCCGCGCGGTCGGCAGGCCATGCCGTGGTCATTGCCGCGTTCCGCGACGGGCCGGTCGGCAGCCAGTTGCGCCAGGAGGGCTTCGACGTGCGCATCCTCGGCGAGGAGGCGTTCGACCTGGTTGCGGCCTGGCGCCTGCTGCGTCTCTGGCGCGAATTCCGCCCCGACGTCATCCATTCCCATCTCTCGCGAGCGACGTTCTGGGCACGCTTTCTCCGGCATCGCGCCCCACAGACCGCCCTGGTGACCACGATCCACGGGTTCGAATCGGGCAGCTTCCACATCGTGGAAAAGCGCATGGCGAGCCTGTCAGACCATCTTGTCTTCCCGAGCGCTTTTCTCGAGCACTGGTATGGAACCCAGATCCGGAATCTACCGGCTGGCCGCTCGTCCGTTCTGTATCCCGGCGTCGAGATCACGGCCCCTGACGCCCAGCGGCCGAACGCGCCGGAGTGCGAACCCAGGATCGGCACCCTCTCCCGACTCCACCGGGTCAAGGGGGTCGACATCCTGCTCGAGGCCTGCGCCCGGCTGTCGGCTGAGCAGCGGTTCCGGATCGTGATCGGGGGTGAGGGGAAAGAGCACGACAGACTCTCCGCCCTGGCCGGCCGCCTCGGCCTCTCCGACCGTCTGGAATGGGCCGGCCCGATCGCCTCTCCCAAGGCGTTTCTGGATAAGATCGACATCTTCGCCGCCCCGTCCAGGGAAGAAGCCTTCGGTATCACGATCTGCGAAGCGATGGAACGCGGCCTTCCGGTCGTGGCAAGTCGCGTCGGGGGCATTCCCGAGATCCTGCGTGACGGCACCGACGGATTCCTGGTGACACCGGAACGCCCCGAAGAGCTGGCGGCCGCCCTCCACCGCCTGCTCGGCAACGCCGGATTGCGGCAAGCGATGGGCGCGGCCGGGAATGCGCGGGTCCGGACGGAATTTCGGAGAGACGCCTGCATTTCTAAACATTTTGATATATATCGATCAATGTTATCGCCGGCCCGGCCCGCGGCGAGACGTCTTCACCTGGCCATCTCCTCGAACGAGCTCGGCGGCGGCGAGCGCATGGCCCTGGCCGTGGCCGGGGCCATGAAACGGCGCGGAGTGGAGGTCACGGCGACCTGCGCCGGCCAGCCGCTCGCCGGGCGGCTGAAAACGCTGGGAATCCCGACATCGACGGTGCCGATGCGCGCCGGCGGCCTGTTTTTCGGCATCCGGCTGGCCCGGGACCTGTTCGCCCACCGCCCGGACCTGGTGAATGCCCACCTGAATCGCGCCGCGCTGATATCCGGATTTTTCCGGCTCCTCGGCGGCCCTCCCGTGGTCTCCCACGTGCACGGACTGAACCGCGCCATCTACTACCGCTGGTCGGATCTGCTCGTCGCGGTGTCCGCGTCGGTCGGCGAGCATCTTCGGCGCCAGGAGATCCCTGTCGGCCGCATCGCCGTGATTCCCAACCGCATCCCCGGCTCGCCCGTCGTCGTGCAGCCCCCGCCCGCGCCCCCCTGGATCATCGGCATCCCGGCCAAGCTGCATGCGAACAAGGGCCACGCATGGGCTCTGGAAGCCATCGAGCGGCACATGGCCCTGCTGCCCGATCTCCGTATCGAGATTTTCGGGGACGGCCCCGAGCGCGACGCCCTTCAACGACTTGCCGAGACCGGTTCCCTGAGCGGCCGGGTCCGGCTTCACGGATTCCAGCCGGACATGGACCTCTGGTATCCGCAGCTTCATGCCGTTCTTCTCCCCTCGCTGGGGGAAGGGATCCCGCTCAGCCTGATCGAACCGATGCGCTGGGGCATCCCCTGCATCGCAACCGACGTCGGCGGCATCCCCGAGATCGTCGAGGACGAAGTGACAGGTGTTCTGGTCAAACCGGGGGATGGGGATGCCCTCATCGCAGGCATCAACCGGGTTCTCTCCATTCCCGCCTATGAGGGGTTTCGTTCGGCGGCCCGCGACCGGTTCCGCCGGATCAACGACTTCGACGGCATGATCGACCGGTTCGCGTCGCTCTGTGAGACGCTCCAGGCTCTTCCCTCATGATCGAAGCAACACCCTCCCGCCTGCTGTTCGCCGCGCCGGCGGCCTGGTCGGCCCTGAGACAGCGGCACCAGGCACTTGCCGAGGGGCTGGCAGCCGCGGGCTGGGATGTCACGTATCTCGATCCCCTGCGAAGCGGCGGCTGGTTCTTCGAAAAACGCGACCTCGGCCGCCGGCTCCGGCTGTTTTCCCTGCGGGTGCCGTTCCGGGCCGCCGAGTTTCCCGGTCTTCAGGCGATCGCCGCACGGCTGGCGCTGCGTCACCTCGTCGGAGCCGGCCTCGAGCCGACAACAACCGTCTTCTGGACGGCCGATCCGTCCCTTTCGGCCCTGGCGCCGCTTCCCTGGCGCTCCGTCATCTACGACCGGTGCGACCGGCACGGCTCGTTTCCGGGGCAGCGCGCATCCGCCTGGAAAGCGCACGAGCAGCGGCTGTATCGGCACGCCGACCTCATCCTGGCCTCATCGCCGCTTCTCGCCCGCGAAGCGTCGGCAGCCGGGGCGAAGCATGTCGCCCTCGTGCCCAACGCGGCAGATCGGTCCTGGCGTTCCCCGCCACCTCCGCAGCGCCCTTCCGGCCCGCCCTGGCGGCTTCTCTCGTCGGGTGCGCATTTCGAGTGGGTCGATCACACATGGCTCGCCGGGCTGGCACGCCTTCCGGGTGTCGAGCTTCACCTTGCCGGCCCGGGCAGGGGCCCTGCCTGGGAACGGCTGATCGACGATCCCCGCGTCACGTGGCACGGCATCCTCGATCACGGGCGGTTGCGGGAACTGATTGACCGGTGCCACATCGGCCTGATACCGTTCCGGGATGACGCACTCACGGCTGGGGTTGATCCGGTCAAGGCTTACGAGTATGCCGCACGGGGGCTGGCCATCTGGGCCCCAGAAACGACGGCGCTGCAGCGGCATCCGCTCGTGACGCGCATCGTCACACCCGGCAATGCGCCGGCGCATCTCGCCGCCGACGGCGCCCGCGTGCCGATCCAGGCCTTCCCGGCAACCTGGGACGACCGGCTGGCGCAAATTCGCAGCCTGCTGAAGGGGATGAGAGACCGATGAAGGGCGGACACCTGCTTCTCACGGGATTCTACGGCGAGGGGAACCTCGGGGACGACGCGATCCTGCGCGGTATCGCCTCGAGCCTGCCGGCCGGCACGCGCATCCTCGCCACCGCCGGCAACACCCCCCTGCCGCCCGGCATCCACGGAATCCGCCGCCGGGGGATTCTCTCCTGGCCCGCGTTTCTCGGTGCCCTGAAAGGCGCCCGGCTCGTCGTCGGAAGCGGCGGCCTGCTCCAGGACTGGTCGCTCGACGGGGTGACGTTCTACGCCCTGCGCTTTCTGGCAGCGCGTCTGGCAGGCAAGCCCGTCGCGCTGTTCGGGGCGGGACTCGGCCCGCTTCGCAGCACGGGAACCCGATCGCTCGCCGCCTTTTCGCTTGGGGCAACGTCTCACTGCCATCTCCGGGACGACGAATCCGTGCGTCTCTTCCACGAACTGACCGGCCGTGAGGCGCAGCGCGGCGCCGACTGGTCCTGGGGGATATCCGCCTCATCCCGCGGCTCCCCAACACCTCGAAATCTGCCGTCAGATGTTATAGCTATCAATATACGACCTTGGCTGACGCACGATTGGAGAGAGGCTGCGACGCGCTGGCTGGCCGGCGCTGACAGGAAGACGCTGATCGGCATCTCCGCCCGCCCCGAAGACCGGCGGCTGATGGAGCGGGTCTGGCCAGGTCTCCGGATCCACGAGCCCGCGGACTTTTCCGCTCTCCTCGCCGACGCTTCGGTGTTGCGGGAGGGCTGGGCAATGCGGTATCACGTGCTCCTCGCCCTGCTCCGGGCCGGCGTGCCCGTCCGCGCCCTCCCCTACGACGGGAAAGCCCGTCACCTGGCCGAGGCTGCGGGCCTGCCGGTTCCGGAGCCGGGTGACAGCGCGCCATCACGGGCGGAGCGGGCCGCGCGCGCTTTTCTCATCGCCGAGGAGGAGCGGTTCGCACGGATGAGCGAGGCCTTCCGCCAGGCATGGGAGGAAGCCGCATGAGCAGAATCCTGTACCGGCTCGCGCAGTTGTATGCCTCGCTTGCCAGCGCCGAGCGCCGATTCTTTCTAACGTTCCCGTTTCTCATCGAGAATCCTGCCGCCCGCGTGATCAGCGTCGGCAACCTCTCGGTCGGCGGCACCGGGAAAACCCCGTTCCTGTTCGAACTCCTCGCCGATCCCGCCCTGCCCGCGAGCCGAGCCGTTCTCACCCGGGGCTACCGCAGCCCCTGGGAGCGGGGATTCTACCTGATGAGCGGTCCCGGCCCGCATCCCGAGGCTCTGACGGATGAAGCCCGCCTGCTCGCCGCGCTGTTTCCCGAAGTTCCGGTGCTGGTCGGAAAGAACCGGGCGCACTCGGCCCGCCTCGCCGAGCGATGGTTCCGGCCCGACGTGCTCCTGCTCGACGACGGCTTCCAGTACCGCCGGCTGCGCCACGACGTCGACATCGTATTGTGGGATGCCCTGATGCCGGAGGAACATGCCCGCCCCCTGCCGCTTGGCAGGCTCCGCGAGCGGCCGGAACGGCTCCGGGATGCCCACGTGATCGCCCTGACGCGATGCGAACTGGCCAAACCGTCCCAGATCACCTTCTGGACGCGTTTCATCCGTGAGATCGCGCCGGAGACGCCGGTTCTCGAGATGCTCACGATGCCGAGCGGCTGGATCGACCCGGCCGGCCGGCACCGGCGGCTCGACGAGGGTCCGGAACGGGTTCTCGCGTTCGCGGCGATCGCCAAGCCCGATGTGTTCGCCACCCAACTGACGGCGGCCGGCCGTTTCGTCACCGACATCCGCAGCTTCCGCGACCACGACGGGTTCCACGCAAAAACCCTCACCGGGCTCGCCTCGGCAGCCGGGAGCATGGCCGCCGTCCCGGTCTGCACCACGAAAGACCGGATCAAGATCGCGCCCGAGGCGGCCGCCCGTCACGGTATCTGGACGCTCGAGATCCGCATGCGCCCCCGTTCGGGCGAATCACTCGGAACCGCGCTGCGTCGTCTCGGCATCGACCTCTCGCTCCGGCGGCGCGACGGCTGACCCCTCGCCTGCCCGTTCCGCAGGGTGCGCACAGGGGGCCGGCGGCGGCCGGCCGAAGAGGCGACAGCGGAGCCACACACAGAGCCAGGCGACCAGGACTCCCAGGAGCCACCCGGTCAGCACGTCGAACGGGTAATGCACGCCGATATATATTCTTGAGTATCCTACAGCCAATGAGAGCAGGGAAAAGACGATGCCGGAGGCCGTTCCGAGTTCGAGCCAGATGACGGTCGCCGCCGCCGCGGTGTTCGCCGCGTGGGACGAGGGGAAGGACTTACTCCCCTTGCACGGCACGAGAAGCCGGGCATCCGCTTCCATGCAGCATGGCCGCTTCCGCCCGACCGCCTTTTTCACGACGGCCGAACTGAGCTGGTCGCTGGCCCCGATCGCGACGAGCAGGAGCAGGGCCACGGCCCGGCGTTTCCCGTCTGCGCCCAGCAGCAGCCAGAGCCAGGCCGCGAGCAGCAGGGGCGCCCACAGCTTCGCATCGGTGATGAGGGGCATGGCCACATCGAGCACGCCACACGTCCAGGTGCCGTTGAACAGGTGGAACAGGAAGCGGTCGGCCGCGAGAATCGGTTCCATGACGGCCGGGGCCTACTCGCCCATGTATTCTTCGGTCAGCATCGTCTCGAGGTTGTCATACCGGGCGAACTGCGGGAAGAACGCCATGTCGCAGGTGCCGACCGGGCCGTTGCGCTGTTTCGCGATGATGACTTCGGCCCGGTTCTTGCATTCGGCCTTGTTCCGGTTATAATATTCTTCTCGATATAGAAAAATGACGACGTCGGCATCCTGCTCGATGGCGCCCGATTCGCGCAGATCCGACAGCATCGGCCGCTTGTCGGGCCGCGACTCGACGGCGCGCGACAGCTGGGAAAGGCAGACGACGGGCACCCCCAGCTCGCGGGCGATTCCCTTGAGGCCGCGCGAGATGGCCGAGATCTCCTGGACGCGGTTGTCCTGGCTGCTGCCGCCGCTCTGGAGACTCATCATCTGGAGGTAGTCGATGACGATGAGGCCGATGTTCTCCTGGGCCTTGGCGCGGCGGGCCTTGCTGCGCACCTCCATCAGGGTCATGTTGGGCGAGTCGTCGATGAAGATCGGCGTCTCGGCGAGCACGCCGACGGTCATGGTCAGCTTGGCCCAGTCCTCGTCGGCGAGGTACCCGTTGCGGATCTTCTGGCCGTCGATGCGCGCTTCCGAGACGATCAGGCGCTGCATCAGCTGGTAGCGGGACATTTCGAGCGAGAAGATCAGCACCGGCACGGCATTGACGCCGGCCACGTGCTGGGCGATGTTGAGACAGAACGCCGTCTTGCCCATCGAGGGGCGGGCCGCGAGAATGATCAGATCCGAGGCCTGGAAGCCGGAGGTCATCTCGTCGAGCTTCGAAAACCCCGTCGCGACGCCGGTCACGGCCTGTTTGTGCTCGTACAGCCGCTCGAGCCGCTTGAACGTCTCCGAGGCGAGGTCCCGGATGCGCACGTAGGACTGGGAATTCCCCTTCTGGGACAGTTGCAGCACTTTCTGCTGCGCCTCGTCGAGGATGGTCTGGGCAACGACCTGGGGCTCGTAGGCGGTGCGGGCGATCTCGCCGGTGACGCCGATCAGCTGCCGGAGCAGCGATTTTTCCTTGACGATCTTCGCGTAATGATCGGCATTCGCCGCCGTGGGCACGACGTTCAACAGCTGCGACAGGTAGCTTGCCCCGCCGATATCCGACAGCCGGTTCTGCGCCCGCAGCTCCTCCTGGAGCGTCACCATGTCGCAGGGGCGGTTCGCCTGGTACAGGTTGAGCAGCGCCTGGTAGATGCCGCGATGCGACGCCTGGTAGAAGTCGTCGGCAACGATGTTCTCCATTGCCTTCACGACGGCCTCGACATCCATCATCATCGAGCCGAGCAGTGCCTGTTCGGCCTCGAGATTCTGGGGCGGAACCTTCTGGAACACGTCGCTCATCGCGTCACCTCGACCTCTGCGCCGTCGCGCATCCTTGGCGGATTATATCGATTGGTATTTCAGGAAAACAACCTCACCACGGAGATCACAAAGGACACGGTGGTTTCACAGGGAAAAGGGCATTCTCCGTGCGACCTCTGTGTTCTCCGTGTTCTCCGTGATGAGGATTTCTTCCGGCCCGTATGGATCAGGCGGTGACTTCGGCGGCTTCCTCGGGCAGGACGACGAGCTTCACGGTCGCCTTGACGTCCGCAAACAGCTTGACGGTGACTTCGTGCTCGCCCAGCTCCTTGATGTGCTCGACGACGACGCTGCGCTTGTCGAGCTGGATGTCGGCCTTCTTGGCGATCAGCTCGGCGATCTCGGTGTTCGTGACGGAGCCGAACAGGCGGCCCTTCTCACCCGACTTGCGGGTGATCTTGAGGGTGAGACCGTCGATCTTGGCGGCCAGAGCCCGGGCTTCCTCCTGCTCCTTCACTTCCTGGCGCTTCCAGGACTGCTTGAGCAGGTTGAGGTTCTTCATGGTGCCCGGGGTGACCGGGACGGCCAGGTTGCGGGGGAACAGGAAATTGCGGGCATACCCTTCGGCGACACGCTTGGTTTCGCCACGCTTGCCAACGCTACCGACGTTCTGGATCAACAGGACCTGCATGATAATTCCTCCTCAGAATTGATCGAAGAATGACGACTCATCGCCGTCTTGATTCGCTTTTGAAGGCGGAGGCGCCCGGAAATCGAGCCAGACGTCCGCGATCCCCGCCCAGATGAGCAGCTGCGTCATCAACAGGGCGAGCACCGACAGACCGACCCGGTTCGGGGTGCTGATCTCGTTCTTCTCGAAAACATAGAACAGCAGGGAAACACCGATGATGAGATACAGCAGCTTGCTGATCGCGAGGCAGTTCGCCCCGATGACCCGCGCGAGGTGGCGCAGTTCGTCCGAGGCGAGGTTTTCGGCCCCGTGATACAGCAGCCAGCCGGCCAGAAACACCCAGATCAGCTGCCAGTCGAACCGCCAGGTCGAGAAGGCGGGAAGCGGCTGGACGCGCAGTCCGTGATTCGGAGCCAGCGTCACGATCCCCAGATACATGATGATCAGGGACAGCAGGTGCCAGCCGAACAGGAACGTGACGGGCACCAGCAGGGCGACGAATCCCATCCATTCCCGGAACTGGCGCATCACGGCCTCGGTCGCCTCTTCGGTCTCGGCAGCGGCGGTCACGGTCGTCGCCGCGGCGGTCGATGCCGGTGCCGACGCGGCGGTTGCCGAGGCGGGAGAGGTCTCCCCGCCCGGAACGGCCTTCTTTTCCGTACCCGCCGCCTGGGTGTTCATCTTCCGGATCTGGGCCTCGATGAGATCCGCCTGGTGCTCGAACACGCTCCGCAACTGCCAGAGCCGGGTACCGGCCTCGCCGAACACCGGGGCGATGCTCCAGAGACAGAACGAGAACAGCATCGAACCCGCCAGAGCCAGACCGATCGATCGCAGGGCGGGAAAGCCCCTGTCGATGGCGGATGCCAGCAGTCCGGCCGGCACGAGCAGCATCGGCACGAGAAGTATACCCGTAGCTATACCACCATAGGCCGTCGAACCGGCGATCGTGAGGCCGGCATACACCCCGAACCAGACGCTTCCCCAGGCCAGGCTGACGAAAACGGCGGGCAGTCCCGCCAGGGCCAGCAGCAGGGTTCCAAAGATCGGGGTATACAAAGAAGCGAACAGCGTCACCAGCGTGAAAGCCGCCATCAGGGCGGTTCCAGCGGGACGCTGTCCGAGGTTCTGTTTCATGGTTCTCAGCTCTGTCGGGCATCGGCGCCGGGAGGAAGCGTGCCTCCCGGGCCGCCCGCCGTTCAGGCGGCGATGAAGGGCAGCAGAGCGATGTTGCGGGCGCGCTTGATGGCGCCGGTCAGCATGCGCTGATGCTCACTGCAGGTGCCGGTGGTGCGGCGGCTGACGATCTTGCCGCGATCGTTGATGAAGCGGCGAAGCTTGTTGGTGTCTTTGTAATCGATGAACAGGGACTTGTCCTTGCAGAACTGGCACACCTTCCGGTGGCGGGGGCGCCGCATCTCGCGGGGGGCATCATTCTCGGCCATGATTTATTCCTCCAGAATTGTTCAGACAAACCGGGCTCAGCCCGGCTCGGAATGCGAATGGGGTGATCAGAAGGGCACGTCGTCCCCGCCGGTCGGGTAATCGGCATCGCCGCCGCCGTAGTCGGGAGCGGCATCGCCGCCCTCGTCGGCTCCGCGGCCGGGGCCGCCGGCTCCGCCGGGTCCACCGCCGCCAAGGAACTGGACGCTGTCGGCGACGATCTCGGTGACGGTGCGCTTCTGCTTGTCCTGGGTCTCGTAGGAGCGGTTCTGCAGGCGTCCTTCGACGAAGACCGGCCGGCCTTTGGAGAGGAATTTGCTGCAGTTCTCGCCCGACTTGCCCCAGACCACGATGTTGAAGTAGTTGACTTCCTTCTTCATTTCGCCGTCCCCGCCTTTGAACTGGCGGTTGACGGCAATCGCGAATTTGGCGACGGCCGTTCCCTGGGGGGTGTATTTCAGCTCGGGGTCACGAGTGAGATTGCCCATCAGGAAAACTTTGTTCAGATTGGCGGCCATGCGCGTCGGTTCCCGATTACTGCTGGCGGGACGTGGTCATGAAGCGCAGGATGTTCTGATTGATCAGATAGAAGCGCTCCAGTTCGCGGAGAACGTCGCCGGTGCCTTTGAAGTCGATGAGGACGTAGTAGCCCTCATTGTGCTTCTCGACGGGGTAGGCGAGCATGCGCTTGCCCCAGCGGTTGACCTTCTCGACCTGGCCGCCGTAGCGGTTGATGGCGCCCTCGATCTTGGCAACGACGGCGTCAACGGCATCCTCGGCAATGTTGGGTTCGGTGAAAAACAGGGTTTCGTACGGTTTCACAGGGTCGTAATGACCTCCCTCCGGATGAATGAACATTCAGCCCCCGGCCTGACCCGGACGCGGGAGCAGGGAATGGTACCCCGCAGGATAGCATGAATCGGGCGCCGTTTCAAGCCCCGTGTTGCCAGGGGTTCACCGCAGAGGGACGAAAGGCCGTTTCACTTCAGGGATACTCCGTTGAAATACCCGTCGGATTCGAGAACGGATCCGCAGATGGAGGGCAGATGAACGCAGATGGAAAAAAAAGAGAAACGAACGCCCGGGACCACCTGCTTTTCTCTATCCGCCGAATACTCCATGAATGAAGACGCTCAGGATTTCATCTGCGCCATCTCTGCCATCGGCGGATCGGGTCTTGTGACGAAACCCACATGCCAGGCACGAAGAACAATCGCAATGACAGAGACGAATCGCGATGTCGTGCGGGTCACTCGATCGGTTTCAGGGGGCGGACGGGGGTGCCGTCGCTCCAGGTGCCTGTTTCGCGGGATGCGGGGGTACGCAGGAGGGCTTCGTCGCGGCTGCCGCCGTGGAAGGCCGCGTCGATCAGGCGGTCGAGGCATCGCCAGCTCACCCACGCGTCGAGCGCATCGGGCGGGCGGAGGGCATCGCGTTCGATGCCGGGCGCGCCGAGCAGCTTCGCGAACGCCTTTCCCGTCAGTTTATTCAGCTTCGGGAAGCGCGGTGCCGCGGGCGGCTGGCCCGTCACACCGTCTATATCATACGATATATCCGCAGCCTGCGGGAAAAAGTGGTCGGTGATCATCGGGGGTTCCCCGTGCCGGTCGGACTGGACCAGCGCAAGAACATTGTCGGCCGAGGCGATACCGGTCGCCCGGTCGTGGAACACCCTGCCCCGTTCCAGCGTCACGCGCTGGTCTTCGTCGCCGATCAGCGTCAGCAGCATCGTGCCGGACGGAATGAGCGACAAATTCTCGATGAGGCTTTTCGGCCGCAGATAGAGCCTGCTTGCCGACTCGCTCCCCTTCGCGTCCGCGCCCTCGACGCTCAGTACGGCAAGCGGCTTCGGCAGCCCTTCGCGGGCCGCTACCGCGGCCAGATTCATCGCCATGCAGCCGCCGAGCGAGTGGCCGGCCAGCACCATGCCCTCGGGACGCGGCTTGATCCGGCCGGTCTTTTCGAGTTCACCCAGCGCCCCTTTCAGGGCCGCCACGGCGTGGCGCACCGGTTCGCGCACCTGCATCCGGCCCGTCTGGTAGACGAGCCAGACGACGATATTGCCGCGCCGGGCGAGATGCTCGATCCAGGCCCCCTGGCCTTTCGGGTTGACCCCGAGCCAGCCGTGCAGCAGTATCACGAGCGGCGCCGAGGCAGGAACCGGCTCTGCCGGGGTGACGAGCAGGAATGCCTCCTCCCCTGCCCCCTGCCAGAGCCGGTCGGTTCGCGCGTGGGGATAGACAGGCGCACCCGGCCCCGACACAGGAAACGCCGGCGGTGCAGGCTTGGCAGCGGGCACGCCGGCGGTATCGGCCGGGCAGACGGCCGCCAGCAGACAGAACAGCGCGGCGAGCACCAGCCCCATCGGCCGCCGCGAAGGGCGCCGGCCCGAGGCGTCAGCGACGATCGGCAAAGGGATCATGGATCGCGGTGACGCGGCGGACGAAGCCGTATTTGCCGCCGCCGTATTTCAGGACGCTGCCGCCCCGCATGTTCCGGTCGATCTCGTCGATCGTCTGGGGCCGGCCTTTCCGGAGGCAGTCGGCGAACATCGGGGTCCCCTTCTCGTTCATCCCGATGTAGGCGAACCAGTGGTGAGCATCGTTCGAGGGATTGTAGGCCGGATCGAGATCGTAATGCACCTTGACGTGGATCAGCATGCCGGGCTTGAGCTTGCCCGCCTTTGCCGCGTCATCGAGACTGTCGATCTTCGCTCCGCGCAGGCTGGTGTCGGCCGGATACGCGAGGTGCGGATAAATAGCGGCCGCTTTTGTCGGCTTCGCGCCCGCTGCGGCAGCCATCGTTCCGACATACTGGAGGCACTTGTTGGGCGTAGTGAACCATTTGCTTTTCTTCGCAGCCTCGATGCCGTCGAGCAGGCATTTCGGGATCCCGGGGCCGTTGATGCCGTCGGCGGAGGGCTTCGCCGTCACCTGGCCGGACTCCGGGACCGCCACGGGCTTCGCGGCTGGACCGGCGTAGGGCGACTCGCGCTTCCCGTCATAGGCCGGTACGCCGGGAATATCGACGAGCGAAACGTGGACGAACGCATACCCGTTTTTGTGCCGGATGCGGTACCAGTCGCCTTCCCGGGCAACGACGGTGATCCGGGTTCCCGGCACGAAGCCGTCGATGATCTTTCCCCACGGGCCGGTGCGCACGTTCAGCCGCCACCGGCAGTTGACGTTGCCCTCGCAGGGATACGTCACCGCCACGCCGGTTTCGGTGTCGTCACCGCCCTGGCCCATGGCGGTCGGAACGGTGCCGTCGGTGACCGCACGGGCCGGGTCCGCAGCGTCGTTTTGCGGCATGACGGTCACCGGTTCCTTCGCGGTGAAGGGCGACTGGGGCGTCAGTTCGGCCATGGCCGCCGTTCCGACAAGCAGGGGAACGACGAGAATCAGTCCCGCCCAGGTTCGACACGTCATACGCCACCTCCGGATAAATTGCGGATACACGATGTTCCTCTTGGTTTACGATCGGTACGGGAAAAAGTTTCCCGGCTGATCAGAGCCGTTTCGGACAGTGCCCGGCGAGTTCGCAGCCGGCGCAGTCGGGTGAGCGCGCCGGGCATCGGGCCCGGCCGTGCAGGATGAGGGCGTGGGAGAAGTCGATCCAGCGGTCTTTCGGAACAAGTTTCATCAGATCAGCCTCGATTTTTTCGGCATCGGTCTCGTCCGTGAGTCCCAGCCGCCGGGAGAGCCGCGTGACATGCGTGTCGACGACGACCCCCGAGGCGATGCCGAACGCCGTGCCGAGCACCACGTTCGCCGTCTTGCGTCCCACACCGGGCAACACGACCAGCTCTTCGAGACTCCGGGGAACCTCTCCGCCGTGCTCTTCGACCAGGGCTTTCGCGCAGGATATAATATTTTTTGCTTTATTTCTGAAGAAGCCCGTCGAACGGATATCGGTCTCGAACTCGGCCTGGTCGGCGCCGGCGAAGTCACGTGCCGTGCGGTATTTGTTGAACAGGCTCGCGGTCACCTTGTTCACCCGCTCGTCGGTGCACTGGGCCGACAGGATCGTCGCAACCAACAGCTGGAGCGGATCGTGATGCGTGAGAGCACATCTGGGAGCAGGGTAGGTGCGCGCCAGCAGATCGATGATGGGACCGATGCGCCCCGCAGCCCCCTTCACAGGGTCGCCGGAAACCGGAGCAGCGTGCTTGGAAACGGGCTCCGTCGCGGGTTTGTTTTTGGGTTTCGCAGACGCGGAAGACGATCGTGGCATGTCAGTTCCCCTTTCGTGCCATCCTGGCCTTGCGCAGCCAGTCGAGAAGCTCCCCGCCGGACAGGGCATTCAGCAGGTGGCGGGCCTCGAGACCGCCCTTGCGGGCGATGCCGAGGCCATACCGGATATATTCCAGGGAGGCGGGATCATGGGCGTCGGGACCGATGACGAACGTCAGGCCCCGGTCCCGCCAGGCGCGGATGTGCCGCCAGTCGAGATCGAGACGCTGCGGCTGGGCATTGATCTCGACGGCGACCCGGTTGGCGACGCAGGCATCGAGAACCCGTTCGATATCGATCTCGTAGCCCTCCCGGGCCAGGAGCAGCCGGCCCTCGGGGTGGCCGAGCACCGACGTGAAGGGGTTCTCGACGGCCCGGATGACCCGGCGCGTCATCTCCTCGCGTGGCATGGTGAAACCCGAGTGGACCGAAGCGATCACGAAATCGAAGCCCGCAAGGGTTTCGGGCGGGTAATCGAGCGCCCCGTCAGCTCGTATATCGCTCTCTATTCCTTTCAGCAGCCGGCACCGGCGGCCATGCGCCGCGTTCCAGGCATCGATCTCCCGCCACTGGCGTTCGATCGCCACCTCGTCGATCCCGTGCGCGTAATGAGCCGACACCGAGTGATCGCTGATGCCGAGCCAAGACCAGCCGAAGCCGGCGGCGGCCTCCGCCATCTCCTCGAGGGAGACGGCGCCATCGGAGGCGTTCGTATGGGCATGGATCGCGCCGCGCAGGTCTTTGGCCTCGACGAGAACCGGCAGACGGCCGTTCCCGGCCCATTCAATCTCATCCATGCCTTCGCGCAGTTCGGGGGCGACCCAGCTCAAGCCGAGCGCCTCGTAGACCTCCTGCTCGGTCGCCATCGGGGCGGCCGTCTCCCCGTCGTAGAGGCCGTATTCGTTGAGCTTGAGCCTCTTCGAGAGGGCCAGCGAACGCATCAGGGTGTTGTGCTCCTTCGAGCCGGTGAAGTGGCACAACGCCGGCCCCAGCGACTCGGGCGGAACCACGCGCAGATCGACCTGCATCCCGCTCTCCAGGACGACAGATGTCTTCGTCTCGCCCGTTCCGACGACCCGGACGATGCCCGGAAGGCGCAGGAACGCGGCCATGACCGCCGACCCGCCGTCGGTCGCGGCAAGAATGTCGATGTCCTTCACCGTTTCCCGGCACCGCCGGAGACTGCCGGCGACGTGGTATTCCGCCCCGGGGGCCTCGCGCTTCAGCCATGCCATCACCTGATCGGCCGTTTCCCGTGCGGTCGCCAGCAGAAACCGGCCGGCAAACCGCCGGATAAATTCTATTCCATTCAGTATATTCGCAGCGGTTTTCTCGCCGAACCCCTTGAGACCGGCGATGTTCCCGCCGCGGCAGGCAGCCTCGAGCTTCTCGAGATCGTCGATCCCGAGCTGATCATACAGGAGGCGGACCTTTTTCGGGCCGAGCCCCGGCACCCGCATCATCCCGAACAGGCCGGGGGGAAACGAGGCCTCGAGCTGGTCGCGTTCGGCGACGCGGCCCGTTTCCAGGAATTCCTTCACATGGCCGCACATGCTCGCGCCGAATCCCTTGGGGGGCTCGTCGAGGAGCTGTTGCAGAGGGACGGGGTTCGTCTGGAGCGTCCGGGCCGCGTTCTGGTAGGCCCGAATCTTGAACGGATTGGCCCCGGCAAGCTCCAGCAACCCGGCCATCTCGTCGAACAGCTCCGCAAGCTTCTCCCGTGCTTCCATCGCGCCTCCATTCCCCGATCTGTTCCTCCCCTCACCGTAACCCAACCCGCCTGCCGGGTCAAATGCGATCCATGGGCCCTGCATTGTTCCGCCTACGGGGCCACATCGGCGCAGCCTCTTGCGTTTTTCGGAAAGGTACGGCACACTTGCATCGTGAATCATGGCCGGGCGTTCAACAAACAAAAGCCCGGTCGAACCGTGAAAGGAGCTTGAAACCCGCATGAAAAAACTGTCTCTCCTCCTCGTCGTCCTGGCCGCGTTCCTCGTTCTGGCCGTCTCGGCCGAAGCCGGAAGCTACACGAAGCAGAATCATTCGCTGTATCTCGACGGCAAGGTCCTCGTCCGCTTCGACCAGCTGCTCCTCGGCTGGACCCGTGACCAGAAGGAAATCGACCGCATCCGCTTCAAGATGACTTGCCTGAAGGGCGCCGCCGTGTTGAATAACATCGAGTATATCGACACCGCCGTCGATGGCAAGGAAACGGTCCGCTGGGCCAAGTCCCAGGAGCCGATGAACCTCGACTTCTCGGCGAAGCTCGGTCACATGGACCGCGCCCACCGGGTCTGGATCGCCCAGACCTCCGAGATCAAGGTCGCCCCGTATGATCTCAAGACCGCCAAGGTCCGGTTCCACATCAAGGCTTCGGGCCGCAACTACAAGGTCACCTGGGTTCCGCTGACCGGTGAGGTCCACGCGATCTGGTGATCGTTCGTTTCAAAACCCTATCCTAATCTGATTCCCGGCCGGAAACGGCCGGGATTTTTTTCTTCAGCGGGGCTTTCTGCGCAGGTTGCGATGTTCCTCGACCGAGGAGCGCAGCTCGTCGAACAGGGCCTGCGCCCGCTCAACGGCACCGATCTCATCGTAGATGCGGAACGGCTGGAACACTGCGATTCCGAGCAGAGCCGCCAGCAGGGTCATCATCAGGCCGGAGAGGGTGCCGAGGTGCATGCCCAGGCCGAGCAGGGAAAAAGCACTCCAACAGAGGACCCACGAGACCGCGCTTCCGACGAAGGCGAAGGCGAGTGTGCAGAGAACCCGGACGAGCACCGGGCCCACAAACTCCTCCCGGGGGATATTGAGCCGCCGGGCAAGAAGGGCTTCGATCACCGGGTCGGGGTGACGGCCGAGATTCAGCCGGAGAACGACGGCCCGGCGCCAGTCGAAGGATTCCAGGCGCAGAAAATCGTCGTCCGGGGAAGGTTCGGGCGGGGCTTCCGGCGCGGGCGTCTCGGCAGGCGGGGCAGAAGGTTCGGCGGGCGGAGCGCTCACGGCAGGCTCTTTCCTGGCAGGCGCGGGCTGGGGCTTATCCGGGGTGGGACCTCCCGGCGTTGGGACGGCATCGGGACTCATGCGGCATCATCCTCCGCTGCAACTATATCACAGGGGCTATGCCGCACGGGAAGGCGGGCGTATACTGGGACGGGGTTCATCGTCACCGTTTCTGCAACCGCATCCCTGCCGGAGGCCACCATGCCGTTATCCCCCCCCCCTCGCACCTTGTTCGGCCGCTGCCTGCTGCTTCTCGTCTTCGTCGCCGCGACGGCTCAGGCGGGCGCCTGGTCGTATCACACCCACCGCAAGATCGTCTCCGACGCGATCGCCTTCCTGCCAACCGAGTTCCAGAACCGGTTTCTTCCGTTCAAGGACGTGATGATGAAGGGGGCGACCGATCCCGACACCGTCCTGAAAGATTTCATGAACCATGTGTATCACATCCACAGCCGCACGGGGCACGATTCGGCCGTCCGGATCACGGAGCTGTTCGAACAGGCCGCCGAGCACGTGCGGCGGAGCGGGCCGGGCGCCGAGGCGGCCTATACGATGGGCCTGCTCGCCCATTACGTCGCCGATCTGAACCAGCCGCTCCATACGGGGGGGCGCGAGGCGGACAGCGCGGAGAGCGATTATCACAGCACGTTCGAGCGGGATGTACAGAGTCGCATGAAGCTGATCCCCGTGCCCGTACCGGTGACGGGCGGGTACCGGCCGGTCACCGACCCGGCCGGCCGGGTGCGGGAGATGGCGGAAGCGGCCGGTCGGCCGTATGATCGTATCGGGACGGCCTATCGGGGGGGCCGCGGGGTGTTCGACCTGGAGGATCTCGTGCGCGACCAGTATGCCGCGGCCGTGCGGCACGTCGCCGATTTCTGGCTGGGTACGCTGGGCCGGGGCGGGCTGATCATTCCGCTGACGCCGCCGGCCACGGCCGTCACGGCCGACGCGACGGCCCCGGCGGGAATGCGCCGTCCGGGTGAGGTCGGGTCGTCTTCGAGCCAGGCACAATCCCCCGGAGCACCGTCCTTCATGGTCATCCAGAAGCCGGGCCCCATCGATCTCAACACGGCAACGCTGGACCAGCTCATGCATATCCCGGGTATCGGGGAAAAGCGGGCGCGGGCGATCATCGAGGCGAGGCGGGTCAGGCCCTTTTCCTCGCTTCGCGATCTCGCCCTGGTCACGTATCCCGACAGCGGCCGGAAGGCGTTCAACGTCGGCCTGATCGACCGGCTCGCCGACCACGTCACGGTGAAGTGATTTATTTGTTGTAATATTATATAACCACGAATCTCCGGAAAAGCCGAGAACCGGCCCCGCCGGATCTTCGCGGTGCCAGCACGCTCACTTCGCCTTCTTCACGGCCTCGAGAGCGGCTTCGAAGTTGGGGGAGCTGGCGACTTCCTTCACCAGCTCGGCGTAGGTGATCGTGCCGGTCGAGTCGACCACGAACACGCCGCGCGCGAGCAGCCGGAGTTCCTTGATGTGCAGGCCCCAGGCGTCGGCGAACGACATCGCCAGGTGGTCGGAAAGCGTCTTGACCTTGTCGATCCCGGCGCCGCCACACCAGCGGGACTGGGCAAACGGCAGATCGGCCGAGACGGCGTAGATCGTGACTCCGGGAAGCTTCGCCGCCTCCTGGTTGAACCGGCGGACCTGGGCGTCACAGACGGGCGTATCGAGCGACGGCACGGTCGTGAACACCCGCACCCCCTTCGTGTCGGCGAGGCGAACAGGCTCGAGGCCGGTTCCGGACACGGTGAAATCCGGGGCTTTCATCCCGGCGACGACCGTCTTGCCGAGCAGGGTCAGGGGGTTTCCCTGGAAGGTGACTGCGCCATGGTGTTCCATCATCTGCATCTCTCCTATTTTCTTCTTTTGCGCCGCATGTGCGCGTTGACAGGTTCATGAATCTGCCTCTATCATATCATGTATGGTGGATTTCAAAATTGCGACCGAAACAGCGGGTGAGGTCACGATCATCCGGACGAACGGGTACCTCGACGACATCGGCGGGAAGCAGGTCAAAGAAGCCTGCGAACGACTCCTGGCCGGCGGCGCGATCCGATTCGTGTTCAACCTCTCGAACACGCCCGTCATCAACTCGACGGGGCTGTCGATGATCCTCGACATCGTCGTGAAGGTCATCGATTATCACGACGGAAAAGTCGCCGTCACGGGCCTGACGAAGCTCACCCGGACGGCCCTCCAGATGACCGGCGTCCTGACGCTCTGCCAGGCCTACGAGACGGAGCAGGAAGCGGTCGAGGCAGCCGCCGGATGACGCGGTTCAGCCGGACCCGCCGCGCGGGAGCTCTGGCTCTCTGCGCGCTCACCGCGTGGCTTTTCGCCCCGGCGGCCGGTCCATTGAAGAGTTATCACTATAGCTTTTCGTCTCCGTTGCTGGCGCAGGACGAGGCAGGCGCCGATGCCCCCACCGACAGCCAGGCCCCGGCAGACGGCGCCGATGCCGCTTCCAACCCTGGTCCGGAACCCTCCGCCCAGAGCGGAGACACGGGAACGCCCGCGACCGACACCGCCGCCGGAAGCGCTTCGGATGCGCAGGCGGAGGACACGTCCGAGCCGGAGAAGCCGAAGGTCGACCCGGCGGATGCGATGTACGGCGAAGCCCACATGAAGCTGGCACGGCGGCATTTCAAGACCGGCAACGTCGACCGGGCGAAAGAGGAGCTCAATCTGGTGATCGAGCGGCTGGCCGATCACACCGAGGCGCGATTCATGCGGGCCGTCATCGCCGCCAAGACCAAGGATTTCATGGGCGCCTGGCGGCACATCACGGTTGCCGAGCAGTCCGCCCCGGACCACCCCCGCATCAAGGAGTTCGTGGCCCGCCTCGAGAAGGCGATGCCGCGGCCGAGCGTCATCACCGAGGAGGTCGCGGCGCGGCCCGCCCCGACCCATGCCTCCGAGCTTCTCTCCGACGCGATCGAGGCCGTGTTCGCCGACAAGGCGGCAAGCGCCAGGCTCACCGGCGTCGGCTGCACGGAGCTGGCGGCGGTCGACGGGAAAACGGTCGCGAAGCTGGTGTTCGAGGGCAATGCCGCTCTCGAGGCCGGTCCGGTGGAGAACGCCCTCAAATCCGTCCTGAAGGGCGAGATTCTCGAGAGCACGACGGCCAGCGAAGGCCAGACCCTGAAGATCTCGGCGGAAGTTCCCGGCCTCCCGCTGCTGAACCCGGCGGCCAAGCCCGTGCCCAGCATCGGCGAGCTGCTCAAGACCGCCTCCGAGGAAACGGATGTGGCGCTGAAGAACAGCTCCGAGAGCGAACCCGACGCCGACAAGCGCATCACGGGCACTTACACGATCGTCGCCGCCAGCCTCCGGACCGTGAATGATTTCCTTCGCAGGATCTCGCCGCAGGCCCTCGACGGGCGCATCGTGAACATCGTGAGCACCACGATGAACACGAAGAGCGTCTGGAAGGGCGATGTCAGTTTCCGGTTCACGGCTCCCTGACGTTTCGGGGGAATTCCGGATAAACGAACTCCCGCCATCAGCCGATAGGTGGGCTGGATTTCACATGCCACACCGAACGAACGCGCTTTCTTTCCGCATTCTGCCTGTCATCGTCGCGGCAGCCCTTCTGCTGTCCGGCTGGTGGATGACCGGACGGGGGGCGGCATTCACCAACCGCGATCTGGTCGTCCTGAACGTCGTCATGCCCGCCGTGGCGGCCGGCTGGCGGGCCCACAAGCGGCGGAATCCCGTGGGCCCGGCGATTCTCCAGGGCCTCGCGGGCGGGCTGCTGATGCACAAGGCACTGGAAACGGCCGCCAAGGTGCGTGACGACGACACGTGGCGGGCCTGGCGGGCGAAGATCCTGATGAACGTCGGGGCATCGCTGGCCGAGTCCGCTCCCGACGGGCGGTTCCGGTACCGGATGGATCTTGGCCCCTTCTGGCTCGAAGCCGGGCCCGGCGGCTGCCGGGTGCGGCCGGCCCTGCACGCCTCACTCGCCCCGCTGCTGAACATGGCCGACGGCGCCCGTCTCGATTTCGGACGCACGCTCCGGCTCGGCACCCTCTCGTTCGAGCGCGGCCGCAACAGCGATGGCACGATCGGCCGCAACGGGGCCCTGGCCTACAGCAACGCGAACAACCTCGTGACGAACCGGCGGGGCGACCACGTCGGCCACGAGCTGGTCCACACGTTCCAGTACCGGCGCGAGGCGTTCCTCAGCCGGAACCTGAGCCAGATCTTCCCCTCGATCGCCTGCCGCACCGGCCGCTGGGTCGACGACACCGGCTGGTCCGTCGCCTGGGCCCTCGAGTGTCTCGCCGCCGACCTGCGCGGCGAAGAGCGCGATTTCGACATCCTGATGGAGCGCGAGGCCTACGAGCTGACCGACACCCGCGGCAACCACTGAGCCCGCGCAGGCCCTTCCGGGGTATACTGGGGGCATGACAGGGCATCTATCGCGAACGCGGGCGGCGGCAGTTCTCATCGGGGCCAAAACACGGCTGCTGTGGAACACGCTGCGGGCGAAGCAGGGATTCTGGCACCTGCTGCTGATCGGGCTGTTCGGCCTTTGCTGGTGCGTGTTCGCGGCGCGGGAGGCGGCAGGGGCGACGAAGGCGCTGGGGCTGCTGTTCCTCGCCGAGCCGGCCCGGCAGCTGCTCGCGATGGCCCTGGCGTATGCCGTGCTGATCGTCTTCACCAGCGACATCCTGATGGGCCACACCCTGAATGCCGGCCAGATGAGCACCGACACCGCGTTTCTGTCGACCCTCCCCGTGACGCCCGGCACCTTGCTCGTTCTCAAGCTCTACGAGCGGCTCGTCACCGACTGGATGGGCTTCATTTTCCTGTTCAGCGGCTTCCTGGGGCTGGCCTGGCCGGGCAGCCCGACCCTCGCCTGGATCGCGCTTTCCTGCCTCCTGTATCTCGAGACGAGCCTGGCAACGGGGCTGGCAATCACGCTCGCCGGCACGCTTCTCCAGCGCCTCGCCCGGCCCTCGACGATCGAGAATCTGTTCTCCCTGCTCGGCTACGTCTGCGCGTTCATCGGGCTGGCTCCCGTCCTGCTCGTCTCCTCAGCCCCGATGGATGCGGCGCTTGCCCTGCTCGACTGGACGGGCCGGTTCGGAGCCTGGCCGGCGACGCTTCTCACCCCCGCACGCTGGCTCGCCGATACGCTTCTCGACGGCTTCTCCTCTCCCTCTTTCGTCAGGCTTCAGGTGTTCTGGGCCGCGACGATGGCAGCCGGAAGCGCCTGTTTCCACCTGATGGCGCGCCTCAACTGGCCGGGCTGGGTCCATGCCGGCAGGCGTCTGAACGCCGGAAGCGGCCGCCGCCTGCTCACGGGTCTCCTGCGCAAAGAAGCTCTCCTCCTGCGCAGCGACTGGAACATCCTGACGAACTCGCTCCTCATGCCCATCTCCATCATCATCATGCAGCTCTGGGCCCTGCGCGGGGTCGTGGCGCTCGGCTCGGAAACGGCCGGCATGAACATCATGGCAGCCGCCCTGATGTATTTCTCGATGTTCGGCCCGCTGAACTCGATGGGAAGCGAAGGTCGCGCCATCTCTCTCCTCGAGACCCTTCCCGTCTCCCCCGGCCGTATCATCGGCCTCAAGACCCTTTTCTGGAGCGTCATTGCCGCCTGCTGTTTCGTTCCGGCCGCAATCGGAACGGGGCTGTATCTCGGTTTTCCGACAGCCGCCATCCTCCGCACCGTCGCCTGGACCGTCGCGATGATCCCAGCGCTCGTCTGGGTCGCGGTCTCGATGTCGGCCCTGTATGCCCGGTATGAAGGGAAGGTGCTCCAGCAGCGGTCGCATCTGACGGCAAAACTTCTGACCCCCCTGGTGATGGCGCTGATCGTGCCGGTGAAAGACGCATCGACCTCGTCACTGATCCACCTCGGGCTGTATCTGGCGCTGGCAGTCATCCTGCACGACAAGGCCGTCACGGCCATCTCGCGGCGGCTCGATCCCGATGGGCTCCGGCAGCCGCGCTTCGATCCTTCCGACGCGTTCCTGATCCTCATCGTGCTGATGGGCATCCAGCGGCTCACCGCGACCATCGCCGCCCTCGCCGTTCCACCGGCCCTGCTTGGCCTGTGGCCCTGGCTGCTGGCCTCGCTCGTTTCCGTGGTGCTTCTCTCGGCCATCTGCTGGAGCTATGCCCGGGCGCGGTTCCCCTCCCCCGCCGCGGCCCTGGGCTGGAAGCAGCCTGCTCCGCTCTCGCTTTTCGTCTCGATCGCCGCCGCCCTGGCGCTCGGCGGCATCGCCGCCGCCTATCTCGCGCATGCCGAAGCGGCCGGCATCGAGGTGTTCGCCTCGAGCGGCGCCGTCTGGAGCATCGCGACCGAGCTGTTCGGGCCGGCCTGGAGCGCCGCCCTGTTCCTGCTGCTGTTCTGTGTCGCCACGCCCCTGGTCGAGGAGATGTTCTTCCGGGGCTTCTGCTGGCAAGCCCTCGCCTGGACCGGCACGGGCGGGATCGTCGCCAACGGCCTCTTCTTCGCCCTGTCCCATCCCCCGATCTCGATGCCGACCGCGTTCCTGCTTGGAACCACCGCCGCCCTTCTGTTCCGGCGCACCCGCAGCCTGTGGCCCGGAGTGCTGCTCCATTCGGTGTATAATTTCCTCATCCTGATCATCCACGCAAGCCGGCTGTAAAGGAGGACACCCATGCTGTACCGCACGATGCCCCGAACGAAGGAACCCCTCTCGATCCTCGGATTCGGCTGCATGCGCCTGCCCCAGAAAGGCCGCAGCATCGACGAGCCGGCGGCCCTGAATTTGATAGACATGGCTATAGAAAAAGGGGTCACCTACTTCGACACGGCCGTGCCGTACCACATGGGCGCGAGCGAACCGTTCCTCGGGCTGGCGCTGGCGCGGGACGGCAAGCGGGCGAAGGTCCGGGTCGCGACGAAGCTGCCGCACTGGCAGACCCGTTCCGTGAAGGAAATGGACGCGATGCTGGCTTCGCAACTGGCGAACCTGCGCACGGACGTGATCGACTATTATCTGATCCACAGCCTGAACGGCGCAACCTGGCTCAAGGCGCGGGAAGCGGGGGTGCTCGAGTTTCTCGAACGGGCGAAGCGCGACGGCCGCATCCGGTTCGCCGGGTTTTCCTACCACGGCAGCCGGGAAGAGTTCGCCCCGATCGTCGATGCCTGGAGCTGGGACTTCTGCCAGATCCAGTACAATCTTCTCGACGAGCAGAACCAGGCCGGCCGTGCCGGCCTCGAGTATGCCGCGTCCAAAGGGCTCGGCGTGATCATCATGGAGCCGCTGCGCGGAGGGAACCTCGCCCGCAAGCCGCCCGCCGAGATCCAGACAGTCTGGGACAAGTCCCCGGTGAAGCGGTCGCCGGCCGAGTGGGCCCTGCGCTGGGTCTGGAACCATCCCGAGGTGTCGGTCGTGCTGTCCGGCATGAACCACCCCGACCAGCTCACCGAGAACCTGAAGATCGCCGATGCGGCCACACCGGGCTCGCTGACCACCGAAGAGCTTTCCCTGACGAGCGAAGCCGCGAACACCTACCGGAAGCTGATGAAGGTGGCCTGCACGGGCTGCCAGTACTGCATGCCCTGCCCCGCCGGCGTCAATATCCCGGGCTGTTTCGAAAGCTACAACAGCCATCATCTGTTCCAGGATCCCGGCGCCGCCGGATTCTACCTGATCCGCATGGGGGGTGCGCTCGACAAGCCGGCCCTGGCCTCGCAGTGCATCCGGTGCGGCGCCTGCGTGAAAAAGTGCCCGCAGTCGATCCCGATTCCCGACGTCCTTCCCGATGTGGCGCGCACCTTCGAGGGGCCGGTGTTCCGATTCAAGGCCTGGGCGATCCGCACCTTCATGAAGCTCCAGCGCCTCTGGAACCTGTTCAGAACAAAGAAATCCTCACGTCCCTCCTGAGAGACCCGCCCCCTCAGCATCGGGTCAGCCAGAAAAACAGCTTCATCACAGAGAGCACAGCGGACACAGAGAATTCACGGAGAAGTCAGAGATTTCCCTGTGGTGGCTCTGTGTGCTTCGTATCCTCTGTGATGAGCCTTTTATCCACGTGTTCTGGCCAGAAATTCATGTACTCTTTCCAACAGCGTGTCTCGGTGTCTCCCAGGTGAAACGGCCTGTTTCATCTGCGTTATCTGCGCCATCTGCGGATCGTTGTCTTCTTCGCAAGCGGGTTTCCGAGGATGAGAAAAAAATCTCCTTGCCAAACCTGACAATCTTTATACATTTCTGCCTTGCGTTGAAAACACGGAGGTGTCGTCATGCGTTCAATCAAGATGTTCGTGTTCGGCCTGCTGGTTCTTGCCAGCGCGGCGTTTGCGACCCAGAATGTCGCGATCACGCCCGAGAATGCGCCCTATGAAGCCTCTCCCACCATCAGCACCAGCCCTGATGCCGCGTTCGCTTTCACCCAGTACAACTCAAATGCCGGCCGGTACGACCGGAATGCCGACGGCCGGGTCGACCTGATCGTCGCCGACCGCAACGGCGATGGCCGGGGCGACTACTGGGCGACCGACCGCAACTTCGACGGCATGATCGATGATTACCAGTACGACCGGAATCTCGACGGCCGCATCGACCAGTGGGAGTACGATCTCAACTACGACGGCGTCTCGGACAAGATCTACGTCGACGCCAACGGGGACGGGCGGCCCGACATGTATGCCGGCCTGAACCCGGGCTCCCAGACGTATACCTGGTATGGCAACCTGTCGGGCGTGCAGGCGGCCGGTGGGCTTTCGAAGAAGGCCCAGCGGCGACTCGCCTCGGGCAGGGCAGCGAACTCGTATTGATCTCCCCTCTCCCGCAGGGGCACGGCAAGCCGTGCTCCTGCGTTTTGTTTTCCGGCATTCGCTTGACACCTCCCGCGTTCCGGTTCGTATAATTTGATAATACGGTTCGCTTCTTTGGTCATTCTTTATCATCCGGGGAGGTACGGCATGTTGAAACAACGCTCCGCCCGTATCTGGAGCTGGCTTCTGATCTTCACGTTCGTCGCGCAACTGGTCGCCGCCGAGGTCGTCCCGGCTCCGGCCGGCGAAGTGGTTCCGACACGGGAAGTCGTTCCCGCGGCCGAGGTGGTGCCGGCCGGCGAGGTCGTTCCCGCAGCCGAGGTTGTCCCGGCACACGAGGTCGTTCCGGGTGCCACGGCCCAGAAGGGGCCCGCGAACGTGCCGGCGATCAATCCGTTCGTCGGGGAAATCGCGGTCGGCGTTTCCCTGCTGATCACCTACGGGCCGCAGATTCTGGCCCTGGCCGCCACGGTCGCCTCGATCGCTGCCGCGGTCAGCGTGATCGTCAACACCAGCAAGCAGTCGGTCGGACTGGTCCAGTCGATCGGCTCGAAGATGTCGAACATGCTGCAGCTGCTGCTCGGGCCGCTCGGAATCAGCACCGGCATGACCAAGGACGGTGTCGAGGGCCTCAGCGGCGAACTGCTCAACGTCACGAAGTATGTGACGAACAGCATCTCCACCCCCGTCAGCCAGGTGAAGGGCCAGGTCGACAAGAGCCTCACGATGGCCCGCGATGTGCAGAGCCTCGCGACCCGCGGCAGCAGCGTCGCCGGCAAGATCGAGCAGTATGCCCGCACGACGGGCACCGAGCTTGGCCGCATCACGGCGGGCGGCGAGGTTCAGATGTTCCGTGACGGCGCCCGGACGGTCGCGCAGCGGCTCGAAAAAGAAGCCTCCCAGGCTGGCGGCGCCTTCCGGCTGACGCTCGACAACACTTCGAAGACCACTTCCAGCCTCGAACGCGTCCAGAAGACGATCGACGACGCGCTCGCGGCATCGGGTAAGCAGGCCGGCGATGTCACGCTGCACGACATCAACCTTTCGGGCGCCAAGCTCAGCAAGGAGCTGATCGAAGCCCGCAAATACATGGTCCTGTCGAACAACGCCCTCGTCGCGGCCGACAAGTCCGCCAAGGGCGTCCACACCCAGATCATGGAGATTCTCAACGACGTGAAGACCGAGCTCGAGGCGTTCGCCCTGGCCAACGGGGTCGGCAAGGACCAGCTCGATCGCATCGCGAAGGAGCAGCGGGTGAAGATGTCGGGCCCTGCCGGCGAATCGACCCTGCCCCTGTCGGGCGGTGAGGGCCAGAAGCTGACGGCGAAGAGCATTTCCGAGGAGATCGGCTTCATGGTCGATGAGCTGGGCCGCATCAGCGCCGACGCAGGGAACCGCGCCGGCCTCGCTCCGGCAGCCGCTCAGAGTTCCGCCCCGGCCATGCGCGAGAGCACCGCCCGGGATCGGAACAAAGCCGCATCGGATGCGGCGTATCAGAAGATGATCGGCGCCTACAAGACGTATCTCGGCGTCATGACCGCCAATCCGGCCGACAAGGCCGGCATCGAGGCCGCCAAGGCCAGCTACGATGCCGCCCAGGAGGCCTATCAGACGACCCTCCAACCGGGCCGCTGATCTCGAGGTCGTTCCCGGCACGGGGATCCGGTTCGGACCCCGTGCCTTTTTCTTTACGTGATATTTTTCGAAAAAAGGCCGTCTCGTGATTCATTCATTCGATTTTTCTTTTTCTGTTGGATAAATCAGATCAATTCACCGATTTTCAGCCATCACGCAACGGGAGCTTTCTGCCGATGTTGTTTACAGGATAAGAAAAGCCGGAAAAGGATCTTCCGGTGGTCAACCGAAGCCATGGAGGGCTGTTATGCAGATTTCATCGCGTATTCCGACTCCGCAGGAGTTGCTCGACCAGGTCACGGATCTTTCTACCGGAAAGAACGGCCAGCGCCCCGCCGAAGCCGGGCTCACCACCCCGGCTCCGCTGCGTGATTCCGACAGCTTCGACAAAGCCACACCGGCGGCCGACAAGGCTGAAGCCAACGGACTGCAGCAGGAATCAGGCGGGCTGCGCATCGCCTACCACTTCGATCTGTTCTACCAGCTTTCCCAGAAAGTCCAGGCCCGGATGGGCCAGAGCGGCCAGCAGAGGTTCGTCGAAACCGCCGCTTCGGTCTCGGAGACGTTCAAGGGCAGCTTCTCGCTGCAGATCGACGCGGTCGGTTCGTTCCTCAACGGCACCGACAAGTCGCTCGATATCTCGCCCGAGACGGCGAACGAGTTCATGGATGCGGTCGACGGCCTTGCCGAACTCTCTCCCGATGCGCTCGAGAACTTCCTGAAAGAGTCCGACGAGTTTTTCGGCGAATTGGAAAAGACGTACGGCGAAGCGGGCGGCGCCTTCGACGATATCAGCGCCCGGATGAAGGCCCAGGCAACCGCCTTCTTCGACAGCGTCAAGACGGTGCGCGAGGAGTCCGGCCTCGGTCCGGAAGGTCTCGGCGGCGCGGAACCCGTTGCCGCGAAGCCGGTGGCCGTCATGCCCTCTCCGGCAGCGGCAGCCAGCCTCCCGGAACCCGCGAGCCTCCCGGACAAGAGCTCCAAGAAATCCTTCCCGTTGAACATCGGGCCCCAGAAGGGCAGCATGATCACCAACGACCAGTACCAGGAGTTCATCCAGAGCTTTTTGAAATATATCGCTCGCTATCGCGAACGGTTCTTCCAGCAGGGTGGGACACCGGCGGCATCGGCCAGCACGGAACCCGCCTCCCCGGCCGGGGCGCTCCTGGCTTCAGTTCCCAAGCTCGACACCTCGGCCTGACCGTCACGACGTTTTCTCGTTGCCTCCGTTGCGCCGCGCATCGCGCGGCGCTTTCTTCTTCCCGTGGGGCGTTTGCCGAGAGGGCGGCTTCTGTGCTAGAACTGATGCAATCCCTATCTGAGAGGAAACGACAATGGCTGCTCTCGACAACCTGATCGGTTCGAACGGGGTTCCGACCCATTGGTACAACATCGTGCCCGACATGCCGAAACCGCCGGCCGTGCCGCTGCATCCGGCGACGCACCAGCCGGTGGCGCCGACCGACCTCGAACCGATGTTCCCGCCGACCCTGATCGAGCAGGAGGCGTCGCGGGAGCGGCTGATCCCGATTCCCGAGGAAGTGCGCGAGATCCTGTCGATGTGGCGGCCCACGCCGCTGCGGCGCGCCCGGCGACTCGAGCAGGCCCTGGGCACCCCCGCCAAGATCTTCTTCAAATACGAAGGCGTCGCGCCCGCCGGCAGCCACAAGTCGAACACCGCCGTTCCCCAGGCGTATTTCAACAAGCAGGCCGGGAAGAAGCGGCTCACCACCGAATCCGGCGCGGGCCAGTGGGGCTCGTCTCTGGCGCATGCCGGCTCGCTCTTCGACCTCGACGTGACGGTGTACATGGTCCGTTCCAGCGTCGCCCAGAAGCCGTATCGCAAAGTCGCCATGGAGATGTGGGGCGCGAACGTGTTCGCGAGCCCGTCGGAAAACACGAACGCCGGCCGCGCCGAGCTTGGGGTCGATCCCGACTGCCCCGGAAGCCTCGGCATCGCGATCTCCGAGGCCGTCGAGGATGCGACCAGCCGCGAAGACACGAACTACGCGCTCGGCTCGGTCATGAACCACGTCCTGGTGCACCAGAGCGTGATCGGCCTCGAAGCGCGGCAACAGATGCAGGACATGAAAGAGTATCCCGACGTCGTCATCGCCTGCTGCGGCGGCGGCAGCAACTTCGGCGGCATCGCCTTCCCCTTCCTGCACGACCGGTTCAAGGAAGGAAAGCACGTGCGCGCCCTCGCGGTCGAGCCGACCTCCTGCCCCACCCTGACCAAGGGCGAGTTTCGCTACGATCTCGGTGATGTTGCCGGCCTCACACCGCTGCTGATGATGTACACGCTCGGCCACTCGTTCATGCCGTCCCAGCTCCACGCGGGCGGCCTGCGGTATCACGGCGTCTCGCCGCTGGTCTCGCAACTCTACAGCGAAGGGCTGATCGAGGCCAAGGCGCTCGAACAGCTCGCCGTGTTCGAGGCGGCCAAACTGTTCGCCCACCACGAAGGGATCATCCCGGCACCCGAAAGCGCCCACGCCGTGAAGGCGGCGATCGACATGGCCCTCTCGTGCAAGGACACGGAAAAGCCGATGACGATCCTGTTCTGCCTCAGCGGCCACGGCTTCTTCGACCTGGGCTCGTATGCCGACATGCTGGCCGGCAACCTCACCGATCCCGGCTTCTCTTCCGAAAAAATGCAGGAGTCCCTCGGCAAGCTGCCCTCGGTCCAGGTGCGCTGGGAATAACAATCATCTCTATTATACCGTAGCTAATATAATCACGCCCCGGCTTGGTTTCGGGGCGTGATTTCGTTTTCTCAGAGATTCTTCCAGAATTTGCAGCCGTCTTCCCCGTCGGCGTAATACCGGGGCAGCGCGTTGGTCATGCGATACCCGTGCTTCTCGAAGAAGTGACGGGAAGCGGTATTCCCGACCCGGGCCTCGGCGCAGACGGCCTGCATGCCTTCGCGCCGGAACACGCTCTCCATCGCCTCGAGCAGCCGGCCTGCCGCGCCGATTCCCCACAGGCTCCGGTGAACGGCGATCTTGTAGATCCGACCCGAGGACCGGCCCCGGAAACGGCGCATCAGACCGACGACTTCCGCGACGAGTTCTCCGTCCGCGCTCCGCATCACCAGCACCCGGCAGCTCGGAACCCGGAGGAGGCGGGAAAGCTGAGCCGGTTTGAACACGTCGACGGACGAAAACAGCTCCCGCTCGAGGGTGATGATGGCAGGGCCGTCGGTTTTCCGCGCCGGCTCCGGGGTTAGAGGTTGCATGGGTGTGGCTCGTTCGTCTCAGGCGTTTCCCACGTATTCCAGGCCGAGAAAGGTGAAATCATCCGTGAAGGATTCACCGCCGCAGAACGTCTCAACCTCTGCAAACAGCTTCTTCACCGAGGTGTCGAGGGGCATCCCGCGGATCTCATCGGACAGAGCGAGCAGCCGCTGCTCTCCAAACAGTTCTTTCTGCGGATTCCGGCACTCGGTCAGCCCGTCTGTGTAGAAATACAGGCGATCGCCCGGGGCAAGCCGCACCCTGCTCTCGGGGAATCGCGCACCGAGGCCCATTCCCAGGATCGCGCCGTGTTCCTCGAGATACACCGGGGGCCCCGAGCGCGGCACATGGATCGGATAGGGATGACCGCCGTTGGAAAAGGTGAACGTGCCCTCCTGACGGTCGAGCAGGCCGTAGATCATCGAAAACGTCTTTTTGAACCGCATGTAGGGATACTCGCCATCGAGCTCCGTAAGGATGCGGACCGGCGGCGTGATTTCGCTCGTCCCGTCGGGGCCGGCGCGCATGACCAGGCCCCGATGCGGCTGCAGCGCCTGGCTGATCGAAACCGTCACCATGGCCGAAGGCACGCCGTGACCGCTGATGTCGAGAATGCCGACCTGGATGAACCGCTCACCGAGCAGCTTGAGCATGAAGATATCCCCGCCGACCTGTTCGGAGGGCAGGAATTTCCAGGCGGCTTTCACGTTCACCGATGCGGGAAGCGGCTTCGGAAGAAGCGCCAGCTGGATGCCGGCAGCCGCTTTCAGATCGGCCTCGATCCGCGCCTGCTTGGCGACGAGTTCCTGGTTCAGCCGCACCAGCTCGCGCTCGGCCTGGGCATACCGGTAGACGAGAGTCGCCTGGAGGCGCTTCTGGATGCTGCCGTCGGTCCGGTCGGCCTGGAGGTTGAACAGATACTCCAACACCGCGGCCGACGCAGGATCGTTCAGGATCGCGTCGGGAAGCCCCTGGAAGGAAAGCGGCTCGGCCATGGATCAGGAAAACAGGGATTTCAGCCGCGAGAAGATACCGCCCTTGCGGGTCTTGTCCAGTGCCTCCTCGCCGGTCATCTGCTGGACGAACAGGGCCAGATCCTTCGCCGCCGGTGAGCCGGCCGCTTGTTCGACCAGCGGGATCCCGGCAAACTCGGCGTTCAGGGTCTGTTCGTCGAAGGCGACCGTTCCGACGTGGCCCACGGGGAGTTTGCGGAACTCTTCGACGAACGAAGCCTGGGTGGTACGGAAGCGGTTCACGAGAACGGCGAACTTGTCTTTGTGGTAATTGAGCCGGCTGAGCACCCGGAACAGGCGATGCATCCGGGTGATGCCGGAAAGCTCGGCGATGCTGACGAGAACGATGAGATCGGCCAGATCCCAGGCGAGGAGGGTCTGATCGTTGATCTCGGCACTGGCGTCGATCACGATGAAGTCATAATGCGTTGCAACGGCGCGGATGATCTGGCCGAGATTCGCGCGCGAAACCAGCTCGGCATCCTGGGGAAGTTCGGGGGAGAACAGATAGTCCACGTTGCCCTTGCGCGTCAGGAATCCCTTGATGCGATCAAACGCAAGCCGCTCCTCTTTTTGTATAAGTCTTGCTATATTCAGATTTGCCGGCGCACCGACGAGCAGACTGGCGTTGCCGAACTGCATGTCGGCATCGAGAACCGCGACGCGCTTGCCGGAACGGGCAAGCATCGCGGCGGTGTTCACGGCAAGCGTCGTATTGCCCGTTCCGCCCTTTGTCGAGTAGAAGGTGATGATCCGGCCCATGACTTCGGGGGTCGAGAGGGCCTCGCGGTACGTACGCGAAAGCGCCAGCAGCAGGCGCGTGCCGACCGAGATCGATTCGGCCATCAGCTTCTGGAGCGACTCGCGATCCATCGTCATCAGGACGGAGTTCTCGACGGCGACGACGGTGCTCATATAGGTCTGGTTTTCGCGCAGGAGCGCCTCTTCCCCGAAAAACCCGCCGGCCTTGATGACGCCCAGCGTCACATCGTCGGCCGAGTCGACGGATGCGCGCTGCACGAGCTTGACCGCGCCGTCTTCCACGAGATACAGCAGATGAGCGGCCTCGTCAGCCTTGCAGACGAGCTCGTTCTTGAGAACCTCCCGCCGGCTCAGGAACCGCCGCAGAAGGTCGAAATCACTGTCAGAAAACCCTTTCAGCGCAAACATCGATGTCGTTTCCTGTCAGAAAGGCAGCTTGACCGCTTCTTCGACGGAAGAGACGATCGGGAAGTGCTGTTCGAAACCGACCAACTGGAGCACCTTCTTGACGGTTGGGGTGCAGCCGGCAAGAACGAGGTGACCGTCTTTCTCTTTCATCAGACCGATATTCGCGACGATTGCGCTGATGCCCATGCTGTCGATGATCGTCGCCTTCGAGAAGTCGATGATCACGACCGCATGGCCGGCTTCGAACTGGTTCTGGATCATATCCGCAAGCTCGGTGGCGACATCGCCCGCGACATCCCCGCCGGCCGTGATCACCTGCCGACCGCCGACCGAAGAGACCTGAAAGAACATACCGTTCACCTCCGCGTGGTTTCCCGCCGCAATGCTACCAAAAACCATCGGCTCACACAACGAAACCGGATTGCCTCGAGAGGAGTTTCGGTGGTAGGGATGGAGCATGCACACACCCGACCCTCTGCGGCGACACCTCGTCGTGCTCGGCGGCCCCGCCCCGACCGCCCTCCCCCCCGGATGCTGGACGACCATCACGGCCGTCGACGGCGGCGGCAACCTGCTGCATCGGCTCGGCATCGCGGCGCACCGCGTGGTCGGGGACGGCGACTCGATCACGGAGGAGGCAGCGGCGTTTCACGAGCAGGGGGGAGCCGTGTTCGACCGGTACCCGCGCGACAAGGACGAAACGGACTTCGAACTGGCGCTGAATCGCCTCGACTCGACCGCCGCGGACGAGGTGCATCTCGTCGGGCTGGCCGGAGGCCGCTCCGACATGTCGTTCGGGAACCTGCTCGTGCTGGGCGGCAGAACCCGTCGCGGCCTGTTCACGTTCGATCTCCCCGACGGCTGCGGCGGCGTGATGGGGCCGGGCTCCCTGGAAATCACGGTTCCCGAGGGAACGGCGGCCGCACTGCTTTCGCTTTCCCCCCTGACGTCGGGAATCGTCTCCGAAGGGGTCCGGTGGCCCCTCGCGAACGGCTCGATCGGACTTCACGAAGCCCGCGGCGTCAGCAATCTCGTCACCCGGCCTCCCTGGCGGCTCGGCCACCAGAGCGGCTCCCTTCTCTGGCTTCTCGGAGGCGTCAGCCGTCGCGGCATCGGCCTCTCCTGGCGGCCGGCATAATATATATTATGATACATATTTATTCCCATGACCAGTAACGGCACGTTTTCCCGTCCTTCTGAAACAGACCCGGCGGCCCTGCACGCCGCCGCCGAATTTCTTCCCACCGGTGCCATCGAACGGCTTCAGCCGCTCGGCAACGGGAACATCCATCACACCTGGCTGGTCACGCCAGACGGGACAACGGCCCCGTTCGTTCTCCAGCAGCTGAACACGCGTGTCTTTCCCCGCCCGGATCTCGTCATGGCCAATATCCGACGCTATACGGACCATGCACGCCGCAGACTTCATGAAGCCCCCCTTCCCGACGGGCGGGACTGGATCGTTCCCGACCTCCTCCGGACCCGCGGCGGAGAGGACCTCCTGCGCGGCGCAGACGGCTCCTGCTGGCGGGCACTCGGCTTCATTCCCGACACCATCGCCTGCGACACGATCGAAACGGAGGCCCATGCCCGGGAAGCCGGCGTCGCCCTCGGCATTTTCCATGCCCTCGTCGGAGACCTCGGTTGTGACCGGCTTGCCGACACCCTGGAGGGGTTCCACGTCACCCCCGGCTATCTCGCCCGCTTCGACCGGGTTTGCGCGGAAAACCCACGGGTAGCCGGCCGGACGCGCCTGGATGGCGCTGTTCCGCCGTCCCCGTCCGAGGAGCTCGAGGCGGCTCTCGCGTTCGTCACGAGGCGGAGGCACCTGGCAGGAACTCTGGAAGAGGCCAGGGAAACGGGCAGGTTGCGGCTCCGGCCAATCCACGGGGATCCCAAGGTGAACAATATCCTGTTCGCGCGGGCGACCGGCAGGGCGATCAGCATGATCGATCTCGACACGGTGAAGCCGGGCCTCGTGCATTACGACATCGGGGACTGCCTGCGCTCTGGCTGCAACCGGCTCGGGGAGGAAACCGCCGCCTGGCGGAACGTGCGGTTCGATCTTTCTCTGGCCCGGGAGATCCTTCGCGGCTATCTTTCGATGGTCCGGTCCGTCCTCACTTCCGACGAGCTCGCCTTCATCCCCCAAGCTCCGGGGCTGATCGCCTTCGAGCTCGGCCTCCGCTTCCTCACCGATCATATACAGGGAGATATCTATTTCAAGGCGGCCTTTCCCGGCCACAACCTCCGGCGCGCTCTCGTCCAGTTCCGGCTCTGTGAATCCGTCGACGAGCAGGCCGATGCCCTCGCCGCGATCGTGCGGGAGCTCACATGACCCAGCCTCCTCTCCCGGCCTCGTTCCGCCCTCTGCTTCCGTTCCCGGGAACCCTCCTGCCCGCCCCGGCCAGCCTCTCCTGCTCGGTCACCGGGAGCGGCACCGGCCTGCACGCCTCCTTTCTCCTGACAGGGGCGATCGGGCAAATCGCCCTGCCCCAGCCGGATCCCGTCCCGGAGCGGCTCGACAGGCTCTGGGAGTCGACCTGCTTCGAGCTGTTCCTTGCTCCGGCTTCGGGCGAAGGCTACTGGGAGTTCAACCTCGCGCCGGAACACCATTGGAACATCTATTATTTCGATAACTATAGAAAAGGAATGCGCCGGGAGGACCGTATCCCGGCTCTTCCGTTCCGGACATGGCGGACAACCGGCCAGTTCGGACTGGAGCTGGAGGTTTCCCTTTCGGCCCTTCTGCCGGCAGACATTCCTCTCCAGGCGGCCGTGACGGCCGTTCTCCTCCCGGTCGGGGGTGATCCGCGGTTTTTTGCTCTTGCCCACACCGGTTCCGAACCCGACTTTCATCGCCGGGACAGCTTCATTCTCCGGCTCTGAAGAAGATCCGGTTTCAGGCCTCCGGATCCGGCTTTTTCGGTGGCCCCTTCGGCACCCGTTGCGGGAACGGCGGCCCCGGAGGTCCGGGATCCTTCTTCAGCGGCGGCACGCGGCCCGGACGGGGAGCCCGCACCAGGAGGTTCCTTCCCAGGAGCTTGTTCTGTCGGTTGGCGATGCCTTTCATCTCTCTCCTCCGAGGCTTGTCATCCAGACACGAGGGAACGGAGCAGAAGAACGTTGAGGAGGATGACGATCGCGGCCACGGTCCAGAGAACGAGCTTCTGCGCCGTATTGTTGGCGTATTTTCCCATGACGTCGGCGGAAGAGGTCAACAGGATCTGGGATACGATCGTGAACGGCAACTGCATGCTGAGCAGCATCTGGGAAACGACGAGGCCGCGAAACGGGTCTCCGACGAACAGGATCGCGACCAGCGCGCCGATGACGGTGATGCCGATCCCCACCTTCGTGTGCCAGTCATCGGTGTTATACGCCTCACAAAATATACCAGCAAATATTGTACCTCCCGCCATTCCGGCCGTCACCGAGGATGAAAGGCCGCTCATCAGGAGGGCGCCGGCAAAGAGGAGGGCCGCCCCGTTCCCGAGCAACGGCTCGAGAAGGTGCTGGGCCTCCTCGAGCTGGTCCACGGACGTCCCCACGGCGTAAAAGGTGGCGGCGGCCATGATGATCATCGCACTGTTGATGGCCCAGCCGACGCCCATGGAAAACAGCGTGTCGAGGAATTCATACCGGAGCTGCCGGGTGATCGTTGCTTCGTCCTCGAGGTGCCACTGCCGGCTCTGGATGACCTCGGAATGGAGATAGATGTTGTGCGGCATGACGACAGCGCCGAGGACGCTCATCACGATCATGAGGCTTCCCTGGGGCATCGCCGGCACGACCCAGGCCGCGGCGGTCGCGTGCCAGTCGACGCGGACCAGCCACAGCTCGGCCAGGAACGCGAAGCCGATCAGGGAGACGAAGCCGATGATCCAACGCTCGAGGCGGCGGTACGAGTTCGAGAACAGCATGAACAGGACGAACCCCGCGGAGAGCAGGCTTCCGATGGCAAGCGGCAGGCCGAACAGCATCCGGAGGCCGATCGCGGCGCCAAGGATCTCGGCCAGGCTCGTCGCGATCGCGGCAAGCACGGCGGTTCCCAGAACGAACCGGCTGACGGATGGGCGGAAAAACTTCGTCGAGGCTTCCGACAGGCAGAGGCCGGTCACGATGCCGAGATGGGCGACGTTGTGCTGGAGGAGGATCAGCATGATCGTCCCCACGCTGACCATCCAGAGGAGCGAGTAGCCGTACTGCGATCCGGCGGCGAGGTTGGAGGCCCAGTTGCCGGGATCGATGAAGCCGACGGTGACGAGCAGGCCGGGCCCGACGTACCGGAGGAACTCCATCACCGCGGGGCGATGGATCACGGAGAGCCGCTGGAGAAATTCGAGAAACAGACCCATGGGCTGGATTGTATTACAGGAATCCGCCCATTGT
Organism: Candidatus Ozemibacteraceae bacterium; assembly: GCA_035388825.1. GTDB lineage: Bacteria > Muiribacteriota > Ozemobacteria > Ozemobacterales > Ozemobacteraceae > MWAR01. The sequence goes on from DAOOQQ010000003.1 coordinate 74,491, forward strand.
CAGGCCCCGGCCGATGATACCGGCCCCTGATCCAGCCGGAGGCCTTTCACGAACCGGGTGAACGCGGCAATGGCAGGCTCGCTCCGGCGGTATTCGCGGCAGTAGAGGAAGAACCGGTCTTCGGGGATATGAACTTCGGGAAACAGCTGCCGGAGACTCCCGCGGGCGAGCTCCGACTGCACACAGTAGGCGGGGACGAGGGCCACGCCCGCCCCCTCCATCGCGAGGTGGATGATGCCGCGCAAATGGTTGACCGGCAGCAGGCGGCGCGGATTCACCCCGACACCCGGCGGCAGGTGCGTCAGGAAGCGCTGCCACCACTCCCCACCGGTATCGAGGGAGAGCCAGGGGACCCGCTCCAGATCGCCGATCTCTCTGAGCCGCGCCGAGCCGATGAGACCGGGAGAAGCCGCCAGGACATACGTTTCCCGGAACAAACTGGCGCGGAACAGCTCTTCACGGGGATGAACCCGGCAGTCGATGATCAGATCGAGATCATCGGCCAGCAACGGCCGCACAAGGTCATGGCTGAAGGTGAACTGCACCTCGAGGCGGGGATGCCGCTTCAGGAAGGGGGCGGCACCGCGGGCCAGGATGCTGTTGCCGAACTCGACCGTCGCCCCGATGCGCAGCCGCCCGGCGAGATTCCGGCCGGAACTCTTCTGAAGTGCTTCCCGGCAGCGGCGCAGATCGGCGAACACCCGGCCGCAGGTTTCATACAGCCGCTGCCCCTGGTCGGTGAGCCGGACAGGCGATCGGTCCCGCACGATCAGACGGAACCCGGCGCTCTGCTCCAGCTTCCGGACCGCGTGGCTCACCGCCGACTGGCTGACATGGAGGCGCTCCGAGGCTTCCGTGAAGGTCCGGGACCCGGCCGCGACGTAAAAGGTGTACAGCTGCTGCAGATCGAAGCTTTCCCGAGGAATCACGGGATCTCCCTGGACATGAATATCATTCATATCATACCACAACAGGTTTCACGCCCCGGCTCCTCGCCGTTCTGGCATCATGGGTGCCATGCCTCATCTTACCGCATGGGACAACCGGCTGATTCCACCCATGCCGGGTCCCGGCTGGACTGCGCCATCCGGGCGCTGCCGGCCCACTTCCCGCCTCGTGCGGGTCGGGTCCGGCTGGACCGCGCCATCCGGGCGCCGCCGGCCCACTTCCCGCCTCGTGCGGGTCGGGTCCGGCTGGACCGCGCCATCCGGGCGCCGCCGGCCCACTTCCCGCCTCGTGCGGGTCGGAACAGCTGGAGATCAGAACGAAGTTTCAGGAGCATCACTATGAATAACATTCACCTTTCGATCCCGCTGCCGGCGAACGAGCCGGTTCTCTCCTACGCTCCGGGCACGGAGGAACGCAAAGCCCTCAAGGCCGAGCTGGCGCGCCAGTCGGCGACCGTCCTCGAGATCCCGCTGTTGATCGGTGGCAAGGAGATCCGCACAGGCCGGCTCGTCGAGATCCGGGCCCCGCACCGGCACGACCTGGTGCTCGCGAAGTATCACCAGGCGGGCCCCGACGAGATCAAGCTCGCCATCCAGGCAGCGCGGGACGCCTGGGACACCTGGGCGGCGCTTCCCTGGCGGGAGCGGGCCGCGGTGTTCCAGCGGGCGGCCGAGCTGCTGGCCGGGCCCCGGCGCATGCTGTTGAACGGGGCGACGATGCTGGGCCAGAGCAAAACCGCCCACCAGGCCGAGATCGACTCGGCGTGCGAGATGATCGATTTCCTGCGGTTCAACGTGCATTTCTGGGACGGTATCTTCGCGGGCCAGCCCCCGATCGCCCGCACCCCGGATGCCTGGAACCAGACCGAATACCGGCCCCTCGAAGGGTTCATCTTCGCCGTCACCCCCTTCAACTTCACCGCGATCGGCGGCAACCTGCCGACGGCCCCGGCGATGGCCGGCAACGTCGTGCTCTGGAAACCGGCCGGCACAGCGGTTCTGAGCAATTATCACCTGATGCGCGTCCTCGAAGAGGCCGGGCTTCCGGCCGGCGTCATCAACTTCGTGCCCTCGCGCGGCTCGACGATCGGCGAGATCGTCTTCTCCCATCCCGATTTCGCCGGGCTGCATTTCACCGGCTCGACCTCGACGTTCAACGAGATGTGGCGGCTGATCGGCGAGAACCAGGCCAGGGGTGTGTACCGCAATTATCCACGGCTCGTCGGGGAAACCGGCGGCAAGGATTTCGTCCTCGCCTGCCCGGATGCCGATCCCGAGGCCGTCGCGACCGCCCTGGTGCGCGGGGCCTTCGAGTATCAGGGCCAGAAGTGTTCGGCGGCAAGCCGCGCCTACCTGCCCGCGACGCTGTGGCCGAGCGTCAAGTCGCTGATGGGCGGGATGCTGTCCCGCGTCAGAGTCGGAGACGTGGCGGACTTCACGAATTATCTCGGCGCGGTCATCGACGAGGCCTCGTTCAAAAATATTTCTTCCTGTATAGAATTCACGCGCACCTCCGGCGAGGCGAAGATCGTCTTCGGCGGGGGCTGCGACGGCTCGAAAGGCTGGTTCGTCCAGCCGACCGTCATCGAGACGACGAACCCGGCATTCCGGCTGATGGCCGAGGAGATCTTCGGGCCGGTGCTGACCGTCTTCATCTACGACGATGCAAAGCTCGACGAGACGCTGACGCTCGTCGACACGACGAGTGCGTATGCCCTCACCGGGGCAGTGTTCGGCCGCGATCGCGCGCTGATCGCTCGGGCCGCCGACCGGCTGCGCCACGCCGCCGGCAACTTCTACATCAACGACAAGCCGACCGGCGCCGTCGTCGGCCAACAGCCATTCGGCGGCAGCCGTGCCAGCGGGACGAACGACAAGGCCGGCAGCCCTCTCAATCTTCTGCGGTGGGTCACGCCCCGCACCATCAAGGAAACCCTCGTTCCCCCGCGTTCGTTCGAGTACCCGTTCATGGCCGAATCGTGACGACACACTTCTGATCCCTCTTCAAGGCACCGGCTCGGAAAAGGCAGCCGGTGCCTTGTGTTTTTCGGGCAAACGGGATATATTTATTATATGAACAACTGCTCATATATTCATATTCCCGACTGGTGCTGCGACCACCGGCTCGACGAAGTCGCCGACCTGTTCAAATGCCTGGCCGACCCGACCCGCCTGAAGCTTCTGACGGCGATGGTCACGGCGGAGCGGACGGTCGGGGAACTGGCTGCGGCGGCAGGCGCAACCCCGTCGGCCGTTTCCCATCAACTCCGGCTGCTGAGGGCCATGCGCCTCGTCCGCGTCCGCCGCGAGGGCCGCCACATGCACTACTCGCTCGCCGACCAGCACGTCTCGGATCTGCTCGAAGTCGCCATCACCCACACCGGTGAGCCGTCCGAACCGCACACCACCTGGCACGTTTCCGATATCGCGGAGTAAGTCACGCGCGACGGCTGCTGAAAGGATGTTCCAGCCATGAAAAAGCCTCTCTCTCACACCCACGTCTGGAAGATCGTCGGCCTCGACTGCCCCACCTGCGCAAAGGAGCTCGAAACCGAGATCAGAGCGCGAACCGGCGTCGCCGAAGCCGAGCTCGACTTCATGGGCGGCACGGTGCGCGTTTCCTGCACCCTCGAAACCGGCTGCGAGGCGATCATCGACGGCCTCGCCGACGAGCACGGCGTCACGTTCCAGCCCGTCATGCCCGCCGGAAGCGCATCGCAGGCGGGATCTCCCGCCCCATCAACCGCGCCGGCCCCCTTCGAGGCAGCCGTGATGATCGTTTCAGGTCTTCTGATCGGCCTCGCCTGGCTGACCGGGACGATCCCGCCGCTGGCCGCCGCCCTGATCGTCGCCGGCTGGCCGGTTTCGGGGAAGGCTCTCGCCGAGCTTCGCCGCCGCACCCTCGGCATGAACACCCTCATGCTGACCGCCGCCATCGGCGCCGCCGCTCTCGGGGAATGGCAGGAGGGCGCGATGGTGCTGTTCCTGTACGCCATCGCGAAGTGGCTCGAACGAATGAGCAGCGAAAAAGCGCGCGCCTCGATCGAGGCCCTGCGACGCAATCTTCCCTCCCTCGCCCACCTTGTCGACGAAGCCGGCCACGAGCACCCCACGCCTGTCAGCCAGATCCAGGTCGGCTCGAAAATCCGCATCCGGCCCGGGGAAACCGTGCCGATGGACGGCATGGTGGTGGAAGGCTCGTCCGGAGTCGACGAGAGCAGCATGACGGGCGAGAGCACCCCCGTTGCCAAGCGCTCCGGCAGCGAGCTGCTGGCCGGCACGCAGAACCTCGACGGCACGCTGGTGATGGTCGTCACGGCACCGGCGGCCGAGTCCCGGTTTTCCCGCATCATGCTCTCAGTCCAGAAGGCCCAGGCCCAGAAAACAGCCTTTCAAAGCGGCATGGACCGGTTCGCCGCGATCTACACCCCCGCCGTCGTCGTCATCGCCCTGGCCGTCGCCGCCATTCCCGCGCTGACCGGTATCTGGACGGTATCCGCATCCGTTTACGCCGCCCTGGTCCTGCTCGTGATCGCCTGCCCCTGCTCGCTCGTGCTGGCCTCGCCCGTCACCCTGGTCTCGGCGATGGCCGCAGCCGCCCGCTCGGGCATCCTGGTCCGCAGCGGCAGCGTCCTCGAGGACACCGCCGGCATCGCGACCGTCGCCTTCGACAAGACCGGCACGATCACGGTCGGCGAGCCGGCCATTCTCGAACTCATCCCGGTCGGCGGCCTGAACGCAACCGAGCTGCTTCGGATCACCGCCGCGCTCGAAGCCGGGTCGGAGCACCCGCTCGCCCCCGCGTTCCGGAAACGGGCCCACGAAGCCGGCATCGCGCTTCCCCGTGTCGAAGGCTTCCGCGCCGTGCCGGGGCATGGCGTGCTCGGCTGCATCGGCACGACGATCTACCGGTTCGGCGAGGCCGCCTGGGCGCTGGAACACTGCCCCGATGCCCTCGAGAATCTGCCCGAGATTTCGGCCGCCTGCGTCACCTCATCGTTCCTCTCGGATGGCGCGCGGCTTCTGGGCATCGTCACACTGGGCGATGCGATCCGGCCCGAGGCAAAGGAAGCGATCGCCCACTCCCGCCAGAACGGGATCATCCGCACCTTCCTGCTCTCCGGCGACCGGTCGGAAACCGCCCGTGCCTACGCCCAGGCTGTCGGGATCGACGAAGCCGAAGGCCGGCTCACCCCCGAAGCGAAATGCCGCCGCATCGAAGAGCTGACGCGGGCCCACGGCCCGGTCATGATGGTCGGCGACGGGGTCAACGACACCCCCGCCCTCGCCACGGCCGCCGTCGGCGTCGCCATGGGCACCCGCGGTTCCGACGCGGCGCTCGAAACGGCAGGGGCCGTGCTGCTGCACGACGATCTCCGCCGTCTGCCGCAACTGGTCTGGATCGCGCGCCGTTCGGACACGATCGTTCGTCAGAACGTCGCGGTCTCGATCGGCCTCAAACTCGCCGTGTTCGCCCTGTCGCTGGCCGGCTGGGCGACCCTCTGGATGGCCGTCCTCGCCGACACCGGCGCATCGGTCATCGTCGTCATGAACGGCCTCCGGGCTCTCCGGGCACCCGCCGCCGGGGTTCCGGTGCGCTGAGCCCCGGCGGGGCTCCCCCGCAGCCAGCCGATGGGGCGCCGGTCAGGGCTTGCGAAATGTCTCGAGAAGGTCGGTCAGCTTCGCCAGCCCGGCACAGGCCTTCGCGGGATCGGCTTCGCGCCCGGCCGCTTCGAGGTCGGCGGCCAGACCGTAGGGATCCTGGACCGGATGGAACAGCGGCAGCTCGAGCCAACGGGCGTATCCGCGGGCGGTCTGGGTCAGTAGCCGGACGAGATCCTTGTCGGGCCTCACCGCGAGCAGGGTTGCCGCACAGCTTCGCACACCCCGCAGGAAGGCGAGCTGGTCGTTCTGCCGGACCCCGTCCACAACCGGTCGGATGAAGGTCTCATACGGCGGCAGCGTCCCGGATTGAGAGCGCTTGTTATACATTTTTCGCAATTGAACCAGCGCCCGGGCCGCGACGTCTTTCTGGTCAAGTCGTAAGCCGGCATCCTCTGCCGTCTCGCCGGTGTCCGAGACCGACAGGCGGTCCATGGCTTCGATCCAGCGGGGGAGCACGCGCACGGTCACATCGGACAGAAGCCAGCGGGCGTTCTTCCCGGTCTTCTGATGCCCCTGTTTCAGGGCCTTCCGCGGATCGATCAGCAGCAGCTCCTGGGCCAGTCCACCGCGTTTCACGGCGTAATCGACATCCGACGTCGCGCGGATCCGGGAGGCAATCTCGTTCAGCCGGCCGCGGACATCGCCCTTGAACGTCGAGCTCATCGCCCCGGACTCCTCTTCGAGTTTCCCGGCCACCTTGTTCAGCAGGATGCCGCCGCGGTCCTCCCAGAAAGCCGGCGGCGCGGCATGGATCAGATCGGCGATCTTCCCGAGCATGTTCGGGGTATCGTTCGCCTGGCCGACGCGCACCGGGTTCCGCAGGTCGTGCGGCGGGATCAGGCAGGGCTTGAAATCCTCGATGATACAGGCCTGGGCTTCGGTCAGGACGGCATCGACCTCCCTTTCGAGACCGACGATCGCATCCTGGGCGGTTCCGGCCGCCTCCTTCATCTCGTGATCGAGCCCCTTCGCCTTCTCCTGGGCTTCCTTCTCGGCTCCCGGCGGGAGATACAAGGCATCACGCAGTTTTCCGAAGGCCTCCACGATCCGCTCCCGGTCTTTCAGGAACGGCACAGCCGCCGTGTCGCGTAGCGCCTGGGCCTTTCGCGCAAGCTCCAGGATCTTCCCGGCCTGGTCCTTCGACAGATACAGGCCGCGCAGCAGGTTCAACAGGGAAATCTCCTCGCGCACCTCCTCGAGCTCGATCGGGATTCTCGGTGCCGCCATCGCCGGGAGAACGACGGCAATGGAGAGCAGGCATGCCAGGACGGCGAGGGGTATTATCCTTTTACATATATATACTATCATTTTGATCCTCCTTGGGGGATGGGCCGCGCATCCCAGCGGCCGGGGATTCCGGTCCGGCAGGAGGGACACGCTCCGTCGGAAAGGCTGTTTTTCAGGGTCTGGAACCCAAGTCGCTCGATCAGGAGCCGGCCGCAGGAGGGACAGAAGGTGTGGTTCCCCTCGTGGCCGGGCACGTTGCCGGTATAGACGTAGCGCAGTCCCGCCTTCAGGGCGGCGGTTCTCGCCCGGTCCAGGGTGCTCACGGGGGTCGGCGGAAGGTTCTTGAGCTGATACTGGGGGTTGAACCGGGTGAAATGCAGCGGAACATCCGGCCCGAGCGTTTCGGCAAGCCATCTCACCTCGGCCCCAATTGACGCCTCCTGATCGTTCATCGTCGGCACCAGCAGGGTCACGACCTCGAAGTGCTTCTTCGCTGCGCCGAGCCGCTTCAGCGTTTCGAGCACCGGCTGCAGGGAGCCGCCGATCACGTCCCGGTAATACTCCTCGGTGAACCCTTTCAGCCCGACCGTGAAGGCATCGATCAGCCCGAGCAGATCCTCGAGCGGTTTCGGCTGGATATATCCGGCCGTCACCATGACCGTCGCGAGGTGGGCTTTGCGGGCCTCCCTGGCGATTTCCTTCAGGTATTCGATATAAATCGTCGGCTCGGTGTAGAAGAACGCGATCCCGCCGGCCTTGTATTCGAGAGCCTTGGCGACGACCTCGGCGGGAGCGAGGCGGTAGGTGCGGGTTTCTTCGGGGGGTTTCTGGGAAAACTGCCAGTTCTGGCAGTACCGGCAGTTCAGGTTGCATCCGGCCGTGGCAATGGAAAAGGCATTTCCCGGGATCGGAAAGTGATAGAGCGGACACTTCTCGATCGGATCCATCGCCAGGACGCAGGGATTTGTATACGCCATCGTATAGTATTTTCCCCCGCGCGGTTCCCGGACCCGGCAACGGCTCCTCTCTCCCTCCCCCCGGACGCACCCGTTCGGGCAGAGCTGACAGCGGATCCTGCCGTCGGGGAGGACCTCGTAATACTCCGCCTCGTGCGCATCTGCGGGAAGACCGTCTCCGGCGAGACAGCGGGCGGCCGGAAACGGCACGGCCGCGAGAACGCAGGCCCCGGCACAGCCCCGCAAGAACCCCCGACGATCCATACCCACCTCCGCAACGTTGTCTGACGATTGAGAGACGCCCCCGCAGGAACCGGTTACAGGGGAAGCACGCGTTCCACCGGATGTGAGGAATGAGCCGCCCCGCCCCCATCCGGGGATGGCGTCGGCTGGCTTACAGAAGCAGAGCGAGGATCTGCTCGATCTCGTCGACGGCGGTTTTCGCGTTTTTCTTCTGGATCGCGTGAGCGAGACAGTGCTGGACGTGATCGGTGAGCAGGATGCGCCGGGCACTCTCGAGCGCCGAGATCACGGCTTTCATCTGCTGCAGGATCTGGGTGCACGGCTTTTCCTCGGCCATCATGCGGCGGATGCCTTCAATATGTCCAGAGATACGAGCCAGCCGCCGGTCGAGGTCGGGGTGCGACTCATGGTGATGGTGCTCGTCATGCTCGTTCATGCAACTCCTCCTTGGTAAACGATCCTGTCCCAGAGGATAGCATCTTTTCCCGGACCCGGCACCGGGTTGCCCTTCTCCACGGCAATCGCGCCCCTCCGTCACCGGGAGGGAGGGGAAGCTGATCGCCCATCAGATCGCGGTCTTCCGCATTCACGGCGGATGCGACGCATATAGAGAATATTTTCACGAATTATCTTGACGCCGCGGGTTTCTGCCGATATATTCATATCGAGAAACATTTCTCGTTATTATTTTCACAACACCCCTGTTTGCTCCCAAAGATGGCTGGAGAAGCAGGGTAACCAGAGAAACGTATTCCCCGAGGAGGACCCCATGACGAAGGAACAGACGGAAGGGAACAAGCAGGAGCGGGTGGCCTCCGAGCCGACGCTGCGCCGCCTCCCGACCTATCATCATTATCTGAAGACGCTGGCTGAGCGCGGCCGTGACGTGGTGTCGTGCACGCATATCGGGAACGACCTGCGGCTCGACCCGACGCAGGTGCGCAAGGATCTGGCCGTCACGGGCATCCGGGGCCTGCCCAAGGTGGGGTACCGGATCGACCAACTCCTCACGTGCATCGAGGAGTTCCTGGGCTGGAACAACACGACCGAGGCGTTTCTGGTCGGCACCGGTCATCTCGGGCAGGCGCTGCTCGGCTACGAGGGGTTCAAGCGGTACGGGCTCGAGATCGTCGCGGCGTTCGACAGCGACGAGACGAAGATCGGCACGACGGTCGCCGCCCACAAGATCCTGCCGGTGGAAAAGCTCGCGAACCTCGCCCGCCGCATGAAGATCCGGCTCGGCATCATCGCGGTCCCGGCCGCGGCCGCCCAGCAGGTGGCCGAGGCGATGGCCGAAGGGGGCATCACGGGCATCTGGAACTTCGCGCCCGCCGCGCTTTCCCTGCCGCCGGAAATACTCGTCCAGAACGAGAATCTCGCTTCGGGCCTCGCCGTGTTATCGGCGAAGATCGGTCGTCTGGCCGGTCTCGATATCCCCCGTGAATAATATACATTTAGTTATTCTATAACGTCACAGATCACCGAAGGAGTCGAATCGATGGAACCGGTCACGCTCACCCGCAAGTTCGAAAAGGTCTGCGAGATCCTCGACCGTTACGGCCGCGATCCCGGGAAGCTGATTCCCATTCTCCAGGCCGTCCAGGACGAGTATCGCTACCTGCCCGAAGAGGTCATGGCATTCGTCGCTACCTCGCTCGACCTGCCGCCCGCCCGTGTGTACGGCGTCGCGACGTTCTACGCGCACTTCGCGCTCGAGCCCAAGGGCCGTTACGTCATCCGCATCTGCGACGGAACGGCGTGTCACGTGAAGCAGTCGATCCCGATTCTCGAGGCGATCCGCAAGCGGCTCGGCCTCGACGAGAAGCGCCATACGACGCCTGACATGCTGTTCACCGTCGAGACGGTCTCCTGCCTCGGGGCCTGCGGCCTCGCCCCCGTCATCGTGATCAACGACGACGTCCACGGCCAGATGACGCCCCAGTCCGCCGTCGCCCTGATCGACGAGCTCACCACCAAGGAGGCCGCGAAATGACCGCCACACCCGATCTGAAGCACATCGCCACCGCCTTTTCCACCGCCGCCGCCAAACCGGTGCGGCGCGTCATCATCTGCGCCGGCACCGGCTGCGTCGCCAACGGCGCCCTCAAGGTGCACCAGGCACTGATCGAGAAGATCGCCGCCGAGAAGCTGCCAGTCATCGCCGAGCTCCGCGAGGAAAAAGCCGAAGGCAGCGTCTGGGTCTCGAAGAGCGGCTGTCACGGTTTCTGTCAGATGGGCCCGCTCGTCACGATCCTCCCCGAGAATATCCTCTACACGCGGGTGAAGGTCGGGGATGTGGCCGAGATCGTCGAGACGACCCTCAAGCAGGGCAAGCCGATCGACCGGCTCGTCTATGCCGACCCGACCAGCGGCGCCCACTGTGTCCACGGCACCGACATCCCCTTCTACAAGCGCCAGCAGCGCACCGTCCTGAAGGAGTGCGGCCATATCGACCCGGATGATATTCGCGAGTATATTTCTCACGGCGGCTACGAGGCGGCAGAGAAGGCATTCACCAAGATGTCCGCGAAGGCCGTCTGCGAGGAGGTCGAGGTTTCCGGCCTACGCGGGCGCGGCGGCGGCGGCTTTTTGACCGGCAAGAAGTGGGAACTGACCCGCATCCAGACCGAGCCCAAGAAATACGTCATCTGCAACGGCGACGAGGGTGACCCGGGCGCATTCATGGACCGCAGCGTCATGGAGGGCAATCCCCACAGCGTCATCGAGGGCATGATGATCGCCGCGCGCGGCATCGGTGCCGACGAAGGCTACGTTTACGTGCGCGCCGAGTATCCGCTCGCCGTGCGACGCATCCGGTATGCCGTCGAGGAGGCCGGAAAGCTCGGGCTGCTGGGCGACAACCTGTTCGGCAGCGGCCTGTCGTTCCGGCTTCACGTGATGGAAGGCGCCGGCGCCTTCGTCTGCGGTGAGGAAACGGCGCTCATCGCCTCGATCGAGGGCAAGCGCGGCATGCCGATGCCGAAGCCGCCGTTCCCGGCCCAGAGCGGTCTCAACGGCAAGCCGACCGTCATCAACAACGTCGAGACGCTCGCCACCGTCCCGCTCATCATCCGCAACGGCGCGGCCTGGCTGCGCGGCATCGGCACGAAGGGCTCGACCGGCACGAAGAACTTCGCCCTCACCGGCCACGTCGCGAACACCGGCCTGATCGAGGTTCCGTTCGGCACGACGATCCGGGAGATCGTGTTCAACATCGGCGGCGGCGTGACCCGCGACAACGGCACGCTGTGGCCTGACGGATTCAAGGCGGTCCAGATCGGCGGCCCCTCGGGCGGCTGTCTGACGACCGAGCATCTCGACCTGCCCCTCGACTTCGATTCGCTCAAGACCGTCGGCGCGATGGTCGGCTCGGGCGGCCTGGTCGTCATGAACCGCGACACCTGCATGGTGTCGGTGGCCCGGTTCTTCATGCAGTTCACGCAGAACGAAAGCTGCGGCAAGTGCGTCCTCTGCCGCGAAGGCACCCGCCAGATGCTGGCCCTGCTCGACGACATCATCGAGGGTCGCGCCACGGCCGAAACGCTCGTCACCCTCGAAACCCTGGCCGTGGCCGTCGGCAAGGGCTCTCTGTGCGGTCTCGGCAAGACCGCCCCGAACCCCGTGCTGGCCACCCTGCGCTACTTCCGCAGCGAAATCGATGCGCACGTGTTCCAGAAGCGGTGCCCGACCGGCCGGTGCAAGGCGCTGCGCACGATCTCGATCGATGCGGCGAAGTGCAAGGGCTGCACGGCCTGCGCCCGCAAATGCCCGGTCCACGCCATCAAGGGCGAAGTGAAGAAGCCTCACGTCATCGATCCGGCCGTCTGCATCAAGTGTGGTGCCTGTGCAGCCGCCTGCAAATTCGACGCCGTCATGGGAGTGTGAAGACAATGAGCAACACGACTGCAACCGTTCTGATCGACAACCGCCCCGTTCCGATCGAGGGCGAACGCAACATTCTCGAGATGGTGCGCAAGGCCGGCATCGAGCTGCCCACCTTCTGCTACCACTCGGATCTCAGCATCTACGGCGCCTGCCGCATGTGCATGGTTCACGTCGAGGGCCGCGGCCTGATGGCCGCCTGCTCGACGAAGCCCGAGGCCGGCATGAAGGTGAAGACGACGACCGAGGAGATCCGGGAGATGCGCAAGATCGTGGTCGAGCTGCTGCTCGCCAACCACGACGGCCAGTGCCCCACCTGCGCGAAGAGCGCCGCCTGCACCCTGCAGAACCTGTCGCGCCGGCTCGGCATCACGACGAACCGGTTCAAGCCGATCCATCAGCCGCGCGCGATCGACGTTTCGAGCCCCTCGCTGGTGCGTGACCCGAACAAGTGCGTGCTGTGCGGTGACTGCGTGCGCATGTGCGCAGAGATCCAGGGCATCGGCGCGATCGACTTCGCCGGCCGCGGCCGGGATGCCGCCGTCCTGCCGGCCTTCGGCAAGAACCTGGAACAGGTCGAGTGCGTGAACTGCGGCCAGTGCGCGGCCGTCTGCCCCACCGGCGCCCTCACCGTCCGCTCCGACGTCGAGGACGTCTGGAAGCTGCTCGACGATCCGTCGAAAACGGTCATCGCCGAGATCGCCCCCGCTGTGCGCGTCGCGCTCGGCGAGATGTTCGGCCTCGAGGCCGGCGAGGTCGTCACCGGCCAGGCCGTGGCCGCCCTCAAGGCGATGGGCTTCAGGAAGGTTTTCGACACCTCGTTCTCGGCGGATCTGACCGTCATCGAGGAGGCCGAGGAGTTCCTTACGCGGTTCTCGAAGGGCGAGAAGCTGCCCCAGTTCACCTCCTGCTGCCCGGCCTGGGTGAAATATGCAGAACAATATCACCCCGAGCTGCTGCCCAACCTCTCGAGCTGCAAGTCCCCGCAGCAGATGTTCGGCTCCATCGCTCGCGACACCCTTCCCAAGGCTCTCGGCATCGAGAACAAGAACCTCGTCGTCGTCTCGATCATGCCCTGCACGGCGAAGAAGTTCGAGGCGCGGCGTTCCGAGTTCGCGAAGGAAGGCATCCGCGACGTCGATTACGTGCTCACGACCCAGGAGTTCGCCCGCATGATCGAGGAGCGGGGAATCGACTTCAAGAGCCTCTCTCCCGAGTCGCTCGACATGCCGCTCGGCTTCAAGACGGGCGCAGGGGTGATTTTCGGGGCGAGCGGCGGCGTGACCGAGGCGGTGTTGCGATATGCCGCCGAGAAGGTGACGGGCCGGACCCTCGAAAACGTCGATTTCGTCCAGGTCCGCGGGGAAGACGGCCGGCGCGAGATCGAGCTGGACGTAGCCGGAAAGAAGCTGAAGCTCTGCGTCGTCCACAGCCTCGCCAACGCCCGCAAGGTCGCCGACGAGATCAAGAAGGGCAAGAGCAGCTACCACCTGATCGAGGTCATGGCCTGCCCCGGCGGCTGCGTCGGCGGCGCCGGCCAGCCGCTCAACCGCGATGTCGCCGCCCGGCGCCGCCGCGCGAAAGGGCTGTATGATGCCGACAAGACCCAGCCGCTCCACAAGGCCCAGGAGAACCCCTATATCACCGAGCTGTACCAGAAGAACCTCGGCGAGGTCGGCGGACACAAGGCCCACGAGCTGCTCCACACCCATTACCACTCGCGCCGGCGGCTCGGTGACACCGGCATCCCGCTGATCACCGGCACGGACGCCGACAAGCTCAAGATCACGGTCTGCGTCGGCACGAGCTGCTACGTGAGGGGCTCGCAGACGCTGCTGCAGAAGCTGGTGAAGCACCTCGAGGAGCAGGGCCTCACCCCGGCCGTCGACGTGCAGGCCTCGTTCTGCCACGAGCGGTGCGATCGGGGCCCGACCGTCGTGATCGGCGACCGCGTGCTCGAGAAATGCACGCTCGAAACCGCCATCCAGACGATCACGAAAATGCTCTCCCGCTGACAGATCCTTCCACACCGCCGGTACGGGGAATTCCCCGCACCGGCGGTTTCCTTTGGGCGCCCGCGGGTTCATTGCCGCTGCTCATCGGGTGTGCTATGGTATCAAAACCCGGCGATCTCGCCGCAGACCGGATTGCTTCGAATCAGGGGAAGACGCAGGTGCCCAGCGAACGACGTCATTTCACGATCCTGACCCCGGTTTTCAACGACTGGAGCGCCGCAGGCATCCTTTTGGCGCGCATCGACGAGGTGCTCCGGCAGCACGGTCTCGAAGCCTCGGTCCTGCTGGTCGACGACGGTTCTCCCATCGGCCCCGACCGTCTCGCCCTTTCTCCAACGTTCGCCGCCATCCCCCGCGTCGATGTCCTTCCCCTGAAGCGCAATCTCGGTCATCAGCGCGCTATCTGCATCGGTCTGTGTCATCTCGAGTCCCAGAACCTCGGCTGTCCCATCCTGGTCATGGATTCGGACGGGGAGGACGCCCCCGAAGAGATTCCCCGCCTGTGGGAAAGATTCCGGGAGGATAACGGTCGAAGCGTGGTGTTCGCGGCCCGAGCGAAGCGCTCCGAAGGATACGGATTCAGAACAGGGTATTTTATATATCAATCGTTATACTATTTACTGACGGGAAGCACGGTCGACGTGGGCAACTTCAGCCTCGTGCCGTCCGCGCTCGTCTCCCGGCTCGTCACCTCCTCGGACCTCTGGAGCCACTACGCCGCGGCCATTTTCCACTGCCGCATCCCCTGGGTTTCGGTCCCGACAGCTCGGGCGAAGCGACTCGACGGGGCTTCGCAGATGAACCTCGTTTCGCTCGTCGTTCACGGCCTTTCGTCCATCTCGGTGTTCAGCGACCAGGTCGGCGCCCGCCTCCTTCTCGTCTGCCTCGTCCTCATGACCCTCGCCATCGTCGGGATTCTCGTCGTGGTCGGCGTGAAGCTGTTCACTCCGCTGGCAATTCCGGGTTGGGCAACCATGAGCACGGGCATTCTCGGGCTGATGCTGCTTCAGGCAAGCATTCTCGCGACGTTCTTCATCTTCCTCATTCTCAACGGCCGCAATCGGGCGGATTTCATCCCCTGCCGCGATTTCCGGTATTTCCTCGACCGTTGCGAATGCCTGTATCCCCGATCCGCCGAAGCGGCTCCTCCCCGGTGAGCACCACGGCATACCAGGGAACCGAGCTCGATCTGTTCGCCTCGGCCACCGTCTGGAAGGAGTACCTCGCAGGCCATCTCGCTCCCTTTCTCGGGAAACGCGTGCTCGAGGTTGGTGCCGGTATCGGCGGAACGACACGCGCCCTGCTTCCCTTCTCCTGCGGTGCCTGGACCTGTCTCGAACCAGACCCGGCCCTGGCGGAACGGATCGCGGCCTCGATCCGCGACGGCTCGCTGCCTTCCCGATGCAACACCATCACCGGTACCATCGCCGATCTCCCGGCCACCCCATCGTTCGATACCATTCTTTATATAGATGTCATCGAACATCTCCCGGACGACCGCGACGAACTTGCCCGGGCCGCGCTGCGCCTTCTTCCCGGCGGGCGACTGATCGTGCTCGCCCCGGCACACCGAAAGCTGTTCACCCCGTTCGACGCATCCGTCGGTCACCTGCGCAGATACGAGCGCCGCACGCTCGAACGGCTTTCTCCCCCCGGCCTCGAGTTCGTCCGATCCGCCTATCTCGACAGCGTTGGGCTTCTGGCATCGGCCAGCAATCGTTTTTTTCTCGACAGCTCCATGCCCACCCTCAGACAGATTGCATTCTGGGACAAGATTCTCGTGCGCTGCTCAAAAATCCTCGATCCTCTCCTCGGATACACGCTCGGCAAATCCCTGCTGACAATCTGGCAAAAACCTCTCGAAGGCGCTTGAACCGCCATGGATGAGCATTCGTTCCAACCTTCTCCTCCTCCGGAAATGGGCAACGCATCTCCCGGAGAGCGGGAAGGCTCGATCTGGGTCGTCCTGGCATCGCTCGGCCTTCTCTTCGTGCTCGCCCTACCGGCATTGACGGGCGGAAGCTATGCTCTGGATGATCTCGGCGCATTCCATGCCCCCCTTCGCTCCTTTTATGCGGACTGTCTCGCCAGGGGCTACGGATTCGACTGGATTCCCAGCTTGTTCGGCGGTTGTTATGTGACCGGCGAAGGGCAACTCGGCTCCTATCATCCGTTCCATTTGCTTATCTATCGTTTTCTTCCCGCCTCCACGGCGTTCCATCTCGAGATCCTCACAAGCTACCCCTTCCTTTTCGTCGGGATGTATCTGCTTCTTCGCAGGCTCGTCACACGTCGGGATGCCGCATCCTTCGGGGCGATGACCTTCACGTTTTCCTCGTTCACCCTTCTGCACATCATCCATCCCAATGCAATTGCCGTCCTCTCCCATATCCCATGGATATTGCTCTGCATATATCACCTGGGCAAGACGTCGATCCGCAGCACATCCATGGAAGCCGGCATCGCCCTTCTCACCGCTTCTCAAATACTCCTCGGGTATCCCCAATACGTCTGGTTCTCGGTCCTGGCAGAAACGACCTGGGCCATCTATGTCCTCCGCAACGACGGACAAGCATGGCTCCGCCTTGGCATCATGAAAGGGCTCGGCCTGCTCATCGGAGCGATCCAGATCCTGCCAACCTGGGAAGCCCTTCGGGATTCGGCTCGCAACCAACCGGGACTGGAGTTCCTGATGGAAGGCTCCTGGCATCCCATCAATCTTTTCCAGCTCGTGAATCCCTACCTGTTTCCCCAGGGCGGCCTCGGCTTCTTTCATCACGAAGTCGGCATGTATCTGGGAGTCATTCCCATGGTCCTTGGAATGTGGAGCATTTTCTCCCGACTTCGTGATGACGCGGCTCGTGGGCTCATCCGATTCCTGACCATCGGTCTGCTGTTGGCCTTGCTGCTCGCATTCGGCAAATTCGGACCATTTGCCTATCTTCAGGCGCTTCTTCCCATCGCAGGCTCGTTCCGCGTCCCGGCTCGCACCCTGGTCCTGGTTCATCTGCTCTGGGCCGGCCTCGCCGCCCTCGGGTGGGAAACGCTCATGCGCAAACCCGCCGTGGATGCACACCATCGCCCAGATCGCATCTGCCTGGGGCTTGGACTTCTCGGAATCACCCTGTCGCTGCTCCTCCCCTCCCTGATCGCCCCATTTCTGCCGCCCGATGCGGGCACGACCCTGTCACGCCGCCTGGCCGGACCACTCCTGTTTCTGGTTGGCGGTCTTCTTTTCCGCGCTCGCTTCCGGGGGGCGGGCTGGGCGGTCCCCGCCCTCATCCTGTTCACTGCGTTAGATATTGGTTGGTATGGAATGGCTCGGACGCTTCCCTCCGCGCTGTCGGGAGAGTCGGTTCCCCTGCTTGCCGATGCACCCATGCACACTCCCGGAGAGCGGGTCGTCGCGACTCCCCGAACGTTCGGCCGGGGGAACCTCTTCGGCCTCGGCAACCGGTTCCTCTCATCCGGTTTCTCCCAGATCGACGGATACGCCGCTCTCATCCCACCGAATCGGCTATTCGGAGAAGCCGCTTCGGTTCCGGCACTCCGCGCGGCGGGGGTTGCCTGGATCCCGGCCATTGCAAGCCCAACGCAACCGGAACTGCTGCTTCGAGTTTCCGAAAACTGGTACAAGGTTCCCGATCCTGCGCCCCGCATCCGGCTCGTGACAAACGCCGTCCCAAGCCTCCGACCCGATCGGGATATCCTGAAGATCGATCCGTTGACGACCGTGCTCACGGAGCGCCGGATCGATCTCGAGCCGGGCCCCCCGGGCACGGCAACCCTTCTCGCCGAATCCCCCGGGATTCTTGCTATCCGCACGGCGGCCTCCTCGACACAACTGCTCGCCATTGCCGACCGCTTCCACGCCGGCTGGCAGGCAACGATCGACGGGCATGCGGCAGATCCCCTCCGTATCAATGGCGATTTCCTGGGCCTCATCGTTCCTTCAGGCACCCACCGGATCAGCCTGGAGTTCCGCCCCTCGAGCCTGATCTGGGGCCGCAACATTTCGCTATTCGGCGTGGCTCTTCTCGCCGTCATGCTCGTATGGCGCCCCTCGAACCGCTCCGACCAGCCCGTTGTCGCATCAGAAACGCCTGTCGACGATCCCGGCTCCCCTCCATCGTCCGACACGAACGCCCCGCCCTCGCAATGTCCCGCCCTCCGCCTTTTCACGGGAGCTGGCATCCTGTTCATCTGCCTTGCCGCCGTATTTTACCGCATCACCGACCTGTCGACCGTTCCGGGAATCAACGGCGATGAAGCCTGGTATGGAATCCAGATGGGCGAGATCCTGGCAGGCCACGCGCCTGCTTGGCGCACCCCGACGGGAAATCTCATCAATCCGTTCCATTCGGGGCCTCTTCTCGTTCTGCTCGCCATCTTCCGGCCCGCCTTCTGGATCCTTCGTGTTCCCTCCCTGACGGCAAGCCTGCTCTTCATTCTTCTCGCGTTCGTCCTGCTCCGGCGCCGGTTCGGCCTCTGGGCCGGCATCGGCGGCGCTCTGCTCGCAGCCGCCAATCCGCAATTGATCGGATACGCCCGCTTCGGGTGGGACGCCTCCCAATCTCCGCTGTTCTGCGCCCTGGCCCTCTTCTGGACTCTCGAACGCAGGTATGCCCAGGCCCTGATCGTTCTCCTCATATCCCTTTTGGTCCATCCGACCAATCTGTTTCTGCTCCCGGTGATCGTCGTGCCGCTCCTGTGCGGACTCCTCGAAAAGCGGGGCATCACGACCAGGCAAGCCTTTGTGACTTCGATCGCTCTCATGGGCAGCGCCGTTCTCGGTGCCTGGGTGGCTCGGGAATCGGGATGGCAGCCAGGCGCCAAGCTCGGCATGGCCATCACCCATCTCACCACTCCTGGGGAATGGGCTGCATTCGCGACCCTGTTCGGCAGACTCTTTTCTGGTGCCACGCTGATCGAGTATGTCGCGGGCCCCATCGGGAAAACACCCCTCATCTGGTTCGATATCGCCAGTTGGCTCTGTCTCGGAATCTTCGGCATTGCCGGTGTGCGTGAGTTCACCCAGCGGAACGATCGGACAGCCATCCATGTCATGCTCGGCTTGGGATGGGCCATCTTTGGCTTTTTCCTGGTAGCCGGGAGCACCGGCCTGAAGCCCCACTGGGAACGGTATGCACAGTTTCTGATGGCACCGGTCCTGATGATGGCAGCAGCCGCCGTAGGAACACCGTCTGCCCACGATCGGAAAGCGACCGTCCTCTTCGCTCTCCTGCTCGGGATCGCAACGACCCAGCTCACCTGCGTTCATCACCTGTACTGGAAACAGCTGACCCAGCACGGATCGGCATCTCATCGGGCTTTTCGCTCGGGCCCCAGCGAACCGAAGCAGTGGGCTTTCGATCTCGTCCGGACGGCCGCAGGTTCGCTTCCGGCCGTGATCGTCGCCGAAGACTGGTGGTGCGGCATGCCGTTGCGGTATCTCGCACAGGGAGCCCCGGAAATCACCGTTGAAGACGGACCGGCAAACGAGGTATTGGCCGACGTGGTGGAGCGGCTGAATCAGCGTCGATTTCTGATCGGTTTCGAAGGGGGGCCCTTTCAGAAGCTGGTCCGTCAGCTTCCGCCGAATCGGCACGAGATCCACCATCGTCAAATCGATGACCCTGATGGAATGCCAATTCTGCACGTCTGGTCGAAACACCCTCTTCCCGGGGACGATCAGAGGGAGAGTCGGAAATCCCCGGAGTGAGGCATGTTCGAGCATGCCGGAATGGGCCGGATCTGATAGAATGAAGCCTATGGACGAAACGAAGCGCAATCCGTCTCCCACGCCCGGTCAGGTGGTGTTCACGAACAAGGCGCGGTGCCGCGACTGCTACCGGTGCCTGCGGGTCTGCCCCGTCAAGGCGATCCGGATGGAAAACGGCCAGGCGTCGGTCGTCGCCGAGCGGTGCATCGCCTGCGGCACCTGCATCCGCGAATGCCCTCAGCACGCGAAAACCTACCGGTCCGATCTGGAACGGGCGGTCCGGCTCGTGCGCGAGTCGAAGAATGTCGCGGTCAGCCTCGCCCCCTCGTTCGTCGCCCTGTATGCCCCCTGGGAGCAGAAGCGCATCCCGTCGGCGCTGCGGGCGCTGGGTTTCACCCACGTTTCGGAAACCTCGATCGGGGCGTATCCGACGGCCCAGGCCACCGCCGCCATCGCCGCCCGCGAGCCCGACCGACCGCATCTCTGCACGGCCTGTCCCGCCTTCGTCACCTATATCGAAAAGTACAGACCTGAGCTGGTCGCCGCTCTCACCCCGATCAGCTCCCCCATGATCGCGCATGCGCGGCTTCTCCGGAAGAAGTTGGGCGCTACGGCGAAGGTCGTGTTCATCGGCCCGTGCGTCGCGAAGAAAGCCGAGGCGGACCGGCCCGAACTGGCCGGCCTGATCGACTGCGTGCTCACCTTCGAGGAGCTCCAGGAGTGGTTCGACCGGGAAGGAATCAAGCTCGACCGGCTCGAGGAGAGCCGCTTCGACGAGGAGCCGGCCGGCGACGCCAGGTTCTTCCCGCTGCCCGGCGGCCTCACCCGGACCGCAGCCCTCGGAGCCGACGCCCTCGTCGCGGATATCGTGGCCGTCAGCGGCTTCGAGGACGTGAGGCGGCTGCTCGACGGCATCACGAAAACGTCCGGACCCCGGCTCGTCGAGCCGCTGTTCTGCAACCAGGGCTGCGTCAACGGTCCCGCCATGCCGGCGACCCGGCCGCTGCTCTCGCGTCGTGACGGGGTGCTGAGCTACGCGACGGCGGCTCCCGGAACGCTTCCGGGTGCCCGCGAAGCCGATTCCGACACGTCCGCCCGGTTCACGTCTGATAATAAAGATGAAGATATTGAAATAACCGAGGAGAAGATCCGCAAGGTGCTCGAGGCGACGGGCAAGGCAGCCCCCGAGGATCAGCTCAACTGCGGCGCCTGCGGGTACCCGTCATGCCGCGACAAGGCGATCGCCGTCATCCGCGGCATGGCCGAGGCCGAGATGTGCATCCCCTGGATGCGGCGGCTGGCGGAACAGCGCACCGACCGCATCATCGAGACCAGCCCGAACGGGATTGTCATCTGTGACGAGCAGCTGCGCATCATCAGCATGAACCCGACGTTCCGCCGGTTCTTCACCTGCTCGGAAGCGGCGCTCGGCAAGCACATCTCGTATCTGATCGACCCCGAGCCGTTCGAGAAAGTGCTGACCGGCGCCGAGCCGCTCGTCGAGATGACGGTGCGGCATGACCGCTACAACCTCGTCACCCACGAGATCGTCTACCCGCTGCGCGACGAGAAGCAACTGGTCGGCATCTTCGTGAACATCACGATCGCCCAGAAGAGCCGCGAACAGCTCGAGGATCTCCGGCTTCAGACGGTCTCACAGGCCCGCGAGCTGCTCACGCACCAGGTCGCGATGGCCCAGCAGATGGCCAAGCTGCTCGGCGAGAGCAGCGCACGCGGCGAGCAGCTGGTCGAGAACCTGCTCAAGCTCGTCACCGACGCCCCCGCCCCGAAGGATGTCGACGAAAACGGCCTGCCCCGCCGCCGCACCACCCCATGGGATATCTTCACGTCGAAGTAGACGCCGCCAGCTCGGCGAAGAAGAACGCCGCGGCCTGCGGAGATGTCTGGACCGTCGAACGGACCCCCGAGGCCACGACGATCCTGCTTTCCGACGGCCTCGGCTCGGGGGTGAAAGCCTCGGTCGCAGCCCAGATGGCCGTCTCCCGGATGATCGAGCTGCTCCATCGCGGATTTTCCGTGCGGCAGGCCTTCTCCCGGGTCGTCCACACGATGCATGAGGCCCGGGGCACCGATCTGCCCTACGCCGTCCTCAGCGTCATCCGGCTGCTCAACACGGGCGAGGCGACGGTCCTGGTCTACGAGATGCCCACCCCGCTTTACGTGTCACGCAACACCGTGCTCCCGGTCCAGATGCGCACGATCACGCTCGAAACCGAGCTCGTCGGCGAGGCAAGCCTGTTCCTCGAACCCGGCGAAGGGATCCTGCTGATGAGCGACGGCATCACCCAGGCCGGCCTGGGAAAACGACTCAAACTGGGCTGGACGACCGAAGGCGTCCGGCGATTCCTCGACGACTGCCGCTCCGACGGTCTTCCGATGGACGACCTCGCCCGCCTCGTCCACGACCAGGCCCGCATCTACTGGGAAGGCCCGTATGGCGATGACTGCACGACGGTTTGCGCGCGGGTTCGGTCTGGTATCGTTCTCAATATATTCACCGGCCCGCCCTGCGTGAAGAATCTCGACGGGGAGATCGCCGGTCGGTTCATGCAGATGCCCGGACGACATATCGTCTGCGGCGCCACGACGGCCCAGATCGTCGCCCGGAGGCTCGGACGGCCACTCGAGATGGAGCAGAACCAGCAGAGCCTGATCGCCCCGCCCGCCTACCGCATTGAGGGCGTCGATCTCGTCACCGAAGGCGCCGTCACGCTGAACCAGGTATTCAACATTCTCGATGCCGACCCGTCGGAGTATGAGCCGGACACCGGGGTCACCCAACTGTGTCAGGCCCTGCGCGAGGCCGACCGCATCAATATCCTGGTCGGCCGTGCCGCCAACGACGGCCACGCCGATATCGCGTTCCGCCAGCGCGGCATCATGCCCCGCACCGCCATCGTGCCCCTGCTCATCGACCGCCTCAGGGCCGCCGGGAAACTCGTCGTTCCCGAGTGGGTCTGACCGCCCGACAAGGCCACGCCGGCCTCTCAGTCGGAAAACCGGCTCCAGAACGCCGACAGCGACCGCTCCAGCGCCTCCGCCGACCGGACGGGTTCGGCATGCGACCACTCGGCCGGAAACAGGCTCCGATACCCTTGTCGCAAAAACCGCTCATCGACCAGCAGGACGACACCCCGGTCCCGCTCCGTCCGGATGACACGGCCGGCAGCCTGCATGACGCGGTTCATGCCCGGGTAGCGATAGGCGAACTCGAAGCCGGTCCCCGCTTTCCGCTCGAAGAAACCGCGGATCAGGTCGCGCTCGAGGCAGATCTGGGGCAGCCCGACCCCGACGATGATCGAGCCGATCAGCCGCTCCCCCCGCAGATCGATACCTTCCCCGAAGATGCCACCCATGACCGCGAATCCGACGAGCGTCCCGGGAGCATCGGCGGAAAACGCCTTCAGAAATGCATCGCGCGCCTCTTCGGTCATCCCGGAAGCCTGTTCAATGATGCGAATTTCCGGGTATGCCGCGATGAACACCTCACGGACGGCGGTCATATATTTATATGATGGAAAATATACCATGTAATTTCCCTGCCGACATGAAACCGTCACCCGGATGACATCGGCGAGAGCCTCGAGGCTTTGTTCCCGCACCCGGAACTCGGTCCGGATCTGGGGCAGGACCATCAATCCGAGATGGGCGGCATCGAACGGGGAGGAAAGGCGCAGAGTCCGGTCCGGCGCGGCTCCATCCTTCCTGCCGCCGAGGATGTCGAAAAAATACCCCATGGGGAGCAGGGTGGCCGAGAAAAAGACCGTGCTGCGGGCACGCTCCAGGGCCGCGGCGAGCAGATCCGACGGGTCGAGGCAGAACAGCTTGATCCGCACGTCCCGGCCTTCGGTTTCGGTATAGCAGACAAAATGTTCATCGAATGACTCGGCGACACGCACGAACGCCGTGGCCCGGAAAAACACTTCCAGGAGCGCCGCACGGGCTTCCGAGGAGTCTGACTCGACGGCGCCATCCGGGCATAACATCCTGCGGGTCGGGTCGGTGCGGGCAAGAACGGCCTCGGCGCTTTTCAGGAACCGACGCAGAGCCTGGATCAGGTCATCCGGGACCTCGGTGCCGACCAACGCCGAATGTCCTTCCGCCGACATTCCCTCCCGAATTGCCCGGGCGGACCGGGTGAAATACGGCGTGATCTTCGCCAGCGCTCCTGAAACCGCTGGATATGCCGTTTTTGCGGTTTTCTTCAGATCGGCGAACCAGCTTTTGCGCAGGTCGGCCGAGAACATTTCGCGGGCGCGGTCGGGGAGGTTGTGAGCCTCGTCGACGAGGAACGCATATTCGTCCTGGGGCGGGTCGAAGAATCGGCGCAGATAGACACGGGGGTCGAAGGCGTAGTTGAAGTCGCCGATGATGACATCCGACCAGAGGGAGAGGAACAGCGAGAACTCGAACGGACAGACCCGATGGCTCCGCGCGACCTCCTCCACCGCCGGCCGGTCGAACGTGTCACACGTGAAGATCGTTTCCAGGGCATCCTTCACCCGGTCGAAATATCCTCGGGCATATTCACAGGCTTCCGGGCGGCAGTCGGGGGTGTCGAGGAAGCAGATCTTCTCCTTCGCGGTCAGGGTCAGCACCTTGCATCGCAGGCCGTTTCCGGCCAGCTTTTTCACCGTCTCCTCGGCGACATTCCGGCCGACGGTTTTGGCGGTGAGGTAGAAGATCTTCGCGACGAGGCCCCCGCCCAGAGCCTTGAGCGCCGGGAACAGCGTGGCGACCGTCTTTCCGATCCCCGTCGGGGCCTGGGCAAAGAGATTCACCCCGTCGGCGATCGCGCGGTACACGCCGACCGCGAACGCCCGCTGCCCGGCCCGGTATCCCGTGAACGGAAACGCGAGGGCCGTGATCGAGGCGTCACGAACCGACCGCCAGTCCTTCATCGTGCGCGCCCATGCGAGATACCGGGAAACCAGATCGTCGAAAAACACCTCCAGCTCGGCAATGCCGTATTCCTGCCGCAGTTCGAGCGTCTCGAGGGTGTCGAGCTGGAGGTAGGTCAACTGGACACCGATCCGCGCCAGGTCGTTCTGTCGCGCGAAGATGCAGGCATACGCCCTGGCCTGGCCCCAGTGGAGCGGCTGGTTGGCGATCGTGATCTCGTCGAGGGGGGCCGTCGTGGTCTTGATCTCTTCGAGAAAAACCGGCTCGCTCCCCCGCCACACGCCGTCGATCCGGCCCTTGATCTCGAGTTCGACCTCGGGGGTGACGATCCGGAACGCCACGGCAATCTCCGCCTCGTAATCCGCCGGCCGGCTTTTCTGGATCCGCTGGTGGCCGCGCGTCCCCGCCACCGCCCGCCCCGCCCCGACGAACGAACCGCCGCCCAGATCCCCTGCCTGCAGGACGAACTCGACCAGATCCCGCACCGCCACCTTCACGAGCTCCGCCCCACCCTCTCCGGTGGTGGGCGCATGCAGGCCGGCAATCGTCATGAAACGTGTCTCCAACAATTTCGGAAATGCGGCATTTTAGCATGTTTCGAGGGCAATGCCGGGCATCTTGCAAACACACCCGGCGTGCGGTACACTTCGGCCGCGTCAATTCTGCGTTCAATGCTGATCAACACGAGGTAGAGGCCAACATGCACACGTATCGTTCACACACCTGCGGCGAGCTTCGGGACACGCACATCGGGCAGCAGGTCCGGCTTTCGGGCTGGATCCAGCGAAAGCGCGACCTCGGCGGCATGCTGTTCGCCGATCTGCGCGACAATTATGGCCTCACCCAGATCGTGGCCCAGCCGGGCACGCCGGTGCATGCCGAGCTGGATGCGGCCCGCGTCGAGTCGGTCATCACGGTCGACGGCACGGTCCGCACGCGCGGCGAGGGCAACATCAACACCCGCATGCCCACCGGCGCGATCGAGGTCGAGATCGCGAAGATCACGATGCAGGGTTCAGCCGAGGTGCTGCCGTTCCCGATCGTCGACGACACGACGGCCCCCGAGACGACCCGGCTTTCCTACCGGTTCCTCGATCTGCGCCGCAACAAGCTGCACCAGAACATCCTGCTGCGCTCGAAGGTCATCTCCAGCATCCGGCGCCGCATGACCGACCTCGGGTTCAACGAGTTCCAGACGCCGATCCTCACCAGCAGTTCGCCGGAAGGCGCCCGCGACTACCTCGTGCCCAGCCGGTTATATCCGGGCAAATTTTATGCCCTGCCACAGGCGCCGCAGCAGTTCAAGCAGCTGCTGATGGTCAGCGGCTTCGACCGCTACTTCCAGATCGCGCCCTGTTTCCGCGATGAGGACGCCCGCGCTGACCGCTCGCCCGGCGAGTTCTACCAGCTCGACGTCGAGATGTCGTTCGTGACGCAGGATGACGTGTTCGACGCCGTCGGTCAGGTCATCCACGGCGTGTTCACCGAGTTCTCGGACTGGAAATCCACCCCCCTGCCCTTCCCACGCATCCCGTTTGCCGAGGCGATGAAAACCTACGGAAGCGACAAGCCCGACCTGCGGTTCGACCTGAAGATCCAGGACGTCTCCGATATCTTCGCGACGTCAGGCTTCAAGGCGTTCGAGTCGGTCGTGGCCGGGAACGGGGCCGTGCGCGCGATCTGCGTGCCGGGCGTTGCCGACAAGTCGCGCAAGTTTTTCGACGACCTCGAGACGCTCGCGAAGGAAGCCGGGGCCAAGGGCCTCGCCACGCTGCATTACACCGCCGGCGGCGAGATCAAGGGCACGTTGTCCAAGCCGCTCGCGGATGGCGTCAAGCAGGCACTGCGCGAGCGCATGGCCGTGGAAGCCGGCTCGTCGCTGCTGTTCGTCGCCGACCAGCCGACCGCCGCCTCGGTCGTGCTCGGCAAGATCCGCGTGAAGCTCGCCGACCTGCTCGATCTGCGCCGCAAGAACTGCTACGAGTTCTGCTGGATCACCGACTTCCCGATGTTCGAGCGCGACCCCGAGACCAACGAGATCATCTTCAGTCACAACCCCTTCTCGATGCCCCAGGGCGGCCTCGAGGCGCTGATGACGAAAGACCCGCTGACGATCAACGCGTATCAATACGATATCGTATGTAATGGCGTCGAGCTGTCGAGCGGCGCGATCCGGAACCACCGGCCCGACATCATGTACAAGGCCTTCGAGATCGCCGGCTACACGAAGGAGCAGGTCGACGCCAAGTTCGGCGGCATGATCCGCGCCTTCACCTACGGCGCCCCGCCCCACGGCGGCATCGCGCCCGGCATCGACCGCATCGTCATGCTGCTCGCCAACGAGCCGAATATCCGCGAGGTCATCAGCTTCCCGATGAACCAGAACGCGCTGGACCTGCTGATGGGCGCCCCGTGCGAAGCCACCGAGAAGCAGCTCCGAGAGCTCCATCTCACGATCAACTATCCCGAGAAATCCGACAAGGCCTGACGGCAAAAGCGTCTTCGAACCTCCGAAAACCGGAATCCTTCAGGATTCCGGTTTTTCACGTACCGCCGTCTTCGCATCGGGCATGGTATACTGGGTTCACAGACATGATCTGACAGGAGGAGAACCTTCATGACCAACCGCTGGTGGAAATCCGTACAGATCGCCGTTCTTGGCGCCATGATCCTGCTTCCGCAGGCGACATTGTCGGCAAAGCCGGGCCACGGCAAGCACAAAAAGGCCGAGAAGCAGGCGAAGCACGAGATGAAGCAGGAACAAAAGGCCGCCTACGAGTTCGACCGGTACAAAAACATGAATGTGTATTACAACCGGACGACCGCGACCTATTACTGGGTCGATTCCGGTATGTGGCACTCGGGCCGATCGCTTCCGGGTCATCTGACGGTCGGCGGCGAGTGCGAGCGCATCCGGATCGGCGCCCCGACGCCGTATGAGTATCATCGGGTCAACTACGAGCGGCTGCCCTACACCTACGGTAAGAAGAATTTCGGAAAGCGCCGCGGACCGCCGGATCATGCTCCCGCCTGGGGCCACCGCCGCAAATTCGGATATGTATATTATCCCGACCGGGACATCTATTACGATCCCTATCAAAAACAGTATGCCTGGGTCGATGCCGGCAAGATGAAGATCGGCTACGAGCTTCCCGACTGGATCAAAGTCGATCCCTACGGCGGCGTCCACGTCGAGCTCGAACGGGCCGTCAAGCTCGAGGATTTCAAGAAGATCTTCCGCTGATCCTCTCCCGCCAGGGAAACGGTCACCCAAGCCCCGGTAAAACGCTCCCTAGATGGCACAGATCGCGCAGATGCCGGCTCAGAGCTCCTGTGTTCGGATGTCTGGCATGTGAAAAGCTCAACGCACCACTGAGGCACAGAGGCACAGAGAAAAAGCTTCTCTGAACCTCTGTGCCTTTTTGGTGCGTATTTGTAACTGGTTCACCTGCGGGTTCAGGGTTCGGGGTCGGGTTCGGCTGAACCGCGCCATTCGACGAGGCCGAGGTCTCGGACGAAGATGGCATACAGGGTCGGCACGAGCAGAAGCGTGACCAGCGTCGCCATGGCGAGACCGCCGATCTGGGCGTAGCACAGGGGCTCCCAGAGGGGGCCTCCGTGCCGAGCGAGAGGCAGCAGGGCGATGAGGGTCGCGGCGACCGTGATCATGACGGGCCGCAGCCGCATGATACCGGCATCGAGC
This sequence comes from Candidatus Ozemibacteraceae bacterium, assembly GCA_035388825.1. Classification (GTDB taxonomy): domain Bacteria; phylum Muiribacteriota; class Ozemobacteria; order Ozemobacterales; family Ozemobacteraceae; genus MWAR01. The sequence goes on from DAOOQQ010000003.1 coordinate 102,774, forward strand.
AGCGCGTCCTCGAGCGAGGCCCCGCGTTCCCGTTCCTCTTCGATGAAGTCGAACAGCACGATGATGTGACTGACGATGACCCCGATCAGGCTTGCCACGCCGAGAAAGGCCATGAACCCGAATGGCGCATCCTCGAGATACAGCACCAGAATGGCGCCGAGCATGCCGAACGGGATCGCCCCGAATACGATGAACGGCTTCACGGCATGGGAGAACTGGAACACGAGCGCCAGATAGATCATGCAGACCGAAACACCGAGCACCACGATCAGCTCGCGGAAGCCCTTGTCCTGCTTCTCCTGCTCACCCGCGACTTCCAGCCGGTATCCCAGCGGGAGCGAGGCGGTGAACGAGGCCAGTCCGGGACGCAGCCAGGAAACGACCTGGGACGGCAGGAAGCCCTCCGCCGGAAAGCACGAGACGGTGACGCACCGGAACTGGTTCCGGCGCAGAATTTTTTCGGGTTTCAGCCGGTATTCGAGATCGGCGACCTGGCCGATCGGCTGACGCCGGTTCGAGACGAGCGAAAAGACGTAGAGGTTTTCCAGATCCGAGAGGTGAGAACGGTTTTCCATGCTGGAGCGGGCAATGACGGGAATCTCCCTGTCCCCTTCGCGATACTTCGTCAGCGGGAATCCGTTGAGGGCAAACGCGGCCGCAGAGGTGACGTCGAGATGGGTGATACCCGAAAGGTTTGCCCGATCGTCGAGGGTGCGAAGCGAAAGCGTCAGATTGGGCGTTCCCCAGGTGTCGCGCACGCGATCCGAAAACGGGCAGGCCTTCATCAGGGCTTCGAGCCGTGCCGCCTGACGCCGCAGTTCTGTGAGATCCTGGCCGAACAGCCGCACCGCAACCGGCACCCCGACAGGCTCCCCGGTCTCCAGCTGGCGGACGTCGAACCGCGCGCCCGGCACCCGCGTCGAGAGCGTCTCCTGCAAGCGCGGCACCAGATGCCGGGTTGCGTGCTTGTCGGCCACCTCAACGAGAATCTGGGCGTAGTTGAGCTGCTGCAGCTCGGGGGAAACGGAGAACCAGAATCGCGGTCCGCCGCCGCCCACGAAGGTTGTCAGGTTCGCAAGCACCTCCCCCGACGGGCCGGCCATCCCGGGATGCGCTGCGCCCCACGCAGCCGCCGTTTCGCGGATCACCCCCTCGGCTCTCGCGGCGATCTCATCCGTCGCCGACAGCGGCGCATCGTCGGGCAGCCAGACATCGACATAGCTCAGATACGAGAGATCTTTCGGGAAAAACTGCCGCGGCAGCTTCGAAAACGCGAGAATGCCGGGAATCAGCAGACAGAGCGCAACGCACAGCACCGTCTTCCGCCACGCGATCGCGCCTTCCATCAACCGGCCGTAGGCGGCATACAGCGGTGTTTTCCGCAGCTCCGCGACGGAGAGTTCGGGAACCGGCCGCAGCAGGGAGCGGCCGAGCAGGGGAACAAATGTCAACGATACAATATTCGCTGCTATTAGTGAACAGGTGATGACCACCGGCAGGCTATACAGGAAGCGGCCGACGTTCCCCGTCAGCATCAGGAACGGCAGATAGGCCACGATATTGGTGAGAGTGGCGAAAAACAGTGCTTTGTTGAGCCGCGACGGTCCGAGCCAGCACGCCTGGGCGGCGGGCACCCCATTTCCCAGGAGGCGTTTGATCGAGTCGCCCGCGACGACCGGCACGTCGACCAGCAGCCCGAGGGCGATGATGAGCGAGGCGATCGAAACCTGCTGCAGGTCGATCTTCAGCAGGTGCATCATGCCGAACGTCATCGCCAGCGTGAGAGGGATCGAGGCGGCGAGCAGCAGAGCGGTTCGCCCATCCCAGAAGCCGATCCAGGAGATGAGAACCACCAGGATGACGGCTTCGATCAGGCTTTTCAGGAAGAGATGGATGTTTTCGCGCACCTGCACAGGCTGATCCGAGGTGCGCTCGAGGATCAGCTCGTCCGGAAGCTGGTTTCGGACCGCTTCGAGCACCCCGTCGACCGCCGCCCCGAACCGGCCGATTTTTTCGCCGGGCCGCATCTGCACGGCGATCGTGACGGCCGGCAGCCGCTTCCAGACACCCCGGGCGTCGGGCTTCGAGAGATAGTTCAAAAATCGCGGCGGATCCAGGTATCCGCGGAACTGGTCGAACAGGTCGCGCAGGTAGAGCGGGGCTCCGGAACTGCCGACCGATAGGAGAACGTCGCCAAGCTCGCCGGGAGTCTGAAAGGCGCCGGTTCCCTCGACCATCAGGTTCCGGTCGGCGACATTCAGCATGCCGCCGGCCTGGAGACGGTTACGTGCTTCGAGAATCGGCGGAAGATCGGCGGGCTCGAGGCCGTGGGCGGCAAGGCGTTCCTGCTTGAAGATCAGGTAAATCGCCTCCTGGAGGAGGCCGACGCGGCTCACTTTCGACACCTGCGGCAGCGTTTTGAGCGATTTCTCGATCAGCTCGCTCATTCTATCGAGCTGTCTATAGGAAAACTTCGGTCCCGCGACGGCGGCCAGGGCATCCCGGGTCGCGGCGGGATTCCGCACGATGAATGGCTTCCAAGCCTCGAGAGAAAGCTCGGGCCACTGCAAATCATTCTTCAGAAAGGTTCCGATCAGCCGCTCGAGCTCCCCGTCCGGCAACGGGCTGGCGAAGTCGGCCCCGACCATGCCCGCCGTCTCGAACGTCCGGATTCCGGTCGCGAGAGCGTTCTCCTCGAGAAACCGCTCGAACAGACGGATCGGCCGGTCCAGAAAATCCCGGACGGGAAAATGCGGCAGACAGACGACGGCCGTGACCCGCTCCGTGGATGAAGCCCCGGCGCGGCAGGCCAGGATCTCGTCCTTCAGGAACCGGGCGCGCACCTCGATCTCCTTCTCGTCGACGAGCGGGCTCGCGACGGTCAGCATCAGGGCCGAGGTGTCGCCGAAATCCTTGATGAAGGTGATCGGCCCGGCCCCGGCCGGCAGCGAGAGGGAGTTCAGCTTCAGGGCGATGTCGTCGAACTCCTTGCCCGTCTCGGCAAGCCGCTTGTCGAGCGTCACGAACACGATCGAGACGTTCGTGCGGGAGGTCGATTCGATGGTTTCGACCCAGGCGTTTTCGGCGACCTTCGTCTCGATGCGCTTGGTCACCAGCTGCTCGATATTCTCGGCCGACGCACCCGGCCAGGCGGTGATCGCGACGGCGAGATGCACGGGAATCTCGGGATCCTTCCGCTGAGGCATCCCGACGTAGCCGTAGACGCCCCAGAGCAGGACGGCGAGCAGCAGAACCCACGCAACCTGGCGGGACCGGACGAAGAAGCGGGGAAGCGCCGTCCGGAAGCCGGTTTCTTCCTGCGGGGTGGCGTTCAGATGCGATGACATGGCGCGGCCTCAGCGCAACTCTTCGATCACATGCACCGGATCGCCGTCTTCGAGGAACGCCGCCCCCGAAATGACGATCCGGTCGCCCGGAATGACGCCGGATTCGACGACGATCCGGTTGCTGACTGGCCGGCCGAGTTTCACCTCTCTGCGATGGGCGATACTCGTTCCATCCGAGGCGGTGACCAGGAAGACGGCGAACGAGGTTTCTCCGGCCGGGCCGGGAACGATCGATTCGAGCGGAATCAGCCCCTTGCCGGTCGGTTCGTCCCGCTTCAGCTCGACCTGGACGATCATTCCCGGCTTGAGAAGAGCATCGGGATTGGGAATCGTCACCTCGACGTCGAACAAACGCGTTTTCGGGTCGGCAGCCAGGGCAAGCTTCGTCACCGTGCCCCGGATGCGGAAATCCGGCCGGAAATCGAGCACGCCTTCGATCTCGGTTCCCACGGCCGCCTTGTCCAGCAGCCGGTCGGGAATCGAGAAGCGCAGTTTCACCGGATCCATCTGGGCGACGACAAACCCGACGGCTCCGGGGCCAACGAGGCTGCCGGACTCGATGTTCCGGGACAGGATAAAGCCGTCGAGCGGTGAGCGCACCGCGGTGTCAGAGGTGACGGACTCAACTTCCCGGACGACGGCCTCAGCCGCCTGGATCTTGGCCTGAACCGCATTCACGGAGGCCTGGGCGGCGGCATGAGCCTCATCGGCGTTTTGGCTGCGGGTTTTCGCCGTGTCGAACTCGAAGCGGGTGACGCTGTCGGCCGCGAACAGGCGTTCGGCCCGTCGATACTCGTCCCGTGCCTGTCGGGCCGTATTGGCTGCCGCGGCGACCTGGGCCTGCGCCCCAGCCAGCGCCGAACGCGCCTCGAGCACCCCGGCCCGGGCCTGAGAACTGCGCGAGCGGTATTCCCGATCCTCGACCCGGGCGAGAACCGCCCCCGAAGCTATCCGGTCACCGGCCTGCACGAACCGCGGCACGCCCGAAGGCTCGGTGTCCTGCGCGATCTCCCGCACGTATCCGCCGGTCCGGAACGCCACCGGCACGACGGTGCCCGGCTCGATGGTCCCGGCGTATCTGAGCGAAACCGCCCGGCGGTGATCCGAAACGGTTCCGACGGTGACCGGCAGAGGCCGCTTCCGGGGCGGCTGGGGCTCGTCCCGACAACCGGCAAGGCCGGCGAGAGAAGCCGCGAAGACGAGAAGCAGGAATCGCGACGTGGACGGGTTCATCATCATTCTCCAACGGCCTTTTCCAGCTCGGCCTCGGCGATCCAGACGTCGAGACAGGCCTGGTGACGCTGGAACCGGGCCTCGGCGAGCTCGGCCTCGGCTTCGAGCAGATCCTTCGGCAGGATCGCTTTCTCGGCGAGGCGATTACGAAACACGCGGGCCTGCTCCCCTGCCCACTCCTCTTTTTTACGGGCAGCCTCGAGTTGGGCCTGGGCATCGCGCAGGCGCCGATCGGCCGCGCGAATCGTCTCCCGCACGGCCCGGTCGGCATCCTCCAGCGCAATCTCCGCCTGAAGACAGGCCATCTGCTTCTCTTTCAGCTCGCGGCGCCGCTTTCCCCAATCGAAGGGATTCCACGAAACGAGCAGCCCGGCCGCCGATACCTGCTTCGGCAGATACTCGGCCGTCCGATGCCCCTGAAGCCGGTCGGCGGTCAACGCCACGCCGGGCCGGAACTCTCCCTTTGCCAGCTCCCGATCGAGCTCGGCCAGCCGTTTGCGGAGGGTTCCTTCGCGAAGAATCGGATGGCCGGCCACGGATGCATGGACCTTCTCCGCCCCGAAAGCTGGCCCCTCCTGCGGTTCGGGAAGAGGCTCCAACGCCAGGGAACCGCTCGCATCGAGGCCGCAGAGACGTCCCAGAGTCTCCAGAAGGGAAGCGCGCTTCAGCCGGAGGGCCTCGTCACGCGCACGCACCTGGCCGAGCCGGGCCTTCACATCGAGAAGATCGGCGTTCTGGGCATACCCCTCGATCACCAGTCGCTCGATGGTCGAAACGTAGGTTTCGAACAGCCGAACGGCGCTTTCGTTCGCGATCCTGGCGTTTTCGAGAGCCAGAACCGAACAGTACAATTTTTTCGCTTCGCACACCACGTCCAGCGTGGCCTGCATCGTCCGGACCTCGATGATGTCGCGGGACGTTTCTCTCATGCGGATCCCGGTGCGGATGTCCCGCTGCCCCGTCAGAGGGTATGTCAGGGTAATCAGCGAGTAGAGCGAGTTGCGACGCGACTCGGAAAACGTGACGGCATTCGGCGGAAACGCCCCCAACTTGGGAAGCTCGCCCAGCATGCCGCGCTCGACGAAAATCTCGGGCGCCTCGAACGAACGGGTGCCGAGCAGATACGTGCCGATCTGGGGCTGGGTCTTCGTTCGGGCGGCGGCCACCTGCTCTCCCGCCCGAGACACCTGGAGCCGGGCCTGTCGGAGAACGGAGGCATTCTCCTTCACCAATCCGACGACCTCGTCCAGCGAGAGGGGCGCCGTGGCCTGGCCGAAGGCGGGAACGGCGGCCATCAACAGAGCGACAAGGCCTGTCGAAAGGCGATGACAAATACTATTTGATATACATTTATTTATATATATCATACTGATTTCCGTTTGCCCGCTCGCCCGTCACGGCGCTTCTCTGGCCGCGATGAAACCTCCGGGGGCAGCAGGAGAATGCCCCCAAGAATCCGGATCATCCCCTCGCTCCCCGGATCCGACCCATAGGATGTGGGAAGTGGGCCGGCGGCGCCCGGATGGCGCTGCTTCGCCGGACCCGACCCATAGGATGTGGGAAGTGGGCCGGCGGCGCCCGGATGGCGTCGTTCGGCCGGCCCTGTCGAAACGCCGACCAGGGCGGTTTCCATCGCCCGGAACAGGACGGCATAGACCGCCCAGGCGAGGTCCTCGGGATCCGCTTCCCGCAATTCGCCGGCAGCGATTCCGCGCCGGATGATCCCCTCCAGGGTCGTGAGGAACCGCCGGATGACGGCATCGACCCGGACACGGATCCCGACTTCGTCGGAATGGGCAAAGGCAAGACTGAACAACAGCCGCGTGAGAACGGGATTCTGCCGGGAAGCGCGCAGTCCCTGCCGGCAGAGCTCGAGAAGCTGGTCCCTCGACGAGAGACCGGCGGGCAGATCATGCTGGAGAATCCGGTCGTATCCGACGAGCGCCTGTTCCACCAGGGCTTCGAACAAGGCCTGCTTGTTCCTGAAGTAGTAGTAGAGCATGGGTTGCGTGACCCCGGCGGCGGCCACGATCGAACTGACGGTGGTTCCCTCGTAGCCGTGTCTGGAAAACAGCTCCAGAGCGACCTCCAGAAGTCGTTCCCGCATTGGAGCCTCTCCAGGAGCTGGTTCGGTTCCCGATGAGACCATATCCACCCCCATACTTACTAAATAGTAGCTTACTTATCGGTAAGTATACGTTTCCCCTCTCCGGCTGTCAATCCCCGTGCGGCGGGGCATGGTATAGTGGAGGAGATCCCCCCAGAATCCGGAGAGGAACGGCGTATGACCCGGTGGCAGCTTCTGATGAGATGGGCCGCAACCTGCCTCGTGTTTTTCGCCCTTCCTCTCCTGCTCGTCGTCTACGGGCTGGGTATCCGGTGGGAAACGCTGGAAAAGGACTCGATCGAGGAGTCGTACCGCCTGCTCGACGAGGTTCTGCTGACGTTCCGGAAACGGGAAAGCACGCCCGACCTGCTGAACGCCCTCCTGTTCCGGCTTCACGAGATCGCCGACACGGCAACCGACCGGACAGCCGTCCTGCGGCGCGGCATCGCCTCGCTGAAACGGCGGTTTCCCGGCACGCTGCGGTTCACGGTGACGGACGGCAAAGGCGAGATCATCGGGGAGCTGACGGATGGAACACCGCCCCGGGGGCTCGTCCGTCGCTTGTATGAAGCCGTCTCGACAACCCCGCCCCGTGAAAAGGGGCTCAATGAGCAGGAGACGATGCGTAAGCGGATGTCGGACATGTGGTCGATGTTCCAGAATTTCATCGGCCGCGAAGCCCAGCTCTCCCGGATGGATCTGTATCAGCAAGATCTGTTCGAGGTCTCGTATCTCGAGGAGGGGCGGTGGTTCGGCTACGCCACGACGGAGCGGGGCGGCTTCTTCGTCCATGCGAACCACACCCCCGACTGGCCACTGCTCGCCATCAGGGATCTCCAGTCACGCTTCATGAAGAGCCGTGCAGCCCGACTTGGCATCGAGGTGGGCCTGTACGACCTGAACTCGACGGCATCCGCGTCACCCGCCCTTGCCCTGGCTCTCGGGGAGTATCAGCAGTCCACCCGGGAACACCACCTGATCGGCGAGCGGCTGTTCACGATCATGCCTTTCACGGCGACCTCCCGCCTCTGGGCCTCACGCCCGCGCAGCGTGGCGATCGATTACGGCAACGCGCGGCTGGGCCTCGTCACGCTCGTCACCCTGATCTTCACGGTCGGCGTCCTGATCAGCTACTTCGTGATGGTCCGCGGCCTGCGGTTTTCGTTTCCCATCCGCTGGCGCCTGGTGGTTCTCTTCGGCTTCGCGAGCGGCATCCCCCTGGCTGTAGTCGTGTTCGCCGGCTGGGATTACCTCAACCAGAAGTACAAGACCCGCATCCGGCAGACCCACGACGAGACGGAACGGGCTCTGCGTGCCTTCGACGCCCGGTTTCCGCAAATGCGCGGCATGATGGAGATCACGTCCGCACGGCTGGCGGAACGGTGCAACAGCGATCGGGGTTTCGAACGCGTGCGAAAGGTCATGCACGTCTTCAGCCGGCAATATTTCACGAACAATATGGTCCTTTATGATTCATCCGGCGACATCGTGATTGATCTGAACGCGGGCGGTTCCGGCGAACAGTCGCTGAAGGCCCGCAAAATGATGGGACTCGTCGGCGCCCAGGTCATCGCGAACCTGAACAAGGAAAAATATTCGGGTAAACTCGACGCCGCCTCCATCATCATCGAAACGGTTTCCCAGGGCGAGAATCTCCCCGCGCATCTCACCCGCGAAATCGGACGAGTGCTCAACCTTTCGATGGCCGGAAACGAGACCTGGATGCTGATGCTCCCGATCCGCTCCTCCTCCGGCAGAGTCACCCACGTCCTGCTCGCCTACTGGCGGAAATTCGATCTCGAACTCGTATATCTCTCGAAATATCTCATTCCCTCCCAGCGTGCCCTGCCCGGCTTCCGGCTGTACGGCTGGAACGCGCGCGGCAAGAACACGCCGCTGGATTTCCCCCTGGCAGGAAAACTGGAGCCCCTGCTTGCGAATCTGAAGCTCCGCCAGGCGACCACCATCTCCGAGGTGACGCGACATGACGCAACCTGGCTCGCGACCGGCATCAAGCCCAGAGAACTCGCGAACCACCTGCTCGTGGGGCTCATGCCGAAAGCCCCGATCGACGAGGAGATGCGGCTCCTGGAGCGCCGGCTCCAACTGTTCACCGGCATGATCCTCGTGATGAGCGTATTCCTCGGCATCAACCTGTCGCAACGGTTCCTCACCCCCATCGGCGCGCTGGCGACGGGCGTCGATGCCATCCGGCAGCGCCGCTTCGAACACCGCGTCCCGGATGCCGGCCAGGATGAACTGGGCGATCTTGCCCGCACCTTCAACGGCGTCATGGAAGGCCTCGCCGACCTCGAGGTCGCCCGCATCGTGCAGGAAAGCCTGTTCCCCTCGAACGAGGTGAAGGCCGGCGAATACGCCATCTACGGCGAGTCTCACACCATGACGGCCCTCGGCGGCGATTATTTCGATCTCCAGCAGCTCGCCGACGGCCGGGTGCTCGTCCTCGTCGGCGACGTGTCGGGCCACGGTGTCCCCGCCGCCCTGGTCATGGCCATGGCAAAAGCTCTGGTCGAGCGCGAGAGCGAGCAGACAACCGCCCCAGAAATTATCCTCGAGGTTATCCATCGAGTTTTCTACCGCACCCTGAAACGGAAACGCATGATGACCTGTTTTCTCGGCATCCTCGACCCCGCGGCCCACCGTCTGCAGTATGCCAACGCCGGCCACAACTACCCGGTCAAGTTCCGGACCGGCGAGCAGCCGCTGTTCCTCGAACTGAACGGCATGCCTCTCGGCAGCATGAAGAAGAACGTGATCAAACCGGCCGAGACCGACCTGGTGCCGGGCGACCGCATCGTTTTCTACACCGACGGCATCGTCGAGGCGAAAATCGGCGGCGAGGAAGTCGGATACCAGCGCATGAGCGAGGAGGTCGCGCGCCTCCTGTGCGACGACGCCCGGCAGAGCTGCGAACGCATCTTCGCCTGGCATCGCAGCCTGACCGGAACCACCGACCAGCAGGACGACATCACCCTGCTCGTCCTGACGCGAGCCACGACCACATGACCGCCCGGCCGCTTCCGACACTCCCGATTTCCGAAACCGTTCCCGCGATCCTCCAGGTCCTCGCGAACGAACGCAATCTCGTTCTTACGGCCGCCCCGGGCGCCGGCAAGACGACGATCGTCCCTCTCGCCCTGCTCAACGAACCCTGGCTCGCGGGGAAGCGGCTGCTCATGCTCCAGCCCCGGCGCGTCGCCGCCCTTTCATCCGCCCGGCGGCTGGCCGCCCTTCACGGCACGCGGCTCGGTGAGACGGTCGGGTACCAGGTGCGGTTCGACCGGCGCATCGGCCCGGCGACGCGGCTGGAAGTGCTGACCGAAGGGCTTCTCACCCGCAGGCTTCAGGACGACCCGTTCCTGGAGGGCGTGGGGCTCGTGATCTTCGACGAGTTCCATGAGCGAAGCCTCCAGGCCGATCTGGGCCTGGCAATGACACGCGAGATCCAGCAGACCGTGCGGCCGGATCTGCGCATCCTCGTCATGTCAGCAACCCTGGACCCCGGCCCCCTCCAGCGGTTTCTCGCCCCCTGCCCATCGCTGGAGGGCAAGGGCTTTCTCCACCCCGTCACCCGCATCTGGTCCGCGAAAGCTCCCGGACCGGATCTCTGTCGCGCGGCAGCCGACACGGCCGTCCGGGAACTTTCCAGCGATCCGCTCGGCGGGGATCTGCTCGTCTTCCTGCCGGGTGCCGGGGAAATCACACGCATGCAGGATCTGCTCGCGGAGTCCCCCTCCACCCGCGGCGTCGACCTGGTCCCCCTCCACGGCAGCCTCCCGCTCGACCGCCAGGACGAGGCTCTCCGGCCATCGGGAAAACGTCGAATTATTATATCTACAAATATTGCCGAGACTTCTCTGACGATCGAAGGGGTGACCTCCGTCATCGACGGCGGCTGGTGCCGGTTGCTGCGCCTCGACCCCGCGACCGGCCTCGAGAAGCTGCAGCTCGAACGCATCAGCAAGGCCAGCGCAGAGCAGCGCGCCGGCCGCGCCGGCCGCCTCGGGCCGGGGCGCGTGGTCCGGCTCTGGGCCGAATCCGACCATCTCACGCTTCCCGACGCCACACCGCCCGAGATCCTCCGCACCGACCTGGCCGCGGTGGTTCTGACGCTCGCGGCCTGGGGAAAAACCGATCCGGCCGCCTTCTGCTGGTTCGAGCCCCCGCCCGGCCCGGCGCTCGCCGCAGCCCGAGAGCTGCTCCGCATTCTGGGGGCGATCGATCCGGCGGGACATCTCACGCCGCTCGGCCGGCGGATGGCGGCGATTCCGGCCGCGCCCCGCCTCTCCCGCATGCTGCTCTTCGCCGCGGATCACGGTCTCGCGCGGGAAGGTGCGGATCTGGCCGCCCTGCTCGGCGAACGGGATATCGCCATCCGCGGTCAGGACCGGGAAGCCTCCATCGTCAGCCGCAGCGATCCGCTGCTGCGCCTCGACATGCTCGAAGAGGCGCGCGCAACCGGCTTCCGAGGCGGAAACGGCCGGATCGATCAGCGGGCCGCCGCCGCGGCGGACCGGGTCGCCTCCCAGCTTGCCGGCCTGGCCGGGGCATCGTCGCGGAGCCGCGCCGAGGCCCCACCTCGAGGCGCCGAACGGGACCGCCTTCTCCTGCAGATCATCCTGGCAGGCTACCCTGATCGCGTCGCCCGCAAGCGCCCCGACAGCCCGACGCAGTTCCGCATGGCGGGCGGTCGCGGCCTCGTCCTGGGTCCGACCTGCTCGGTCCGCGATGCCGAGCTGATCACCGTGCCCTCAGCCGACGCCGCCGGCGGGCGCGGGATCGGCAACGAAGCCCTGATCCGGTGGGCATCGGCCGTCGAACCCGCATGGCTGGCGGCCCTCTTCCCCCACGCCATGAGCGATGAACGGGAAGTCTTCTTCGATGCGGCCCGGGAGGCCGTGGTTGCCCGCCGACGCCGGCGGTATCTCGATCTCCCCCTCGACGAGTCCGTCTGCCCGCTCGCCCCCGAAGAACAGGAAGCCGCCGCCCGCCTGCTCGCCGCGGAGGCCGCAAAAGATCCGCGCCGGGCATTCGCCTGGGATGACGCCTTCGACCAGCTCCTGCACCGGCTCACCCTTCTGCGGCATCACCTGCCGGAACAGCAGCTTCCGCAGATCGACGCCGCCTGGTGGATCGCGCACCTCCCCGAAATCGCCTTCGGGGCACGCAGTTTCGCCGATCTGCGTCGTCTGAACCTCGAACGTGAGCTCCTCGGCAGGCTCACCCATGCCCAGCGCCAGGCCGTCGAAATCCTCGCACCCGAGCGGCTCGCAGTGCCATCGGGAAGCCGCATCCGTCTCGAGTATCAGGCCGACGGCCCGCCCGTTCTCGCCGTCAAGCTCCAGGAGCTGTTCGGCCTCACCGAGTCGCCCCGGGTCGCCGGAGGCCGTCTGCCCGTGCTGGTCCATCTGCTCTCGCCGGCCGGCCGGCCGCTCCAGATCACCCAGGATCTGCGCAGCTTCTGGCTGAACACCTATCCCGCGCTGCGACGGGAAATGCGCGGCCAGTATCCGCGTCACCCCTGGCCCGAAGACCCGTTCACGGCCGTTCCGACGCGCCGGGTCACCCCGCGCCGCTGATCGCCGGAAATGCAACACCGCCGCAGCCAGAAAAGCCGCGGCGGTGCCGGAATCTTCGGAATCGGTTCAGGACAGCAGCGAAAGCACCCTTGAGCGGGAGGTCTCGTCGAGCTTGAAGACGCTCGTGGCAACCTGCTGCTGAAGCTGCTGGGAGGTCAGCGCGATGACCTGCTGCGCCAGATCGGCATCGGCGATGCGGGACTGGGCCGCAACGGTGTCGATCAACTGCTGCTGGAGACCGGACACTTCTCCTGCGATGCCGTTGCTCACGGCTCCAAGCCGCGCGCGTTCGGACACGACGCCCTCCCCGGCCCGGCTCGCGAGCGTCAGGGCATTGCCCGCCCCCTCGGCCGTCATCACATCGATGCCCGAGGTGCCGAGCGCGGCCGCGCCGAATGCCGGAATCGCCAGCGTATTCCCGTTCTGGAGCTGCATCTTCAGGCTTCCATCGAGAAGCGGCTTCGTGTTGAAGGTCGTCATGTTCACGGTCTGGTCGATCCCTGCGTTGAGCTGGGCGATCTCGGCCTGGATGGCCTGGCGGTCTTCGGCGGTGAGCGTGCCGTTCGCCGCCTGCACCGACAGCTCGCGGATGCGTTGCGTCATCTCGGAAATGCCGGCCATGCCGCCTTCCGCCGTCTGAAGCAGGGAGATCTCATCCTGCCGGTTGGCGATGCCGCGGGCCAGGCCGCGCGTCTGGGACTCGAGCGCCATCGACACGGCAAGAGCGGCCGGATCGTCGGCAGCCGAAAGGATCTGCTTGCCGGAAGCGATCCGCTGGATGGTTTTGTCCTGGGCGCGATGAAGTTCGTTCAGCCGGTTGGCTGTCGACAGCGACGTTTTCTCGACCATTGCCTCACCTCATATCACACGGTTTCTGTACACCAAACGCCGATCGTTCTCTCTTCCAAATATAGGCGGGAAATCCTGTTTTGTCGAATCACCCCTGGAAGGAGGCAACGGCGGCATCTTCGGTGGGAAACGCGCTTCCCATTTTGAGAAGGCCGACCATCTTGAAGACGTTCATCGTGAGGTCGTTGAGTCCCGTGAACGCCAGCCGGCCTTTCTTTTCGTCGATGATGATTTCGGCAATCTCGATCAGATGCGCGATGCCCTGGGAATTGATGACGGGCGAGCCCGTGAAATTCAGGACGAAGTTGCGGAACCCCTTGGGAAAGGTTTCCTCGACGGCTTTCTGCAAGGCGCCGCCGCCGCTCTCATCGAGATAGCCGGAGGTGCGGAGCAGGTACACCCCGCCCCGGGCTTCACCGGAACATGAAAAAGCGCTCATGGGGGCCATCATACGTGGCCTGCCGACCGGTGTCAAGGACGGAGACAGGGGAAGAACGGCCTCAGTAGGCCATGATCAACTGTGCCTCGATCGTCTCCCCGTCGGCCTCGACGGGCCTGATCTGGCCCTGGAACACCGCTCCACGGGCCGGCGCTTTCGGAAGGGCCGTGCCGATCTCGATGCGATACGCTTCGGGAGGATTCGTCTCGGTCACGAGCAGGAACCGCTTTCCGTCGGCTGCCACCTCAGCCACTCTGCCCGTGACGTTTTTCGGGGTACGGTCGAATTTCGGCGGAACCGGCTTTTCGACGCTTTTCACGGGCTTCTTCGCCGGTTCGGCCGACGGAGCGAGAACGAGGAACCAGATCAGGGCCGTCATCACCGTGCCTACGGAAAAGGCGATGAGCGCGAACTGGGTGAGGCCGGAGTCGGCTTTCTCCTCGGGTTTCGGCGCCTGCTGGCGACGCATCTTCTGGATGTTCGAGAGGGCGTAGGAGGGCTGCGCCGTCCGGCTTTTCGCCTTTTCCGCCTCGATCCGCGACCGCACCGCCTGTTTCAGGGAATCGAACCCGGTGTGGGACGTGCGCTGCTCGGCAACCAGGGTTTCGGCTGCTTCCCGGCAGAAGGCGAGCAGGAGTTCCTGCTTGGTGCCCTGGACATTCTCGACGACTTCGTAAACACGCATCCAGAGAGCTTCTTCGATATTTCCGCGGAAGATAGCTATATATTGCCTGATATTTTCAGGATCCTGTTCGCGCTGGAGCGAGGAGAGCAACATATCCCGGACCGACGGGAAATCGAACTGCGCGGCGCAGGAAATCGCGTGGCCGCGCTGCTTCGGCTGGATCGAGCTGAACATCTTCTCGACGAGCGAAAGCGCCTGTTTCTTGTCGAAGAGGGAGAAGATGCGGAGGGCGACGGACCGGACCTCGTCGGCGGGATGCTGGATCAGCTTCGGCAGATACGGGGAAAGGGTGTCCAGGTCGATATTGCCGAGCGCCTCGACAGTCGCTGCGACCAGGCCGGTATCGCTGTTTCCCAGGTAGGAGGTGATCAGGCCGGCATCCGTCCGATCGCCGACGCGGCCGATTGCCTGAATTGCAAGCAGGCGCTCTTCCGGTGCGCAGGCACGGAGAAACTCCCGCAGCTTCGGCCGGATTTTCCGGAACCGTTCGGTGTCGAGGCCGGCGAGGAGGCGGGTGCGCTGGTCGGGTGTCAGGGCGGTCAGATCGAGATCGGCACCGGAAGCCGGCCGGGCATCGATCGCGGCGAGTCGGGCCTCGACCGCCCCGCGCACGGCAGCATCGGCCTCTCCGGGCAGCCAGGCCTTCAGGATGGCTCGCGCCTCGTCGAATCCCAGGCGGACGAAGTCGCACAACCGCATCGCCGCCTGTTTCCGGATGTCCCCACCTTCGGATGCGAGGGCCGCGCGACACCCCTCGATCAGCTGCCGGGCCTTGCGCCGCTGGTAGACATCCTCGAGCTCGAGCGTCAGTTGTTCGGGCGTTTTCGTGACGAGACCGGCCCGGTGCAGCGAATCGATCACGCCGGTGAGAATCTCGCCGACCAGGCGCCGTTTTTCCCCCCGGCAGTTCTCCCGGACCTCGATCAGCCGCAACGGCTCTTCGGGGGCCGGATTCGCCCGGAACAGAAACCCGGCCTTCTCGAGCAGGGCCGGAGCGTCTTCGATCGCCAAAAACCGCAGCATGAAGGGCTCGATCTCGGAAAACGGGAAGAAAAACGCATGGAACAGGGCCGCATTGCGGTCGTTCGGATCCTCCGAGAACAGGGCGGCCTCGAAGTGGCGGATCGCTTCCTGGGGATCCCAGCGGTAGAGGAGGCGGATCGCGCGTGACCGGATGCCGTGGATGGGGTTCACGAGCAGCGGCACGATCAGTTCCTTGAGGCTGTCGGGGCTGAGCTTCTCGAGCGCCTCGACGGCGCTCGTCAGCACGCGCGGATCGGCGTGCCGGCACATCGTCTCGATCTGGCTCACGTCTTCGGCCGAGCCGAACTTTTTGAAAAACTGGAGAACCGAGGGCAGCAGCTCGGGCGAGAAATCCCACCATTTCGCTTCGCGCAAGGCCATCGCGGCCAGCGGGGCCTCTCCCCGCCTCACGCTTTCGATGACGATCGCCAGGCTCAGGTCATCCCGGGCGGGATCGGCAAGCAATGCCTCGAGCTCCTTGAGGACACTGTCGCCGAACGGCGCGGCCAGCCGGCCGGCATCGCCGCTCCGGTCGATCCGGATGAGGAGTTTCTGCATCTGAAACCGCGTGCCCGGATCGGCCTCGGCGGCCAGGCGCCGTTTGAATGCCGTGAGGGTGTCGGGCGTCCAGTCGAGATCCTCGATGCGGGACAGCACCGAGAACCGGATCGTCGGATCGGTGACGACAGATCCTCCAGCAGCGCCGCAACGGGATCGATCGCCAATCAGCGCTCCTTCAGGCGACGGTATTCGTCGGCGACGAGCACGTAGGCGGGCTTCATTTCGGAAGCGAGCCGCAGCATCTCGCGGGCGGTCGCCCGATCCCCGCGCGAAGCCATCAACATGCCTATATTTCGCAAGATATATCTCTGCACGGGCAGTTTGCGGTTGCGATAGAACGCCTTCTGGAGAGCCTGTTCGGCCGTCTTCCGGTCGCCAAGCGCCCATGCGGCGAGGCCGCGCAGGTTCTCCGCGGCGACGAGCAGTTCGACCGGAAGGCCGTCGACGTTCTCGCTCTCGACCGCGAACCGGTGCAGCAGCGCCTCGGCTCCCTGATGATCGCCCTTGAGGAAGGCTTCGGTCGCCAGCACATAGAGGCCGAGCAGTTGGTCGAACTTCTTTTTCCGCAGATCGATGCCTTTTCGCTCCAGCTCTTCCCGCAGCTTCGGGTCGCTCTTCAGAAGGGCCTGGAGCTTGTCGTGCATCTCGACATCCGTCTGGGCCTGGAACGGGGTGATCATCCCATCACGGTACAGCACCGGCCCCCGCTCGAACCCCTCCGGCCGCAGCCGGTCGTCGTAGGTCAGCCACATATCCGAGGCCAGCGGGTAAAACCCCTCCTGCGGAAACAACGCGAAGGCCATGTCCGTGAACGACTCGTGCACGTCCGGCCGCTGTTTTATCACATCAGCTATTTTTGAAGCTTCCTGGGAAAACAGCCGCCCCGCCTGCTCGATCAGAGCCGTTTTCGGCATGCGCACCCGGAGTTTGCACCCGATCGATCCGTTCGGCAGCGGTCCCGTCGGGGTGACGGCGAACCGGAACAGCCGCGACGTCCCGGAAGCGAGACGGCCGAGCGTGATGGTGGGGCTCGAGACAATCCAGCCGGCAGGCGTCATCAGGGTGACGGAAATCTCCTCGAGGACTCCCAGCCGCGACGTCAGCGTCGCGAGCACCTCGAACGGCTCGCCAATCCGGGGCGGACCGGCGAGTTCGGCATCGAATCCGTACCAGGGCGGCAGGGCGGGGGTCGCGGCCCCGGCAGGCGCCGGCAAGGGCAGCCCAAGCAGAGCAACGGCTAACAGGAGTCGCAGGAAATGTCGCATGGGAAGCTCCTTCCGGTATCGGTCTCAGTTGATCTTCGTATGCCGCGTGGAGCGGGCCCGGCGTCCCGACGGGGATTCGCCCGTGCCGCCTTCATCCGAGGGTTCCTCGGGCCCCTCGTCCCCGTCGTCGTCCTCTCCGCCGCCTGGAGGGCCCGATTCGGGCTCGGAGGCGGGCGTTTCCAGGATTTCGGGGGCGGCTTCGGGGGCCTTTCCCCCATAGACGAGCTGCATCAGCGAGGGATAACAATCGTCGATGATATAGGCCACCACCATCAGGCACTGCATGCACTGGTTTTTCGTGAGCGCGCCGTCCTCGAGGATATGCGTGCAGGCGGCCGACAGGCTGCGGCCGTCCTTCGCCAGTTCGAAGCGGATGTCGAAATACTCGTCCATCAGCCGCAACACGGCCAGCATCACGTCGAGCCTGCGCAATTCGACGTTGCGGATGAAGCCCGGAACACGCACGACCAGATGCCGGTTGTGGGCATAGATGATCATGCGCATCGTCAGGTTCTTGCCCTGCAGATACAGCTCGAGACACGCTTCGTTCACATACTGGAACCGATATCCTTCATCGGTCAAAAAAGCGGCGACCGTCTTGATCGTGCCGACTTCCCAGGCGGTCACCTGGGGCGCGGTCTGGGGCATCTCGGGCTGTTCGGGCTTCATCCTTCACCTCGTTATCGATAATTCTCTCTCTGTTCCATCTTCGTTCCGCCGAAGGCAACCGGCACGCGGTCCCGAATCGCCGCTCAGGGGACGGGGGGAAAGGCCAGTCCCTGATCGGCGTGGCCGGACACTTTCCGGATACCCCATGTGCCGACACGGTTCCAGAACAGCTCGACCGTCTCCGGCGTGCCGACGTGGGTCTGACCGCCGGCATCCTTCCAGGAGCAGGACAGGGTCCCCACGAACAGGGCCTCCGACTCGCCGTAGGAAATGACTCCCCGATCGACGACGAGCACGTCCCGCTCGCTCGAACCTTGCAGGAACGCCTCGAGGCGGCTCGTGAACTCGCCATACCCGCCGGTCGTCGGCGCCACCTGACTATAGTAGGTCATATTCGTATCGACGAACGCCTTGGCGCCGGCGAAATCTCCGCGGTTCACCGCGGCGAGAAAACCGTCGACCTGGGCGGTGATCTCGGGATACAGCGGGTCGGCATCGCCGTCGCCGCCGGTTCCCCCGCCCCCGCCGCAGCCGGTCAGGAGAGCGAACGAGAGCAGGAAGACCGCCAGCGTCAGCCACGCTCTTCCCGTCATCGCCATGCCCCTCCGTTCATCGGAATACGGCACCGGAGCGGCCAACCGCTCCGGCGCCGTCGTAGGAAGCCCGATCAGGCCTTGCCGGCGCAGCCCATCAGCCGCATCTTGCGGCGAACCACTTCCCGGATCGAGTCGCGGGCCGGGCCCATATACTTGCGCGGATCGAACTCGCCCGGGTTCTCGGCGAACACCTTGCGGATGGCACCGGTCATGGCGATGCGCAGATCGGTGTCAACGTTGATCTTGCAGACGTTGCTCTTCATCGCGGCGCGGGAGATCATCTCCTCGGGAACGCCCTTCGAATCCTGGAGCTTGCCGCCGTACTTGTTGCAGACCGCGACGAGATCCTCGGGAACCGAGCTCGCGCCGTGGAGAACCAGCGGATACTTCGGCAGCACCTGCTCGATCTCGGCAAGCCGCTCGAAGTCGAGCTTCGCATCGCCCTTGAACTTGTAGGCGCCGTGGCTGGTGCCGATCGCGACCGCGAGCGAGTCGCAGCCGGTGCGGGCGACGAACTCCTTCGCCTCGCGGGGGTTCGTGTAGATCGCATCCTTGGCGGACACCGACACGGCATCCTCGACCCCGGCCAGACGGCCCAGCTCGGCCTCGACGGTGATGCCCCGGGCATGCGCATACTCGACGACTTCCTTGGTCAGCTTGATGTTATCCTCGAAGCTGTGCTTCGAGCCGTCGATCATGACCGACGTGAAACCGCCGTCGATGCACTTCTTGCAGATCTCGAAATCCTCGCCGTGATCGAGGTGCAGGGCGACCGGAATATCGGTTCCGGAGCTTTTGGCCATCTCGATCGAGGCCTGGATGAGGTGAACGAGATACTCGTGGCGCGCGTATTTGCGGGCACCGGCCGAGACCTGGATGATCAGCGGCGACTTCTCGGCAATCGCGGCCTCGAAGATCCCCTGGATGATTTCCATGTTGTTGACGTTGAAAGCGCCGACAGCGTAACCGCCCTCGAGAGCACGGGCAAAGAGTTCCTTGGTAGTGACCAGCGGCATCGTGAAAAGCCTCCTCGTCGGTTGGAAATGGGCACTGGCAGCGCACTGCCACAGCCTTCCCGCATGGAGTCCACTCTAACAAAGGGCCGGGGAAATGTCAAAGACACCGGCAGCAGGGAGGTGGGTGTGGGAAAAACATCCCATATCAGGTATCATGATGCGTGAAGTGAGAGAAGCATGAAGATGGAAGTGACGCCCGCCGCCCGGCGCCCGCCACGGATCGTTCCCGCCGTGTGCGTGTTGCTTCTCTTTTCATGTACGGCGTTTGCCGCCGCCCCGCCCCCCCAGGCCGTTCGCCAGTGGCTCGAAAAGGCGCGCTACTTCTACCAGGGAGGCAATCTGAACGCCGCCCGCGCCCAGCTCGAACAGGCCCGGGCAATCGCCCCGGATCATCCCGATGTCCTCGAGCTGCTCGAGCGGCTCGATGCCGCCCGGGCGAAGCGGGTCGAAGAGTCGCTGCGGGCGGCCCGGTTCTACCAGGAAGCCAACAACCTTCCCGAGGCCGACAAGGCCTATCGGGCGGTTCTCGCGATCGATCCGGCGAACAAGACGGCCCGCCAGGCGCTCGATGCCCTCCAGAAAGTTCGCGATGCCGTCGAGAAGTATCGGGAAACGGGAATCCAGGTCGCCCCGTCGACCGGCCGCGCCTTCGACGTCGAAGCATACTCTGCCGTATCGAATCTCCTCCGGGCCCAGGCCGCCTTCAACCGCGGAGATCTCGAAACGGCCGACAAGCTCGTCGGGGCGATCGTCGAGCGCGACCCGTCACATGGCCAGGCCCTCGAGCTCCAGTCCCGCATCCGCCAGCTGCGCCACATCAACGGTCTCTTCACCTCCCTCGACCGCGAGCTCGGGGACGGCGACTATTTCGCGGCGGTCACGGCTCTCGACGGCCTCCTGAAAGAGTTTCCCGACCGCCAGGATTTGCAGGTCAAGCGGGGAATCGCGCTCCAGAAGCTCGGCCGCCACGATGCGGCGATTCGCGATCTCGAACCCTTCCTCGCCACGACCACCTGGCTCATCCAGATCCTGCCCGTCCTCTCCGACGCCTATGATGCGGCCGGAAACCCCCTCCGCGCCTGCGCCCTCGCCGCCGGCACCGACCTCACCGGCCCCGCGCGGCCCTGGCACCGGCGCCTGGTCCTTGCGTGGAAAGCCTACCCCGTTTCCGGCAGCCTGTTTCTACTCGGCGGGCTTCTGGCCTTTGCAGCACTCGGCTGGTTCCTGTACCAGCTCGATCGTCTGTTCGAACGGTTCCCGCCCCAGGCGGCGTTCCGCCTCTGCCGGTGCTTCCTTCTCGCCTTCTTCAGAGACATCGACGACCGCCACATCGAAGACTGGAAACTGCTCGCATCCCGGTTCAGACACCCCTGGATCTCGTATGTCCATGGCCTGCTGGTGTTCCGCCAGGGCGATCTTCCGGCCGCCCAGGAGCCGCTCCAGAAAGCCCTCGAATACCCCAGCCTGGCACCCCGCGCCCTGTATTTTCTCGGCATTCTCCGCCGGAAACTCGGCCAGTCGATTGCCGCCCATGATCTGGAACAAAGCCTGCTCGCCGCGTTCCGCGGGTATGCCGCGCCCCTGATCCCGCCCTTTCTTGCGGAACTCGAACGCGAACTCATCGACAGGCACGCTCCCACGGAAACGCCGCACCACGGCAGTCTCGAAGATCTTTCCCATCTGGCCGCCCGCGAACTGTTCGCCGGCCGACCGGTCTCCGGCTCTGCCGGCTGATGGAGGTTCACTCATGACACGCATTCCTTCCGCACGGACGCTCCTCGCCCTCTGTTTTATATACATATTAATATCTATTCCGGCACAAGCGCAGCTGGAGAATCTGCTCATGTCACCGGGCTTCGTCACGATCACCTCGGATTGCGGCAACTCGCCGGTCGACACCTTTGAAGATGTCGATGCCATCAAGAACATCCGGATCGAGACGCCCGACGCATGGGATGCCATGTTCGTCAGCTGGCCGCTTCTGATGAATATGCTGTCGAATCATTTCGATCACGCCACCCTGGGGAAGCTCCAGACGATGCTGGCAACCCCCAAGGTCCTCCTGGGCGGGGCCGACGGTGCGGCGGATGTTGATCAGTTCTACCGGAAATATGGGTTTCTGGTGCGGGGCCCCTGCCCGGGCTGCGACAAGGAAGGACACAATCATTCCGGCGGCAAGTGGCATTACAACAACGGCCCGATCGGCTGGGGCGCGGGTGCGAGTGTGCTCGACGAGCCCCCGCACGACGCTCCCGACTCGATCGAGTATATCGCCGGACTCGAGGGCGGCTGGAAGTATGTCCTCCCGCCCACCTGGCCGGGCCCCCATTTCACCTGCGATTGTCACAAACGCGGATGCCCGGGAAGCGTCTGTGAGGAACACGAAGTCCCCGATCCCAAGCCCGACGATCCGGGGCATATGAAGACCGATGTCGACCACAAGCGGGCTTCCGCCAACGTCTGTTACGACAACGGGCCGGTCAAATCCTCGCTGGAAACCGATCACACCGGCAACAAGAAAGAGCCGGAGGGCACCGTGACCTTCAAGATCACCTGGAAAGACCGCACGCCGCCCCAAATCACCGGCGCCACCGGAAACGAGATCGGCCACTTCCCCTATCTCGGGCGCAAGCCGGGACCGCCGTCCACCGCCCGTCGCGCCACGACCGGCGACTTTTTCAAGCCCTCGGATCTGACCGCCAAGGACAACGATGAAGGGATTCTGACCTCCCGCTTCGCGATCGGCCGCATCAACGGCCCCGTCGACGCGACTTCGGCCTGGAACCCCGTCGAAACCTGGGACTGGATCGGCAGCGAAGCCAAGTCGCTGAGCGGCATGCATCTGGGCAAGCATGTGTTTCTGCCCAACGACTGCCTCGGCGAAATGAAATACTCGGTCTTCGTCTGGGACAAAAACAACGTCCTCAACCCCGGCTGTCCCAACATCGTCGAAGACTCGCCCGAAACCACCTACGGCATGAATATGGGCGATCTGGGCCGCGACCCCAAGACGGCCAAGCCGTTTCCCTACATGTACGACGAGAACTCCCCGCCCGATCCGGCAGCCCGGTTTGCCGACGGCGAGGGCAAGATCTGGATCGACGACAATGATCTGCCCAACCTGATGATCCGCCTGGCTTCGAAGCGCGACGAGGGCAAGCCCCAAAGTGCCGTGGTGCTTCCCCCGCCGATCACGACCCTGACCACGTTCGATCCGGGATACACGGCCTTCATCGACAATGCCTGCAAAACCTACGACGAACTCGCGGCCACCGAGAACGGCGAAGGCGCCTTCGTCAAGATCGTCAAGATCGACCTCGGGAACTGCCCCACGGCCGAACAGGGCTGGGACTGGAAGTTCCACGCCGGCCCCATGCCTCCCGGCCTCACCGACCCGTTCCCGGTGAAGTTCTGGTACCAGAACTTCCGGCTCGAGGATTACAGCGCCTCGGATAACGACACCGATGCCGAGCCGATCGACAACGATGAGGCGAGCTTCGGCAAGCGCAACGGGTTCGGCTCGTCGGCGACCGTGTTCTGCATGATCCCCGTGGTCGAGGATGTGCAGTATGATCTCTCGCTCTGGGCCGAAGACAACGTGAAATGGCTCAATGACGAGGATGACCTGCTCCATCTGCCCGTCACCCGCATTCCGGCGCCGTATACCGGCATCGCCCGGGCCCGCCTCTCGTATGGAATCGAGAACGTGTATCCGCCCGTCACCGGCAATGTCGATCTTCCGCCTAACGCGTTTTCCACCCAGCCTCTGCCGGTGATTTTCCGCGAGCCCACCCCGCCCCTTCCGCCGGGCGGCGGCGCCACGCTCGGCGCGCTCCAGTCGGGAAAATACCCCTGGGTCGAGGCGACGGCGACGGATTATGCGGGCCTGACCCGCACACTCAGGGTATACTTCACCGTGACCGATGAAAAAACCAGCATCCGAACGCTCGAACAGAAACACCAGCGCAACTGAGGCCAGAACCGACCGGGCCGGCATCTCGCTGGTCGAGCTGCTGGTCGCGTTTTTCCTGATCGCGCTGGTCGTTCTGCCGATCATGCGCGCCCTGCCCCAGTCGTTCGGCATCGCCGGCCGTCAGGCAGACCAGGAGATCGCCCTCAAGATCGGTGAATCGGCCGTCAACACGCTGCTCGCCGTGCCGTTCGACACCATCGCCGGCTCCGCCGGCAGCCGCACGATCCCGTTCGAGATACGCACCGGCACCGAAGTGATCGCGGCGAACCTCGCCCTCAACGGCCCCCTGGGAACGGGCACCGTGCGGATCGGCCGCACCGAATTCCAGCTCCGGATCGCCCTCCGGCCCGAGTATTCCGGCCCGCCGCAGAGCCCGACAGCCATGGTTTTCAGTTACATCGACCCGCTCGGGCCGGTGGAACGGATCGCCACGTATGCCTGCCCCGACCTCTTCATGCGCATCCAGGTGGATGTCGAGTACGGCCAGAAGGGCGTTCCCGTCTCGCTCGCGACATTCCGGGCGGATCTGAGGCAATGACGATGCGGCCCAACCTCCATCGCCGCCGGCGCGGCTTCGCCCTCTTCAGCGTTCTGCTCGCCAGCGTCGTCATCTTCATCCTGGCCGCGACCCTGTATTTCAACACCCGCTCCCAGACGGCCACGCATGCGCGGCTCACCGAGCAGACGAAAGCCCTCATGGCCGCGCGGGCCGCGATGCAGCTCGCGCAGTACAAGTTCCGCATGCTGCCGACCGAGTTCTATGCCTTCGACCGGGTCATCAAGACCGGCACGCCCGACCAGATCGCGAGCTTCACGACGGGCTGGATGGGCGACTTCGATCCCACCCGCCCCAACACGGCAGCGGCAAAACTATCCCAGTCGCTCGGCGCGACGGACGGCGGGAGCTACCAGCTCGGCATCGCGACCTTTTCCCTCATCACCCGCACGGGGAAGGGATATACGAAGGATTTTCTCCAGATCACGAGTTGGGGAAGCTTCAACGGCGTCCGCCGGAGCCTCGATGCGCTCATCGAAGTCGAGGTGACCCATTGAACCCGAACCGCCGCGGCTTCACCTACATCGAAGCGATGATCGTGCTGCTTCTCGTCGGCCTCCTTTCCAGCGGGCTGTTCTATATCTATCGCAATTCCATGAACGCCTATCAGGCTGCCGCCTGGCGCCAGGAGCGGACCCGCCAGACCGAAACCTTCTGGAATATCCTCCGCAAAGCCGTCGAGGAGGCCACCAACACGCTCGCCCGCCAGGAGAACGGCGCGGAATGGGCCGTCCAGGTCACCCCCCGCCCCCTGCTCTGGAAGCCGGCGCAGAGCCCCGCGAACACCGTCGTGATGTCGTGGCAGACGGATCACCTGAGCCCGACGGGCGATCTCGAGTACCGGCTCGCCTACCAGGTGAAACTCCTCGAACGGAGCCTGTGCATGAGCGCCTCGGTCGTCTCCGGCTCGGCGCCGCCAGGGTTTCAGGCGATGACGGACCGGGTGATGATCGACGACGTCGCCTCGTTCGATGCGAAGTCGGTCCTGATCCGGATCCGCCAGGGAAACGAGTATCGCGAGTATTTCGACGACGGAAGCGGCTCCCCGACCGACCCGGTTGCGGGAAGCATGCTCGAGCTGTTCGTCGTGCTCGCGCCGCCGCCGGGTGCCTCGTTTCCGGCCGGCCGGCTTCCGCTGAACGGCAAGTTCAAACTCGCCGTCGCCACCCAACCCATGCCCTGACCCGGACGCAGGAGGGGCCATTTGTGGGGATCGGGTTTTTCATGTACAATCGCCGGGAAACATTCTCCGACTGACTTCGAAGGTGTCCGGCATGTCGCGCCCCGCACTCACGCTTCTGCTCCTGACGCTTCCGGTTTCCGCACGGGCGGCCGGCAACGTCGAGTTCGTGCTGCCCGCGACGCCCCTTCCCTGGACCCTGCTCACGTTCGTGACGGCGGCGCTGTTCCTGGCGGCGGGGGCTCTCGTTCTCGTGCTGCGGTTCGTCTTCGGCGACCGGCGCGTCCGGCTCCGGGACGAGTCGCGGCAGCAGCTCGAAAAGGCGTATGCCGACCGGCTGCGCGATGAGTATCAGAAGAAGAACGAGGAGCTGAAAACCCGCCTCCAGCAGGTGCGACGCCAGGCCTCGATGCTGTTCGCCAAGGTGAAGAACCTCACCACGACCCTGGATCCGTCGAAAGTGTTCGACGCCATCACCGAGATGCTCGTCCAGGAAGTCGGCGTGGCACGATACATCCTGTTCCTCCACGACCGCGGCAGGAACGAGCTGTATCCGTTCCGCTGGGCCGGCTACAAGGACGAGATCCGGGAGCTGCTCACCCTGCCCGCCGACCGGCAGGAGCACTTCGTCACCTGGGCATTCGGCCGCCGCCAACTGGTCTACCGCACGGCGGCGCTCGACGATCCGGAAACGCGCGGCCTCGTCGACCGTAATCCGCTTCCCGACACGATCATCGCGCTGCCGATCAACGTCCCCGGCGAATCATTCGGGGTCGTACATATCGAATCGTTCGAGGACGGCCGCCAGGAGGTCGATGAAGCGGACCTGCGGTTCATGTCGTCGCTCGGCTCGTTCATGGGCATGGCGCTCGCGAACGCGAACGTGTTTCTCCAGACCCGCGCCGAACTCACCTCGACGAAGCAGCTCAGCGAGCGCGAAATCGCCGAGAAGAGGAAGCTGAAGGAGATGTTCTCGAAATACACCTCGTCGGAGCTGGTCGACACCCTGCTCGCGAACCCCGGCTCGCTGCACCTGGGGGGCATCGAGAAGAACGCGACGATCCTGTTCTCGGACATCGCCGGCTTCACCGCCTTCAGCGCCGGCCTGACGCCGGCCCAGGTCGTCGCCTCGATGAACGAGTATCTCTCGGCGATGACGGATGTCGTGCTCGAACACAACGGCGAGATCGACAAGTTCATCGGAGACGCGGTCATGGCGCGGTTCGGGGTGCTCGGCGACCTCCCTTCGTCGGGACTGGCCGCCATCCATGCGGCGCAGGGCATGCTCGACCGGCTGCGGCTGCTCCAGGCCCGGTGGGCCCAGCAGGGCCGCGAGTGTTTCAAAATCCGCATCGGGATCGCGACAGGGCCGGTGCTGGCCGGCAACATCGGCTCGGAACGTCGCCAGGAGTTCACGGTCATGGGCTCGACCGTCAACCTGGCATCACGGCTCGAGGCGCTGAACAAGGAGTTCAAGACCACGGTCCTCGTCGACGAGAACACCTTCGCCCAGGTCGCGAAAGAGGTCCGGGCGATCCCACACGAGAACGTCCAGATCCGCGGCCTGGAAGGCAGGCTGCGCGTGTACGAGATCCAGGGCCTGATCCAGGCGGGGAAACCGGCCATCCCGGGCACCGTGAGCATGCGCGACCGCCTCGCCCCGACCCCCGCCGAACCCGCTTCCGCACCGCAGGAAGCACCGCCCGAGACTGGAGGAACCGATGAACCGTCCCGACCGGCTGATCCTGTTTGATATCGACGGAACGCTGCTTTCGGCCGACCGCAGCGGGTATCACGCCATCGAGCGTTCGATGGTCGAGGTGTTCGGCGCCGAGCGCGGCCTCGAAGGAATCCGGCTCGACGGCAACACGGATCTCAACGCGATCCGGCAGGTGTGCGAGCGGGATGGCCGCCCCTTCCCCGCCCCCGACGCGCTCTCGAAGTTCAAGGATCATTACGCCGCGATCCTGCGCCGGGAAATCGCGAACAGGGGCCACCTGAAGCCCGGCGTCGAAGTGCTTCTGCGGGCCCTCGCCGATTCGGGCCGCGCCTGTCTGGGGCTGGTGACGGGCAACATCCGGGAAGGCGCCCGCATCAAGCTGGAGCGGTTCGGCATCGACGGGTATTTTCCCTTCGGGGCCTTCGGCTGCGAACACGCGGCCCGGGCGGATCTGGTCGGCCTGGCGATGCGCCGGGCCGCCGAACGGACCGGCAGTGCCTTCCGGCCCGGCCACGTCACGGTGGTCGGCGACACGATCCACGACGTGGCTTCGTGCAGGCCCTGGGGTGTCCGGAGCCTGGCCGTCGCGACGGGATCGGCTTCCCGGCAGGAGCTGGAAACCGCCGGAGCGACGTGGGCCCTCGAGAATCTGGCCGATCTGAAAACCGTGCTGGAACTGCTTCTCGACGCATGAGCCCCGACCGGGAGACGATCGCCTTCTACGACGGCAACGCCGCGACGTATGCCGACGCATCCTGGAGTCAGGATCTGACGTTCCTGCTGGATCCCTTCTGCGCGCGACTGAAGCCGGGCTGCCGCGTGCTCGACCTCGGTTCGGGAGCGGGCCGCGACACCGAAGCGTTGTCTCGGCGCGGCTTCGCCTGCATCGCCCTCGACGCCTCGGCCGGGCTGCTCGGAGCTCACCGCGCCCGGGGAGGCCGGCTCCTGGTGCAGGGCGCATTCGAGCATCTCCCGTTCCGGCCCCGCAGCTTCGGGGGTGTCTGGGCGTGCGCCTCTCTCCTCCATGCGCCGGCCGCCCGGCTGACAGGTATATTGAATGATATATCTCTTTTATTATCCAGCGAAGGTATCCTTGCCGTCTCCCTGAAAGCGGGATCGGGCGAGAGCCGGGACGCCGAAGGCCGCCGCTGGACCTTTTTCGACACCGCCGGGGCGCGCCGGGCGCTCGAAACCGCCGGGTTCCGACTTCTCGAGGAGCTCCACAACGCCGACGCCGCGGGCCGCCCCGTGGAATGGATCAGCTTCCTCGCGACACCCGGCTGACACCCGCCTCATCCTCGGGATCGCCATCCCGGTCGACAGGAATGCCGGAAATCGGGTAAAGTGCGTCCAGGCGAAAGACATCAGCCGGAGGATCGAAGAGAGCGTGGAACACTATTCGTCGACGGATATCGTCCGGGCCGCGCGGGAACTGTCGCAGGCCACCCATGCCGAAATGGCGGAGCTTTGCCGCCTGCGCGAGGAACAGGCGACATGCCTGAACGAGACGACGCGCCAGCGGGACGAGGAGGGGCTCCGACTCACGATGGATCTCCTTCCCGGGCTGACCCGGGAGGCGCTGGAGCGGGCCGTCCGGCTGACCGGCTGCGTCGGCCTCACCCAGAACGACCTGATCGCCGCGCGAGAGGAGGATCGGCAGGCGCGCACCGCCGAACTGGCCGACCTCGAGGCCGATCCCCGGCTTGGCCGGGCCGATCACCTCATCGGGGATCTCACGATCCAGCGGGAAGGGATCGAACGGCAGGCAGCCCCGTTCCGGGAAGTCGCAGCCCGGGCGAAGCATCCCCGGCTGAACAGGCTGATCGAGCTGGGATACGATACGACATCATATAATATACCGTTCTGGCACCTGGAGTTCTACGACGACTGGAAGGAAGGCGACGAGATCCTCGAACGGTTCGCCGACTGCGAGAGATTCACCCAGGTGCGTGAGCGGGTGCTCCAGGCGTGGCGGAAGATCGAGGAGGCTGATGCCGCGATCGCCGGGCTCGACCGGCAGATCGGGGAATACACGGAGCTCAAGAACCAGGCGGCCGGTCTGCGCGAGTATCTCGACCGCCTCGACGAGGCTCACCTCGAACGCGCCCACGAGTATCTCCGCCTCTATCTGCTCGAAGGCGAGATGACCCGGATCGGCCCGTCTCTCGAAGCCGAGCCCGCCCTCTCGGCTTCATTCAAGAGGCTGCGCGGGCTTGCCGCAAAGGTCACGTATCTGGAACAGCTCGATGAGCAGCTCGGCATCGAGATCGCCCAGCTCGAACACCTGCGCGGGAAGGCGGATCACGATGCCGACAAGTGGCAGCGGCCGAAGCGCGCCTCCGAAAC
Source organism: Candidatus Ozemibacteraceae bacterium (assembly GCA_035388825.1). Lineage (GTDB taxonomy): Bacteria > Muiribacteriota > Ozemobacteria > Ozemobacterales > Ozemobacteraceae > MWAR01. The sequence continues at coordinate 131,939 of DAOOQQ010000003.1, forward strand.
CCTCGAACAGACCGATTACGACCGCCGGTATGTTGCCCCCCGCGAGAAGATGCTCCGGCGGCGCGAACGGTATGCCCGCATGGGCGGGGCCCTGCGCTCCTACGGCGATTACGGCCGCGTGAGCTACGCGGGCAACATCCTCTGGTGGGACGTATTCACCGACGGCCGGTTCGACGGGGATTTCATCCCGGAAGTGCGCGAGTTCCGGCTCGACCATCCCGAGTATCACGGCCCCCACGGCCTCGACGGCGATGGGGATGCGGCGGCGGCGGAAGCCTCCCTGCTCCACGGCGGCGGCGGTGCGGCCGGCGGGTATCTCGACGCCTCCTGACCCGATGGGACAGACACTGCGCATCGTCAACTACGCCGTCAACGGCGCCGGGGTCGGACATCTCACCCGGCTGACCGCGATCTCCCGCTGGCTGCGGCGGTATGCGCGTGCCCTCGAAATAAAGCTTGAGATATGGTTTCTGACCTCGTCCGAGGCGGATGCCCTCCTGTTTCATGAGCGGTTTGCCTCGTTCAAGCTCCCGTCGAAGACGCTGGTCGGCGAAACCGAGATCGACAAGACCGCCTACCTGGCCCTCGCCAAGCAGTGGGTCTGGCACTCGCTCGGCCTGCTGCGCCCCGACCTGTTCGTCGTCGACTCGTTCCCGCGCGGCAGTTTCGGGGAGCTGCTGCCGGCCCTCGATCTGTGCCGGAAGCGCGCCTTCGTCTTCAGGCCGATGAAAGCCTCGTTCGCGGGGCGCCCCGAGTTCCAGGCGATGCTGCCGCTGTACGACCGCATCCTCGTGCCCGAGACGGATGCCCCCGTCCCGGTTCCCGAGACGGTCCGGAACCGCCTCAGCCACGTCGGCCCCATCCTGTCGCGCGAGCCGGTCGAACTGCTTCCACGGGAAGCGGCCCGCCGGGATCTCGGTATATCTAATGATTGTATTGCTATCTATATTTCCGCCGGCGGCGGAGGGGATCCGACCGCCGTCAACCGGCTCGAGGAGACGATCGCCGCCCTCGCGGACGATCCCTCGCTGCATCTCGTCGTCGGCGCCGGGCCGCTATACCGGGGCCGGCAGATTTCCGGCGAGCGGATCACCTGGCTGTCCGGCCTGGGCGCGGCCGAACGGATGGCCGGCCTCGACCTGGCCGTCTGCGCGGCCGGGTACAACACGTTCGGGGAGCTGATGCAGGCCGGGATTCCGGCCATCTTCCAGCCGCAGGAGAAGATCGCCGACGAGCAGGAGGCGCGGGCGCAGCGGGCCGTCGATGCGGGAGCCGCACGGTTCCTGCCGCCCGGAGCCGTATCGGAACATCTGCCGAAGCTGATCGATGCCTGGCGGGATCCGGCCGCCCGCAAACGGGCTTCGGAAGCCGCCCGGGGACTGATCCCGCAAAACGGGGCCCGGCGCGCCGCCGCCGAACTGCTCCGGCTGCTCGTCGCCGATGCGCGCGTCGACGAGGCCGAGGCCCTCGTCGGGGACGAGCTGATCCGGGCCGCAACCGAACGGAACCTGCCCGAAGCCCTCTTCATCGACACCGCTCAGGCCCTCATTCCTCCACGATCCCAGGATGCCTCCGGCCCCGTCGCCGACCCGGCTGAAGCCGGCGCGGCAGCCGTCCGGCTGGTCTCGGAGATCGCCGCGCGGGACGTTCCGGTCGAAACGGCCCTTCGAGCCATCCTCTTCCTGGCCCGCCGCCTCGGCACGGCAACCATCGAATGCCGGACGGATGCGGCACGCCGGCTGCTCGATGCAGCCGAGCCGTTCCATGACTGGCCGGGTATCCTGGCGCTGCTCCGGACGTTCGGCAACGAGCGCACCGACACCGCCGGCTTCATCTCAGAGCTGTGCCGGTACCTCGAACTCCTCCACCGCCACGGCGAGGATCCCTATCGGGGTATCGCCCGGCTTGCCGCCGCGTCCGCCGCCGCCGACGGCTCGAACACCGGCCTGCTCGAGGCGGCCATGCGGAGGTTCGCATGAATCCCGGGCCGGAAACCCTGCATCTCGACATCACCAACGGCTGCAACACCTCCTGCGTGACCTGCTGGGACCACTCGCCCCTCCTGACCACGCCGCGCGATCCCGCCTGGAAAAGCCGTCAGGCCGATCCCGAAGGCCTGGTGCGAATCGTGTCGGAGGCCGCCGCCCTCGGCTGCCTGCGCAACGTGATCGTGTCGGGCATGGGGGATCCGCTCACCCACCCGCGGGCGTTGTATCTGCTGTCCGAGCTGAAAGCCCTGCATCTGCGGGTGACACTCATCTCGAACATGCTCGCCCCGTCGGCGGCAGAACTCCCCCCGTCCTTTGCTGACACGATCCTCGTCGGCATCCACGCCGCCGACGCCGACGGGTATCGGGCCTTCCATCCCTCGGGCCCGGAAAACGGCTGGGAAACCCTCATGAACCGGCTTTCCGCCCGACGACGGGACGGCTGCCACGACCGCCATGTGCAGGTGATCTGCGCCCTGAACGCTCCGCAGCTCGTGCCGATGATCGAACTGGCCGACACCTTCCGGGCCGAACGCGTCAATTTCAAACTGGCAAGCCTGGCCCGGGAAACCGAGGCGGTCCGGATCACCGACGAGCAGCGCCGCCGCCTCCTCGCCGAGTGGATCCCCGCTGCGGCCGAACGCGCCGATCGCCTCTGCGTGCGACACAATCTGGCAACCCTCCGCGCCCAGGTCGAAGCGGGCGGGGCCGCAACGGCGCCGATCGCCTCGGTCGGCTGTCACATGGGCGATCGGTATGCCCGCATCGCCGTTGACGGCACCGTCTACTACTGCTGCAACACCGAAACGGCCATCGGCCGTCTCTCCGACGGGCAGGGGTTTTCGGAGCTGTGGCGCGGTCAGGACTGGAACGGCATGCGCGCCCGGCTCGCCCGGGGCGAGTATTTTCCCGGCTGCGCCCGGTGCGGCAAGTTCGAACAGAACGCGAAGATCGCGGTGAAGCTGCGCGCCGCCGGAGCAAGCCGGTGAGACACCCGACGATCGAGTGGCAGGTCATCGGCTCGTGCAATTATTCCTGTAGCTATTGTATTCAGAGCCCCGCTCACCGGAAGGGGATGCCCGACGCGGCCGCGATCGATGCATTCCTCGGCTTTTTCGGCCGTCTGCCGGAAGCCTTCGAGATCAAGATGAGCGGCGGAGAGCCGTTCACCCACCCCGCCTTCCTCGATGGAATCGTCGACCGGCTGATGTCGGAAACGCCCCACCGCGTCTCGGTGCTGACCAACCTGTCGGCGCCGCGCGAACGGCTCGAGCGGTTCGTCCGGCTGACCCGGGGAAGGCTGAACGTCGTTTCGGCTTCGCTCCATCTCGAGAGCGTCACGGCGGAGCAATTTATAGAGCATGCATTATATTTCAAGCACATTCTTTCTCCCGACGTCCGGTTCGTCATCAATTCGGTGCTCGTTCCCGGGCGCCTCGAGCGGATCGCGCAGGCGGCGGATCGGGTGCGGGCAGCCGGCCTGAGGTTCTTTCCCCAGTTGATGAAGACGAAAACGGGCCTGGCGAGGTATACGGATGCCGAGCGACCGCTGCTGGAACGCCTTCTCGGTGACGCCCCCGGCCCGCGACGCGCGAATCTCGCCCCGAGTTATCGCGGCAGGCGGTGTCATGCCGGCGTCGCGTATTTCGTCGTGTCCCAGAACGGCGACGTCTGGAGCTGTCGCACGGCGAAACGGCACGGCGAGGGGAAGCTCGGCAACGTCCTGGCGGGCAACGTCCGGCCGGCCGGCCAGCCCCGGATCTGCCCGTGGGATATCTGCCCCTGCACGGTGCCGGCAAATCGCGGCATGATCGAGGGGATCGGGGAGGACAACGCGGAATGAACCCGACCCCCCGGCCGGCGGAAGGGGTCGTGAGCTGGAACGTCACGACGGCCTGCAACCTTCGCTGCTCCTACTGCACCCAGCGCCACAAGGCGGATCGGGGACGACCTCCGCGATCCGCCGCGGGATTTCTCGCGGGGTTCGCGCGGCTGGACGGCCGCTGGGAGATCAAGATGTCGGGCGGAGAGCCGTTCCTGCACCCGGATCTGGACGCGATCGCCGGCGGCATTGCCCGGCTCGGCCACCGGGTCTCGATCGTGACGAACTTCACCGCCCCCCGCAGCCGGCTCGAGACGTTCGTCGCCGCCGCGTCAGGCCGCATCGGCATCGTGTCCTGCTCCCTCCATCTCGAACACGTGCGGGGCGAGGTGGAGCTCGCAGAGTTCATCGCCCGGGCCCTCTGGCTCTCCGGACGGCTGGCCGTTTCGGCCGATCCGGCCCTGCCGAAGCCGCATCTGTGCGTCACCTCGGTCGCAACCCGCGCCGCCCTGCCCCGTCTTCCGGCACTGGCCGGGCGGTTTGCCGACGCCGGGCTGACGTTCAAGATCCAGCCCGAGAAACAGAACCGCGACGTCATCCCCTACTCGGACGCCGAGCAAGAGCTCCTGCTGGCCCTGGGCGGCCACAACCTGACCGGGAAGATCGAGCACTCGTATCGGGGGCTTCCCTGCTGGGCCGGGGCGCGCTCGTTCATCCTCGACGATCTCGGGGGGGCCTGGCGATGCTACCCGGCCCGCCGGTTCCGCACCGAGTCGCTCGGCGACTTCACGGGGGAGCGGTTTGTCCTCGCCGACGAGCCCCGGCCCTGCCTTTACGCCCACTGCAACTGCACCGTTCCCATCGCGCGCGGTATGATGCCGCAGGGTTCCCGACACCACCAGGAGACGGAAGAATGAGATACAAGACGTTCCGCGCCCTCGTCATCATCGGCCTGATCGGCGCTGCCGCCGGCGGATTCCATATCTGGCAGCTCCGGAAGGAGCGGGCCGATCTCGAGCGGGAAATCCGAACCTTTCACGAACACCGCGATGAGGAACAACGGCAGATCGCCCTCATGGATCAGCAGCAGATGGCGGCCGCCACCGCCGATCCGGTCCCGGCACCCGATGCGCCCCCCCTTCCTGCCGGAGCCATCGTCCTGCGGCCGATGGATCTCGAGATTCTCGCCGCCGCAGCCGCGAACATTTCGGGCGACAAGGTGAAGGATGCGATCCGGGGCCGATCCTGGAAGGTCAATCTGTTCCGCGATGCCGGCCAGTCGAAGGTGAACCGCCTGAAGATCGATCTCGACCGCGACGACAAGTGGGACGAGAAGTGGTCCTGGGACCCCGAAGGCCTCCAGCGCCAGATCGCTCCGGCAGACGACGAACGATACACGGTTCAGACCTGGTACGACGTGAACCTGAACGCCTGGGTCGCGGAAAAGCCGTCGGTCGGAACGGCCCCCGTGGTCGCCGAAACGGCCCCCGGCATCCCTGCATCCCAAGCCGGTCTGCCGGATGGCGCCGTCGCGCTGCGACCGATGGACACGGAAATACTCGCCGCCGCCGCTGCGAATATTTCGGGCGACAAGGTGAAAGATGCGATCCGGGGCCGATCCTGGAAGGTCAACCTGTTCCGCGATGCCGGTCAGCCGAAGGTGAACCGATTGAAGATCGATCTCGACCGCGACGACAAATGGGATGAGAAGTGGAGCTGGAAAGAGGGCCGCATCACGCGCGAAGTCGCCTCGAACGATGATGAGAGCTACGATCGCCGGTTCCTTCTCGACACCGCGGCCAACGCCTGGCTGCCGAACTGACCTTTCTGGCCCCGTTTCAGGGGAAGGCGCGGCAGAGCATCGATTCGAACAGCGTGCCGGTCTTGCGGGCCTTGAGCAGGGCGATCGGTGACCAGTTGAAGGCATCCTGGCGCGGCTTGAACAGGGAAGCCATCAGGGGCCTGTTCATCCGGTTGAGATCGAGCGGCGGGGCTTCGGGCGCCCATTCCAACGTCACGGGAGCCTTCACGGCCCAGTATTCGCGGCCGCCGACGGGGCTTCCATACCTCGCGGGCACCAGGCCATTGTCGGCGAAAGCGACCAGCAGAGGCTCGAGCGCGGCAACCGTGCTCGGCAGCGTGTCATGCATCAGCACGACCCCGCCCCGGCCGCCGCTTCCCAGGTGCAACTGGCGTTTCACGTTTTCGCAGGTCCGGATCACACTGCGATTGCGCCAGTCGTAGGGATCGACCGACCAGAGCATGACATCCATTCCCTCCTGCCGGACGGCCTGAAGCACGCTCTGATTGAGGCCTCCGTAGGGGGGCCGGAAAACACGCGGCCGGACACCGGCGACCTGGTGCACGAGCGCATTCAGAGAGCGAATCTCCTCGAGAGCCTTTTCGACGCCGGCAGGGGCGAGGTTCGCATGATGAGCGGTATGATTTCCGATCACATGCCCTTCGTCCCGCATCCGGCGCACGATTTCGGGGTATTTGCGCACGTTGGTGCCGACGACGAAGAAGATGGCCTTCAGATCGTGCTTCCGCAGCGTCTCGAGAATGGCGGGTGTCGTATGCGGATTGGGACCGTCATCGAACGTCAGCAGAAACTGGCGGTTGCGTCCCATGGTCGAGACGATGAACTGGCGGTTGTAGAAGACACTCCCCCCCTCGGTCGGCACGGCGGGAACGGCCTGGTCGGCGAGATCCCGGTTGGCGGCAGCGGCAGGGGCGAGTTCGGCACGCGGCGTCAGATTCGTTCCGGCGGGAACGGCTTCGAGAGCCGCCGTTCCGAAGGCCAGAAGGGCGAGACAGAGCGGAAGAAAACGCGCAGCGGAAAACATATGCGTACTCATGGCAGTCAAGATATCGGCATCCGGAATCTCATTTCTGAGAGGCAGACGTATGGTATGCTGACGGAGCAGATACGGCAACCATCGTTTCGGCATGATATGAGGCATCGCAGGTGATGAAGAACCGATTCACACGCATCCCGGCGCTCGCGGCACTCGTGGCGCTCGTTCTGATCGGCCCGTTTGCGGGGCTGAGCCGCGCCGGGGACATTCACGAGGCAGCCAAGGCCGCGGATCTCGAGCGTATCGCCGAGATTCTCGACCGGACCCCCCGGGAAGTGAACTCGGTGACCATCTCCGGCATGACGCCGGACGGGTACCGGATGAGCCCCCTCCACTGGGCCGCCCGGATGGGCCATCTCGACGTCGCACAACTGCTGCTCGAGCGCGGAGCCGACCCGCAGGCCCGCACCTCGCGCGGGATGACCCCGCTGCACATGGCCGCGCTGCGCGGGAACGCCTCGATGACCGGCTTCCTGTTGGAACACGGCTCGAAAGCCACGGCCACCGACAGCTTCGATGCCACCCCGCTCCATCTCGCCGCCGTTCACGGCTCGGCTCCGACGATCGCCGTGCTGCTGCGACACGGCGCCGATCCCGATGCGCCGGGAAGCCATGGCGCCACGCCCCTGATCGAGGCCGTCCGCCAGGGTCATGCCGGAGCCGTGTTCCTGCTCGCTTCCGCGGGGGCAGACCTGACCCGGGCCGACGATGCCGGGGAAACGGCCCTGCATGCCGCCGTCCAGTGCCGCCAGCCGGTGATGCTCCGGTTTCTGCTCTCGGCCGGTGTTCCCGTCTCCGCCGCCACCCGCACGGGACGGACCGCGCTTCACCTGGCGGCCCAGGATCCCTGGCCGGAAGGGGCGGAGCTGCTTCTCGCCGCCGGCGCGCCGCCCGATCCGACGGATCCCGAGGGGAACACGCCGCTGCTGCTCGCCGGCAGAAAAATATACTGGGAACTATCCCTGTCCCGAACCCGCTCACGCGACTGGATCGACACGTTCGACCGGATGCTGACGCTTTTCGTCCGGCACGGCGCCGACACGGAACGCGCGGCCCGCGACGGGACGACGATCGGCACCCTCGCCGCCTTCATCGTCGGCACGCCCCGGTTCGAACGCCTGATCCGTGATGCGAAACGGCGCTGAGCGAGGAGTCGCCACGTGAACACGCCCCGCCGGCCGCTCGTTCCGGCCCCGATGCCGTTCGTGGGCCTTGCCCTCGCCGTCTCTGCGCTGCTGTTTCTGCTCTGGGACGTCGCCGCGCCGGTGGGCACCTGGAATATATTCATCCCTATTCCTTTTGAAGCGACGGGCACGGCTGACCGACTCGACCCCGCTCTCGCTCCCGCCAACCTTCTCGCGGAGTATCGGGCGACCGTCGTGGCCGCCATCAACATCCCCGGGAACCCCTCGTCGCCGGTCTGGAATGTCATGATCGCCTCCGAACCCCATCCCGGGCTTCTCCTGACCCTCACGGCCCCCTGCACGTCAGCCGTCGCGGACGCCGCCCGCAGGATGCCGGCCCGCGCCGTGAACGAGATCGACCGCCGACGCGGGGATCTGTTCAGCCGTCTCGGCCTTCAACTGGCCTCTGAGGCCGAACGCATGGAGGAGCGGCTGGCATCGGCAGCAGACGGGGCGGGCGGATTTCCCGACGGAGACCAGCTCCGGAACCTCGAGCGCCGCGCCGGAGCCCTCGAGCGTGAGCGCCAGGAGCTGCTGAGCCAAATCCTTCTGATCGAGAAACGGCTTTCCCCGGGAAAACGGCCGGCCGTCTCGCGTTCTTCCAGAAAAAAGGCGAGAGGGGTCAAGACCACAACCGAACCAGGCGGGAAGTGGGCCGGCGGCGCCCGGATGGCGCTGTCCAGCCGAACCTCTCTTCGAGCCCGTCTCCGGAAAACGCCGGCTCGCCGGCGCCCCCCCGCAGCTTCCGCGAAACTCTCCAGGAACCGGCTTCAGCAGGAACTCACCCGCCTCAGGAGCGCCCTCGAGACGGCCGACCGGAATCTGCTCGAACTCGCCCAGGAGCGCCAGGGGCTCGCTCTCCGGCACGAACGGAAATCCGGTGCCGATGCGGAACTCACGCGGATCGATGACGAGAATCGCCGCCTGGCCGTGCTGTTCGAAGCCGGGTATGCCAAACCCGACCCGGCCAGGGCCGTGACCTCGGCCCCTCCGCTTCACCTCCGCGTCTGGAGCGCCGCCCGCCCCGTCGCTCTCCTGCTCGGCTTTCCTGTCGCCTGGCTGATTCTGGGGCGGCGCCGGACCGGAACACCAGGCAGGGCCTATGCAGACACGGGGATCTCCCTGCTCGGCACCCTTCCCGCCCTCCTCCCGGAAACCCTGGAAGAGATGCTTCATCCCGCCTGCTTCGCCGCCGCCGCGCCCCGGGAAGCCCTCGCGATAAGAAACATATGTCTATATATCAAACAAAATACCGAGGAGGCCGGCCGGAAAACCCTGGCGATCGTCGGAACCCACCCCGGGTGCGGCACTTCCGCCGCGGCCGCCCTTCTCACGGCGGCCCTGACCAACGAACTCCACCACATCCTTCTCCTCGATCTTCACTGGGCCCGACCGGCCCAGCACCGCCTCTGGTGGATCCCCTGGAACCCCGGAGCCGTGTCCTGGCTGGCTTCCACCACGGTTCCGGCATCGATCCGCACCGGCAACCAGGGCGAAGCCCCGCGGGCGGTCGTGATTCCCGCCGGCCCGCGCCCCCCCGATCCCGAAACGGCGCTCGCCTCCGCGCCCTGGCCAAAATGGCTTTCGGGTTTTCCCGGCCGACCGGCAGAACTGCTGATCGCCGACACCGGCAACCTCGACGAGGCCCCCGAAACGCTTCCGCAGCGGCTCCAGGCCTTTGACGCCGTCGTGCTCGTGACCTGCCCCGACTCCGAAGACCGGGTCAAGCGTGCTCTGAACCTCCTGGAACCCACGCAGAAGCCCCTCCTCGGGATTCTGCTCACCGAGATCAGGGAACAGACGGCATGAACCCGTTCCGCCGATGGGCCCTCGTTCTGCTCCTGGCCGCCACCCTCCTCCTGCCGGCGGCCCCCGCCGCCTGTGACACGCTCCAGATCCTGATGCCGTCTCGCCTGAACCACCCGTCATGGGTCCTGGACGCGCTCCGGCAACGGTTCGCCACCCTCCTCGACCACGAGGTCACCCTCCACCTCCTTCCGACAACCACCGATCTGGGGCCGGTGGACGTCGCATCCGTCACCCTCCTGATGATCGAGGAAGGCACCCATCTCGCCTCCGTCCCCGCGAGCATGCGCCCGACCCCGATCTATTTCGACGTGTTCTGGATGCTCGGCACCCGCCTCGACCTGCTCGCGCCCGTCGCCTCCGCTCCCCCCACGACACTGGCCGAGTTTCAGACATGCCTGGAGCGGCTTCACCGGCTCCACCCCGAGCGGTTTCCCTGGTTCGAATCCCTCGAGGCGCCGCTGACCCTGTTCCGGCTGCGCCAGACCATGCGGAACGGCTCCGCCGACCCGGCTGCGGCCCTGCTGCAGAAAGCCCTCGACCGGAAATGGCTGAACCCCTTCTCCCTCGAATCCGATGAAACGCTGGCTTGCGAGGTGCTCGAAGCCGGCGATGCCGTATTCTCCTCGATCTGGATCCCCGCAAGCCTCGTCTCGGCCCCCCCCGCTTCGCAGCCCATTCCCGCTCCGCACGAGTCGGGAAATGAGCCGGCGGCGCCCGGATGGCGCAGTCCAGCCGGATTCATCCGGTTTTCCCCCTTCCCGGGAGAAATCGGCCCCGCTCCGGTGCCCCGCATCCGCCTGCGCCTCTGGGCCGACCACGATGACCGCCGCTGGTCAGCGGCCCGGATGCCCCCCTTCCACCCCACCCTGGATCTGCAAGACGCGGTGTTCCTCCCCTGCGACATCCCGTCTGAACGGCTCTGGGTCAAGCGCGACAGCTCGCGCTTCTTCAACCGCCTGATCGAAGGCGACCTCTGACGGAAACGACCATGTATCGCTCCCTCCGCGTCAAGATCCTCTCGGTGCTCTTCCTTGTGATCGCCGCGCTCGGCTTCGTTTTCAACGAGAGCGCGACCCGTCTCATCGTCGAAAAGACCGAAGAGATCTTCCAGGAACGCGTCGACACGCTTCTCAGCTCGATCCGATCCTACTGGGAAGCCGAAAAGAACCAGGTCCTCCGCTCCGCGACCCTGTTCTCCGAGTCGGACAAGCTGGTGAACTACTCGGTCTACGGCCTGACCAACCTGCTCCAGAAAGAGATGCGCCGGCTTCTCGCGAACTCCGGCTACCACGAGCTCAGACTCCAGCTCAAAACCGGCCTGATCCTCTCGACCCGCGCGCTTCCCGTGTTCGGCCCCCCGATCGTCATCACGAATCCGCGCATGACGCTTTCCCGGCTCGATATCTCGGTCATCGGGGATCGGTTGATCCTCGGCGCGACGGTGCCGATCTTCAAGACCGAGGAGTTCATCGGCTACCTCACCCTGCAGCGCGAACTCGACGACAACCGCATGCGGCGCATGTCCCGCAACCTCATCGCCGACGTCACGATCGCCGTGAGGGAAACGGTGCTCGCCTCCTCCCTGGGCGGCCAGGCCCGCCAGGATTTCGCCGCCGCCATCGGCCGCCAGCCGGACCGCCCCGAGCGCATCTTCACGCTGCGCCTCGCCGGGGTCTCCCACTCGATCGGCCAGATCGAGCTGGGCGAAACGATCGACAAACAGTCGTTCCGCATCTACTGCGCCACCTCCCAGGAGCGGATGCTGGCGATGGTGTCCAGCGCCCGTGGCCAGACGTTCGGCATCACGATTTTCGCGCTCGCGATCGCCCTGTTCATCTCGTTCCTCTTCTCGGAAAAAGTCCTGCTCGGCCGCATCCGCCAGGTGCGCGACGGCGCCCAGCGCCTCTCCCAGGGCGATCTCTCCTACCGGCTCCCCGAACGCGGCCGCGACGAGCTGGGCGATCTGGCCGGCTCGTTCAACGAGATGGGCGCCGCCCTGCTCAGCAACCGCGAGCATATCCAGCAGACGATCGACCGGCTCGAGACACTGAAAACCTACATTCAGAACATTCTCTCCAGTCTCAGCACCTCGGTCATCACCTTCGACCGCAGCGGCCGGGTGGAAACGGCCAACGGGGCCGCGCAACGGGAGCTGGCAGGCGTCTTCCCCCCCGAACCCGGTCTGCCGTTCAACCGCTTCCTGCGCGTCGTCCGGCGCGAATCCCGCCGGCCGCTCCTCCGGGCCCTCCGGCGGCTGCTCGAACACGGCGAGGAAGGCGCCCCCGTCGACATCCAGTTCGATCTCGGTGACGGCCGGGGCGTAAAGATCATGGAAACCCGGTTCACCTACCTGCGCGACGCCGATCTGAAGCCCTACGGCATGGTCATGACGCTTGACGACATCACCCAGCGCCGGATCATCGAGCAGCAGCTCTACCACGCCGACAAGCTCAGCTCGATCGGCCAACTCGCCGCCAGCGTCGCCCACGAGATCAAGAACCCCCTCGCCTCGATCAAGACGCTCGGCCAGCTCCTTCAGGAGGAAACCGAAACGAGCGACACCCGGCGCGAGTACATAGACGTGATCGTCTCCGAGGTGAACCGCCTCAACGGCGTCGTCGAGCAGCTGCTCACCTACGCCCGCCCCGAGCGCTCCAGCGTCCGGCGCATCCGGCTCGCCGATCTCATCGGCCCGGTTCTCGCCCTCGTCGACCACGAGGCCGATCGCCACCGCGTCGCACTCGCCGCCGAATATCCGCCCGAGATGGAGATCTTCGTTGACGCGGAAAAGATCAAACAGGTATTGTTGAATCTGATATTCAACGGGATCCAGGCAATGCCGGACGGCGGCAGGGTCACGATCACGGCCCGCGAGGATGCGACCAGCCCCTGGTCGGTCATCGAGGTGTCCGACACCGGAACCGGCATGCCTCCCGACGTTGCGGCACGCGTGTTCGACCCGTTCTTCACGACCAAACAGCGGGGAACGGGCCTCGGCCTGGCCATCGTCAAGAAGATCGTTGATCTTCACGGCGGCCGGATCGAGGTCGAAAGCCGACCGTCGGCCGGGACGACGTTCTCGATCTATCTGCCGCGGGAAAGGAAGGAAACCTGAGCGATGGCATTCCAGTCAAACAGCATCCTGATCGTCGATGACGAGAAATCGATCCTCTTCAGCCTCAAGGCCGCCCTGACCAAGGAGGGTTACACCGTCCGGACGTCGGAAAGCCCGCAGGATGCCGTGAAACTCGTCGAACCCGGCGCCTTCCAGGTGATCATCTCGGATTTCAACATGCCCGGCATGAACGGCGTCGACCTGCTCCGACGGGTGAAGCAGGTCGATCCGGAGGTCGTCTTCATCCTGATGACCGCGTTCGGCAGCGAGAAGCTGGCGATCGAGGCGATGAAGGAAGGGGCATACGACTACTTTTCCAAGCCCTTCGACATCGAGGAGATGCGCGTCATCGTCGCGAAGGCCTGCGAGCGGTTCACGCTGGCCTGGCAGAAAAAAAATCTCGAGGAGCGATTCCTCACCGAGCCCGAATCCGACCGGATCATCGGCGTCTCGGCCCAGACGAAGCTGGTCAAGGAGCGGATCGAGCAGGTCGCGAAAAGCGACATCACCGTCCTGATCCAGGGGGAAAGCGGCACCGGCAAGGAACTGGTCGCCGAGGCGATCCAGCGCCAGAGCCTCCGCGCCAGCGGCCCGTTCGTCAAGCTCAACTGCGCCGCCCTTCCCGAGAACCTGATCGAGAGCGAGCTGTTCGGGTACGAGAAGGGGGCCTTCACCGGCGCCGCGGGCCGCAAGCGCGGCAAGTTCGAGGTCGCCAGCGGCGGCACGATCTTCCTCGACGAGATCGGCGACATGTCGCTCAACACGCAGGCGAAAGTGTTGCGCGTGATCCAGGAGCGCGAGATCGAGCGACTGGGCGGCAACGACCGGATCAAGGTCGACGTGCGCCTCATCGCCGCCACCCACCGGGATCTCAAGGCCATGATCGCCCAGGGCCAGTTCCGCGAGGATCTCTTCTACCGTCTCAGCGTCGTCAACGTCGCCCTCAGCCCCCTCCGGGAGCGGCCCGAGGATATCCCGCTGATGGTCGAGCACTTCGTCAAGATCGCCGCCGAAAAGCTGGGCCGACCCCTCGCGGGCGTCACCCCGCGCGCCATGACGGCCCTGAAGAACTTCAAATGGCCCGGAAACGTCCGCCAGCTCGCCAACATCATCGAGGGCGCGGCCGTCTTCGCGAAGGGCAGCCAGATCGATCTCGACAACCTCCCCGAGGAGGTGAAGCTCGGCTTTGTCCCGGAATCGACCACCTCGAACCTCGATTGGATAGCTTCTGAAATAGAAAAAGGTCGGACTCTCGACGAGATCGTTGCCAACATCGAAAAGGAGATGATCTCCCGGGTGTTGCGCGCCACCGAAGGCAATCAGTCCCAGGCCGCCCAGCGCCTCGGCATCAAGCGCGGAACCCTGCAGTACAAGATGAAGAACTACGGCCTCTCCTGAGCCCGGCCCCGAACGCCGGAGCCCGAATGTTCCCCAGGCATCGAAGGCCCGCTAATGCGTTCGGCGCGTTCTGAAGGACATCCGTGTCCATCTGTGTCATCTGCGCCATCTGCGGATCGTCCCCGGACCGTCCCGCCGTTGTTTATTTTTTGTAATATATCACCCAGAGTTTGTATCCGGGAACGTCGGCCGGCCGGGTGACGCGCACTTCGATGTCACCGCCAGTCGTGGTGGCTCCGTCATACTCGACCACGTCGACGGCAAAGCCCGGCATCGGAAGCGCAAGGGCATCGATCGGCGCTTCCCCGTAGGTGAGGTGCTTCACGCCGTCCACGCCCGACACCCCGTTCCGGAGGGCGATATCCCGGAACCGGTGGGCTTCGGCCGAGAAGCCGGGCAGCGACGACGACAGCCCCAGATCGTCGCAGTACAGGGCCAGGGCGAACTCGTTGAACAGCGTCTCGATGTTCGCGGTTGCCGGAACGGCATTGTTGCGCAGATACGCATTGATGTCGGTGAACCCGCTCACCCCGTTGTTCCGCTCGAGCTTCTGGATCGCGGCATACCCGCCGCACCGCTCGTACAGATACTGGATGAACAGATACGAAACGCCGTAGCTCCCGAGCCCGGCCTCTTCGGGCCAATGGTTCAGGGAAACGGTCTGCGGGCCGCCCAGATAGGCCGCCACCTGACTGACCGGCGTGGGCATCTTCTGCGGGAAACCGAAGCCCACCACCTGCTGCGCCCAGACCGACAGACCCTCGTTGAGCCAGGTCACCCCCTGGACACCCTTCTGGTTGTCATACATCATGTGCTGCAGCTCGTGCGCCAGGACGCCCCGGAAATCCGATGGATTGTTCTTGAACGCCTGGTCCCACAGGTAGATGATCTCGGTGCCCGCCGAGTGCTCGGCCGCCGCATTCTTGTCGCGGGGATTATAATACCCTAACGTATATAAGCCAGATGAATTGTTCCGGTTGATCTGCGAGGTCAGGAACAACACGATGCGCGGCTGACCGTCGACGTTCCCCTCGGGATACGGCTGATGCAACGGCAGGCCGTCCCAACAGGCGGTGGCGAGCGTCGAACGAACCTGGTCGAACCAGCCCGCGATGATCTCGGCATCCGAAGCCACCAGGACCGAGTCCGAGGCATCCAGATATACCAGACAGTGGGTCCCGGTTGCCGCCAGGGTGCCGGTCGCCAGCACGTCGTTGGCCGGAAGCATCGGATCCGCACTGTTCAGATCGAGCATCCAGAACGTCGTCGAGGCCGGCGCCGAATCGAAAACGCTCGCCCTGACGCCTCGCCGCGATGCACGCCGTCCATCGTCGGCGATCCGGGACCGGATCATCGGGCCGATATCGGCGAAACCTCTTCCCGAGATGATCGGCGCCGGTCGCTGGCTGATCCTTCGGGATGCCGGCAGTTGCGGAATATCGCCCGTCTGACCGCCCATGATCCCCGTGAAGATCCATGGATAACTGCCGTCGAGGGGCGTGTTCTGGTCCCCTGCCGTCACGGAGACGAACGCAAGACGCTCGCCGGGCTCGAGCGAAGCCAGATGCAGGATACCATCATTCGCAACCGGCGAGTTGAAGTAGTCATACACCCCATACACGGAAAGGGTCGTCAGCGTGGTGTCATACGAGGTCCAAGTGATGGGTGATGTCTGATACCCATTGATCTCCACCCGAATCGGAACACTCTGCCCGGCGGGCACGACGTCCACCGATGGGGCTTTGAACGTGATCTTGGTTTTCGAGATCGAAAGGATCTCGTTTCCCTGCACCGTCTTGGCATCGCCGATCCGGACCTTCGTCACCCCGCTGTCCGGCACGAAGTTTGTTCCATACAGGGTCAGCGTCTTGCCGGGAATGCACCGTCGCGGGCTCAGATGCACCAGGGTCGGCTGAATGGTGATGGTGACACTGGAAATGCCGTCGAACTGGTATTCGGGGCTGTTGATCGAAACCTCGAGCAGTCCGGTTTCCGCCTTCGCGGGAAGCTGGATCCGCAGATCTCTCCCGGCTGTCGTATAGCCGAGCACCGTGCAGTCCAGGCCGTTGAGACGGACACGGTTCGAGGCACCGACGGGATGGAAATTCCGTCCATACAAGGTCACGATGCCGTTGGGCACCGAACTTGTCGGGATGACTTCCCGTGCAACCGGTTTCGCCGTGAACACGACGGCCCGGGTTTCGTGCGATGGCTCGCCCCCGATGATGATCTTCACCTCGCCCGTCTCGACCTCGTCAGGGAGGCGGATCTCGACGACACCGTTGTTTCCCGAGTTCCAGTCGATGATTTCGGCGGCCTTGCCGGCAACCGTCACCCGTCCGCGCGCGGCTCCGATGCCGCGGCCGATGACGGAAATCCGTTCCCCGTCGGTCCCGAAGGCCGGCGAAAGCGACACGACCTCGAAATCCCGGGAAGCCGTGGCCGTCGCTTCCGATAAGGTGAAATTCACGTTTTCGGTGATGATTCCGGGGCGAATCCGCACCCCTTCACGATATCCCGGCTGGAATCCTGGGGCACGCGCCACCACGCGGTAATCCCCGGCAGCGAGGTTGAGCATCAGGTAACTGCCGTCGCTGGCAGCGATTGCCTGGTGCTCTCCCGCTTCGACGATGGCAGCAGCCACGGGAGCCGGTCCCGAGGCAAGAACGGCCCCCTTCAGACCACCGGCTTCAAGATCCGCGAGGAACTGTCCGCCGCTTCCCGAGTCGTCTCCCGTCGAGTTCACCCCACCGCACCCCGTCACACAGATCAGTGCACAAGCGAGGATCACGAGGAGGACGCGGTGCTCGGAAAATATTTTTCGGGGCACGCTCGAAAACATTGCGACTCCCTTGCAGAGCGGCTGCGAGTGGTGTAGAAATTCGAAAGAATTCTGACAGATCCTCCACCCCCTGTCAAGTTTGGGGCACTTCGTGCCGAAATCTCTAGGGAGAAATTCTGTGTTCACGGTGCCACGTTCCAGAACGACAGGAGATACCTTTATGAGGCAGACAAACAGATCCACCCATCCCGCTCATTCTCTGAAAGGGAGCCGTGCGGCAGTCGCTCTTCTGCTGCTCGTGCTTGCCGGTGTCGGCACGCTGTTCGCCGACGTCGACGGGGTCACTCTGACCGTTGATACCGACCCCGCGTACGCTTCGGGGATGATCTTCAACGGTGGAGCCAAGATCACCCTGAAGGCCGCCTGGACGAAGGGCGACACGCCGCCGTTCGGGGCGACCTTCAACACCGGAGGGAGCGCGATCGGCACCGTCAACACCTCCGACAAGCAGGCCCAGTTCATCACCACCGGCGCGTCCCTGGGCGCCGGCGACAAGGATTTCTCCGTCTCCGTCATCGAAACATCCGTTCCGAATGCCGTCTCGAAGCAGGCGAACGGCAACCGCACGGTCTCGATCAACACGGAAGCCCCGGCCATCACCGTGACGCTTGAAAACGGCTCGACCTTCTCGAACCAGGCGCCGAACAATGTCGTGAACTTCACCGTGCGCAGCTCGAACAAGGATATCGCCGGAACCCCCGATGTGACCGTTTCCCCCAGCGCCGGCACGGCTCTGGCACCGGACGGCACCCCGACGGCCCGCGAAGCCAAATACAAGCTCACCCTGAGCTCGGCCACGACCGGTCAGTATACGATCCGCGCCGTCTGCAAGGACACGACCCAGCCGGCCGAATCCGCCAACACCGGCTCCGGTCAGAACGCATTCAACGTCATCAACGAGGGCCCCTCGGCGGCCGCCATCTCGAAAGTGCTTCCCCAGAGCCCGACCCACCTCTCCTCCGTGACGCTCGAAGGCACCCTCTCGAGCACCATGAAGACCGTCGCCATCTACGAGGGCGGCGCGAAAGTCGCCGATGCGACCGTGAATACGACCGCTCTCACCTGGTCGGCCACGCTCACCGGCCTCACCGAGGGCGCCCACAAGTATGTCGCCCGCGGGAAAGATGCGCTCGGCAACGAGTCGGCCGGCTCCAGCGAGTTCGAGGTGATCATCGACCAGACCAAACCGGCCGCGCCCGTGCTGAACCAGCCCAAATCCCCCACGTCCAACCCCGTCATCACGATCACCGGCACCGGTGCCATCGACGGCGGCACGATCAAATCGACGCCCATCACCGTCATGCTGTATGACATGACGGGCCAGATCGCCAGCACCACCGCAAATGCCGACGGCACCTTCACCTTCGCCAACGTCACCCTCGCCAACGAGGGCGATAACATCCTCTATGCCCGGTGCGAAGACAACGCCAAGGGCTCGCCCGGGAACCTCTCCGACACCTCCGCCTCGATCCGCGTCGTCCTCGACACGAACTCGACCGGCGGGACCCAGGTCAGCTCCGTCGTCATCGCCCAGGGAACCGCCCTCGCCAGCACGAGCGTGCCGTTCCCGGCCACCACCTACCTCGGAACCGGCGACTACTCGGTGCAGGTGCTCTTCGCCGAGAACATGGATCGCACGGTCATCCCGAACATCGCCGTGAAACCCCAGAATGGCGGCGAGACGATCTCGAACTCGGGAAGCTGGGTCGCCTCGAACACGTTCGTCGGCAAGATCTCGATTCCGTCGGGCCAGGGCGCCACCTGGGACGGCCAGGCCGGCCTGCGCATTTTCGGCGCGAAGGACGCCGCCGGGAATCTCCAGGACGAATACAACCAGGCCGGCGCGTTCAACATCGACACCACCGCCCCGACCACCACGATGGATTCGATGGAGACATTGTATATCTCCAGCAATACGACCTCCATCACCCTCAAGGGTGTATCGAACGACGCCGGCTCGCTCGTCGGCTACGTCGAGATCGCCACGGCGCCCTTCGACGGCGTGCCCCCCACGAGCGGTCTGCGGGTTCCGATCTTCAACGGCCCCACCGTGAACTGGTCCCACAACTGGGATGTTTCGACCCTCGCCGCCGGCAAATACAAGCTCTGGGCCTATGCCGCCGACCAGGCGAAGCCCAACCCCAACGTCGAGGCGAAGGTGAATTATCGCACCCTCATCGTCAGCAAGGGTGCCCCGACCGTCGTGCGCATCAGCCTCGACGATGAAATCGCCGATCTGCCCACCACGAGCATCGTCTCGGTCGCCAGCGACGTGACCAAGATCACCGCCGTGGCGCAGGATGGCGGCACCGCCGGCCTGAATCTCGCCGTTCCCCCGACCCTGCTCACCCTGGTGCATGATGCCACCGGCAAGAACATCACCGGCAACTTCAGCAACAACGGGGCCGACACGATCACCTTCACCTTCCCGAAGCTGACCGACAACGGCACCTACACGATCTCGTTCCAGCCGATCGACAAGGCCGGCAACCAGGCCGTCGCCGTCGCAACCCGCTCCTTCGCCCTCGACACGGCCGGACCCGACAACGTGAACTTCATGCCCGGCAACGGCATCGCCGTGAACGACACCTATCCCTCGATCCACGTCGACCAGGTGTGGGCCTCGATCGACGATCCGAAGGCCGACTACGGCAAATCCACCATCGAAGTCGCCTACAACGGCATCAACGTCGGGAACCAGCTCTCCAACGCCTCGACGACCGCCGTCATCTGGGACCTCTACGGCTCCGTCGCCTCGGCCCCGAAGGATCAGAGCGGAGACGGGCGCTACGACGTCACCGTGGTTCCGCGCGACATCAGCGGCAACACCGGCGCTTCCCGCCGCTCGTATTTCTACCTCGACACCCAGGCACCTGCCGTGACGGCCCTCTCGAACGCCTCGGGATCCTGGGTCGGCATCGAACACAAGACCCTCACCCTGACCATGTCCGACGCTCCGGCCGATCTGGTCAAGCATCACGGCGCGAAGACCGCCCAGGACTCCACCTGGCAGAGCGGCTCCGGGACCGGCCCGAACGCCGCCGCCTCGACCTACACCGCGACCCTCGACGCCACCGTGGCGAAGGGCGTCGCCCAGAGCAACAGCCTCCTCGCGATCACCCGCCCGGCAGCACCGGCGGCCGCCGAAGGCGTGGCGACCCTCACGATGCATGCCGAGCTGGCCGACATGGTGACCAACCTCAGCCCGAACATCCGGACGATCGACTTCAATTATTTCTTCGACTATAAGCGGCCGTCGTTCACCTTCACGAAGCCGCTCGCAGGCAAGAAATACTGCAAGACCTCGCTCACCGTCGAGGCTTCGACCGCCGATCGCGGCACCGCCCCCAACCTCCAGATCATCAAGGCGGAAGTCACCGACGCGGCCGGCAACTGGGTCTCCATGACCAATGCCCCCGCCCTGCCCTCCAATCCATCCACCGGCACCATCGTCCTCGACATCTCCTCCTGGACCGACGGCACCAGATCCGTGAAGGGCCACTGCACGGACCGGGGCAACAACCTGTCGAGCAAGAGTGAATCGGCTGAATCCGGCTCCGATGAGGAGGTGCAGATCGTCGTCGACCGCACCCCGCCCGCCGTGCCGACGCTCATCCTGCCCCTCAACGGCAGCGCCACCCGTCTGCGCAGCCAGCGGTTCAAGTGGAGCCAGTCGACGGATGCCGACCGGTATCTGATCCAGATCGCGGATGACTCGGCCTTCAACAACATCCTCAACCACACCTCGAACACCTACGGCCTCTCGGGCCAGGTCACGATGACGAACGAAGCCACCTTCACCGCCCCGAAGGACGGCACCTACTACTGGCGCGTCGCCGCGATCGAGACGTGCGCCGACGGTTGGAATATCAGTGCCTATTCAACGACCTTCCATGTCCTCGTCGACTCGGTCAAGCCGAAAGTCCTCTCGGTCAGCCCCACCCCCTCGACCGGCAACAAGATCACGACCGGCATGGTGACCTTCACCCTCCGGTTCAACGAGAAGATGGATACCACCATCACCCCCACCGTCACCCTGACCTCGGCCGGCGGCCAGGCAATGCAGGTCGAGCAGATCAGCTTCACCGAAGACACCTGGACCGGCACGACCGTCATCCCGAAGGACAACAGCGCAACCTACGACGGGAACGCCACCATCGCGATCGCCGGCGGCAAGGACCTCGCCGGCAACGAGATGGAAGCCGACTCTACGAACATGGTCGTGATCAACACCGGCCCGGCCTTCGAGATCAAGATCTTCTCGAACCCCGCGCACGAGTATGAAATCATGATCGTCTCCCGCTCCACCGAACCCCTCCAGAGCGCGCCCGCCTGCTCCGTCACCCAGGGCGGATCGGCCGCTCCGGTCACGATGAACTTCCTCAAGGAAAAATACTACGCGGGCTCCTATCGCATCGATCCCGAGCAGGCCGGCAAGGCGTATATCGATCTGACCGGAACCGACCTGCACGGCATGATCGGCAAGGGCTCGGTCCAGTTCACCGTCGCCAACCTCACCCCGGATTCGCGCATCAGCCTCAAGACCGCCGACGGTCTCGCCAGCCTCGATGTGGCGACCGGCACCGTCGCGAAGGCGGCCGGCCTCTACATGCTGTCCCGCAACGACCTCGACAACGGCGGCACCAGGTCCCCGCTCGCGAAGATCCTGCCCTCGCTGCTGAAAAACGCGGTGGCCAACACCTCCTCGCCGGAGCTCGTCGAAGTGCTGCCCCTCGAAGAGGTCGGACCCTCCTCGCTCCGCCTGAACCGCCGCATCTGGTATACGGCCTCGGTCAAAAACCTCAAGCTGAACGTGCCGGCCGACAAGGTCCACCTGTATCGCCAGGTGAACGGCAAATGGATCTTCGTGGGCGGCGCCCTCAAGGGGGAACAGATCGTCGCGCAGCTGGGCGGCCTCGGAAAACTGGCTCTCATGGCTGATCTCAAGCCCCCGACGCTCAGCAACGTCAGCCCCTCCGACCGCACGAAGCTCGAGGATCCGCAGCCCCTGCTGGAAGGCACGCTCAATGACAGCGGCGCCGGTATCGACGCGGCCAGTTTCAAGCTCCTGATCGACGGCGTCGAACAGAGCGGCGCGGCTCTCGAAGCCGACGGCTCCTTCGCCTACCAGCTTGGCAGGCCGCTTCCCAAGGGTGATCACCTGATCGAGGTGACCGCTTCCGACAAGGCCGGCAACGCGATCCGCCAGTCCGTCACCGTCACGGCCCCCGGCCCGTTCGGCATCTCGCAGCTGATCGCGTATCCGAACCCCGTCCGCGGCAACGCGGTCTGGATCACCTACAACCTCGAACAGCGGCCCGACGAGCTGCTCCTGACGATCTACGACGTCTCCGGCCAGCGCGTCGACAAGTTCGACCTGCTCGATGCCAACGGCGGCCAGAGCTCCGGCAAGATCCGGTGGGATCTCACGAATCGCGATGGAGACCGGGTCAGCAACGGGGTTTACATCTACAAGCTCGAAGCGACCAAGAACGGCAAGACCATCAAGTCCCGCGGCAAGCTCGCGGTGCTCCGCTGAAAGAAGGAGACCAACTATGGACAAGCGCATCCTGCTCGCCCTGGCGTTGTCCGTCCCGGCGCTGTTCGGCCTGACCGGCTGCAGCGGCGGCGTGGCGGGTGAAGGCAGCAACACTTACTCGGATACGGCCGGAACGCCGATCGTGCGGTCCGACACCTTCAACGACAAGGGCTGGTCGATGATCTCGGCCGGCCAGTATGAAAGCGCCATCTCGGCCTTCAACCAGGTGCTCGCCGACAGCCCCACCGAGGACGAGGAAGCCGAAGCCAACAACGGCCTCGGCTGGGCCCGCGCCAACCTCGGAACGCTGGCCGACGGCATTCCCTGGTTCGAAAAGGCCACAGCCCTCTCGAGCGACGCCAAGGTCGGCCTCGGGGCAGCCTACATCCAGAAGGGCTCGAAAGCCGACCTGGAAAAGGCCGTCGACATTCTCTACAAACAGCTTGGCGGGGAAAATCCCCACTTCCATTACGTGCCGCGCCGGCCGACCGGCGTCAGCGATGCCGAGGTGCACGCCCTGCTGGCCTACGCCCTCGCCGCCATCGGCCGCAATGATGACGCGATGGACCAGATGGAATACGCCAAGGAGCTCAATCCTTCCTACGAAAATACGACGATCGATCAACTGGGTAAAATGGTCGACTTCCTGCTCCGATAGATAGAGAAACACGGATCAGGAAAAGGGGGCACTCATGAGCCATGTTCGCCCGACAACCGTCGCGCGGCCGGCAGACACCGGTCGTGGACCGCAATCGTTCGCCTCAGGGAATCGGGTCCTGCTTCTGGCTCTGGTGCTCTTCCTGCTCGGCACCGTCACCGGCTGCATCAACTCCTCGAGCCCGATGATGGGGAACGTGAGCGGCAAGGTGTTCGATTCGAACGGCCATGTGCTTCCCGGCGCCCGCGTCGAGATCTACGGCAGCAACAACGCCGTGACGACGGACGAGCTCGGCAGGTATGCCATCACGGGCGTCGAGCCCGGCCAGAAGCGCATCGTCGCCACCTACCAGGGCCGCTCGGTCGTGATCATCGTCGAGATCGTCCGGGGCGAGACCCTGGAGAACGCCGACCTGACCTTCGCCGTCGTCGACGGCCTGCCGCCGGTCATCACGGATGTCGCGGTCGGCAGCCTCACCGAGAACCTCGCGGTGATCAGCTGGGCCACGAACGAGCCCGCCGACTCGCTCGTCGACTTCGCGACCGGCCCGATCGGCGTGGGAACCTACACCTACCTCGCCTCCGATACCGCGATGCTTCTCACCCACGCAATCGAGCTTGGCGACCTGCGCCCCGGCGTGACCTACCACTTCCGCGTCCGGTCGCGTGATTACGCCGGCAACGAGGGCGTTTCCTCGGAATACCAGTTCATGACCCCCTCGGGCGCGGCCCCGGCCACTCCCGGCTCGTTCCGGATCGCCCCGTCCGTCGAGATGGAGCGGCTCGTGCTGACCTGGGCCGCCGGCTCCGAGACCGACCTCGCCGGATACAACCTGTATCGCGCCGAGAGCAGGTCCGGCCCCTTCACCCGGGTGAACGCGAACCCGATCACTTCGACCGCGGCCACCGTCAGCTACCAGGACGAGGGGCTGAAGATCGGCGTGAAATACTATTACTACGTGAAAGCCGTCGACACCGCGCACAACGAGAGCGGCCCGTCCGAAACCCTGTCGATGCTCACCACCGGCACGCTTTCCGAGAACCGCACTTGGCTGCTCACCGAAAGCCCCTACCTCCTCACCGGCGACATCCGCGTGCGGGGCGGCTCACAACTGACGATCGAGCCGGGCGTCGAGGTGAAGTTCGCCCAGACCGACGCACTGACCGACCCGAGCGGCGCC
>DAOOQQ010000004.1:0-147658 GCA_035388825.1 Candidatus Ozemibacteraceae bacterium
GGGGTGTTCACGGACGGCGATTTGCGCCGCTCCTTCGAACGCTCCACGGGGTCGCTGGACGTGCCGTTGTCGGAAGTGATGACGAAGCAGCCGCGTCGCACGGGGCCCGACCGCCTCGCGATGGAGGCGCTCAAGGCGATGGAGGAAAAGGCGATCACCTCGCTACCCGTCGTCGAGGCGGAAGGGGAGCGGGTCGTCGGCTTCCTGCACCTGCACGACATTCTTCGTTCGCGCCTTGTTTGAGAGCTGATCGGGGAGCCTGAGGGGCGTCAGCGCCGGCGGGCGACGGCGATCAGGGAGAGGCCCGGCCACGGAAGCAGATGGTCGATGCGCCGGAACAGCCAGACAAGATGGTCGAACACCTTCCGGACGGCTTTCCCGAGGAAGGGCGAGTCCCCGAGCCGCGCGATGAGATTCCGGACGACCCGGCCCGGGCGGTTGAAGGAACGGGTCTCGACGAGCTCGAATCCCGCCGCTTCGAGGAGCTTCCGCACATGGGGGGCGAGGGCGTCGGCATCCGGTGCGTCGGGGCTGGTGGCGACGAGCACGAGATGCCCGTCCGGCGCGAGGGCGCCGCGGATGTTCTCGAGGGCTGCCGGGCTGGTGAAGATGCGGCCCCCCGGATCCGGGCAGAGGACGGTGTCGAAGGTGCCTGGGACCTCCTGAAGTCCTGCCGGGGCGAACACGTCGGCCTTCAGAACCCCCACCGAGGCGTTCTGGCCGAACTGGGATCGGAGATACTCGATGCCAGCAGGATCTGTATCGACAGATATATAATTGTCCCGGGGCAGGAGGTGCTGCATCAGGTTGCCGGGGCCGGCCCCGATTTCGAGGACCACGTTGCGGATGAGGGGCCTGACGGTGTCGGCGAGCCAGCGTTTGTACCGGGGCGGCGGCTGGACGAAGGAACGCCATGTTTCCTGGCCCGGGATCTCGCGCACACAGTCATCGATCATCCAATATTTCACGATATAATACAGCGCGCACAGCCCGTCGCGCCAGGTCACCTTTTTCCCTTCCTCGTAGGTGCGCCCCCGGTAGGAAACGGGGACTTCGTAGACCCGGAACCGGCGCTTGGCGATTTTGGCGGTGATCTCGGGTTCGAGGCCGAAGCCGGAGGAGCGGATGGGGATGCTCTTGAGCAGGTGCGCCCGGAACATCTTGAAGCAGGTTTCCATGTCGGTGAGGTTGAGGTCGGTGAAAAAGTTGGAAAGCAGGGTCAGGGCGCGGTTCATGTGCGAATGCCAGAAGTACAGGACGCGCGAAAAGTCGTGGGTGAGGTAGCGTGAGCCGAAGACGACGTCGGCGGCCCCGGCGAGGATGGGCCGGAGCAGGCGGGAATACTCGGCAGGGTCGTACTCGAGATCCGCATCCTGGAAGACGATCACGTCGCCGTCCGCCCGCTCGATACCGGCATTGATCGCCGCCGTCTTGCCCTGGTTCACGGTCTGGAAAACCGGGGTGATGCGGGAGTCGGCTTCGGCAAGTTCGCGGATGATCTCGCGAGAGCCATCCCGGGAACCGTCGTCGACGATGACGAGCTGCAGGGAGGAAATCCCGGCTGTTTTGTCCTGTGCGAGGACGTCCCGCACGATCTGGCGGATGGTATATCGCTCGTTATATACCGGCATGACCACCGAAAGCCGGATGGAGGAAGGGGACGGATTCATCTGGGGGCGTCTCCCGGGAACGGATGGCAACCGGCCGACGGCGTGTCACACGAGAACCGTGATGACAGCCCGTCGGCCGGGAGCGGTCGGGTCAGTCGGCCAGGAAGTATTTCTTGTCCTTGACCTGGACCTTGTCCTGCTTCTTGAGCTGGTTCATCACCTTGATGAGGCGGTGGTAGCTCGACTCGCCGAGGCGGGTGGCGAGTTCGGCCATCGCGACGCCGGGATTCTTGGCGAGATGGGAAAGGACCGTCGACGGGGCGATCGGCTCGGGCTTGGCTTCGGGTTTGCCGTTGCGGTTGCGGAGGCGGCGCTGCAGGTAGTAGACGCCGTGGCTTTCGACGACATCCTCGCTCTTGACGAGTTTCTGCATCAGCGACTTGAGGAGCGAGCGCTTGACCTCGAAGTTCTTCGAAAGAGAGGTCAGCTTCTCGCCGTCGATCTTGCCGTCCAGGAAGAGAAAAATCTCGCGGGGGGTGGGAAGGGCCTTGCGCTCGGCACGGACCTTCGCCGCCTTGGAGCGTTCCTGGAGTTTCTTCTTGACCGAGGGCGGCAGCGGCTTGCGGCCGGCCTTTTTCCGCGGGGCGGGCGATTTCACCGTCGCACGGGCAGGGCGCCGGCCGGTGGGGACGGCGTGGAGTTCGAGGCTTCCGTCAAGCAGACCGCGAATCACCTTGGCGAAGTTTTTGAGATTCACCGTTTTCACGCTTCAGTCTCCTTCAATCTTGAATGTCGTTGCGCCTTCTTGATGCATCGCGGTTTCTGCGATTGTTTCATGCAACACGTGAATCATACGATACGTCGATATATCGTTGCAAGGAAAAACAAAAGAAAAACCCGCATCAGCGATTGATGCGGGTTTGGAACGAATTATCCGAATTTCAGCGGACGCCGATCGTTGCGACCATCACGGCTTTGATCGTGTGCAGGCGGTTCTCGGCCTGGTCGAACACCTTCGAATACTTGCTCTCGAAGACTTCATCCGACACTTCCATGGCCCCGGTTTCCTTGGAGACTTCGGTCTTGTCATCGTGGAAGGCGGGCAGGCAGTGCAGGAACATCGGGTTCTCCTTGCCGGTCGCCTTGATCATCTTCATGTTGACCTGGTAGGGCTTGAGCAGCTTGATGCGGGCGGCCATCTGGGCCTCTTCGCCCATGCTGGCCCACACGTCCGTGTAGAGAACGTCGCAGCCCTTGACGCCCTTGGCGACGTCATCGGTGACCGTGATCTTCGCCCCGCTCTCGGCGGCGAACCTCTTCGCGGCCTCGACGATGGCCTTGTCGGTGTGGAGGGACTTGGGGGCGACGATGCGGAAATCCATCCCCATCTTGGCGGCGCCGATCATCAGGGTGTTGGCCATGTTGTTGCGGCCGTCGCCGACGAACGCCATCGCGATCCCCTTGAGGGTGCCGAACTGCTCGATGATGGTCTGGAAGTCGGCCAGGACCTGGGTCGGATGATAATCATCAGTGAGACCGTTCCAGACGGGAACGCCGGCGTATTTCGCCAGGCCGAGAACGGTTTCGTGCTTGAAGCCGCGAAACTGGATCCCGTCGAACATGCGGCCGAGGACGCGGGCCGTATCGGCGACGCTTTCCTTCTTGCCAAGCTGGATGTCGCCCTTGCCGAGATACTCGGCGTGCGCGCCCTCGTCGGCGGCGGCGCAGATGAAGGCGCAGCGGGTGCGGGTCGAGGCCTTCTCGAAGATCAGGGCGATGTTCTTGCCCTCGAGGTTGCGGGGCCGGATGCCGGCGCGCTTGAGCCGCTTGAGGTCAGCCGAGAGATCGAGCAGATACTGGATCTCTTCGGGGGAGTAGTCATCGAGCTGGAGGAAGTGGCGGCCTTTCAGATTGACGGGCATGTCGTTCTCCTTTTCCTTGTATCAGGCATTTCGGCGGTCGTGTCCCGCGCGCTCCATGAATAGCATGCCGGTTTCGAATTGGCAACCGCCCCGGACTCCCTAGGCGGGCGGCTTTGCGCAGAGGGCGGCGAAGGCGCAGCCCGCACAGGGCGCTTCCGAGGGCGGTTGCCAGGTCCGCTCGGCGCGAATGCGCGCGACGAGAGCCGTGGCTGCCCGTTCGAAGGCGGGAAGATCCGGATCGACCGGCTCGATCCGCACCGCTGTCTCGGTCAGGTAGGCCAGCGCGGCCGACGCATACGCGAGGGACCCGCTCCGGCCAAACAGGCCGCGGCGTGCCGCCGCGAGATACAGGGCGAGCTGGCGGGCATAGGCCGCATGGAGAGCCGGAGAAAATCCGTGCGTTTTATAATCAATAATATATATTTCCCCATCGCGCAGATCGATCCGGTCCGCAAATCCGCGCAGCAGGAAGGGGCCGTCCTGGGCGGGCGTTCCTTCAACCGCCAGCCGGAGGTTCACCTCGGCCTCGAGATGGGCTGCATCCGTAGCCGCAAGGGGTGAGGCGAGATACGCCCCGAGCAGCGCCGCCGCGCGTTCCCTGCCGGCCGCTCCCTCCTCGCCATGCAGCGGAACCAACCGATCGAGCAGACCGAAGAGCCTCTCCCGGCGGGCAGCGGCCGGAAGCGCGGAAACGCATGTTTCGTGATACAGGCGCAGGGTGCGATGCACGAGGTTCCCGACGGCCGGGCCCCGCGCGGCTTCGGCCGGGCCGGCAAGAGGCGCGATATGCCGGCGCTGGAAGAAATACCGGCGGGGGCACTCCTCATACGCGGCGAGATCCCCGAGAGCGTAGATCTCCTCGCCCATCCCCGTGCCCGAACGACGCCCCGCCGCTGTCGCCGCTTCCCGGTCCCGACGGATACGGCCGGCCAGGGCGGCGATCTGCGGAGCGAGATCCCCGGCGTTGTCGTTCGGCAGAGGTTCTGCCGAAACTTCTGCGGGAAGCGGCGGGACCGTCCCGGCCGCAAGCCACCGCTCCGCGACCGACGGCCACTCCGCGAGGGGGCCGACCGAGCCGAGCGTGCCGTCCGCGCGAAGCATCTCCGCAACTTCGCCGATCGGCTGGCCGGGCTTGCCGAGATCCGTTTCCGAGCCGCTGATGACGAGAAGGTCGCGGGCGCGTGTGAGGGCGACATACAGCTTGCGGCGCTCTTCGCCGAGATTGGCGGCCTGTTCTGCGTCGAATACGGCCCGGATTTCTGCCTCCGGACTGCCCTCACACTCTTTTCGGTGGACGACGAGCCCCTGGTCGCGGGTCATGAACAGGCCCTGTTCACGTTTGAAGGTGCGCGTGCGGAGGTTCGGCAGGAAGACGACGGGGAACTCGAGCCCCTTCGACTTGTGAATGGTCAGGATCTTGACGGCTTCCCCTTCTTCGAGGCCGAGGCCGGCCTCATCCTCGTCGACTCCGGACTCGATCGTGCGGTCGTGGTAGGCGAGGAAGTCCCGGAGGGTCGTGAAGATGCCGTTCGATTCGAAGGCGCGGACGATGCCGACGAACTTCGCGAGGTTGTTCTCGAGGCGGCGCCGGCGCAGATCGTCGGTCTGGGCGGCGGCGTGCTCGAGAAAACCGGCCTGCTCGAGCACGGCATGGACGAGGTCGAGAATCCCCAGCGTGCCGCTCATTCCCTGGAGACGGATGAACAGCCGGCGGAACGAGCGAACCCGCTCCGGCAGCGCGCTTTCGGGCAGGGCCAGCAGGTGGGCGAGGAGGCTGACGCGATCCTCCCGC
Organism: Candidatus Ozemibacteraceae bacterium; assembly: GCA_035388825.1. Lineage (GTDB taxonomy): Bacteria > Muiribacteriota > Ozemobacteria > Ozemobacterales > Ozemobacteraceae > MWAR01. The sequence continues at coordinate 5,325 of DAOOQQ010000004.1, forward strand.
CGGTCATGGAACAGCGTCGCCAGCTCCGTATCCGAAAGCCCGTACTGAGGCCCGGTCAGGATCGTCGCCAGGGAAAGATCGTCGGTCGGCCGCACGAGGAGCCGCAGAAAGGCGACGACGGCGGCGATTTCGTGGCGTGCGTAGAATCCGAGACCTCCGGCCATCACATACGGAATTCCACGGGCCAGGAGAGCGTCTTCGTAAGCCCGGGGAAGGCGGTTGACGGAATGGACGATGATCGCGAAGTCCCCATAGGCTGCCGGCCGTTTCCCCTGCCGGGTTTCGATGGCCAGGCCGCCGCCGACGAGCGTCTGGATCAGATTGGCGACCGTTTCGGCCTCTTCGGTAGAGCCGGGCGCGGCGGCAAGCAGGCAGGCGACAGGACCCGGCCTGGTCGAACCACCGCGATCCGCTGTCTGGGGGGGCGGAGGATTATCAATATTGTATGAAATATATCTGTCGGCGAGGGTCAGGATTTCCTGGACGGACCGGTAGTTCTGGTTCAGCCAGATCGTCCGTGTGGCGGGGAAGGCGTGGAAGGTGCGGATGTCGGCGCCTTGGAATCGGTAGATGCTCTGTTTCTCGTCGCCGACGACGGTGATGTGGCCCTCGCGGCCGTCGATGAACGTCCGGATGATGCCGAACTGCTCCTGGTTGTTGTCCTGGAACTCGTCGATCAAAAAGACGCGCTGCACCGGATCGCTTCCGGCGGCGCGCTGGTCGGCGATCAGGGCAGAGCTGCGGAGGAGGATCTCGTCGAAATCGAGCAGATGCCGCTCCGCGAGCTTCTGGAGATACCGGCTGTAGAACCGGAAGAACCAGGCCTGGACGTTCTTTTCGAGGGGAGATGGCGGGGTGCCGCGCCGGGCGAACCGCTCGTCGGTGAAGCGCTGAAACCCGCCGGGTGAGAGAAGAAACCGCCGGACATGGCCGAGGAGGCCCGGGAACAGGCCCGTGACGGGATGGGCCAGGTCGGGGCCGAACGCCTCGGCACCTTCGAGCAGGGCATCGGCATGGGCCGCCCGGAACTCCTCGAGAAGATCGGCGAGCAGCAGGCGACGGCCGCCTTCGGTCAGGACCGCATCGCCCCGGTCGATCCCCGCCCCGAACGGGTCGCGGCGGAGCAGATCGCCGAGGAAGGCGTGGAAGGTCGAGACCTGGAGATTGCGAAGCACCGATGCGGTGAGGCCGCGCGCCGGAAGCGCGAGGCGCTCCTTCATCTCCGCGGCGGCCTTGCGGGTGTAGGTGATCGCGACCAGCTCCACCGGCCGGATTCCCTGGCGGAGCAGGGCCACGACGCGCCGTGTCAAGACCTCGGTCTTACCGGAACCCGCTCCAGCGGCGATTTTCAGAAAGCCGGACGGTGGTTCGCGAACGGCATCCTGCTGATCGGGATTCAGTCCGGCGAGGAGGTCAGTCAGCATCGTCCGCGTCCTCCTGCGAGGTGTCGGGCGTGGCGAGGCGGAGCTGGTCGAGCCGTTCCTGGCAGAACGGCTGGAATTCGCAGTGTTTCTTTGGCGAGCGGTTGATGCAGGACATTGCCGATGCCGCGGGAGAGGGGCGGCAGTCGAACACCCGCTCAGAAACGATCCTCGCCATGAGCTGCTCCAGGGTGTCACCGAAGGCGGCGAACTGGTAGGGGGTGACCTGGACGGCCCAATCGGGGCCAGCGCCCAGGCCGAGCATCGCCGACTTCAGGAAGCCTGGCTGGAATCCATTGTATTTCTTTTTATATAGATCATCCTTCGGATACACGGTGCCGGCGCATACGCGTTCATGGCCGAGTTGGCGGGCGGCAAGGAGATAGAAGGGAAGCTGGATCTCGGAGGGCGGGCCGGATTCCGGGAATGCCTCGCGCAGCATCGAGGCGGCCGACTTCGCCGATCCCGTCTTGTAATCGATGATCCAGACGGTGCCATCGGCATCGGCGAGCCATCGGTCGATCCGTCCCTTGCAGGGGTATCCGCGGAACTCGAACCGGAACCCCGCCTCGACGCCGATGGTGCCAGCCGCCGGGATCTGGCCGTTGACGTAGACCGCCTCGCGATACCGGTTCAGGATTTCCAGGGCCTGGCCGTCATACTGCTTCCGCTGGAGCACGGGAAGCTGGGTGAGAAGCGGCACGCCATGGGCCGCCCAGAGGGCTTCCAGCTCCTCGAAGCCCGGCGACCGGCCGCTCGAGAAGGCGCCTTCGGGGTCGTGAAGGGCTTGGAGACAGGCGTGAACAGCGTTTCCGAAGACGAGGGAGGGCTGGCGCTCGACCCGTTCGTCGCGCAGACGGAGGACGTGGCGGAAGAAGAACCGACGGGGGCAGTCGATGAAGTCGCGCAGCGCCTGGGCCGAGAATCGGAATCCCGCGGGCAGTTCGGCCGGGCAGGGGGGGGCGATGCCGAAGCGGCGGGGTTTCAGGAAATCCCCGTCCCCGTCATCCGTGCCGGCGGTTTCGCGAACGGCGTCGGACAGGTTCTGCAGCCCGGGCTCCAGCGGTAGCCGCTCCTCGCTTGTCAGGCGGGCGAGGCGCGTGCGGAGCTCGCCGATCGTCAGGATGCGTTGCTCATGCCAGTCCCGGACGGGGTGGAGGCCGAGCTCGGCCAGGAACGGCGCCGGCAGGGCGGGATCGGTTCCGATGCGCCGGGGCAGGGTGAGGATCAGCCCTTCTTCGGCCCGTGTCAGGGCGACATAGAGCAGCCGTCGCTCCTCTTCGAGGTGGTCCGCGTGATCCGCGGGGTAGGGATTGAAGAACCGGATCTCCCGCTTGCTCGCGTCAATGGCTTTCTGCACCGCGGCCAGTCCGGTCGAGCCGATCAGAAGATTCTCGCGGAGCCGGACAGGAAACTGATCCTCGCAGAGTCCCGTGACGAACACCACGGGAAACTCGAGCCCCTTCGACTGGTGGACCGTCATCAGCCGCACTCCCGGTATTGCCGGGGTCGCGTCGGCTGCCGGCTCGTCCTCCTGTTCGAGGGTCGAGGCGTAATACGTGAGCCATTCGTCGAAGCTCGGCATCAGATCGGCGGCGACGGGAGGGTGGCCATCCTGCTTCTCCCGGACGTCGCAGAAGTCGTCGATCATGTTCCGGAACCGCATGACATGCCGTGCTCCGGGAGACGCCGGATCGGCGAGAAGGTGTGGAACGGCGAGAAGCAGCCGGGCGAACAGGGTGACGAGGGGAAGCTCGATCCCGTCCCGCAGGAGGCGCAGGGTTTCGCGGAACGCGGCAAGCCGTGCGGCCGTTTCCGGGGGAGGAGGGGGGAAGCCTTCGGGAAGGGGTTCGTCGGGGGGGCGGGCGAGCCAGGCGTCGAGGGCGGCTTCGAGCGATGCGGCGGGGGGGAGCACGGCGAGATACTGCTGAACCCAGATGGGGTCGAGACCGAAGACGGGCGAGGCGAAGGCGCGCCGGAGCGGCTGTTCCCGGGCATCGGCCGGGCCCGCCGTCGCCTGGAACAGCGAGGCGAGCGCCGTCACCTCTTCGGATCGGAAAAATTTCATATCACCAGCTATATCGAATGGGATATGCATTGCCCGGAGCGCCTCGGATAACAGGTCGATCTGGTAGTTGTTCCGGACCAGGATCGCGATTTCGCCGGGGGTGAAGCATCGATGGGTCCCGTAGGTGAGCAGGGAGGCGATGCGGCGGGCGATCATGCGTGCCTCGTCGAGCTCGTCACGTGCCTCGAGCAGTTCGACGAAGCCCTGACGGTTGCTGCGCGCGACGAGGCCGCCAGGAGTTCCGCCCGAAGGGGTGTTTTTCGGGGCGAACTCCCGCGACCAGTGCAGGTTGCCGGCCAGGCCGAGAATGCATGCGGCGCTGCGGTAGTTGCCGCCGAGCGGGAACAGACGGGCTTTGAACTCGCGCCTGAAGGCGCTGCGTGAACTCATCATGCCGGGATCCGCCCCGCGGAACCGATAAATGCTCTGCAGCGGGTCGCCGATCACCGCGATGCGGGGCGGCCGGCCCTCGTCCGGCCTCTTCAGCAGCCGGAGAAGAAGATACTGCGCCGGGTCGGTGTCCTGAAACTCGTCGACGAGGACGATCCGGAACCGGTCCCGGTACCTGGCTGCCGTGTCGGGGTCGCGGAGCGCCTGGATCGAGAACGAGATCAGGTCGCGGAAGTCGAGATATCCGGTCCGGATCCGCTCCTCTTCATACCGCCTGTACAGATGCAGCAGCTCGTCGATGCGCTGCCTGACCATGGGGGATGGGGGATGGGCGGCGAGGGCCTGTTGGAGCTGATCGGGCGTCACGAGGTTCGATTTGAGCAGCGAGATGAACGTGAGCACTTCGAGCTGGAAGCCGCGTTTGGTGAGCACCCGGCCGAACACCGGGAAGGTTTCCGGGGTCAGCCGTCCGCAGATACCCGCCATCAGCAGGGCTTCCTTGAAGCCGGTGAGCAGCCGAAAATCCGGCCTGATCCCGACCAGGTGATACTGTTCCCGGAGCAAGCGGGCGCAGAAGGAGTGGAACGTCGAGATCCAGCACTCGTCGTAACTGTGGGGGTGGTATTCCATGACCCGCCCCCGGAGCTCGCGGGCCGCCTTTTCCGAGAAGGTGAGGGCGAGAATCTCTCGGAGCTTCGTGCCTTCGGCGAGCAGGCGGCCGATCAGCACGGCGATGGTCCGGGTCTTGCCGGTACCGGGGCCGGCGACGATCATCGTGGGCCCCTTGAACCCGCGGATGATGGCCTTCTGTTCGTCGTTCAGTCTGTCGAAGTTTTCGGAGAGCACGGGGAGCGGCCTTTCAGGGGGTGCGGGGATAGACGAGATCGAACTGGGGTGAGCCGGTCACCGCCCAGAGAATGACGAAGTGGTGGATGGCATCCGAGAGGGCCAGAGCTCCGCCGAGAATCGCGAGGCGCCGCTTCCAGACGGCATCGCTTACGAATGCCGAAGCGAGCAGAATGAGCAGGCCGACGAGGCCGTGATGGATGCGGTATCCGAAGGTGAGCCGGCCGACACTCGCTGCCGTGTCGCGGGTCGCCTCGAGGCCGAAGCCGAACCGCAGGGCCACCGTCACGGCTTCGATCACCGCGGCGAGGAGAAGGGTCGATTTCCAGGGATTCAATTGTCGCCGTCCGTGTCGGGAAGATCGGGCATATCGGGAAGATCCGCCCCGGCGTCCGTCGCCCCGTCACCGGCGGTCGGCACCTGATACTCGTGGCTCAGGCTCTTTTCCAGCCCTTCCAGCATCTGGTTCGTCCCGGCGGCATTCTCCTCGGCAGCCTGCTGATGATCCTCGTGCATCTGGCGTTTCGACTCGTTCAGTTCGTCGATGTTCCGGTTCACGCCGTCGATCTGGGCATCATGCCGTTGCTGGTTCTGGTCGTGCAGCTCGCGCATCTCGCGGTTGAGCTGATCGGTTCGTGCGTTCTGGTCGCGCCCGAACTCCTGCCGCCATTGCTGGTGAGCGTCATGAGAGGCTTTCAAAGAGGCGTTCATTTCCGCGATATGGGCTTTTTCCTGTTCCGATGCGCCGGGTGGGGCCTGGATCGGTTTGTACTCCTGCCACACGGGCATTGCCGCCGTCGCGATGTCGGTCCAGGTGGCGAGCTGGTTCCGGTCCACATGAGCGATATCCGGCGAAGTGCCCGTGTCGGGGGCTTCGACGCGGCCCAGCCGGACATCGTGGCGGATGGTTCTGGTGCCCATTCCCGTGGCTGCGGATGCGGTGTCCCCTTCCCGGATGGCGATTTCGGGCATGCCCCGGCCCGGCCTGTCCGATGCGCCGGGCTTGCGTTCCACCTTGACCGGATCGATGGGGGCGACGTAAGCGCCCGTACCCTGGTCTTTGCGTCCGTTGTGCTCGCTGAGGATCGTGAGCTCGCGGCGCGAGCCGTCCCGCTCGGGGGATGGAGTTGTATAGCTTAATTTATATCTACGCTCGAGCATCATCCGGGAGCTGATCTTCTGGAAGATGCCGGCGAGCTGTTCGGCCGACGGGGCACGCAGCAGGGCGCCTTTGGTCGAGCGGGCGAGCTGTTCGAGGAAGCTTTCGTCGATATTCGTCCCGAGGGCCACGCAGATGACGCGGATCCCGTTCTTGCCGGCGTGGGCGATCACCTCGTCTGCCTTTTTCGTCGAGAAGCCGGGTTTGCCCTGCGGACTCTCGTCGCGGCCGTCCGTGAGCAGCACGATGGTCTTGCGGTCGTCGGTACCGGCCGCCGAGCGCAGCTGTTCGCAGGCCTGATACAGCGCGTCGAACAGAGCGGTGCCGCCCCAGGGGCGCATTTTCGTGATCCCGCCGAGCAGGGGCTCCTGCTCGCGCGTGAACTCGGTCACGAGATCTACGTCGCTCGCAAAGGTGATCAGGGAAATGCGCGCCGGCATGTTCATCCCTTTCACGAACGTTGCCGCCGACTCCTTCACCGTCGCGACCACAGGCTCCATGCTCGAGGAGCGGTCGAGGAGAAGGGCGATGAACGGCTCACGCCGGACGAGATCGACGGTGAAGCTCGTGATCGGCGTTTCCCGTTCACGCAGGGTGAAGGCATCATGAAGGAGTTCGGTGGCATCCGGGGTGAACACCCGCATCATCACGCGGATCTTCGGGTAATCGATGGGCGAAACGGTTTCGATCACCGAGGAAAACCCGGGATCGGCTGCGTGGGCCGGCAGCCGGCCCGTCAGGGCGAGTGTGAGCAGGAGCAGGGCCATCGGCCATATATGACCGGGACGACGGGTGTGCATACGGGTTCCCTCCCTCTTGACCGGGGTATTCTATCACAGGGGGAGCGGTGCTTGACTTGAAGCCGTCCGGTCGGGCACACTCTAGCACAAGCACGGGCCAGTTCCCGGCATGATACTGCCGCATCAGGAGGCGAACATGAAGTTCATCGGGGTCGACACGCACAAGTGCGTGGGAGCGAAGAGCTGCGAGAAGACCTGCGCCAGGACGTTTTTCAAGACCGAGGATGTGGCGTATTCGGCGATCCGTGTCACGCGCACGAAAGACGGGTGGGACATCAACGTCTGCAACCAGTGCGGCACATGCATCGGGATCTGCCCGGCGAAGGCGATTTCGCGGAACAAAGCCGGCACCGTCGTGATCGACAAGTCCCTGTGCGTCGGCTGCTTCATGTGCGTCGGCTTCTGTCCGACGCTGTCGATGCGTGTGGCGCCCGGTGGCCGCGAGCCGTTCAAATGCGTTTCCTGCGGCGCCTGCGCCAAGGCCTGCCGGAGCTGCGCCCTGACCCTGAGCGAGCGCGATCACGCGCAGCTGCCGTCCTGACGGAGCGAGGAGAGGAATGAACAATATGATAGATTATACCAAGCGGACCTCGTATCTGGGCGATCTGGAAAAGCAGCGCGGTGCCCACCGGCTCGTTTTCGAGGGCCGCTTCACGCCGGGGCTGCCCGAACGGGGCTACAACAACCGCACGCTGTTCATCAATCTCTCGACGAAGACCATCACCGAAAAGCCGGTGACGGAACAGATGAAGGAGATCTTCATCGGCGGCCGCGGCTTCGGCCTCTGGTATCTCTGGAATGCCGTCACCCCGAAGACCCGCTGGAACGATCCCGAGAACGAGATCGTCATCAGTCCAGGGCCCCTCGGCGGCAACACGCAGTATCCGGGTTCGGGCAAGTCGCTCGTCGTCTCCCTGTCCCCGCTCACCGACATCCCGATCGACAGCAACGTCGGCGGGCATTTCGGCCCCCTGATGAAGTTCAGCGGCTTCGACGCCCTCGAGATCCAGGGAAAGGCGGATGCCGACGTCGTCATCTTCATCGACGGGCAGAAGGGGGTCATCCGGGTCGAGGAAGCCCCCCTCGAGAGCGCCGACAGCCATATTGCTGCGGATATATTCACGCACATGTATGCCGAGAGCGAGCTGGACCGGCGGAACATCTCGGTCATCGCTTCGGGCAAGGGCGCCGATCATGCCCTGATGGGCTGTCTGAACTTCTCCTGGTATGACCACCGGCGCGGCGTCGCGCGTCTCAAGCAGGCCGGACGCGGCGGCATCGGAACCGTGTTCCGGAACAAGAAGGTGAAGGCCGTCGTCGTGCGCGGCCCTGCCGTCAAGGGCGACATGAACCGTCCCGCCGATCTCGACCGGGTGCGAAACACCGGCATCCGGCTGCATCGAGAGATCCACGACAACGATGACAAACAGTGCCACATGCGCACGCAGGGCACCGCCCACCTCGTCGAGGTGATGAGCGACTACGACCTGCTGCCGGTCTGCAACTTCCAGTATGGCTCGCACGACGACGTGAAGAATATCGCATCGTATAAATGGGGCGAGCGGTTCACCCAGGGGATTCCCGACGGCTGCTGGCATGGCTGCTCGATGGGCTGCTCGAAGGGCGCCGACGGCCATATCGTGAAGACGGGGCCCTACAAGGGCCACTCCGTCACCGTCGACGGTCCCGAATACGAGACGGCCGCCGGGCTCGGCTCGAACTGCGGCATTTTCGACCGTGACTGGATTCTCGAGGGCAACTTCTACTGCGACACCTACGGCATCGACACCATCTCGTTCGGCACGAGCTGCAGCTTCGTGATGGAGTGCTGGCAGCGCGGCATCCTGAATGCCGAGCGCACCGGCGGCGTCGAACTGACGTGGGGCAACGGCGAGGCGCAGATGGAGCTGCTCCACCAGATGGCCCGCAACGAGGGGTTCGGGGCGATCGTCGGCCAGGGCGTCGCCCGCATGAAGAAGCTGTTCATCGAAAAGGGCTGGGGAGATCCGAAACTGATCGGGGATATCGGCATGGAGGCGAAGGGTCTCGAATACTCCCAGTATCTCTCGAAGGAATCCCTGGCGCAGCAGGGCGGGTATGCCCTGACCAACAAGGGGCCGCAGCACGACGAGGCCTGGCTGATCTTCATGGACATGGTGAACAACCAGCTTCCCACGTTCGAGGACAAGGCCGAAGCCCTGCATTACTTCCCGATGTTCCGCACCTGGTTCGGCCTGAACGGCCTGTGCAAACTGCCCTGGAACGACGTCGAGCCGGGCGACAACCGCAAGGTCAACAGCCCGATGGAGGCGGCGAAAGTGCCGGCCCACCTGCAGAACTACTGCGATCTCTTCTCCGGCATCACCGGCCGCGAGATGAACCGGGACGAGCTGGTCTTCATGTCCGAGCGGGTCTACAACTTCCAGCGCGTCTTCAACCTGCGCATGGGAAAGGGGCTGCGCAAGTTCGACCAGGCGCCCTACCGCTCGACCGGCCCCGTCACCCGCGAGGAGTATGAATCCCGCGCCGAGCGCTACGACAAGCAGCTCCGGGAGCAGATCGGGATCGATCCGGCCGGAAAATCCGTCGACGAAAAGATCGCTCTCCACCGGAAATGGCGCGAAGATCGCTATCAGAAACTCTGCGATGCCGTCTACAAGCGCCGCGGCTGGACAAAGGATGCCGTGCCGACCCTCGAGACGCTGAAAAAACTCGGCATCGACTTCCCCGACGTCGTCGAGGTTGTCAAAAAATATCTTTGACGATTGTTTGTCCTGGTCCCGTTTTCTTCGACCCTTCGGGCCGGATGACGCCGTCTGCTCTGATCGGGTGTGCTTCTGGCACGATGTTCGAGGGGAACAGTCCGTGAGTCTCCGTATCGGGGAGGATATTCGTGCGAACGACGCAGGCGGATGTGGAGTTGTTGATGAAACGGCTGGTGGAGCCGGTGCGGAAGATGCTGCGGGAAAACGGGGGGTTTCTTCCGTTCGGGGCGTATCTCGACACGGCCCGCCGCGTGCGGAAGTTCCAGGCCGAAGCCGATGACGCGTGCGACCAGGATGAGCTGGCGGTTTTCTTCGAGGAGAAGATGCGGGGATATGCCGCCGCGAAGAAGGCGATCGCGACAGCCATCGTCCGCGACGTGCGCGCGGCGCCTCCCGGAAAACGCAAGGCGGAAGACTGCGCCGCGTTCGCGCTCGATCACGGGGACGGCTACTCGATCATCGTTTTTTTGCCGTACGTGATCGACGAGGCGGGAGAGGTGGTTTTCGGAGAACTGTTCGCGATCGACGGCGACAACAAGATCTTTCCATGAGATATTTCCCTGAGGGCAATCGATCCGGGCGGGTTTAAAATCCGCCCCTATGGTGTGGGATGAGGTTTGGTTCGAAGGGGAGCCGCGCAAGAGGGGGCAGAATCACTAGGCGGTCGTGACACCTCGGGTGTGCTTCTGTAGGGGCGGGTTTATAACCCGCCCGTCACGATGTGGACGGGGTTGGGGGTGAAGAGACGGCAGAACATGAGATGCAGAATCAATGAGCGGGATGCACAGATCGAGCGCGGGACCAGCCTCGGGAACGTCGCCGCGGCGCACTGCCCGGGGGCGGATCTGTTCATCCTGAACGGGTGTCCGGTGACGCCGGAAACGATTCCCGCGGAAGGCGACGCGATCGTGTTCATCCGGCGCGGCGCGATGCCGGCGCCGGAGGAGTTGGATGCTCTCCTCGCGGCCCGCCACACCCCGGGCGTTCATGAAAAACTCAAAAAAGCCTCCGTCGGCATCGCCGGATGCGGCGGGCTGGGCTCGACCGTCGCCCTGGCCCTCGCCCGCGTCGGGATCGGTCGGCTCGTGCTGGCGGATCACGATGTGGTCGAACCGAGCAATCTGAATAGGCAACAATATTATATCGATCAGATCGGCCTGCCGAAAGTCGAGGCGCTCCGGACGACGATCACCCGGGTGAACCCGACCGTTCAGGTCACGATCTGGGGAGAGCGGCTGGTGCCGCCGACGGTGGCTTCGCTCTTCGCCGGGGTCGACGTGCTGGTCGAGGCGCTCGACCGGGCTGACCAGAAGGCGATGCTGGTCGAGGCGGCGATGAAGGCGTTCCCCGCCAAGCCCCTCGTGCTGGGCTCGGGGATGGCGGGGTGGGGGGGGAACGATCGACTTCGCACCCGGATTTCCGGTACCATGACGGTGTGCGGCGACGAGACGGCCGAGGCCGTTCCGGGGCGGGGCCTGATGGCTCCGCGCGTGGGCATCGTCGCGCACATGCAGGCCAATCGCGTCATGGAGCTGCTTCTCGGTCCGGATGAGGGCTTCGGCCCAGAACTCGTAACAGGGAGATTCGACGAAACATGCTGAAAGTCAACGGCGAGCCGCTGAAATACCAGGAAAACATGACCGTTTCCGACGTCATCCGGGTGAAGAAGTTCTCGTTTCCCCTTCTGATCGTGAAGATCGATGGCGTCTACATTCCGCGCGAAAGCTATGACGTCACCCCCGTTCCGGACGGCGCCACCCTCGACATCATCCATCTCATCAGCGGCGGCTGACCCGACCCTGTCGCCATGTGGTCCATCGGCTCCTGAGCGCGTGAGCGGCAAGCCCGCCCCCTTCTGCAGGATGTGCCGAAGGGGGCGGGATGATCGTTACAGGTCCATTTCCCAGGATACGGCCAGCCGCCGGCCGGGCTCTCCATACCCGTAGAGCCTCTGGGAACGGGTGTTGGCGATATTCAGCAGGGCCAGCCGGAGCGCGCCTCCGTGGAACCGGCTCAGATAGCCGATGTCCGTGCGATCCGTCGGGGAGACGGACCGGGTGTTGCCGGCATCGTCCCAGCTCGCCCCCCACCGGGCATACCGCGCATACACCTCGCCGTTCCCGGCGGGATGACGCAGCGTCAGGGCTCCCGCATGCCCCGGCACGCGGGGCAGGGTGAAGCCGGAGGTGAGGATCCGGGCCCGGGGCGTCCGGGAATACTCGAGCTCGATGCGGCAGCGGTGGCGGGACATCCGCACGGCAAGCTCGTGACCGGTGATTTCCGCGGTTTCCAGGTTTTCCGCTTTGATCCCCCAGGCATAGGCCGGGTCCGTCGTGGCGACGGTTCCGATGAGATTGTCGGCGCGCGTCCGGTAGCTTCGCAGTTCGACGGCGCCGTCGGTGCCTGCCCGCTGGGTGAGCGCGAGCGAGAGGGTGCGGCCCGTTTCGGGGGCCAGCCGTTCGTCGCCGTAGTTCGGGTAGAACCGCTCATTGAGAGCCGGGCGCCGGAAGGAGGTTCCCCAGGCGGCTTCCAGGCTGCGTCGGCCGAACTCCCGGGAGAGGGCTATCTTGCCAGTCGCGGCCGTGTCTCCGGGGTTTGTATAGCGATCGATACGCCCGATCGACCGGAGCTTCCAGCCGGCGGCCGGGCTCCAGGAAACCCCGCCCCGAAGCGCATCATTCGTCTCATCCCGTTCGAGGATGCCGTCATTCGAAGCTTTCGTCTCCTGGTGCGAAACGCCCAGGTCGATCTCGCCGCGCGACAGATACCAGAACCGGTCGAGTGCCTGCTGGTGGGTGAGCGAGCGCATGTCATACCCGTTCCAGGGGTCCGTCGGATCGTATCCGGCAAGAACCGCGTCCCGGCGGCCGGCCGTGAACTGCCATTCCCCATCCGGAAGGGGCCGCGCGGTATGCAGGCTCATCGTCGATTCCGACCGGTGCTGGGTGAAGTCGGGATCGTCGACGGGGGCCGAGGTGACCGGGGAAAACGTGTCCAGCGCCGTGTCCGACGAGCGCCAACCAAGGAGGAAACGGACGGAGGTGCCGTTGGCCGATCGGCTCTGGATCCCGATGTGCAGGCGCTCCTGCTCGAACGGGTCCGTTTCGGCGTTGCCTTGCCGCCCGTCAGCGGCCGACCAGCCCTGGGTCCGGAAGGTCATGCCGGAAACCCCCAGCGTGGCATTCGGAAGCGCCAACGCCGCGTTCAACTCGCGGCCGTTTCCCCCGACACCGTCCGAAAACAGGCGGAGGCTCGAAGTGGCCGGGATGGCGGTCCGGAGATGGAGGACCCCGCCGATGGCGTTGCTGCCCCACCAGGAGGCACCGGAGCCTCGATACACCTCGACGGAATCGAGGAGCCCCGGATCGATATCCCCCAGGTCGGGATTTCCGGTGAAGGGGTCGTTGACCGGCATGTCGTCACGCAGGACGAGCACGCGGGCGCCGGTGAAGCCTCCCAGCATCGGGCTGGCGAGCCGCCCCGGCCCGCCCTGGGGCGGGGTCACGAGCACGCCGCCACCCAGGGATTCGGGGCCGGTTGTCGGCAGAAACCTGCCGATCTTCTCCGCCCCTGCACGGGAGACGGCATTGCCTATGAGCTCGGAAGGGGGCTTCCAGGCCGGTGCTGTCACCGTGACCGTCGGAAGCTGCAGGACGGTCTCGGAGGCTGTCCCGGCGGGCAGGCTGACGGTTGGGAAAACCACGAGAGCCAGAACCGGCAGCAGAAAACGGGAAAAACGGAAACCAAAACGATCAGAAACGAGCATGGGGCCGCGCCACCTCTGAAAAAAATGCCGCGCTCCCCGGGCCGGAGACGCCATGCGTCGTCTGTTCGGCACGATCTCCCGATCCGCGAGGAGTCGCGTGCTCATCCGTCAGGTATTCCGGCTCCCGGATCATCCTCCCGCCGGCCCTTCCCACCCTTGCGGGTAGTGGCTTGCCGGCGTTTGTCCCCGATTACGGCGACGGGCTCGCGCAGGTTTTTCACCTGCTTCCCTGCTGGCCTGCGGTCAGGCCATGGCGATGAGGCCCTCTGGATACCACAATCGGCCCATCCGTGCAAGAACCCGTTCTGTGCTGCCGGGCCTCTGTGGTAGGATGAACCGGTCGGAAGGGAGAGGAACCGTGAGCGGCCAGGCGGATGACCCCATGCAGGCGGGGACGGTGATGCCTGTTCTGAGCGATGCCCTGTTGCCCGAGGTGCGGCGTGAGATCAATGCCACCCTGCGGCCGGCATTCCTGGTCGGGGCGCTGTTCGGCATCTTCGCCGGAACCTTCATGCTGCTCATCCATTGGGTCGGCCTCATGCCCGATATGGCCATTCCGGCGTTGTGGGCGTTCGTGTGCGGGATCTCGGTGCTGGGTCTGTATGTTATGGCCAGGCGGGACGCCATTCCTGCCGTCAGGCCGTGGATCGTGGTGCTGCCGCTGGTTTCCCTGCCGACGCTCATTTTCGTGGTCTCCTGGTGGATCCTCCCGGGAGGGGCCGCAACCTACCTGACGGGGCCGCCGTCCTATCTGTATTTCTTCCTCGTCGTGCTGACGGGGTTCTGGATGCAGGCACGCGTTTCCATCGGGGCGAGTATCTTTGCCGCCGCACAGTTCATCGTCGCCTATCAGGTTGCCCGAGAGCATCTGCAGCATATCTCCGGCCCCGATGCGCTGTTCCTGCAGGATCTGAAGGATCCCGTCCTGTGGGGCTTCAAGGCCGTCATGCTGGTGCTGACCGGGATCGCGGTCGGCGTGCTGTCGCGATCGGCGCGCCGGCTGATCGGCCGGATGATCGACAAGGAGCGGGAGCGGGCTTCGCTCGACCGGCTGTTCGGCCAGTATGTCAGCCCGGCCGTGCGCGACCGGCTGATGGCCTCGGATGCCGTCCGGGGTGAGATGCGGGATGTCGTGGTCCTGTTCTGCGACATCCGCTCGTTCACGACGATGTGCGAGGGCATGTCGCCGGCCGCCGTCGTCGAGCATCTCAACCGGTATCTCGACGAGATGGTCGCCTGCATCCAGGCCGAGGGGGGCGTCATCGACAAGTTCATCGGGGATGCGATCATGGCCACCTTCGGCGGGGTCGCACCGCTCGAAACACCGGCCGCATCGGCGGTGAAGGCCGCCCTGAAGATGCAACAGGAGCTGGCCATCCTCCGCTCCGACTGGACCCTCCAGAATCTCCCGCTCCTCCGGTCGGGAATCGGCATCCATTACGGCCCGGTTCTGCTCGGCCCGATCGGCAGCGAGCAGCGCCGCGAGTTCACGGTCATCGGGGACACGGTGAACGTTGCCGCGCGGCTCGAGGCCCTGACGAAGGACCACGCCTGCGGGATCATCATTTCGGATGCCGTCCAGCATGCCCTGCCGGCCGAGCTGAAAGAGGCGTTCGCCGGGCTCGGCTCGACGACGGTCAAAGGGAAGACCCTGCCGGTGGAGATCTTCGGCAACACGTAAGTAAATAGTAAACAATATATTATTATGACGATACGAAAGCGAGGAAAAAGTCTATGGCGCGGATCATGAAGCGGAAGCCCGGCAGAACGGTGACGAACGATCGTTCGCCGGGGATCGTGGAGCTTCTGCGCGACCTCGAGGCGATTCCTTCCCCGTCGGGATTCACCGAGGAGATCGCGCAGCATCTCATCCGGACGGCCGAAAAAGCCGGCATTACCGGTCGGCTGACGAACAAGGGCGGCGTGCTGATCGGCAACCATCCTGCGCCGACGCTGCTGGTGTCCGGTCATGTCGACACCCTGGGCGCGATGGTATCGCATATCAACGGCGATGGAACGCTGGCGATCACGAAGATCGGCGGCCCCCTCCTTCCCTCGTTCGAGGGAAACTATCTCACCGTCTGCACCGACGCCGGAATGCGGTATCGAGGCACTCTGCTGCTCAACAACCCGGCCGCGCATGTCAATCGCGCGGCCGAGTCGACCGAGAGAAAGCCCGAGAGCATGCACGTGCGGCTCGACGCGGAAGTGCGGCGCGCGGCCGACGTGGAGAAACTCGGGATCGGCGTGGGCGACTTCGTCTGTTTCGACGCCCGGTTCGAGCATACCGACACCGGCTTCGTGAAGGCGCACTTCCTCGACGACAAGGCCGGCTCGGCCGTGATGCTGGCCACGCTTCTCGAACTCGGTGCGGCGCGGCTGAAGAAGCTTCCCGTCTGCTTCTTCTTCACCACCTATGAAGAGGTCGGCCACGGGGCCTGTGCCGGTATTCCAGAAAGCGTCCGGGAGATGCTGGTCGTCGACATGGGCGTCGTCGGCGACCGGGTGGCGGGCGACGAGTATTCCGTCTCGATCTGCGCCAAGGACTCGTCGGGCCCGTATGATCTGGGGATGCGCCGGAAGCTGGTCGGGCTGGCCCGCAACAATGGGATTCCGCACAAGGTCGACGTGTTTCCCTTCTACGGCTCCGACGGCTCGGCCGCCCTGCGCGCCGGCCATGATCTGCGTGTCGGCCTCATCGGGCCCGGCGTATCCGCCTCGCACGGGTGCGAGCGCACGCATGAGACCGGGCTGCGCGCCACCCGCGATCTCCTTGTGGCATATTTGAAACAATAATAAAAAACAATGAAAACGGGGCGGCGCTCAAGGCGTCGCCCCGTTTTGCATGCGTATGCAGACTGGCGGAGGGGATCCCCGTCAGTCGTTTTTGCGGGAGATGACTGTTGCGAGGCCCTCGGGGTGGGTCGAGGCTTCCAACTCACGCACGATGGCGCTGTCGCCGTTGATCTTCCCCTTCAGCACCGGCAGGTGTGTCTCCCCGTCGCGGGTGACGCGCAGCGTGAAGTCGGGCTCGCAGGGAAGAGGCTTCACCCCGTCGAGATCGAGGCGGAACGGCCGGATCAGCTCGTTGCGCCGCGAGATCAGCCGCTCGACGGCGACCTTCTGGGCGAACGACGGCCAGCCGCTTTCCGAGAAACACCGCTCGAGATCGGCGCGGCTGAGCTTCGCGATGCGCAGGGCCATCCAGCGGGCATCGGCCCAGGAGCAATCCTTCCATGCCCGCGGCACATACAGGGGCCGCATGAGGAAGTTGATGGTTCCGAGCCGGGCGCGCACGAACGAGGGTTCGAACGAGTTCAGCTCACCGGACGGCTTCAGCCCGCCGAGGGTGCAGCCGAGATCGCTCTGGAACTCGACGGTGCGGTCGAACTGGCGGGTTTTGAGGTTGTAGACGAGGCCGACGCGGGAGTTGTCGTCCTTCATGTCCTTGTTCTTGATCCAGGCGTTGAACACGATCGAGCCGCGGGTGACCCGGTCGCTCTCGGCGCCGGCCGTGCTGAGCGCCGCGCCGCCAAGCCGCTTGATCGCAGGGTTGTACAGCGAAAGCTGGCACTCCTTGAACTTCACGAAGGTCGCCCCGACATACTTCGGGTCGATCGATTCCCGTTCGGCCATCTGCTTGTCGACGATGCCATGCCCCAGGATCGTGTTGCCGTTCTTTACAAGCTTGTCGTCGAGCAGATACCGGTCGGCATGAAACTGGAACTTCGAGTTCAGCAGCATTTCGGACAGGCGGCTGAACGAGTGGACGGCATCCGACCCGGTCTTCGCAGGCGGAGTGAAGATCAGCAGCGACTCGCCGGGGCCCGAGTAAAACTTCAGATCCTCGAACGAGGCGCCCAGGTCGATGGCGAGGCGGGTCATTGCGACGTCGCTGTGCACCTCGTCGCCCCACTTCAGCTTCCAGGTCAGGCCATACCGGTCCTTCACCGTGATCTTCGGCGAGGTGGCATCCTCCTTGAGCTCGTCATAGAACAGGACGCGCCGGGCATACCCGATGTCGAACCGGGCGAGCTTCTTCTCGCAGGCCCGGATCAGCGACACCTGTTCGTTCACGAAGTCCTGGAAATGGTTGCCGGGCGCTTTCCCGCTCAGGGCCGGGTGGTCCGGCGCGGGCTGCAGGCGGGAGATCTCGACGGGGGAGAGCCGGGAAAGCTCCTCGCGCGAGACGGGAACGCGGCTGCCGCTCTTGAACAGCCGCGCCGCCTCGCGCTTCGCTCCGAGCGGGCCGATCGGCTGCTCGGGGGCGATTCCCTCGGGAACGGACATGGCCAGGCTGCCGCCGACCACGTTGCTGAGCATGCGGAACCGCCTGCCGAGCTTGCCGAGCGCCGACTCCTCGGGGGCTTGCGCCATGTCGGCCAGCAGGGCGTAATGGAGCCGCTGGAGGCGCACGAACTCGTGCGCCGCATCCCCCTCATCCTGCGAGGTTTTCGTGGCGGCGAGAAGCGCCTGCGCATCGGCCACCAGCTTCGCGTAGGCGACGGCAGAGGCGTTCTTCGCCTGCTTTTCGGGCTTGTCCGGGTATTTCGCGCGGAGCGCCTTCATCACGTCCGCGTGTTCTTCCTCGACGCGGTCGGCGAACGCCTTCACGTTCGCTGCCGAGAAGGACAGGACGGGGTAATCCTTCACGGCATCCTGCGCGGCCCGGGCCGGCAGGGGGATGGTCGTCGGAACGGCACACGCGAGTGCCAGGGCGAGGAAAAACGAAGATCGACGCGTCATAGGTCCTCCATCAATAATACATTGTATATAATCAAAGGTAGATCAAGGCTTCATGGTCAAATCGGCGCCGTCGGAGCGGAACACGATGTTTCCGTTCTCGTCGGTTCGCAGGACGGTCGTGCCCAGCTTGCGCAGGGCGGCAATCAGAGGCGTTTCCGGGACATCCCCGTCGGGTTCGTCGCAGGTGATGACGGCATACCGGGGGCGAACGGCGGAGAAGAAGGTCTCGGTGACATCGGCGAGGCCGGTTCCGTGATGGGGCACCTTCAGCACATCTGCCCGGAGACGGTCTTTGCGCGTGCAGAGGTCGGCCTGGCCGTCGGCGAGGGCATCTGCCGCGAACAGGAACGAGACGGCGCCGAAGGTGAGCTTCAGAACCAGCGATGCGTCATTCTTCTCGGGGTGGGCCTTCGAAGGCCCGAGGGCCGTCAGGCTGTACCGGCTGCCTTCGAGCAGGACGTCGCCGGGATGGACAAGAAGCGTCCGGGCGGGGTCGCGCGGATCGATCGGGCGGATGGTTCTGCCGATGGGAAGGGCCTTCACCACGGCCGGATAGCCGCCGGCGTGATCCTTGTGCTCATGCGTGACGACGACCAGGTCGAGAGAGCGGATGCCCCGCTTCTCCAGGTTCCGCAGAAGGTCGGCCGAGGTTTTCTCATACCCGGTGTCGATCAGGCAGGTTTTCCCGTCGGGAAGCCGGATGATCGCGGCATCCCCCTTGCCGACATCGATGAACGCGACTTCGAGCCAGCCGTCGGGAAGAGGTTTTTTCTGACCGGAAGCCGCCTTTCCCTGCGCCGAAGCCATCCCCGGCAGCAGGCAGCCGTGCAGCAGCACCAGACAGATCAGCAGGAACAGGGATTGTCGAGCCCGGAGTCGAAACATACGAAATGCTATTCCTTCCTCGAAAAATCGCCGGCGAGCGGGACCCGGCTATTCATTATACCGGAATGGCCGGGGGGCGTGGGTCATTCGATCGTGATATGGACCTGTGCCGCCTCTTCCCCCGGCGTCAGCGCCGTGATGGCGTGGGCTCCGGGCTGCATGGGCCAGAACGCCTCGTACGGCGGACCGACGCGGGCGACCTCGACGCCGTCGACCAGCCAGACGATTTCGGAAAGCGGCTCTTCCGGGATCGCCCGGAGCCGCACGAGGTTCTCCTCGTCGGGGGAGCGGACGAACCGGTCCCCGGTATGGGGGGAGACGATCGTGATGCGGCCCCAGCCGATGCCATCGGCGTCCTGCCGGGTGATGCGCAGTCTCCCGGCAGGCGGAAGGGCGGGCGGGGGAAGGGGCGGAGTCTGGGAGGCCACAGGGGAAGTCCCCTTCAGGTGCACGCCCGGCCCTTCCGGGTGTGCGCCCGGGAGCGGGGCGTAGGGGTCGCCGACCTCGATGCCCCCCTCGAGGATGAAGGGGTCGGCGCCCCGGCTCATGCCGCGGGAGCGCAGCCAGCCGGCATACTCGGGGGGGAGTTCGTGGAACCGGCCCTGGCGGGCATGGAAGGGACAGGAATCGGAGGGCTCCGAGCCGCGTGCGAAGAGCTCCATCGCCTGCATCGGGCAGAACGGGGTCGGCCGTTTCCCGGAAATGCCGCAGACGGGGGCGGCGATGACCGAGGAGGGCTGGGGAAACCAGTCGCTCCGGCCGCCTGCATCGAGGCCGAGGAGAAGGTCGTGGGCGATTGGTCCGCAGGCGACGGCGCCGGAGAGGCCGTATGTGGGCGATCCGTCGAAGTTTCCTACCCACAGGCCCACCAGGTGCCGGGGGGTCAGGCAGAACAGCCAGCAGTCGCGATAGTTCGTGCTCGTGCCGGTCTTCAGGGCGACCGGGAAGGGAAACGCGAAAAACTGCGGGTTGCCGAAGGTCAGCAGCCGTGCCGAAGGATCGGCCAGCATTTCGAGGATGATCCAGGCCGTGGCGGGCGTGACGAGCGCCCGCGAGGCCGAAGCGGGGCCGGGGGTGACCCGCAGCGAGACGCGCCGCCCGCCGTGGGCCAGCATGCCATACGCTGCCGCGAGGGAGGTCATGGTCAGCTCGGGGTTGCCGATCGCGAGGCCGAGGCCGAAGCCGTCGGCCAGGTTCTCGTCGGGCGGCAGCAGGCCGAGGGCTGCGAGAAACCGATAGAAGGGTTTGATCCCCAACGCGTTCAGCATCTTGACGGCCGAGATGTTCAGGGAGTTGCCGAGAGCGCTTCGGATCGTGATCGGGCCGTAGGAGCGCCGGTCGGCGTTCGCCGGAAGGTAGTCGCCCTGCGGAGTGCGGAAGGTCTGGAGGGTGTCGGACAGAACCGACGAGGCCGCGTAGCCGTTCTCGAGCGCGAGGGCATACAGAAACGGCTTGAGAATCGAGCCCCCCGACCGTTTCGCGGTGCAGCCGTTGTTGAACCCGTCGCCTTGCGGGCCCCAGCCCTGCGAGCCGGCCATCGCCACGACCTCCATTGTCGGGGTGTCGACGACGATACCCGCCGCCTGGCGCGCTCCGGACCGCGCGAGCCGGCCGCGATGCGCGGCGAGCGTCGATTCGAGGCTGCGCTGGATGTCGGGATCGAGGCTCGTGAGAAGCCGGCCGGTTGGGGTGCCGATCTCGGCGTAGACCCACTCGGCGAAGTGGGGCGCATCGAGAGGCAGACGCCAGGGCCGCACGCCGAGAGGCCGCCGGGCCGCCGCCGCGCAGGCGTCGGGCGAGGCGAGGCCGAGCTTTGCCATCCGGCCCAGCACCCAGTTGCGCCGGGCCTTCAACCGTTGCGCCCCGCCCCGGACATGCGGGTGGAGGCGCGAAGGCGACTGGGGCAGCGCCGCCAGCGTGGCTGCCTCGGCGAGGTCGAGGCCGGCCGGCTCTTTGCCGAACAGCAGAAAAGCTCCGGCCCAGACCCCCCGGAGATTCCCCGCCATCGGGGCGAGATTCAGGTAGGCCTCGAGGATCTCGTTCTTGCTCATCTGCTGCTCGAGCCGGGCCGCGAGCAGCAACTCCGACAGTTTCACCGCGAGCGACCGGGGTCGCGGCCGGGAAATGCGGATCAACTGCTGGGTGATCGTACTGGCCCCCGAGACGATGCGGCGCTGCAGCAGGTTGTCCCACGCCGCACGGGCGATCGCGACGGGATCGAACCCGCCGTGGTCGAAGAACGAGCGGTCTTCGGCCGCCAGAAGCGCATCGACCAGAACCCTCGGCACGCTCGCGAGCGGCACGCTCAGCCTCAGGTCCCCGGATGGGCTCGGAAACAGGCGCAGCAGGCTTCCGTCCCGCGCGAACAGCGCCCCGCCGTCCGCAGCCAGCGCCTCCCGCACCGGACCGTCCGCCGCCGGAACGAGCAGCCGCACCCCCGGCCGCCGGCAGAGCCAGGCGACGAGGCCGGCAACGCAGACGGCGGCGGCGAGCCGGGCGATCCGCTTCGGGGATGCCATCATAAAATACCTTGTATATAATGCATGCAATATAGATCTTGCAGGAAACGGCCGGCCGCCTTGCGGCGGCCGGCCATGGGATTCATGGGACCTTCAGCCTCACTTCGGGGCGGGCTCGATGCGGATCGTCTCGCCGACGGTCATGCCGAAATATTCGGGCTTGTACATCAGCGACACGCGCGTGGGACGCATGCGGAACGTGCCCTCGCACACGGCCCGGGCGAAGTAGGTGAACCGGAACCGGTTGCTCCAGAGATTGTTGGCGAAGGCCAGCACCTTGTCGTTGCGCATCTCGAAGAAGTCCGGGCGGAACTTGTAGCACCCGTCCTCCCAGTCGGCATACCACTCGGGATCGTCGTCGCCTTCCTCGGCATCGTCGTCATCGTCGGTGGGCCGCCTCGCCCCTTCGGTGCGCAGCGCCGTGTTGATCGCGATGAAGCCGGCCGGCAGCGGGTCTTCCAGGGCGACGTAGTTGAACCGCCCCCATTTGCCCGACCGGTGCAGGTCATCCTCGAACTCGACGACCACCTTCACGATGTCGCCGATCCGGATCGTCTCGGTTCCGGCCATGTTGATCAGGGTCTTCGTGACGCGATACCCGTTGTCGAGGTCGTCCTCGCGGGTGAGCGGGTCGGGGTGTTCGAACCGGAAGGCCCAGTGCACGAGCCCCTTCGCGGGGCCCTCGATGACGAGTTCGGGATTCGCCAGAAGGGCTTCGGCGTCGAGCTCGATCTCGGCGCCTTCCTTGTCCAGGGTCTGTTCGACCGGGGGTTTGCCGGCGTGCCGGACGGTCACCTTCAGCTCCCCGTCGACGGCCACGTTTTTCACCTCGAAATACTGGCCGAGAGCGAACAGGCACCAGCCCGTGTCGGCCGTCGAGTTCCACCGGCCGTCGGTGCGGATCGAGCGCAGCAGCATCCCGGCGAGGTTGTCGGCTTTCTTCGACGCCCCGTCGATGACGAGCGTTGCCAGCAGCGTCGCGGCCACTTCCCGGACGCTCGAGTCATACCAGTCGGTCCTCGCCTCGTCGATCTCGGGGTTGAGCTCCTTCAGCTGGCTCTTGAGTTGCGCCGGCTGCCGGGCGTTCAGGAGCGAGGCGGCCCAGAGCAGCAGCGCCTTCGACTCGTCGGAGCGGTTTCCGTAGTCGGACATCAGCTTGTCGAACTCCGAAGCGGTCATGGCGTCGTTCTTGGCCAGGTTGACGGCGGCCAGGTCGTGGATGCCGTATTCCCGCCGGCCCGACTCCTTCTGTATGAACAGGACGTCGTGGACCACCTTCAGGGCCTTGGCTATCCGTTCCCTGGGAACGTCGCAGCCCACGTGGTGGGCGATCGTGAGCGCGAACACGGCGTAGTGCGTGCCCCACCAGCTTCCGGTGCGTTCTCCGGGCCAGTAGGAGAACAGGCCGCCCGGCGTCTGCATTTTCAGCAGCCGCGCGATGCCCGCGTTCAGATACTTGTCGACTTCCTCGAGGGTGATGCCGGGCAGCATCCCCTGCTTGACGAGGCCGCGCAGGGCCGCGAGCGGGATGATGCCCGAACTGGTCTGCTCGACGCAGCCGTAGGGGTATTTCAGCAGATACCGCAGCCCGGGCGCGAGCCGCGCGAGCTGGGTCGTGGACAGGGTGAGCACCGCTTTGAGCGTTCCCTTGCGGTCGATCGCCGGCATCGAGGCCACGCCTGCCGGGGGTTCGAACGCGATCTCCTGCCTGCCGGTGCCCGAGCCCTGTTTGATGCGGGTGATCGGCACGGTTCGCGGAACGACCGGCAGCGGAAGCTGGATCGCATCCTTGAACTCGCCGAACCGGCCCGTCAGCGTGAGCATGCCTTCCCCGGGCCCGTTGTCGGCCGCCAGGCGCGTGCGCACCACCGTGTTGGTCAGCGGCGTCAGATCCGCCTCGGGCTGCTCGATCGTGGCCGACAGATTCGTGGCTTCGGCGACGGCCAGGGTCGCGCGGCCGGCGGTCTCGGTCTTGTTGCAGGCCGACAGCGGGAACACCGCCTCGTCGCCGGCGGTCAGGAACCGGGGCAGGCCGGGCTGCACGAAGAACTCCTTCGTCACGACCATCTTCCGCTCGGCCGTGCAGAACGCGGTGCCGGTGCCGAGCGCGACGACGTAGACGCGATAGGCGGTCGTCGTGTCGGGCAGCGTGAACTCGATCGCCGCGTTTCCGGCATCGTCGGTGTAGAGCGCCGGGTTCCAGTAGGCGACCGGCCGGAAATCCTTGCGCAGCGCCATGTCCGACGCGAGCGCGCCGCTGCCGAGATCGCCGCCCGTGAGCGGGTTCGTGGCGAACAGCCGATACAGCTCCTGGGTCAGCACCGACAACCGCAGGTCGCCGGAAAACACCGAGAGCGGAAGCGAGAAATTCAGAAGACTATATAATTTAGGTGTTATATATCCAGTGAGTGCCAATACCGCCTCGTCGACGACGCAGACGGCCATCTCGCACCTGGTGCCGGCCTTCTGTGCATCGGTGACGTGGAACGTCAGCCGGCGCGGCTCGCCCGGCCGGCCCCGCAGATCGCCCTTGCCCTCCGTCTCGTCGGGCGCGATCGCCACGTCGAGGCCGGCGACGCTGTCCCGCACGTCGACGCGGGCGACCCCGTAGAACGTGCGCGGTGAGCCGATGTCGAGCTGGCTGCGGTAGGTGGTCAGGCTCGTCCGGCCGCATGGAACGGTCAGCGTGACGAACGCATTCGGCCGGCAGGCGGCGCCCAGCTTCGCCTCGAACGTGCCGCGCCGGCCCGCCAGCGGCATCACGCGCCACTCGAACAGCCGGTCGCGCTCGGTCGTGACGAGCGCGTGGGTCGCGGCGCGGGGGAGCGAGAAGTCGACCCGCACGGAGCCGTCGGTCTGGACGGCCGAGGCGCTGACGGACAGCACCAGCTCGCTGTCGCTGCGGCGGTTGGTGCGGCTGTCCTCGTCATCCTCGCCGCTTTCATACACGTAGCCGACATCGGCCTCCATGAAGCTTCGGAACTCGCCGTCGGTGTCGGTGTACACAGCTTCGAACCGGTACTCGCCCGAATCGTCGAAGCAGAGATCGAACGTCGCCTTACCGCCGCTCACCGGCTGCGTGGACGTGAGCGTCCGCGTCCAGCCCTGATCCCAGCGGTAGTAGATCCCGCCGTCGGCGTCGCGCTTCTGGGTGTAGAACCAGCGCTTGCGCAGGATGTCGAGCCGCACGCTGCCGCTCTCGCGGCGTTTCCCATCGGCCCCGACCGCGATCACGTCGACGGCCGCTTCGTCCCCCGAGCTCAGCTCGGGAAGCTGCGTCATCCCGACATGCACGGCCGCTTTCGGCTCCCAGGTCTCGATGCCCGTTGCCGGCCGCGCATCGACATCCATCACCGTCGCGCTGATCTCGATCCCGTTGGGGCCGTTCATCAGCGCCCGGTCGATCGGCAGGGAAACGGCCAGCGAGCCGTCCTTGTCGAGAACCGCTTCCCCCGACTCGATCAGCGTCGCATCGTCCCCCACACCGCCGAAATGATAGCCCGAGAAGCCCTCGACGTCGGGCTGGATCGTCACCAGCCGCGCGGACCACCGGACTTTCGCATGGCGCAGCACGCCGCCGGTGTAATACTTCCCGGCGATGTGCGCTTCCAGATACTCCTCCGTCTCGCGGCGGCCGGGAACGCGCTCGATTTCGCGAGATTTCGTCTCGGTCCTGATCTCGACGAAGTGGCGCGGCGGTTCGAACTGCTGCACCTGGAACCCGACCGAGCTGACCTCTTCCAGCCGGGGTTTGCCGTCATCCTTCTCTTCCTGCTTTGAGCTGCGGCCGAACAGGAGGTCCCAGACGGAGCCGACCACCAGGGCGGCGGTGGGCGTCGCGGCCGGGGTGATATGCGTGACTTTCAGCGTGTACTGGCCGAGCGGGGCGAACTCCTTCAGCCGGAGGCTGCCGGAGCAGGTGCCATACTCGTTCAGCGTGAACTCCTGATCGAGGATCTTCTCCTCGCGCGAGTTCTCGACCGTGATCTGAACGCGCTCCCCCTGCGGGGCGACGATCGCGTCGTTGCGATACGCGCGCAGCGTGGCCTTGAAATGCACCGTCTCGCCCGGCCGATAGATGCCGCGCTCGGTGAACGCGTGGCCGTTGCGGGACTTGATGCTGACATTGCCCGGAGGGACCTGGCTGACGCCGTAGGGGCGGAACCGGTTCGTGTCGAGCTGGAGGAACGCCGCGTCATCCGCGGTGGCCGCGATCGCGATCGCCGCGTCGGCGATCTTCAGCGTCGCCGAGGAGAGCTGCGCCGTTTCGCTCGCCAGGTCGATCACGGGGAAGGAGGTGCCGGCTTCGGCGACCAGCAGGCCGTCGCGGTCCGTCGAGCCGAGGAACATGCGCTTGTCGTCGCGGGTGAACAGCATGATCGCGGTATCCGCAACCGGTTTGCCGGTTTCGAGCGAGGTGATCCAGAACAGCAGCTGGGTCGCGCTGAACTTGTAGGTGATCGACAGGTCGGTGATCTGGAACAGCCGGGTTGCATGGCGCATCTGCGGCCGCTCGGGGTCCAGCATCTGGACGAGGAAGGCCCCGCCTTTGGCCGACTCTTTGCGGAACGTCAGCGGCAAAGACAACCGGACGGCCTTGTCGGCCTCGCCGCCGGCGAAGAAGGGTTCGGCCGCCTGGGCGAACTCCCCGAGGAACCAGCTTTTGTTCGTGTTGCCGGAAGGGGAGGGCAGGGCGTCGATCTCGGCCAGCCGCTTCACGCCCTCGATCAGCTTCTGTTCGGCGAACTCGGCGGCCGAGGCGATGCCGGTCTCGGTCTCCTCCGAGGCGTGCATGCCCGTGCTCGTGCGGGGTCGCCGGGTGTCGTTGGCGGCGAGGACGGTCAGATCGGCAAACTCGGGGGCGAACAGGGGCGGAATGCGGGTGACCTGGCATCGCACGCCGGCCAGATTCGTCACATTCACCGGCACCAGCTGCCGGCTGCGCAGCTCGACGACGGACCGGTCGGCGGCGAACTGCACCGAGGCCTCGGGGCCTTTTCCGATGAAATCGAACGTCGCGGGCTTGAACAGAAAACTCTCGTCAGGGATCTCGCCGCCGCGGATTTCGGCTTTGTAGGATTTGCCGGTCTCGATGGAACCGGTCACGCGGTACAGGTGGGACGTGACGACATCGGTCTTGACGACCTTGATGCGGCCGATCGGCGGGAGGATGCGCAGCTTCTTCTTGAGAGCCGAAGGCTCGACCTCTTCCGAGAGCGTCACGTCGATGCCGCGGCCGGTTTCTGCGTTGTAATAGGTGTGCAGATCGAGGACCTCGACCTGCCGCCGGGTTTCGAACGAAAGCTTCGTCGAGGAGGCGAGCGGCTCTCCGCCGGCAGCCGTCAGGCCTTTCGCGATCTCGATCTCACAGGCGGCCAGCGGCTTCGCCGGATTCTTCGGCTCGAGGACGAACCGGGTCCGTTCGCTGGGAAGCGGCTGCGGAAGCGGGGTGCCGGTCGTGTCCGTGGCGTTGATCACCGTGAATGCGGCTTTCTTGCCGTTTTCGGTGTAGACGATCTTCTTCGAAAGATCGAGAACCGGAACGGGCCGGGAGAATTCGATGGCGATCCGCCACTGGAGAGCCTGATACTCCCCTTCAACAGCGGGGATGAGCGTCGCTTCCAGCGGAGCGGCCGCGCCGGGGAGCGCGGGGACGAAAAGCAGGCCGAGCAACACGAGAACGGCCAGCATCGAACGGGA
Organism: Candidatus Ozemibacteraceae bacterium; assembly: GCA_035388825.1. Taxonomy (GTDB): domain Bacteria; phylum Muiribacteriota; class Ozemobacteria; order Ozemobacterales; family Ozemobacteraceae; genus MWAR01. Next base: position 32,390 of record DAOOQQ010000004.1, read on the forward strand.
AAGGATGGTCATCGGAAGATCCTCCTTCTGCAGCCACGGTATCCGCTTTTGCGCGGATTGCAGGGCAAGTATACCAGATTCCCGGAGCATGACGACAAACGCCTGAAGCTGCCGCCGGATTTCCCGCCCGGGCGGAGGGGCGGAATCGGCCATGGGAATCTGGTTCCGGGGTCCGGGGAGGCTGCGCGGGGAGGGTAAGGGGATGGGTGGCGCCAGATCGGCCGGCGGGATATCATGAAACGATGTCCGAGAACACCCCCCTCCGGATCGGCGGCCTGCTGCTTCCCGCAGCGGTTTTTGCGGTGGCGCACGCGGCCACGGCGCTCATTCAGGCCGTTCCCCGGGCTGCTGTCGCGTGGGCGGAACATGTTCTCGACCGGCCTGCCGGATGGCTTGCCTTCGCCGTTTTCGCCGTGCTGTCGATCGTTGCGACTCTCGGAACATCCCCGCTGGAGCGTGTGCGGCAGCTCCGGGGAAAATTGGCAGACCGTCTCGGTCTCGGCATGTGGCCTGCTATGCTGGTTTGCGCTGCCCTTCTCATCCCTCAGCGGCTGATGGACAGCAACAGCGGGTATGTGCTGATTCCCGCCGATTCACCGCTTCTGCTCTGGATGACGCTGTGTGACGCGGCGCGAGGGCTCGCCTCGTGTGCGATGGCCGCCTGGTTTCTGGCGCGGTCAGCCGGACCCGGACCCGGACCCGGACCCGAACCCCCTGATGATCGGACCGATGCCTTCTGGCGGCGGCTCCGTTCCGGCGTCGGACTCCTGGCGGTCACGCTCGCCCTGGTGATCCAGTTCGGGGTGCTCGAGAACAGGCCCCATGTCGATGACGAGATCATCCAGGACTGGCAGGCCCGTCTTCTCGCCTCGGGCCGTGTCCGCGCCCCGGATCTCCCCGACGGGGAAGCGTTCGCGTACGACGTGAAACTCGGATACAACGGCCGACACCTGTTCTCCACCTATCAGCCCGCGCTGGCGTTCCTCTGGGCATATGGGACGGGGCCGGCTGCCGCAGGCCTCGTGAATCCGGCGCTGCTGCTTCTGGCCCTCATCCTGTGCCGCCGTGCCGTTGCCGAAACGACCGGCAGCCGCCGGGCCGATCTGACGGTGCTGTTGCTCGGCCTTTCGCCGTTCGCGATCCTCATGGCGGGGGGGCGGATGAATCACCTGCTTGCCCTGACCCTGACGGTCGCCGTCTGGCGGTCGCTGCCGCTTGCCCTGTGCGGAAAGCGCCTGTTCGACCGGATCGCCGGCGGACTGCTGGGCGGTCTCGCCGCGGGATTCGCGCTCATGACGCGCCGGCCGGATGCGCTCGCCCTGATCGTCGCCATGCTCGGCACCTGTCTTTCGTCACCCGTCGTCGCCCGTCGCCGGGGAAAGTATACATTTATTACTATTATAATAATAAGTATATCGTTTTATCTCCAGGCCGGGTTCGTCCGGGCGCATGTCGGGGATGTCTCCCAACTCGTCTGGCAGGTGCGGGACGCGGTGTCCGGGGCCTTCGATCTCGGTCCGGGGCAGTTGCTCGGAAACGTTACGGACAACCTGCTCGGGTTTTCCGCGTTCGCCTGGGGAGGCGGTCTGGCCGGATGGGCCGGCCTCGCCTTCCTTGCCGCGCGCGTCTGGATGGGCGTCGGCCACCAGCGGCGCCAGCCCGCTCCCGCGGTCGAAACGGCCCGGCAGGCTGTTTCCGAGCGGTTTCTCGCCGTGCACGCCCTGCTGACGACGGTCGGGTATGCCTTCTACTATTTCCAGGACTTCTGTTACGGACCCCGATATCTGTTCTGCCTCCTGCCCGCGGCGGCCTACGGCTGGGCATGTCTGTTCGAGCGGATGATCCGGGCCGGCGGAGAGCGGACCGTCCGGTCATGGGGGATGGTTGCGGCCGCCCTGGCGCTGGCCACGGTCACGACCCAGACGTTGACGGCGATCGGACCGTCCTTCTGGCACATCGACACTCGGTTCGAGCGGTTCGTTGCCGCCCTGGGCGGCGGGCCGAAGCTTCTCCTGCTTCGCCACCCCGCCCGGGTCCGGCTCGAGGTCGCCCGGCGGCTTTCCACGCGCGGGTTCGACCGGGAAGCGATCGCGGCAGCCGTTTCGCGTGACACCGTCGATTATGACGGCCTGCGTGACCGGCTCGACACCCTGCCGGCCGGAGCCCCGCGTCCGGTGGTCGAAACGGTGTTGGCCGGTTTCCTGGGGGCTGCCGCAGAGCGGTCCCCGGAGCAGTTTGCCGTGAATCCCTGGGAAGCGGTGCGGCTGAATGGCCACGATTCTCGTTCCCAGCGCATCGTGATTGCCATCGACCGGGGAGACGCCGTTGTGGAGCGCCTGATGAAACGTCTGCCGGACCACGAACCCCTGCTCGCCGTTTCCCGGCCCGAAGGATTCGGTCTTGCGTCGTACACCCCTTCCGGCGTGGCCTGGTTCGACCGGGAACCCCCGATGCCCGGGCGTGGTATCATGCCGAAAATGGAATGACTCCGTGCTGACTCGAAAGGGAATGATCATGCCAAGAACGATGCGCCTTGTCCTGTGTTTCTGCCTTCTCCTTCTCGCCGGCAGCCTCTACGGCCAGGATCCGATCAAGGATGTCACGCCGCAGCAGGCGCGGCCGGCGGACCTTATCACGCCGATCAATCCTGATCCGATCACGATCGACGAGGCGATCCGGCGCCGGGTCGGCATCATCGGGAAGCCCGCCCGCAAGGTGATCCTGTTCATCTGCGACGGCATGAGCGCCCCGATGCTCACCCTGGGCCGTGCCGCCATCGCCGGCCGGGACGGCATGCTCACGGTCGACAAGCTGCCCGTCGTCGGCCGGATGATCGGGTATCCGAAGGGCGGCCAGGTCAACGATTCGGCCGCCGCCGCGTCCCAGTTCTCGACGGGCCGCGAGACGATCAACGGCCGCATCGCGGTGGATGATGCGTTCAAGCCGGTTCCGACCCTGTTCGAGGAGGCCCGGAAGCTGGGATACCGGCTCGGAGTCGTTTCCGACACGCGCCTTTCCCATGCCACGCCGGCAGCCTTCTCGTCCCATCAGAACGACCGGGACGAAGAAGAGGCGATCGCGGCGCAGCAGGTGCGCAGCGACTTCGAAGTGCTGCTGAGCGGCGGCCGGAAAAAGTTCGCCGGTCAGCTCGATGAGGCGGTCAAACGCGGATACCGGGTCGTGAACACCCGGCAGGAACTGCTGAACGCGGTCGCTTCCCGCTCGGCCAAGCTGCTGGGACTGTTCGCCGATTCGTATCTGCCCTACACGTTCGAACGCGAGGGAGCCGATGTTCCCCTGCTTGCCGAGATGGCCGCGGCCGCCGTTTCCCTGCTCGATCGCGGCGACAAGGGGTTCCTGCTGATGGTCGAGGCGGGAAAAATAGATGCCACGATGCATGCGCACGACGCGGCCGAGGGGGTCGCCCAGATGCGTGCCATGGATGAGGCGTTGCGCAAGATGGTCGAGTTCGTCAAGACGAATCCGGATGCCCTGCTCGTCGTCGTGTCGGATCACGCGACCGGCGGGATGCAGGTGACCGAGCGGTTCGATCCGGCCAGATTCGCCGCCGCCGCCACCTCGACGATCGCCCTCGCCGCGGCTCTCCGCGGAAGCGGCGATGCCCTGCCCGAGCGGGTCAGAGCCGCCCTGCCCGGTGTCGAGTTCACCGCCGCCGAGCTGCAGCAGCTTGCCGCGGCCCGGGAGGCGAAGAACTTCGAAATGCAGCTCGGATCGCTCGTCTTCTCGAAGCTGGGCATCACCTTCCATGCCCTCGAAACCGAAGATCACCTGACCGACACCCATGGTCACACGGGAGAGGATCTGTTCATCCATGCAATGGGGGCGCATCAGAGCCTGTTCGGCGGCGTTCTGCGCACCTGGGAGATTCCGCGCCGCGTGGGCGTGGCGCTGGGAATCCGGTTTCCGTAACCGCGGCGGGAACCGCCGTCGGACGCAGGAGAGGATGTCATGTCGCTGCGATGCCTTGTCACGTTCGGAGCCGCGACCGGGAAGGACCCGGCGATCTACGAGCTCAAGACCCTGCCGGACCTGCTGAAGGTCCATCAGGAGGGGCTTTCCCGATCTCCGTTCTGGTTCGAGGAGGATGATGCCGAACTCGTTGCAAGAGGAATAGCTTCAAAAATATTACCGCTTGCCGGGCCGTTCACGGCAACCCATGCGATCCGGCGTGCGGCTGATCTCCTCCTCGACGAGTGCGCTTGCGACGGGATGAGCATCCAGCTCGAGTCGGCCGGAAAACGCCTCCCTGAGCTTCCGGCCAGGCCCGAGCTCGAGGCGCTGCTGCGGGATGAGCGGACGCTTATCCTCGTGGACGGGAAGCCCTACAAGCCGTCGGGAGAGGTGCTCGGCTTCCAGAACGTCTATGACGACACGGTGCGCTTCATCGACGGGCTGAAGAAGCTCGGCGTGCCGCAGGATGCGATGTTCATGACGGCCACCCCCGAGGAGATCACCGTCGAGGTGCACCCGGACGTGTTCGGCGCCCCGACGGAGCCGAGTCTGCCCGAACGGTACCGGCAGTTGCTGATCACGCTGGGCGGCATCCGGGCCGGAGCCGGCCGGTTGGTGCGGACGACGGACCGTACGCTGCTGCTCACCACGGCGACGTTCGGGGTGCCCCTCCTGGTGCCCGGGGCCGTCCATCCGGCTCTGCACCGGCCGAAGGTGGGGGTCGGGGCGTCGCACTTCGCTTATGGAACGGCGGCATTCTCGGATTTCTGCGGAAAGAAACGGACCCTCGACGAGTGCGTGCGCGAAGTGAGGACCTGGCTGAAGTTCCTCGAGGCGAAGCCGGCCCTCGTTCCCGCAGCGAAGCAGGCTCTGGAGTCCGCCCGCGGCGGGGCGGCTGCCGCCGGCGCGGTTCCGACTCCGGCGACCCCTGCCGCGACGGCGGTGCCTGCAGGGGCGGGCGGCGGATTCGCTGCAGGCCTCGAGGCCGGCCTGGGAATCGAATCCCGCGCTCCGGCCCCTGCCGGCCGCCGGCCGGACGAGTTCCGGCCCTTCCGGGCCGAGGCGGCCGAACGCGCCGGGAAGATCGGGGCAGCCGACGAAACCGTGCTGCCCACCCCCTGGACCGAGCTGAACCGGCACCTGGGGGGCGGCTGGCAGCAGAACCGCCTCCACCTCATCGTCGGCGGCCGGGAGGAGGGCAAGGCGGCCTTCCTGCTCCAGCAGGCGATGCACCTCTCGACAAAATATGGAGTATTATATATTTCATCCGAACATACCGCCGACGAGCTGATGGTGCGTGTCGCGGCCTGGCTGGGTCGGATTCCCGCCGGGGAACTCGCGGCGCGGGCCGCCCTGCGCGGCCCCGAGGGGGACGCAGCGCGGCCGAAGCTGAAGAACCTGTATGAGGCCGTGGCGAACGCGGTGCGGGATGGATTGTATCTGCGCGGCTCGGACAGCGCGATTCCGCCCTTCGATGCCGATGCCCTGGCCGAGCTGATGAAGATGGTGCCCGCTGCCGCCGGCCGGGTTCTGATCGTCGAATCCCTCCGCTCGGAAGACCTTGGACGCGTCCTGCCGTTTCTAAGCCGGTTGCGCCAGATCGCGGCGGATCAGGGGTTCACGGTTCTCGCCTCCCTGCACCTGGCCGCCGGCGCATTCCCCCGGCCCCACTTCGTCGACGGGCCGGATGTCGAGCTGCTGGAGCGCTGGCAGGCGGGGACGGATTCCCTGCTGCACCTCACGAGCGAACGGGTGAACCTGCGCAAATTCCTGGCGATGTCCCAGGGCAAGGTCGATCCGGCCGTGGCCGACAGCCTCGAAAAGCGGCTGTATCAGGCGGCCACCGGCACCCGGCAACGCAACGACACGTTCAGTCTGCTGCGCCTGCTGCACACCCGCGCGGGGAATCGTGCCGCCGTGCTCTTCCTGTATCAGCGCGATCTGATGCGCTCCTGGGAGGGACCGTCCATCCCGCTGGGAAGGCCCTGAGGTGGCGGCCGAGCGGCTCCGGCGGGTCCGCGGCTTCGTGCACGGCTTCGTGCAGGGGGTGGGATTCCGTTCGTTCGCACGCCGGCAGGCGGCCGCCTGCGGCGTGACGGGGTGGGTGATGAACCGGCGGGACGGGGCCGTCGAGTTCTGCGCCGAAGGAACGCTCGCGGCCGTCGACGCCTATCTCGAGGTGCTCGGCAAGGGGCCGCTCTTCGCCTCGGTCGAGCGGCTCGAGATCATCGACGAAACCTGGCTGGAACTTCCCACATCGAAAAGCTTCGAGATCCGGTTTTCCTGAGCCGGCTCCGGCTCACTTCATGAACGTCTGCTTGTTGATCCGCTTCACCTGCTCGAGTACGGTGTTGCGCACGGCGAAATCCGGATCGTCCTCGTGAAGCTGGAGGATGCGCAGGGCATTGGGCGTGCCGCGCTCACCGAGTTTGAGGGCCGCTTCCTTCCGCACGTCCGGATCCTTCGATTGCATCTGGTCTTCGAGCTTGCCCTCTTCGGAACAGCCGGCCGTGGCCAGTGCCAGCAGGAACGACAGGAACAGGGCTCCGAGTTTCCTTCTCATCATCCGCCTCCATATTATATGTAAAACTATTTCCTTCCCGGCCCTTCGGTGTTAGCGCGTCTGGTCCAGGATCTGCCAGGAGGCGCGGTCGGCGCCGGCTTCGGTCCGCAACAGCTCGCAGAACCGTTCGAGGAAGGAGCCGAACTCCTCGTCGGGGGAAAGATTGCGGGTGGTGTAGACAACGCCGACCACCCGGCGCGTCGTCTCGAACACTTTCGTTGCCTGGGAGTCCTTGACGGGGCTCCCGACCGCCTGCAGATCGTCTTCGGCGCGGGCGACGACGAGCAGATTCTTGAGCGCGAGCTCCTGTCCCTCGCGATTGAAGACGTAGCTTTCGTTCTCCATGCCGAGGCGCATGGAAAGCTTCTCCCCCGTTTTGTCCAGGTCGAGGATGCTGATCGGGAGATGCGAGATCAGCGACAGGTGGTTGTTGATGTCGACCACGACGTTGATCGGATTGAACGTTCCGCGGACCTGGATATCCTTCACGAGAAATTCCGAGGCAGGCCGGTTGCGGCCCGAGGGGTGGAACCCCCAGGTTTTCAGCAGGCTCCGGATGCCTTTCTGGAGAGGATCCGGGTAGACGTAATCCGGGGAAATCCGGCTCCGGACTTCCTCTTCGATGCGACGCAGATACTCCGGCCGCGACGGTCCGACACGCACCCCATCGGCCTCGACGAGACCTATCCGCAGCGGACCGGGGGGCAGGGCGAACAGCAGGGAGAGGGGCATGGCCGTTCCTTTCGTCTCGGGTTCGCTGTCATTGAAGACAGTCGAGGATGCGGCGACAGATCGTGTTCACGTCGCGGGCACCCATCACCAATACCATATCACCCTCCCGCGCCTCGCGCACGATCTCGGTGACGATCATGTCCCGACTTCCGTGGTAGTAGGCGTTCGAAAAGCCCCGGCGCACCTCGTCGATGATCTCCTTCGAGGAGATGTCCTTCTCGACCGTGCCGCCGCCGTAAAAAATGTCGTCCAGATACAAAAACTCGTCGCTCGTGAGATCGGTGAACACCCGCACCAGATCATCCCGCGTGAACCGGGTTGGTCCGAACCCGTGGGGCTGGTAGACGATGAACCGCCGCCGCGAAGCCTGGCGGGCCGTTCGGATCGCCGCGGCGATCTCGGCGGGATTGTGGGCGAAGTCATCGATGACCGTGACGCCGCGTGCCGTGCCGACATGCTCGAACCGGCGCTTCATCCCGGGAAAGGCCTTCATCGCCTCGGCCGTCCGCTCGTCGGAAATCCCGAGAAACCGCGCGACCGCGATCGTCGCCAGCGCGTTGAGGACGTTGTGGTTCCCTGGCAGACGGATCTCGAAGGGCATCCCCTCGACGGAGAACCGGACATGATCCGCTCCGATCACCACATGTTCGGCCCGCAGATCGTTTTCCGCTCCGAAGCCGTACCGGATCACCCTGCCCCCGGCGCGGACGGCAAGGGCCGGCAGATGCGGGTCGTCACCGCAGACGATGCAGGCTCCGGAGGGGGAGGTGTGGCCGAGGAACTGCCCGAACAGCTCCTTCAGCTCGTCGAGCGACTTGTGATCCCGGGAGATGTTCGTGATGAGGGAGATGAACGGGGTGTATTTCACGATCGAGCCGTCCGACTCATCGGCTTCGATCACGAAATGCGGCCCGGCGCCCCGGAAGGCGTTCGTTTCGAGGCCGGTCATGATGCCGCCCACGGCGCAGGAGGGGTCGAGGCCCGCGAATTTGAGCACCCAGGCGATGAGCCCGGTCGTCGTCGTCTTGCCGGCCGTGCCGCCCACGGCGATGCCGCGGGTCGTGTTGAACATGTCGGCGAGCAGGTCGGAACGCATGATCTCGCGGATGCCCAGTTCCCGGGCCGTGCCGATATCGGGAACCTTGTCCTCGACGGCGGTGGATTTGACGATGACCACGTCTTCGGCGCGCAACCCCGTTTCCACGAGGAACCGGCGGGGACCGTCCCCATCCTGTGGATAGATCGCGATGCCGAGCTCCCGCAGCCGGCGGCAGTAATCCCCGTCGAGTGCCCGGTCCGAGCCCGCAACCCGGTTTCCTGCCGTGTGAAGGATCTTTGCGAGGCCGCTCATGCCCATGCCGCCGATGCCGACGAAGAAAGCGTTCATACCCGTATCTGCCTCCGGAATGGATTCTTCTCCTAGTATCGGCCGATCCGGCCTCCCCTCTGAGCCAGGCGGGCGAAAACGGCTCGGGGGGCGGATGCCCCGGCCGGTGACGCGGGGGAATCGTCAGGGTAGAATGAACGATCATGATCTCGACGGCTCACGGGCATTCGATGCGGGCGGGCATTCTGCTCGTCACGGTCTGTTTTCTCCTGCTCGCCGAATGGACCATCCGTGACGCCCGCCGGAAAGATGCTGATGAGGCGGCGGTGAAGCTGGTGGAAGCGGCCCGGCGGCTGGGCGAGGCGACCGACGAACAGCGATTTTTCGTCGGCCTGGCGCAGGATCCCGAGTTCGGGCGGAAAGCGACGCTGCACCATGCCCTCGAGATCGCCCTGGGCCGGAAGGTGCCGCCCGGCACGGACGCACGGGTTTCCGGCGCGCATCTGTGGGAGTTCGACGGCGATGGCCGGCTGCTCACGCCGGGGTATCCTGCGTCCCAGGCGGCGGATCTCGAGGCCATCTGGAACGGGGTCATCCTGAAAACCTGGCAGAATCACCGGCAGACGATGACCGATGCCGAGAACGAGGCGATGTGGGCGGCGTTGAAAACGGCCCAGCGACTCTTTTCCCCGTTCATCGACCTTCCCGACATCTGGCACGCCTCGACGTTCGCTCTGCGGGTCACCGACGGTGCCGGCCGGGGGCTGCGCATCGGCCTGCTGCGAAAGGACATCGAGTGGAGCCGGAATCGGGGCGGCTGGCTGGGCTGTTTCCCGACCGACGCTCTGGATCCGCTGTTCCAGGAACGCCGCATCGCGGCCGTGCTCGGCTATACCGGAATCGACTTCTGCGCGATCCAGCAAGGGGGGCGCCTGACCATCCCCCGGTCGCACCTCCTGCAGGGACGATCCTGGCGAAGTCTTGGCCTGAATCCCGATGCGGCCCGGATCCGGACGGTGCGGGAGGGGCATTTCATGGCGTTCCGTCTCCCCGCGGGGCGGACGCTCGGTATCGGCTGCAGAACAGGCTGGGCGTATGCCCTGCCCGGCTGGCTGCGCTGGGGCGCGGCTCTCGCCTGCCTGGTCTTCGCCTGGAAGGGCGGCACGTCACTGGCCATCGCCCTGACGGCCAGCCAGGATACGGGACTCGGCCTGCGGGCCCTGGTGCTCGCGATGTTCTTCCTTGCCTCTCTCGTTCCTCTCGGGGCCATCCTGGGTTTCGTGCTGGCGGCGATGACCGAGGCAGGGATTTCCGCCCGCCGGTTCTGGGGTTCCGTTCTCGAACGGCGCGTCGAGTCGGCCGACCGGAATCTGCGCAACCATGTCGAATCGATGCAGATCGAGATGGCGAGTATGTCCCGTTCCCTCGCCGCGGCTGCCGTCGAAGACGACAGGACAAGACTTCAGGAGCTGTTGAATATCGAGCAGCATGGATTCTTCGGAATCTGTTTCACGGCGGATGGAAAGGCCTGGCAGAAACAGGTTGGCCGGCATGTGACGAAACAGTTCGTCGATGGAGTCCGCAAGATCGGCAACCTCGTGTTCCTCCGGATCGTCGAAGAAGCACGAGGAGATGCTGAGGGAGTGGAGGCTTCGGGAACCCGGGCCATCCGGCTGGATGCCACGGATGTCATCGGCAACGGGCATCCCATGCTGCACATGCTCCAGATGCCCGGCATGATTGTCCAGGGCGACTTGTATGGCCGGACTTCCCTGATCTACTGGTCCCTGTTGCGCGATCGGCCGGGGAAAACGGTCGGAGCGAGCTTCGTCAATCTGCTCATCGATGACGAGATCGTGCGGTTCGGAAAACGGCTCGCGGCGATGGCGGAGCCTGGGGATGTGATATTGCGACTGATGTATAATTCGATGCTCTGCCCCGACAACTCCGGGAACTCGGAGGGGCTGGTCCGTCTGAGTATCGATGCGTTGCGATCCCAGGGGGACAGCGAAGGGGTGGTCGATGTCGGTGGCGTGCCGATGCTGACGGTTGCGAACCCGTCATCGATCGTTCCAGGCGCCTGCCTGTTGAGCTGGATTCCGTTCGAACGGGTCAGGACCAGCCTGCGCCACCAGTCCTGGAGCATTCTCGGAAGCCTTCTTGCGGCGCTGGTTCCTGTGGCGGGCGTCGCCCTGATCCTGAACCGCCGGATTGCTGGGCCGATCGATGCCCTTACCCGGGCCGGGCGCCGCGTCACGGCGGGATGCGATCCCGCGCTTCTGCCGGTCGAGGGGCCGACCGAGCTGGCCGAGCTGGCTGCATCGTTCAACGAGATGGCGGAAGGATTGCGCCAGCGCGAGCGGATGCGGCGGTATCTGTCGTCAGCCGCATGGGAGGCTGCATTCGGGGGGCGTTCCGCCGACCGGATCACCGTCGCCGTGCTTTCGAGCGATATCCGAGGCTTCACGAGTCTTTCCGAACGGTATGCGGCGGGCGAGATCGTGGCGATGCTCAACGACTACTTCACCTGCATGGAACGGGTCATCCGACGGCACGGCGGGGATGTCGACCGGTTCGTCGGGGATGCCGTGACCGCGGTGTTTCGCCCCGCCCCGGGCGAGGTGGAAGCGGAGGGGTGCCGTCGCGCCCTGCGGGCCGCAGCCGAGATGCGCGCGGCTCTCGCCGGTTTCAATGCGGCCCGTGCGGCGGCAGGGTGGTTCACGATCGAGAATGGCATCGGGATCGACGTCGGCCCGGCCGTCTGCGGACTGGTCGGCGCGGCCGATGGCCGGCGCGACGTGACGGTCGTGGGGCCCGTCGTCGCGAGAGCCGCCGAGTGCGAGGCGGCGAGCCGGTTCGGCACGGCCACCCGGATCGTGGCGACGGAGAGGGTGGTCCGGATCATGGGGCCGGAGTTTCGCTGGCACCGCCTGAGCCTTCCCGGCTCCCCCGCGGGTGCCTGTCACGAATGGGAGGGTCCCGCTTGAAGACGAACCGGCTGCGGGTGCTCCTCGCGTTCATGGCGATGCTGCCGGTATTCGTCATGATCGGCTGGCTTTTGCTGCACCGGGAGGAAGCCCGTATCCGCGACCTGGAGGATGCCCGGCAGATCCTGGGCATGCTCCTCGACCGCATCGAGACGACGATCGAGCCGACGGCCCCCCTGACCTCGGTTCTTACCGAGGAGCTCCGCACGGCACCGCCGAACGACGCGGCCGCCTTCGAGAAGCGGCTGCGTCAGGCCCTTTCCCAGGTGGTGCCGGATGCCTGGAACCCCTCCGTGGTGCGGATCAACGTGTTCGATCACGACGTGAAGCCCCTTTTGTGGCCCCGTGACGAGGATCTCGAAACGACGTGCGTGATCTGGCGGGGGATCATGGAGGAAAAGCGACGCAATGCCGGCCGCGAGGGGTTGTCGGAGGGCCGGGCGATCATCGCGAACGCGAATGCCGCCCTGAAACACTGGGTTGCGGCGGGAACGACGCTGGTCGATCTGACGGCCGCCCCGTTTTTCGGGCCGGTCATCCAGAGCGCCTCCCAGACGCCTCTCGCCCTCGCCGTCTTCCGGCACAACCCCGATCCCGAAAAACATGACCCGGTGTTCGGCGTCGTCATCCGAATCCCCCTGGAGGCCATCCCGCCGGCCTCGTATCACGCATGGCTGGCCGCCGCCCGACTGTCGGGGGAGGAGGCTGCGGGGCTGGGGATTCTGTCATCCGACGGCAGCCGCTGGCTCGTGCGGGCCGGGCAGCTTCCGGATGAGGTTCTGGCCCGGCCTCCCGATGCGGTGGATCGCGTCGTTCGCGTGCCGGGCGGCTTCGTCACGGCGCGGCCGCTTCCCGCACATGCGGCGGGAACGTTGATATTATATCGAAAAGAATCATTCGGCCTGTTCCGGAACCCCCTCGGCCTGGCGGGGTTGGGAGCTCTGATTATGGCCGCGGCGGGCTGCGCCTGGCTGCTCGCCGGAATCCTGTCCGGCATCGGCACCGGGTCGCTGCGGCGGCGCATCGCCCTCGCGTTCCTGTTCGCCGGGATCGTGCCGATCGGTTTCTCGGGCATCCAGGGCGGCATGCGGGTTCTCAGCTTCGACGCGGTGAAACGGGTCGAGTGGGAGACCGAGGCGGCGCGGACCATGACCTTCCTCGACCGCGGATTCCGGGACGTGCTCGAGCGGTATCAGGAGCGTTTCGCCCGCATGATCCAAGGGATCGCGCGGGATCGCGACGGAGACATCGGCGAGGTTTCCGGACGTCTTGCCAGTTTCACCGAAGCCGTCGCCATCGAGATGCGTCACTCCTCTCCAGGGGGGCGGCGGGAGTGTCGGGCCCGGACGACGGATGATCAGGGCGAGCGCCGGCTGATCATCACCTCGCCGGTCATCGCGAAAATCATGAAGGATGTGTTCCTCGAGATGCGCGCCGCCGCCGGCAAGGCCGACGGACCGTCGGCGCCCGGCGCGAAGGAGCGACTGGCCCTGCCCGTTCACGAGATGATCGGCGACGCCGTTCCCCTCAAGGAGTTGTTCGGCCGGCTCGGACACATCACCTATGTCATGTTGACGACCAAGACCGCCCTCCTGTTCTGCCAGACCTACCGGGTCGACGGGGACTCCCTCGGCGGGCTGTTCGTGGGCGGCACGACCATGGGAGACGATTCGGCTGAATATATAGATGATTATATATCAACGGTGACGGCGAAGAACAGGCCGTGGGGCTTGTTCCGCATCAACCGGGCCGTCGTCAACCCCGAACTGCCGTCCATCCCCCGGGATTTCCTCCGGCTCACGGTTCGAACGCAGCAGACGGGCTCCCCGTGCAGCGATCGTGTCGAGTTCCATGACGGCCCGCATCTCGTGCTGACGAGCCGGCCGAGCTATCTCCAGCTCGGCGTCCTGGCAGCCCGGATGCCTCTCGCCCACCAGAGCCGCGAACGGGGCCGGCTGACCGCTTTGGCCGCCGGCGGCCTGCTGCTGGCGTTTGGTCTGGCGATCGGCGTGGCCGTGGTTCTCTCCCGCAGGCTGCTCGGGCCGATCCGGATGCTGCAGAAGGCGGCCGTCGAGATCGGGGAAGGCGCGCTCGACGTCCGCCTTTCGACCGACGGCCGGGACGAGCTGGCCGCGCTGGGCACCTCGTTCGGGGCGATGGCCGAAGGCCTCCGGCAGCGCGAACGGATGCGGCGATTTCTCTCCGAATCGGCCTGGCAGGGAACCGCCGCCGCGCAGGGGGCCGGCAGGGGGAAGGGAGCCTTCATCGAGGCCGCTGTGCTCTGTTCGGACATCCGGGGGTTCACCACGTTGTCGGAACGCGAAGCGCCGGCCGAGGTGACGGCCATGCTCAACGAGTATTTCACCGCGATGGATGCCGTCATCCGGGAATCCGGCGGGGAGATCGACAAGCTGATCGGGGATGCGATCCAGGCCGTGTTCAGACCGCTGGATGGGGCTGCCCACCCGGCAATCCGGGCCGTCGAAGCCGGTCTGGAAATGCGCCGCGCGCTTGCCCGGCTGAACGAAACACGAAAACGCCGCGGCGCCTTTCCCGTCGAAAACGGGGTCGGCATCCATTTCGGGAAGATGATTTCGGGAAGCGTCGGAGCCGCCGGCGGCCGCCAGGATTTCACCGTGATCGGCCCCGCCGTCGGATTCGCCGCCAGGCTCGAAGCGGCGAGCAAGGATGGAACGCAGACGAAAGTCATGGTGTCGGGGCGTGTCGCGGAAATCGTCGGAGAGCGGTTCGCCGTGGTCGAGAGGCCGTCGGCCGACGCGGCGCAGGAACGGGTCTATGAGATCCTCCGCGATCGGCGAAACGCGTATAATGGCCACGACCATGACTGACATGACCGCAACCGTTCCGACCCGGAAGCGACCCGGCCTGTTTCTCGCCTGTGTTCTGCTCGTTCTCGCCGCTCTGTTCGTGTTTCGCGGCGCGTTCAACCTGTATCTCGAGCGTTCGATCGGCGAATCCCGGGACGATATGTCCGTCGCCCTCACCTCGACCGTGCTCGACATCGCCGAGCGGTTCAACCGCGTGCGCTGGATGCGGCAGCGCGCCGAACCGTTGTTGCGAGCCGCGCAGAGGCGCACCTGGAACGCCCGTACCGCCACGGCTGCCGGAAAAGCCCTGCATCGCCTCTTCCCCGCTGCCGACGTGTTCGCTTTCGACGCCGCCGGGCGGCTGGCCTGGCAATCCGGCAACGAGCCGTCCCGGACGCGAGAGATGCTGTGGGCCGAGCTTTCGGCGCTCGCAGCATCCGACGCTTCCCAGGCCGACACGTCCGGTGCGGCCCGGTCGGATCGCGCCCAGCGCATCTGCCGCAGTCTTTACGGAGCCTTCACCGCGCCCGCCGACCTGGCCGGCATCGACGGGCTGCCCCAGTATTTCCTCGACCGATACCGCCTGCGCCTGTCCTGGGTCGTGCCGGCAGAGACGGGCCCGGCCGCCGGTCTCTGGCTGATCGTCGATCCCCAGCGTCTTCCCTCGCGCATCATCGCGCGCGACTCGATCTTCCGCCTTGCGTTCCGGCCGGATCAGGCCCTCGTTCTCCGGAAAACCCCGGCCGGTCTTCGGAAAGAGGCCCAGACCGGCGATCTGCAGCCGCCCGAGCAGGTTCTGTCGCGGCTGCTCTGGAACCAGACCGAGATCGAGACCCCGGACGGCCTCTGGATGGCCCGCTACATTCCCCATGAGAACGGCCGCTACGCCCTCGTCGGCCTTTCCCGGGAACGGCTCGACGGGAGGCTGGCTGCCTGGGCCGACAGGATCCGAGCCGCCGTGCTCCTTGCCGCTCTCGCCCTCATCGGCCTCGGCTGGCGCGTCTGGATGCGGAATGAGCCCCTGGCCCTTTCGCTGCGGGCTCAGGTGGTCATCCTGTTCCTCATCACGGCCGTTCTGCCCGTCGTCATGCTGTGCGGATTCGGCCTGGAGCGGTCCAGTGAAACGGCCCGCCTCGAGCGGAGCCGCTGGGAAAGCCTGCTCCGGGGAACCCTGACGGCCGTCGACACCTCGTATCGCGAGTTCCGCGAACAGCGCCGCCGGGAAGGCGAGACGTTCGAGCGCGCGCTCGTCGAAACCATCGCGGCGAAAGGCTCGGTCGAGGCAGGTCTGGCCTCGTTCTCGGCCGGATTGCGCCGGTATGATCTGTTCGTCATCACGGCCGACGGCGCCGAAACGCGCCGCGGAAGCGGCATTCCCTCGATTCACAAAGGGGGGGATTATCCCGTGATGCTGCGCCTGCTGCTCGCCCGCATGCTCGAAGTGCAAGGGAAGCCCGTGCCCGCCGCTCTGGTCCGGACGCAGCCGCTGATCCAGGGTGAGGATCTCGAGCGAGCCCTGACGAATGCCGCCCGGACCAACGGCGCGTTCAACCGGATACGCATCGGCAAACGCAACATGGTCTCCCGGTATGCCTACCTCCGGGATGCCGCGGGCGAGATGCGCGGCCTGATCGGCTACGCTTTCGATGAGACCGAGTTCGCCAGAGAGTTCGTCGACCGGATCATCGCCCGCTCGACCGCCGGAGAATACGGCGCCGTCCGGATCGCGGCGCTCGGCAACGACGGCCGGCTGCACCCCTCGGGGATGAAGCGCGACGCGGACATCATCGACCTGTTCCATCGTGTCCAGTCGTTCCGGGCGCATGAAACGGCGGTGTGCACCATGGATGGCGGCCAGGCGCTCGTTACCGGCTTTTTCCCCGAGCAGCTCGGCGGGTATCTGCTGATGGGGTGGATCGACGCGGCGCTGCTCGGGGAAGGCCGCCGGACGATCCTCCAGTTCCTGGCCTTGATGCTGGCCTGGAGCTTGATCTGGATGGTCGGTTGCGCGATGTTTCTGTCGCGGCGCCTGGTCGATCAGGTCGGGGCGCTGACGGTGTTCGTCGGCGAGATCGCGCGCGGTGACTACGATGCCAGAACCCCCGTGACCTCTGACGACGAGCTGGGCCGGCTTGCCGTCACGTTCAACGAGATGGCCGAAAAACTGGGCCACCGCGAGCGCATGCGCCACCTGGTTTCCGACCAGGTCTGGGACGAAGTGCGCAGAGATGACACGACGGGCATCGAGCTTGGCGGCGAGCGGCGCGAGGTGGCGATCCTTTTCTCGCATCTGCACGGGTTCGACCGGCTTCTCGAGTCGGGCACGCCCGAGGCCGTCATCGACCTCCTCAACGGGTATTTCTCGCGGCTCGATCCCGAGATCCGCCGGCACGGGGGAAGCATCGACAAGCTGATCGGCGACGCGATCATGGCCGTCTTCTTCGCGGCCGCCGACGCCCCGCACCCTGCGCAACGGGCGGTGGATGCCGCCGTCGCGATGATGGAGGCCCAGGATGCCCTCAACGCGGAGCGCGTTGCGGCCGGCCAGCGGCCGTTGAGAACCGATATCGGCATCCATTTCGGCCCGGCCATCTCCGGCAAGGTCGGCTCACGGGAGGGCCGCATCGACTACACCGTCATCGGCGACTCGGTGAACACCGCCGCCCGGCTCTGCACCGCCGCTGCCAGCCGGCCCACGGCTTCGATCATCATCTCCACCGCCGTCGCGGAGCATCTGCCGGACTGTCACGCCCTCGAAGCCCTCGAGCCGATCGCCCTGAAGGGAAAGGCCGAACCGCTCCGCCTCTTCGCCGTCCGGTAGACCGCCACGCCCGCGGCTCTCACAGCACATATTTTGCATCGCAAAAAATGGTTGTGTTTCGAAGCCCGCCGGGCTACGATGGAACCATGGATGTAACGCAGTTTCTCGGATCGATGCCCATTGCCGG
Organism: Candidatus Ozemibacteraceae bacterium; assembly: GCA_035388825.1. Taxonomy (GTDB): domain Bacteria; phylum Muiribacteriota; class Ozemobacteria; order Ozemobacterales; family Ozemobacteraceae; genus MWAR01. Next base: position 49,747 of record DAOOQQ010000004.1, read on the forward strand.
CCTCCGTGGCCTGGTGCCCCTCGTGGTTCCCGGGTTCGACGGAATGTCGGATGGGGAGCGGACTAGTGCGTTGCAAAATATCCTCGAGGCGTCGGATCTCGAGGCGCGGCGCGGCCCGGTCATCGACCAACTGCTGACCGAATGCGGTGTCGGTGAAGTCGTTCCCGGGGCGTATGCGCGGTTCAGGAGCCTCGTGCTCGATGCCGTGCGCTTCATGCTGCTGCGGCTCGACCGGCGCCGCCTGATCCCGGTCCTGGTCGGTCAGTTCCTGCTCCCGGCCGACGTGCCGACGGGAAAACGCCTCGCCGAACTGGCCCGCGCGCTTCCTGTGCTGCACAAACTCGGTCAGATGATCGCGCGGAACGAGCATCTCGAGCCCGGTTTCCGGAACGCCCTGCGCGAACTCGAGTTCCGCCCCGGTGGGTATGACGCGGTCGGCCTCGTTGACTTCGCCGCCGCCGAGCTGGCACGGGCTCCGATCGGTGCCGAGATCTGCTGGAACGGGGAAATCCTTGCCGAGGCCAGTGTCGGAGCGGTCCTGCCCTTCGAATGGGTCGGCCTCGGCGGCGGTCCGGGCCGCCGGGGTGTCGCGAAGCTGGTGAAGCCCGAGGCGAAATCCCGTCTCGACCAGGATCTGCCGGCGCTCGATGCCCTCGCGACATGGCTCGACGGCCGCCGGAGCTTGTATGGCGATCTCGGCATCGATTACATCGGCGTGCTGCGCGAAGTGCGCGACGCCCTGGCCGCCGAAACCGATCCCACCTGCGAACAGCGTCACCTCCGCGAAGCCCGGGCCCAGTATGTCGGACTCCATGGCGTCCGCATCCCGAACGTGTTCCCGTTTTCCACGCCGACGCTGACGGCCATGGAGCGCCTCGAGGGCGTTCCTCTCCCGGAAATTGAGGCCCCTGGCCCCATCCGGCGCGACCTCGCCGCGCGGACCTTCGGCGCGATCGTCCTGCACCCCCTCCTGTCGGATGCAGCGACGACGCTGATCCACGGCGACCCGCACGCAGGGAATCTGCTCGCGATTCCGGGGCGAACCCCCGGCGCATGGGAGATCGGCCTCATCGACTGGAGTCAGGCGGGCCGCCTGGATCGCCGTCAGAGAGCCGGCCTGAGAACCCTGATGCTCGGCTTCATGCTGGGGGAGCGCGGCGTCGTGCGCGGGGCATTGCGGGCGCTTCTCGCCGCGGCTGGCCCGGGGGCGGCGCTCGAAGCCCATCTGCGGACGGCGGTCGGCTCCCGGCCGATCGGCCCGGGAGCGGCCTTCGAAGCGGCCCTCGATCTCATCGACCGGCTCGTGATCGACGGCTTCCGGTTTCCCCGAAGCCTGCTCCTGTTCAGGAAAGCCTGGTTCGCCCTGCGCGGTGTTCTGAAACAGCTCGACCCCGGCTTCGATCCGGGGATTTGTCTTGTCACGGCGATGGGCCGACGCCTCATCGGCGATCTTCCCCGGCGCCTGGTGCGAGGCTCACCGCTCGGCTGGATGGCACCCGCCGATGCGCCGTATATCTCGGATGCGGACCTGCTCCGGCTCGTTCTGAGCGCGCCGGCCGCCTGATCTCAGGGCTGGGTGTCGGGAGCGGGGGCCGTCGTGAACGCGTAATCCTTCGACAGCGTTCCGGTCGTCTCGAGGCCGTGACGGCTCGCGACGATCCGGAAATGATACGTGGTGTCGGGCCGCAGGTCATACAACTGCATCCGGTGCCGGATCTTGAGCTCGGTGTCCGTATAGGTGGAAAACCCGTACCGCGTGTCGGTGCCATACTCGATCCGCCCGTCCGCCTCGATGTCGCTCAGCCATTCCACCGTCGCCGTGTCGTGGTCGACGAGGGGCACGGATACCGAAACGACCTGAGGAAGCGGCACGAGGCGGATGTCGAGCAGGCTCACCGTCATGTTGTCCTCGATGCTCACCGACCGGGAAATCAGGCTCAGGTTCCCGTCCGCCGTCTTCAACAGCACGCTGTAAGCTCCGGGCTTCACCGATGCCGCATACCGCCCCTCGGCATCGACGGCTGCTTCCTGCGTCGAACCGTCGGCACCCCGGATCAGGACGACGCTTCCCAGGGAAGCGGGCACGGTACCGGTCAACAGGCCGGCGGCGGTTCTCGCGTCCCCGCTTCCGCTCGTGCCTCCGCAGCCGGAGATGAGCGCCGTCAGGCCGATCAGCACCGCAACCTGGATGAACACGCGTCTGAAGATATCCATGCGCACCTCGGACGTCTAATACCGCTGGCCGGTCGGGGCGATCTCGACCCGTGTGGCCGTCAGCGTCCCATACCCGTTCTTCGAAATTTCCATGTCATATGTTCCGGCTGGTATATTATATATGATATATTCACCCATGCCGTCCGTCACGGTCTTCACTCCGCGCTGCCGGATTTTCACCGTCGCTCCGACGATGGGCGCTCCGCTCCGTTCGTCCGTCACCCGGCCGCGCAGGATACCCAACCGAAGATCGACCGCGACCTTCAGCCGCTGGAAGAACAGCCCCTTCGCCTTCGACCGGATCCGCCACTCGCCGTCCTCGAAGGCCAGCGTCATCAGCTCCGAGCCGGTGTCCTCGTACCGCCAGCGCCAGTTCCCCGTCAGGGCCGAGAGCCGGTAGTTCATGTTCACCAGCACCTGCTCCCCCTTGAACTTGAACGTGTGGGGATGCAGGATCAGCCGGATGTCGCGGTAGTCCCGCAGCGAGTCGTCGAACATCTTCACGAAGTCGAACCAGGTGTTGCCGAACCAGTCCTTGTACTCCCGGGAAATATGGTCGCGCAGATAGATGTTGTCCCGTCTTGCCATCGCCATCGACAGCCGCTGCAGAAACGCCCGGATCTCGTCGATTTTGCGATGCCGGTTGTAGATGACGAACCGCTCGTGGAAGATCCGGTCGCGCCGGCCGATCGAGTCGATGGCATGGATCGTCGCGAACAGCTCCGGGAATGTCGGGGTCGGGATCTTCACCTCGAAGAAGCCGTCGCGGCCCTCGCGCAGCGCGTAGACGAGGTCCTTGTTGATATACAGCTCGAACCGGTCGGTGGGCCGGGGGTAGGGGGTCAGCTTGAGTTTCAGGTGAAGCTGCCTGGGAGCCGCATCCGCGCCCGGATCGATGATCCGGTACCCGTCCTGATCCGTTTCCATCGTGCCCACGAACCGGTCGTTGATCAGCACCGAGTCCACCCGGTAGCCGATCTCGGTCGACAGCCGCCGATGGAGGGTGTCGAAGTTTCGGAGCCAGGTGTTGAACCGGCGCCAGTCGTCATACTCGCGACGGACATCATACGCGGTCAGGGGGGTGACGACTCCCTGGGCATCCACGTCGACGCCGTATCCTTCGGGGATATCGGTCGCTGTGTTCGCCCCGGTCGGCCGGAACGGGGCTTTCCCCTTCAGCGCCCGCACGATATCGCGTTTCTCGTTCGACAGGTATACGGCTTCGCCGGTCGTCACCGCGAGATTGCCGTGCCGGCCCTCGATCTCGACGCTCTGGGAGTCCCGTGCCGCGACGAACAGGGCCGCCTCGTGCACCCGGACGGCAAGTCGCGGCACCGAGCCGGCAGGCCGGATCGAGAACCGCACGCCCGAGCCTGGCTTGATCAGCAGCAGGTTGTCCGTCGACCAGGCCACCACCGCGTAACCGCGCGGGCCGGTCCGGATCCCGTCCCCGTCGATGAACACCTGGCGCTGCGCGACCCGCTTCCAGTCGGCCTGATCGGCATGGCTGAAGTAGACGGGGCCGTCGCTGAACACCAGGACGAGCTGGTCCCGCACATACCCGTCCGTGCTCACCGACGCCGCCAGATCGGGGTTCTCCGCCGCGAGAGCCGCCGGCACCTGGCCGGACAGCGCCGCCAGGACGACCGCGAGCAGCACCGTGAGCCGGGCGGCAACGCGGCCGTTCCGACCTGTTCCCTGCGACAAAAAATGGTTGAATATAGTAAGCAAAATATTCATCAGAACGACCTCAGATACCGCAACCGCGCCGAGTAGTCGGCATACTCCAGGCCCGCCGTCCCGAACGTGTTGTTCGAGCCCTCGAAACTGAGGATCAGCCGGGCCATGTTGTTGTACTCCTTCGTCAGCGCGAGATTGACGCGGTCGTGCGTCGAATCCACCGCCGAACGGCCGGGGTCGAGCCGCTCGTGCGTGTAATCGAGGTTCATCGAGACGTCCTCGTGGAACTGGGACCGGCCGCCCAGGCCATACACCTGCGTCACATCGCTGCCGCCGAGCCGCTTGTAGTCGAGCTGCTCCCGGCTGACCAGCCCGTACAGCTGGCGCATCGCGTCGTATTCCCAGGTGAGCCGGACGTCGTATTTGTTGATGTCGCGATCGTTCGCGTTCGCGATCTTGTCCTTGTCGATCGTCGAGCTGAGGGCCGCGAAGTAGCGCAGCGCGCCGGCTTTGTGGTTCAGCTCCAGCCACAGCAGGTCCCGGTACCGGTCGACGAAGGAGCCGTTGTCGGAATACTCGCGCAGCGGCTGGAAATACAGGTCCACGCGCAGATCCCGGTAGTAGTCGCTCGGCTTGAGCGTGATCTGGAACTCGGGCTGGTCGCGCACCAGCGTCGCGCGCTTGTAATTGGCGAGGTTGTCCCGCGAGGAGCGGCTGCCGAACCGGGTCGAGACATACCGGTTCAGCTCGTAGAACACCCGTCCGTAGTAGGCCCGCTCGTCCCGCGGCCCCTCGCCGATCGCGCTCAGAAAATCGGTGTCGCCGGCCTCGACCCCGGCCTCGACCCTGTAGTTTTCGCGGCCGTACGAAGCCGAGGCGCGATACGCCTCGCCCTTCTGGTTGCCGGCCTCGTCACGCCGGTCGTAATCCGTGTTGCTGCCGGCATACTCGCCGCTCACGTAGATGTTCTCGGTCGGCCGCAGACCGACGTCGAACGAGTAGACGCGGTTCGCCATCGTCGGCAGATCCTGATCCGATCCCGGGCTCTCGTGCACGTCTTTCGTCGAGACGGCGTTGAGACCGAACACGGCCGACTCGTCGGAGCTGTGCTCGAGCCGCACGCCGCCGATGAACCGCGGGTTCTTCAGGTCATCCTTCTCGACGGCCCGGTACCCCGTGAAGCCGCGCACCTCGGTGTTGTCGAACTTCTGCACGCCGTAAAAGCCCATCACCTGCTGCGTCATCGAGTAGTTCGAGAACTCGGGATACGAGTGGCCGAACGCGAGCAGCGAGCGAGGCGTGCGCGATTCGAGCGTCAGTTGGTTCAGCGTGAACCCGTCCCGGTAAGCCCGCTTGTCGTTCGTATGCGTCGTGTCGGCCACCAGCGACAGCGAGTCGCCGTTGTGCCGCGTGGTGAACAGCTCATACCGCAGGTTCTGCTCGTAGAACGTTCCCCGGTCGAGACTCGAGTTGAACTTGGCCTTGTCGACCGCGTTGGCGTAGAAACTCGTATCGGTATACAGGTTGGAGTGGAAGACGAGCTGGTCCTCGCGCTCGTTCAGATCCGTGTAGCCGGGCGGCAGCCGGTCGATCACGGGAAGGCTCGTTCCCGTTTCGGGGGGCCGGACGGTCGAGGCCGGGAAGAACGGCAGCCGGTGCGAGCCGTACAGCGCATCGCCGCGTCCGTCGGCCGGCATCGGCGGCAGATCGTTCGCGGCCGTTTCCGGCAGGGAACGGCCCTGCTGGAGTTCGGGAATGTTGCGCGGGTTGAAGTTCGTGAACACGCCCGGCAGCACCGACGGGGCCGACAGCGGCTCCTTGACGAGCGTGTCGTCGCGTCGCCAGGTGTCGATGCTGCTTCCCGAGAAGCCCGAGCCCAGGAAAAAGACGGACACCGCCAGAGCGCCCAGGAGCGTTCTGGCGATGAGCGGATTTCGCGGGGGGGTGTGTCCCGGTCGTGTCGGCGGTGGGCGTTGCATTTCGGCTCGAGCGGCGGCTCGCCCTCCCTTGGTCAGCGCCCGAAGATCATGGGCGACGGATTGATCGTGCGGCCGTTGCGGCGAACCTCGAAATGCAGGTGGTTGCCCGTGGCTACGCCCGTGGCACCGACCCCGGCGATCGTCTGGCCGGTCCGGACCGTCTGGCCGCGCTTCACGCGGATCGAGCTGCAGTGGCCGTAGCGGGTCGAGAGGCCGTTCGGATGGCGGATCACGACGAGCTTGCCGTAGCCCGAGAGCCAGCCGGCATACACGACCGTGCCGCCCATGGCCGCCGAGATCGCGGTGCCGCGCGGGGCCGAGATGTCGACGCCGGCGTGGAACAGCCGCTTGCGATAGACGGGATGTTTGCGCCAGCCGTAGCTGTCCGACAGGCGGCCGCGCACCGGCAGGACCATCCGGGTGCTGACGTCGGCCTTGCGGGAAGTGACCTGCATGACGCGGTAATACTTCTTGTTCACCGGCACGTTCACCTGCTGCCCGACCTTGAGATTCGAGCTGCTCTGCGGGTTCTGCTGGAGAATGTCGGAGATCGAGGTCTTGTACTGGCGGGCGATCGTCGAGAGGTTTTCCCCGTTCTTCACCGTGTGGGCGACGAGGCGGGTGTCGGCATCGAGGGCCGGCTTCTGGGGCTTGGGGGCTTCCTGAACCACCGGCTTCGCCGCCTGGGCGACCTGGATCGTCGGGGTTTCGGGAACCGCGGCGGTCTTGGGGGTGAGGGCCGGAGCGATTGGCTTCGCGGCCGGCGCCATCGCGACGACGGGGCGGATCATCGAGTTCTGCTGGGCCGCGGCTTTCGCTTCGATCGCCTTGGCGATGGAAGGCAGAAGCTCGATGGCGGGAGCCTGGGGAGCGGCTTTGGGGGCGGCAGCCCTGGGAGCGGTGGGAGCTGCCTGGATGGCTGCTGCCGGAGCCGGCTTGGCGGCCGCGTCGCTCTGGACGATCGTCAGATTCGGCTTGTCAGGGGTGGCGGCCGCGATCTGCAGAGTGGGGCCCTTCACCAGGGCGAGATTCGCGGTCGGCTTGTCGATCTTGATCAGGGGCGGCGCGATCACGGGCTCGACGGTGGAGCGGGCGATCGTCAGTTCCTGCTTGGGCTTCATCGGGATGTAGATCTTCTGGTCCTCGATCAGGACATGGTTCTTCAGGTTGTTCTCGCGGATGATCTCGGGAATCGAAGAGTTGAAGCGGCTCGCGATCTTGTTGAGGGAGTCGCCGGCCCGGACCTTGTAGGCCAGGCGGTTGTCCATCATCGGGACGCGCAGCTTCTGACCGACCTTGATGTTGCCGGTCGTGAGACCGTTGCCCTGGGCCAGGACCGCGGATTTCGTGTCGAACATCTCGGCGATGGCTTTCAGGGAGTCGCCCTTCTTCACCGTATACTCGATCCACGTGTCGAAGGCCGGAACCGCCTTGCTTGCCGGAGCCGGAACGCCGGCAACGGGCTTGACTCCCCGGGCGGCGGCAGCACGCAGCTCGGCCGTCTGGGCGATCTGGGCCACTTGGGACAGGGTGGCGGGAACGGCGCCGTGCCGGGCTTCGGCCTGCTGGAAGCGGGAAACGAACGCGTTGTTGCGGAAACGGCCTTCGACCTCGAAAGCGACGTCGTCACCCTTGCTCAGATACCGGTCGATCGCGATGGCCGAGGTCTCCAGCGTGACGATCGAGAGCAGGACGAGGATCGAGTAGTGTCGAGCTCTGAGTTTATTCCACACGGGGCGCGCTCCTTGCTTTGGTTTCCCGCGACGCCGCCGGTATTCCGGCCCTTCCTTCCATCTCCGACGTCCCTGTCGGCTCTGGAACGAAGAAAATCGCTGTCGCTGTATTTTCATCGGCAGAGATGCGCCGGTTCTTGAGGATGATTTTCGGAAGGCGGGTGTTGATCCCGTGAAAAAACGAGCCCGCCCATGCGTGATGGGCGGGCGTGAACCTCGTGGAGGGAGGGAATCAGGGGGTCATTGAATCAGATCGAACCGCGCGAAGACCACCTTGCTCGTGTGCAGCGGCGACAGGTTCAGCCACGCGGACCGGTCGGCGACCACCCCCGCGCGTTGCGCGAACAGCAGCCCGCCCGGCGTGGGAATCGTCTCGAACGGCGTGACCCGCCCGTCCGCCTCGATCGCAAACAGCATCCGGGCCAGGGGCTCGCGCGAGGCATACCCGCAGGCCACGGCTCTGCCGTCCGGCAGGAACCCGAGCAGACGCGCCCCGTCCAGGGCCGGGCCGGAAGCGATCAGTTCGGTGACCCGGCCGTTCCGGTCGATTCGGGTGAAGCGGCTGTAGCAGTCCGCGTCGTCGAGCCCGAGAAAACAGACATTGCCGTTGGCATCGGCGGCAATACCCAGGGAGGTCGGCCACGTGGCGTTCTTCAGGGGGGTGCCGTCGAAGCCATACCAGTACAGGCGCGATGTGGCGTAGTCCGCCACGACCAGGCTGTCCTCGAGGGCGATCAGACCGTCGATCTGAATGGGATGCCCATCCTGGGGAGGCAGCCGGAACTGCTCCTCGACAGCTTCTCCGATGATGATCGAGGCCGTGCGGGTGTTCGATTCGATCGTCCAGAGCCGCCCGTCGGGCAGCGCGGCAAGATCCGTGTAGCTGCCGGCCGGAAGACCGACGGTCGCCGTCACCTTGCCCTCGGTATCCAGTTTGACGATGCGCGCGTTGACGCTGTCGAGAACCGCCAGGCCGCCGGGAATGGCCTGGAGCGAGGCTGGTCCGACGACCGGGCCGTCCGAGGCGATCCGGGCCGAGACGCCGAACTCCGCTTCCCCCGTTCCCTCCTGGAACTCCGCGATCTGGGCCGGTTCGGCCAGTCCCGTGCCGGCAAACGCCAGAAATGCCGCGATGCCCGTGAGGATGCCGGATCTCCGGAGAAAACGCGTCATCATGCCTCGACCTCCCGATGGATTCAGGGTGATGATACAACCTCCGGCCATGCGGATCAAAGCCGCCCGGCTCCCAGGGCCTCGAACCCGGCGAGGACGTCGAAGAGTTCCTCTGAGATCGCGGCCTGGCGCTGCTCATGATACTCCCGGCCGAGGGTTTCGAGCAGATCGCCAATGTTGCGCTCGGCCCGCTGCATCGCGGCAAGGCGGACCGCATGCTCGGCCGTTCCCGACCGGACGCAGGCCCGGAACAGGCAGGCGAACAGATGCTCGCGCAGCAGCGCCTCGAGGGTGGGGGAGAGCCCCTGGAGCGCTTCGGGAATGCGTCGCGAGGGCCATTTCCGCTCGCGCAGCCCCTCGAGACGGTGGGGGTCGAGGGGGAGAAGCGCATCCAAGGCGGGTTCACAGCCGACGCCCCAGACCGGGGTCTGGAAGAAGACGAGCAGCGGCCCGATGAAGCCCTGCCTCCGCCGGCTGTCGATGTCGTGGAGGAGGCAGCTCAGCAGTCCCGGAATGCTGTCGACCGACTCGGGGGCACGCAGGGGGGGCTCCATGGGCATGCCGCAGCCTTCGAGCCGCCCGGCGACGAGTTCGCCGACGGGCCAGATCCGCGCCCCGGCTGGGTGGAGGCGCAGGCGTGCCTCGGTGAACCGGGCCAGCCGTTCATTGAAATCCGCGGCCATCCCGTGATCCGAGCCGAACACGATCGCCCCGGCCGGTCCGGGAAGCTCCCGGCACAGTTCTTCCGGAACGGCGGTTCCGGCCGTTGCGAGAGCCGCCCGAAAACCGATGTCAACCGTGGTTTCATACTCTTCGAGCGTCGTCAGGGCCCGCTCGAACGGGCCGAAACTGACCAGCGCGAGGGTCTTCATCGTCTTCACCACGGATTTCAGGCTCTCGGCGCTCCGGATGTGGTGCCGGATCTCGATGACCGTCCGGCTCATGGCGTATCTCCGGCGGCTGTGAGAGCCTCCCGAAGAAGGGCGAGCAGGGTCGTCTCGTCATCCCCCGAAAACGGGGTGCGCCCGGTCAGCCGGCCCCGCAGCTCCGGGGGAAGCCGTTGCGCCGCGTCCGAGATCACCCGCTGGGCCTCGACCATCCGTTCGGGGGGGACGGCTTCGAGCAGGCCGCGCGTGAGAGCCAGCAGCAGCAGGATCTGACCGGTCACTTCGCACAACTCGAGGGGACCCTGTTTCAGGCACGCCCGGATCCGGCGCCCATGCTCGATCACGCGCCGCGTCGGCTCGTCCAGCCGGGTGCCGAACCGCGCGAACGTCTCGAGCTCCTCGAACTGGGAGAAGCGCAGCTTCACCTCGGCCGCCGCCGCATGATACGCTGGGAGCTGTGCCTTGCCGCCGACCCGCGAGACGGAGCGGCCGATATCGATAGCTGGTAATATTCCTTTCTGAAACAGGGTCGGCGAAAGATACAACTGGCCGTCGGTGATCGAGATCAGGTTCGTCGGTATATAGGCAGAGATATTCTGTGCCTCGGTTTCGACGATCGGGAGGGCCGTCAGCGAGCCTCCCCCCCGTTCCCGGTTCAGGTGCGTCGATCGTTCGAGGAGGCGGGAGTGGATGTAGAACACGTCGCCGGGAAACGCCTCGCGGCCGGGCGGGCGGCGCATCAGGAGCGAGAGTTCCCGCCAGGCGCGCGCATGGCTGCCGAGATCGTCGTAGACGACGAGGACGTCGCGGCCCCGTTCCATGAACCATTCGGCGATGCTCGTCGCGGCGTAGGGAGCCAGGTATTCCAGACCCGGTCCTTCGGCCGGCTCGGCCACGACGACGACGCACCGCGGCAGGGCGCCCGATGCGCGCAGCTCGCCGATCACCTTCGCCACGCTCGCGCCGCGCTGGCCGATGGCGCAGTAGACCGAGATCACGCCGGTGTCGCGCTGGTTGACCATGGCGGCCAGCGCGATCGAGGATTTCCCGGTCTGGCGGTCGCCGAGGATCAACTGGCGCTGGCCGCGGCCGATCGGGATCAGCGCGTCGATCACCTTGATGCCGGTCTGGAGGGGCACCGTCACGGGCTCCCGGTCGGTGATCGCGGGGGCCGGCCGCTCGACCGGCAGCCGCTCGTGACGGCCGAGGGGACCTGCCCCGTCGAGGGGGTGGCCCAGCGGGTCGATGATGCGCCCCAGAAGCGACTCGCCGACCGGCACATCCATCACCCGGCCGAGCCGCTGCACCGGCGTGCCTGCCGACAGGCCGTCGCCGCGGCCGAACAGGATGCAGCCGACATGGTCGGTGTCGAGATGCACGGCGGCACCGATGCACCCGTTTCCGAACCGGACCAGCTCGTCGAGGCGCACGTCGGGCAGGCCGCGCACGATGGCCACGCCCGTGGAGATGCGTTCCAGGAACCCCGTTTCCCGGATGGCGAGGTCGGGAGGAGCGGCCTGGAGAGCTTTCCCATAGGCCTGAACGGCGCGTGCCAGGATCGGCCGCAGCCCTTCGGGGGGCCCGGGTGAGCGGGCCACTTCCCGGATGCCGAGATGATCCGAGGTGCTCTGCAGCGCCTCTTCCAGGGTTCTGGCGGCTTCTTGCGCCAGGTGGCCGGGCCGGCCCGCGAACCGGTCGCGCTCGGGGGGCGTCTTCTTCATGGGGTGCGCTCTGCGAGAAGATCGTGCATGCGCGTTTCGAGCGCCGCGAGATACTCGGCACAGGACCAGGTGATGCGCCGGTCGGCAAACCACACCTCGATGCCCCCGAGCAGCTCGGATGCCGTTTCGAAGCGGCAGACGGGGGAGGCGGGAGTTCCGGCGGCATCCTCGGTCAGGAGGCGGGTGAGATCGTTCTGGAGTTTCTCCGGGAGTCCGGACGAGGTGCGGACGAGGATCTCTCCCGCTCCGCTTCGCAGCAGTCCGGCTCGGCGTTGACGCTCGTCGTCGGGCGTTTCCCGCCAGCGGCGAATGAAGGCGCGCACCATCGCTTCCTCCAGCTCGGTGTCGCTCAAATCGCGGATCAGGCGCCGCGTCACGGCGACCAGTTCGTCGCCGGCCAGTTCGGCGAACATCCGCCCGGCCTCGGCCTTTTCCTGCTCGATGCGCTGTTTCCAGCTTTCGTTCAGCTCCTCGAGCTCCCGGCGGGTCTCGTCGGTCAGGCGGGCGCGCTCCGTCTCGATCTCTTCTTCGAGCCTGCGATGGAGCTCGGCTTTCCGCTGTGCGAAAGCCTCCCGCTCGCCGGCGAGGGCGTTCCGGTCTTTTTCCGCCGCTTCCTTGGCCGCCGCGGCATCGGCGACGGTCGCCTCGACCGCCCTGCGCCGCGCGTCGAGCGCCTCGAGGATCGGCCGGTACAAAACGTGCCGGAGGATCACGACCAGCACGAAGAAGTTCACGATCTGGGCGGCGAAAGTGAACCAGTCGATCTTCATGATCAGTGGGCCGCTTTCGCGATGAAGTGGGTCCAGAACGGGTTCGCCAGGAGCAGGATCATCGCGATGACGAAACAATAGATCGCCATCGACTCGATCATGGCGAGGCCGACGAACAGGGTGCGCGTGATCGGGCCGGCCTCGTCCGGCTGTTTGCTCAGGGCTTCCAGGGCCGCGATGATCGCGCGCATTTCGCATATCGCAGGCGCTATAGTTCCGAGGCACATCAGGATGCCGGCCATGAGCATCGACACGACGGCGACGAGAGATAACGGGTCCATGTCAGTTCCTTTCACCAGCTTCGTTGGACGGGGTTTCGGACGTGGCGGCGGCCAGAAACACCGCCGCGAGAAGGGAGAAGATGCAGGCCTGCACGAAGCCGGTCAGAAGTCCGAACAGCTTCATGACGACGGGCACGAAGAACGGGGCCAGGGATAGCAGCAGCCCGCCGACGAGATTCTCGCTCATGACGTTGCCGAAGAGGCGGATGGCCAGAGCGATAGTGCGGGAAATATCACCCATGATATGCAATGGGGCGAGGAGGGGGTTGGGGTGGCACAATGCGGCCAGCCAGCCCCGAAGCCCCTTCTGGGCGATCGTGCAGACGGGGGTGAAGACGAACACGCAGAGGGCGAGCGCCGCCGTCGTCGAGAACGAGGCGGTTGGCGGCTCGTAGAAGGGCAGGACGATCAGCAGGTTCGCCGTCGCGATGAACAGAAACAGCGTTCCGAGGAAGGGCAGATGCCGGTCGGGTTCGGAAAAGCCGATCTCGCGCAGCTGGCCGCGCAGCAGCTCGACGATCGTTTCGAGCAGGTTCTGCCACCACGAGGCCTTCGGACCCGTGGTCAGACGCCGGGTCACGAGCTTCGAGACGAGGATCAGGAGAAGCATGATCCCCCAGGTCGCGACGAGGGTCAAATTGATCGTGACGAAGCCGGACTGCCAGAAAACGATTGCGTCAGGGCCGTGGATCATCGGTTCCGCCTCCTTTCGTCAGGTGTTCCAGATCGCGGTGCTCGCGGGAAAGCCAGGACCAGAGCGAGGCAAAGCCGAATGCCGTTCCGCAGGCCAGGCCGACGACGGACCAGGGGATGCCCGAGGGCCATCGGCCGTCGATCCACAGCCCCACCGCCAGGCCGATCAGGCCGGGGACGACGACCGACCAGCCGGCCTGGCCCAGGACGCGAAGTCCCGACCAGAACCCGGCAACCCAGGCCTCGTCCCGCCGCTTTCGCCGCTCCTCACGCTCGGCGATCCGCCGCTCCAGCTCTTCCAGGGGATGCTCCCCCCGCTTCCGCTCATCCATGGCCACGCACCTGGGACGATTCTTTCAGGAACCGGCTTTCGAGGCTGGCCAGTGCCGCCCGAAGATCCGCTTCCGTGTTCCGGATCCGCGCCAGTTCTTCGCGCAACGCCTGCCGCAGCAACGCCTTTCCTCGGGCCGGGATGACGTGCCGGACCGCGATCGTGACGGCACAGCCGGCTTTCACGAGAATGCCCTCGTCGACGGCCGCCGCGGTCTGTTCCCCGGTCGCAGCAGTCAGAGTGAGGATCCCGGGGGAGAGGGGATCGACGCCGTCGAGATGCCGCGGTTCGAGCGTCCGGCAACCGTCGGGTGTTTCATACCGGACAGAATGGATTCCCGTGACGTCCAGCACGAGCCGTGTCGGGGTCCGGACCTGGACCGTCATCGTCGGAACAGCCTCGCTCATTTTCGCTGTGTCTCCTTCCGGCCGGCTTTCGCGAATGCCTCGTCGATCGTGCCGATCATGTACAGGTCGCCTTCGGGTACCTCGTTCAGCTCGTCTGCGAGAATCCGCTCGCATCCGTCGAGCGCATCCGGAAGGGAAACCAGCCGGCCGCGGACCCCGGTGAAGTGCTCCGTCGTGCGGAAGGGCTGGGTCAGGAATCGCTCCAGCCGCCGTGCCCGGAAGACGATCCGGCGGTCTTCGGCCGAAAGTTGTTCGATGCCGAGCATCGCGAGGATATCCTTGATCTCGTCATACTGGGCCAGGGTCTCGCGCACCCGCCGCGCGATCCGGTCGTGGCGCTCGCCGACGATGTGCGGGGCCAGCAGTCGCGAGTTCGACTGGAGCGGGTCGACCGCCGGAAAGAAGCCCTCTGACGCCCGCCGCCGTGACAGCACGATCGTCGAGGAGAGATGCGAGAAGGTGTGGACGGCGGCCGGGTCGGTCAGATCGTCGGCGGGAACGTAGACGGCCTCGATCGCCGTGATGCCCGCGCTCTCGGTGCTGGCGATCCGCTCCTGGAGCTGCGCAAGCTCCGTCGCGAGCGTCGCCTGATACCCGAGCCGCGATGGCACGTTCCCCATCAGCCCCGAAACCTCGGAGCCAGCCTGTATAAAGCGAAATATATTATCGATCAGGAGGAGCACGTCGCGGCGGCGCTCGTCCCGGAACCACTCGGCCATGGTCAGGGCGGCGTGGCCGATCCGGAACCGGCAGCCGGGCAGTTCGTTCATCTGGCCGAACAGCAGCACCGTGTCGGGGAGGACGCCGGCGGCCTTCATCTCCCGATACAGCTCCTCCCCTTCGCGGCACCGTTCCCCGATGCCGCAGAAAATGCTCACGCCCCGGTGACGCTGCACCATACTGCCGATCATCTCGGTCAGCAGCACGGTCTTCCCGACACCCGCGCCGCCGAACAGGCCGCTCTTGCCGCCCCGCTCGAGCGGCATCAGCACATCGACGATCTTGATCCCCGTCTCGAAAAGCCCCGATGCCGTGTTGCGCCGGGCGAGCGCCGGCGGCTGGCCCAGGATCGGTTTCCAGGTGACATCGGATACCGGGCCGAGCCGGTCGATCGGGTGGCCGAACACGTCGAACATGCGCGAAAGCGTTCCGTTCCCGACGGGGGCCCGGAGCGGCGAGCCGGTGTCCCGGATCGAAACGCCCCGGGCGAGCCCCTGCGGCGGGGTGAGGGCGATGCCCCGCGCCGTCCGAGCGTCGGCGTGGGCCAGAACCTCCATCAGGAAGGGCGTCTCGCTCTCCGTCGACAGAACGGTCCCGATCGGCGGCAGTTCATCGTCAAACCGCACGTCGACGACAGAGCCGCGCACGGCGGCGATGATGCCCGCGCGCGACCGGTCGTTCCGGATCGTCTCCTGCATGCGCCCTCTCCGTCCGGCCGCCGTGTGTCGCGGCTTGCCGTCGTTCCTCGATCCCTCTGCCCTTCATGGTATCACACCTGCCCGCGCGCCGCTCTTTCCGGATGAACGGAACTTGTGCTATCCTCGCCACGACCCGGGAAAGACAACCCGGGCCGTATCCCGTATCCGGAGGTGTCAGATCCCGTGTCGAAGCAAATGCCGGAGCTGACCTGGCAGGACAAAGCAATCCTGGTGACGATTCCCGTCGTGGTTCTCGCCATCTTCGTGTTCGCGAACTATATCGGACAGGATACAACCATCAGCGACGCCTTCCAGCAGAAAATGCCGAAGGTGGTCGTGCGCGACGCCGGCCTGATCACGGCGCTGATCCCGCCCGACCCGGTCGCGACGGACACGCAGAAGTGCCGCCTCCGCTCGCGTGACGGCCAGACCGAGTTCACCTTCGTCCATCACGTCCAGGGCAGCGCCACCATGCCCCTCGCGATCGGCCGCCAGGTCCAGTTCTACGGCGAATACCGGTATGACCCCCAGGGCGGCTTCGTCGACGTGCCCTTCAAGGGAAAAAGCGGCCGGCTTTCCGGCTGGGCCGTCTACGAGAACAAGCGCTACTTCTCCACCGAGGACGATCCGCTGTAACCCCCGCCGGGTGACACCCGAACCGACGGTTTCCCCACAATGCGCCTCCGTTGAACGGACCCTCGGGTTCCGGAACGCATCCGAAGCGTCATCTGCATCATCTGCGGATCGGTTGCGGATTGGTTTTTGCTGCGCAGCGTTTTTATTCATACGATCTCTGTGGCTCGGTGTCTCCGTGGTGAACCGTTCTTTCTCTCTGGAGGTGGTCCCTTCCGGGGCCGGGCGTTCGTTGACAAACTCGGCAGCCGTGCGTATGATGACCTGAAAGATTCCGTCGGAAATCGTTTCCCAGAGGAGGAATACGCGTGACCCAGCGTAAGAACTATTTCATCGCGAAGGGGATGCAGAGCAAATTTGCAGGGACCATCCTGCTTCTCGTCTTCCTCATCACGGTCATCACCGCGTGCAATATCTACGTGCTCGGCTCGTTTTTCCTGACGACCCAGGCCACCCTCAGCGAAGGCCAGACGGCCGAAAGCATGATGCGCCACTTCGTCACCGAGCTGTGGCCCCGCCTCCTCCTCCTCGTCCTCGTGAACGTGATCATCGTCTTCATCGTGAGCATCATGTACTCGCACCAGTTCGCCGGGCCTGCCTACAAGCTCGAGAAAAGCATCCAGCGCATCGCCAGCGGCGACCTGACCTTCGAGATCCATCTCCGCCGCAACGACAGCCTCAAGGAGCTCGCGACGGCCATCAACTCGATGCTGTCCCGGTTCCGCGATACGCTCGCTCAGGCCCGCGCCCTCAGCGACGACGTGGCCGACAAGCTCGGCACCGTCGGCAAGGACGAGAAGTTCGCTTCCCTCGCCCGGAGCGCCGCAGAGCTGCGCCTGATGATCAACCAGTTCAAACTGGTTCGCGAAGGCGAGCCGATCGAAGCCGTTACCGAAAGCAAGACGCCCTCCGACCAGGCCTGACGGCCTGCCGAAGAGGAGAAACGGGCCCCCGGAGTCCTGGACTTCGGGGGCCCGTTTCTCCGGGTGAAACTTTTTCCCGGATTCCGGGTGTCAAAGAGCGTGGATGTCTGAAATAACCGATACGATCATCGAACGGGCCCGCTCCGGAGACCGCGCGGCGTTCGCGGAGATCTACCGCGCCCATGCCGGCATGGTCTACGGCGTCGCCCTGCGCATGTCTGCCAGCCCCGAAACGGCTTCCGAGATCGCCCAGGACGTCTTCGTCGCGGTATTCCGCAAACTCGACCAGTTCCACGGCCGCTCCTCCCTCAAGACCTGGATCTACCGGATCACCGTGAACACCGCACTCAATGCCCGCAAGAAGACCGCCGTCGAGCGTGGACATATCGAAGAGTATATGATGGAGCAGCGGGTGATGGGAAAAACGACCACGCCATGCCCCGAGGAACGGTTCGATGACCGGGTTCAGGAGCTGCTTGGCTGGCTGCCCGAGGAGCAGCGGGTCTGTCTCCTGCTCCGGAGTGTCGAACAACTGAGCTACCAGGAAATCGCCGATGTTCTCGAGATCAATCTCAACACCGTCCGCACCAGGTTGCGGCGGGCGCGTGAAACGCTGTTCGCGAAACTGAGGGGAGGCCCGCATGAACTGTGAACGAGCCAGGGAACTCATCCTGACCGATGCCCTCGACGACCAGATCCATCCGGACGACAAGCGGGAGCTGCTGAAACATCTCGTCGCCTGCGAACCGTGCCGTCTCCTGATGGACCGCGCCAGGGAGGATCTGGTCGGCCCGTTCGAGCAGGCCGCGCGGCCCGTTCCCCCGGCCGATCTGTGGGAGCGCATCGAAAGCCGGCTCGAGGGCGAGGCGCCTTCCGGGATCTTCGAGCGCATCCGCGCCTTCCTGCGCCGGCAGAGCGTCGTGCTGACGACGGCCGCGGCCCTCGCTGTTCTGGTGCTGTTCGTCGAGGTCGTCCGCAGGGACTCGCCGGAGCGCGCCGTGAAGCGGCTTGCCCCGACGACAGCCGTGCTGATGGAGATCTACGGGGGTGACGGGGCGTTCGAGAAGGCGCTGATGCAGACGGTCAATATCGACACGCCGATCGAGGATCTTTTTTTCCGGTGAAACTTTTCGGGACGTTCGGAATGTCTCATGATTCAGGAGGTTGAAACGACATGCGCCTGGGTATCGCGACACTGATCTGTGTCTGCCTCGTCGTCCATTCGCTGAGCGGCCAGGTCCCCTCCGCCCCCGACCGGCAGGGTGCGGACGAGGCCGCCCGCGAGAAGATCATCTCCGGGCTCGGTCTGACGGCGGAGCAGAAGGCGGCCATCGAGGAGCGGAAAGCCAAGCGTGAAGCCGCCCTGTCCGGACTGTTCGCAACAATCGAGGCGTTGCGGCAGAGCATCCAGGAGGAGTTCCGGAAGCCGGTGCTCGATCGGGAGCGCGTTCGCGAACTCAACCGCGAGTCGAAGGAGCTGGTCGGGAAGGCGATGGATATCCGGCTCGAGAGTCTGCTCGAGGTGCGTGAGATCCTCACCCCTGCCCAGCACGCGAAAATGATCGAGTTGTCCGGGGCGACCGGAACAAGGGAGACACGTTGACCTCGTTGTGACCGAGAACCGACGACAGGAGGATATTCCATGAGTATCAGCGGCATTCAGAGCTCTGGCATCGATTCCCTGCGTGACAGGTTCCAGCAGTTTCAGGCCGGCCGGGCGAATCTGCAGAAGGCGGATCTCGCCGAGCTGAAGGACCGGCTGACCGCGAAGGGCGAGCCGGCCGCATCCGGTGTCGATTCGCTCATCCAGGCCTTCGACAAGATCGACGCCAATCGCGACGGCATCAGCGCCGACGAGCTCGAGGCCTACGCCGGGCAGAGCGGTTCCCCCGCCCCGTCCGGAGAGAGCGCTCCCCCTTCAAGAAGTATAACGATAAATATATCTCCTCTCGCGCTCGACGGCAACGCCGGTTCGAACCCGTCGGCCCAGGCCGCGGGGGGCAGCGCCCCGGCCGGACAGCCGGGAGAGGGGGGGCAGGCGTCTTCCGGCGTCACCATGGGGCTGCTCGTCAACATCAAGGTTCAGATGCAGAACAGCGGTCAGCAGGTCCCCTCCCAGATCTCGGATGCCATTTCGGCGTTTGGGAGTCTCGACCAGGACCAGGACGGGAAGATCTCCCTCGACGAGCTGATGAGCGCATTCGGCAAGAAAGACGCCGCAGCGGGCGCCGGCGAAGCCTCTTCGGAGGGCGTCGATCTGAAAAAGCTTCTCGAGGAGGCCATCGCCGCCCTCGGGAAGGACCAGGCATCCGCCGGCCCGGCCGGCACCGATGGAAAGGAACCGGCGCAGGCGCCAGGGCAGGCCGTCACGGATGAGGCTGCCGCAAGACCCACGGCCACGGATGGCGCTTCGGGTGGGGCTTCTGGTGCGGCGAAGAAGGGGGCCGCCCGGTATGCCGCCGTGGCATCCATGAGCTTCGAGTATCGGGAAAGCAGTCTCTCGCTCCAGTATGCCTGAGCCGGACCGAAGAAAAACGTGTGAAAGGAGTGGTTCCTTTCACACGTTTTTTGTAAACGGATGACTATTCTTCGACCAGTGAGTCTCGAAGCCTGGCCAGCCGGCCGCGCAGCCGCAGGATCGCCTTCGTGTGGAGCTGGGAAACGCGCGAGTCGGAGACGCCGAGGATCTTCCCGATCTCCTTCGAGGTCAGATCCTCGTAGTAATACAGGGTGATGACCATGCGTTCGCGTTCCGACAGCTTCGAGATCGCGTCGGTCAGAATGCGCTTGGCCTCGGCCTCTTCGATCTTGCGCTGCGGGTTGTCGCTCTTCTGGTCTTCGACGAAATCGAAGCGGGACGAGCCCTCCTCGTCGTCGTAGAAGATCTCGTCGAGCGAGAGCAGGAGAGACTTCTTCGTCTCGTCGAACAGCTTGTGCAGCTCGGAGATGTCGATCTTGAGGAACTCGGCGATCTCCTCGTCGGTCGCGTCGCGGCCGAGCTTCCCCTCGAGCTTCGCATAGGCCTTTTCGAGCTTGCGGGCCTTCTGCCGGATCGAGCGGGGCGTCCAGTCGAGCTGGCGCAGCTCGTCGAAAATGGCGCCCCGGATGCGGGTCTTGGCGTAGGTCTTGAACTTGGTATTGCGGCCGGTATCGTATTTGTCGATGGCGTCGATCAGGCCGAGAATCCCATAGCTGACCAGATCGTCAAACTCGACGTTGCTGGGCAGGTTCACGGCGATGCGGCCCGCGACATACTTGACGAACGACGCATACTTCATGATCAGCGAATCCTTGATCCGCTGGTCACGGCTTGTCTTGTACTGCTGCCAGAGCTTCTGGTCTTCTTCGTCCTGGGCGCGCGCGGCGGCTTTGCGCGCTTCGGTCGCCTCGCGTTCCTTCTCTTCTCTGGCTGATCTGGCCAACTGCGATTCGTGGTTCACATCTCTCCTCCGCGTCTAACCGCCTCAGGATACCACAACGGAATCACCCCGCGAAACTGCTTTGCCATTTTCGTCGGAATAGCGGGGAAAAACGGCCGGCTGGAACTCTGCCGCGGCCTGCGCCGGAGCGGCTGTCCCGGAAGGGGCCGGGGGGGGCTCGGGTTCCGCTTCCGTCAGCAGATCGCCGAGCTCGGCCTCGACCTGCTGATCGTTCGTTTCGAGTTCGGTCCGGAGTTTCTCGCTCTCCGTCTTCGTGGTGGCGGGCATCAGAAGCACTTCGAGAACCGAACCGGTGAGGGCGCCGAGCAGACCGAACACGAAAAACGAGACCAGCGTCCGGAACAGCAGCGTCGCCAGGGTTACCTTCGCCAGCAGGGACAGAACGGCGATCAGGCCTGACATCGCCAGGGCCAGGAACAGTCCCATCATCAGCGGCAGCCTGGCCATCACAGCTCCTTGGCCGATTCACCGAGAACCGTCAGGTGAATCTTGCCCGAAGCGAGCTTCAGCTCGAGGGAACGGCCGGTCCGGCCGCCGATATCCTGCGCCGCGATCGGGATGCTGAGCTTCTCGAGCGCCTTCAACGCCGCTGCCGTGTTCATCGACCCGATGTTGTTCTTCAGATCCTCGTTCGGAGGGAACATCTCGGCACCGCCCACGACCTTCGCGACCAGGCTCGTCTTGAAACAGCCGGCATGGGATAACGTTTGATATAAAAGCGGAACGGCGGTGTCGGCGAACTTGCGCGGATTCAGCCGCTCCTGGGAGATCCCCGTCGAGTCGGGAAGCATGATGTGCGCCATTCCCCCGATCTTCGACTTCGGATCGTACAGCGCGACGATGACGCACGAGCCGATCCCGTAGGCGGCAAGGATGTCCGGATCGCGCGCTATGCGCATCTCGGCCATGCCTACCGGGTAGATTTCGGGCATCTCACTTGACTCCGAGCTGATCCAGAAGGTGGCCCAGAGAATCGATGTCAGGCATCAGGAAAATGTGAATCTTCAGATTCTCGTCACTCTCGATGAACGAGGTTTCGATCATCAGCACGTGGTCGCTGACCGCGGCCATGTCGGCGATCACGCTGTCGATCAGGGCGCCCGCCATGTCGAACGCCATCGACGGCAGCGAGTTGAGCATGGGCGTCCGGGTCAGCACCGACAGGGCGTTGAGAAACGCCCCGGCCAGGATGTTGCCGACCTCGCGCATGCAGGAAACCTCGAGATCGTTCATCGCCGAGGCTTTCATGACGGTGGAGCCGGGGATCAACGTCTTCATCAGCTTGACACCGGTCGATTCCGGGATCAGCAGGAGAAACCGGCCGGAGATGTTCCCCATGACCTTGAGGAAGATGCCGATCACCATCTCTTCGGGGCCGCCGATCAGCATCGACATCTCGTTCAACGGAAGGATCTTCGCCTGGGGAACATCCATGTCGATCTTGCGGTTGAGAAACTGCGCAAGCGCCGTACAGGCATTCCCCGAGCCGATATTGCCGACTTCCCGCAATGCGTCGAGCTGATCCTTACGAAGTTCGCTGATGTCCTGCATCGATGAGACACTCCCCCCTTGTGCTGATCTGGGCCATCATAACAGAGCCCATCAACGATTGCAACCGAGGGGATGTACAATCAGGAACGGGGTGGTTCCCGGTCCGGCGGCGATTCGGGTTCGGCGTACCACTTCGCGTTGAACCTGTTCATCGCCCGGCCGCCCATCCCGATCAGCCACATCGTGGCCAGTTCGGGAAGATCGCCCATGATGCGGGTGAGTATCGCTTCCTCGTCGGGGGTGAAGGGGCCCAGGACATGATTGACCAGGCCGTTTCCCGTGCCCTCCGGCAGACCCACGCCGATCCGCAGCCGCCAGAACTGCTGGCCGATTCTGCCGATGATCGATTTCAACCCGTTGTGCCCGCCGTCGGCGCCGGAGTTCCTGAGACGGATCCGACCGGCGGGGAGGTGGATGTCGTCCACGATGACGAGGGTCGTTTCGGGCGTCAGTTGCTCGGCCGCGATACAGGCGGCAACGGACTCCCCGGATAAGTTCATGTACGTCTGCGGCTTGAGCAGCAGATGGGACTCACCCTTGAAGCTGAAGGCCGCTTCCTGGGCATGGTGCCTGGACCGGTCGAACCGCGTTCGGAAACGCTCCGCAAGAGCATCGGCGGCACGAAACCCGATGTTGTGCCGCGTGTGCTCGTATTCCGCTCCGGGATTGCCCAGTCCGACGATCAGCATGGTTCCGATTCTAGGGGCTGTCCAGCCGCCTGTCAACCGGCGATCGTCATGGGCGGCCCGGTTGCCGGGTGGAATTGACACCCGCCGGCATGGTGGGTATAATCCGCGCCATCGAATCACCGGCGCGTTGCCGGCCCAAGGAAGTCACACCCATGGATGCACAGCCCAAACTCCTTCTCGTTATCATGGATGGCTTCGGCATGTCGGACCGCGCCGAAGGAAACGCCATTCACGCCGCCGCACCGGAGTTCATCGATCGCCTGTTCCGGGAACGGCCCCTGACCACCCTGGCCGCCTCCGGCCTCGATGTCGGTCTCCCCGAAGGCCAGATGGGCAACTCCGAGGTCGGCCATCTCAACATCGGCGCCGGCCGGGTCGTCTACCAGGATATCACCCGCATCGACCGCGCGATCGCCGACGGCTCCTTCTTCGAGAATCCGGTCCTGACGGGGCTGTGCGATGACGTGAAACGGGCCGGAACGGCTCTGCACCTGTATGGCCTCCTTTCCGACGGCGGCGTTCACAGCCGGAACGACCAACTGTACGCCTGCCTGAAACTCGCCAAAAAGCGCGGCCTGACCCGGGTGTTCATCCATGCCTTCATGGACGGCCGCGACACCTCGCCCACGAGCGGCGTGAAATTCATGCGCGAGCTGACCGAGCAGATGAAGCAGATCGGCGTTGGTCGCGTCGCCACGGTCGGCGGCCGGTACTACGCCATGGACCGCGATTCCCGCTGGGATCGCGTCGAGAAGGCCTGGCAGGCACTCGTGAACGGGGTCGGGAACCGCGCCGCGGATCCCGTGACCGCCGTCGAGGCATCGTATGCGGCCGGCGTGACCGACGAGTTCATCGTTCCCGTCGTCATCGAGGAAAACGGAAAGCCGGTCGCCACCATCTCCGACGGCGACGGCATCCTCGCCTTCAACTTCCGGGCCGATCGCATGCGGCAGTTGACCCGCGTTTTCACCGAAGAGGGGTTCGCCGAGTTCCCCGTGAAGCCGATGAAGGTGCGCTACGCCAGCTTCACCCAGTATGCCGAGAAGTTTTCCGTGCCGGTCGCCTTCCCTCCGCAGCGCCTTCCCGAAACGCTCGGCGAGGTTCTCTCCCAGAAGGGAATTCCTCAACTCCGGATCGCCGAAACGGAAAAATACGCCCACGTCACCTACTTCTTCAACGGTGGCGTCGAACAGCCGCTTCCCCACGAGGAGCGCCAGTTGATCGCCTCCCCGAAGGTGAAGACCTATGATCTGAAGCCTGAGATGTCGGCGTTCGAGGTCGGGGATGCCCTGCTCGAGAAGCTGCGCAGCCGCCGTTACCCCTTCGTCGTCGTCAACTTCGCCAACTGCGATATGGTCGGCCATACCGGGGTCATGGAAGCGGCGATGAAAGCCGTGAGCACCGTCGACTCGGTTCTCTCCAAGATCGTCCCCGTCGCATATGATCTCGGCTACGACTGCATTCTGACGGCTGACCACGGCAATGCCGAGCAGCTCATCGATATGCAGACGGGCGGGCCGTTCACGGAGCACACGACGAACCCCGTTCCCTTCTGCCTGCTGACGCGTCACTCGGTCGATCTTCGCGCCGGTGGCCGCCTGTGTGATATAGCGCCGACGATTCTCGAGCTCCTGGGCATACCCCAGCCCGCCGCGATGGATGGCAAGTCCCTCCTCATCCGGAAAAAATGATGGAGAACGATACCGGCCGCCCCCGCGGCATGCTGTTCGTGATTTCCGGCCCGTCGGGCGTCGGCAAGACCGTCCTGTGCAACCACATGATCGAACGGTTCGCCCCCGACATGGTCTACTCGATTTCCGCGACGTCCCGAGCGCCCCGAGGCGGGGAAACGGACGGGCAGGAATACTTCTTCTACACGCCCGAGCGGTTCGAAGCCGAGATCCGGGACGAGCGGTTCGCCGAGTGGGCCGTCGTACATGGCAACTACTATGGAACTCCGCGGGAGTTCGTCGACCGCCAGAGGGACGAAGGCCGCCATGTGCTCCTGAACATCGACGTCCAGGGCGCGTTCAAGATCCAGTGCGTGTACCCCGAGTCGGTGCTGATCTTCATCATGCCGCCGTCGATCGAGTGCCTGGAAGAGCGTATCCGCAAACGGAACATGGATACCGAGGAGGTCCTCCAGCAGCGCCTCCGGAATGCCCGCGAGGAAATGGCCTGCCGTGACCGGTATCACCATATCATCGTCAATGACGACCTGGCCGCCGCCGCGGACGGCCTCGAGAAGGTTCTCAAAAGCTGCATCGCCTCTGTCGACCGGTGATGCCCCCCCGGTGGCCGCAGCGGTTGCTGCCCCGGCAGGGTGAGAACCCGGTGTTTGGCTTCTGAAGCGGCTTGACACGCCCCCGGCATCGGGACGTATAATTTACAGCGAACATCTATCTTCTGGAGGCTGGTATGGACTATCGGAGAATGTTGTGCTTCCTCGCGGCATTTGTCGCCATCATGACGTGTGCTTCCTGGGCTGCCGAACAGCAGGTGCAGCCTCTCGACGTGAAACTGAACATCATCGGCGGCCAGGTGAAGCTGACCCGCGTCGGAAAAGTACTCTCGGATGTCCTCAACGCCGGCTCGCCGTTGTTTGCCGGTGATCTGATCGAGACGCTGCGTGAATCCAAAGCCGAACTCGTGTACGGCGATGGCACCCGCATGCGCATCAAGCCCCTGACGATGGTCGAACTCCAGCCGACCGCCCTCAAGGTGTTCAAGGGCCAGACCTGGTTCAAGTTCGTCAAGCGCGGCTCCGAGTTCCTGATCGAAACCCCGAGCCTCGTTGCCGGAATCCGCGGCACCGTTTTCGACGTGGCCGTGAATTCGCGCGGCAAGTCCGTTCTCTCCGTCGTCGAGGGTGCCGTCGCTGTCCGCGGCCGGAACGGCGCCGATGAGCAGCTTGTCGCAACCGGCAAGGCGACCCATTGTCTGAGCGGTGAAGACCCGGTGGCCCCCTATACCTTCAATGTCGAAAAGAAGAACGCCGAATGGCTCGACACCGATTGGACTTCCTCCGCCGACGGCGATGTGAACGCGCTCTACATCGAGTATGCCAACCTCAAGGGCCAGTATGGTCCCGAAGATGCCCGCACCCGCGAAGCCTACAAGCGCTTCGAACAGGCCCAGAAAGCCAAGGCCCAGAAGAAGGCCAAGTAACCCGAATCCGCTCTCACCCAGATCGGGGGCTCCGCAAGGAGCCCCCGATTTTTATCTGTTTCGCTTTGTGCAACAATGCCGCGAGAATGTTCCAGAGACCGCTTCACCACAGAGATACTCCGTTGAAATTTCCCTCGGATTCAAGAACGCATCCGCAGATGGAGGGCAGATGAACGCAGATGAGAAACCAGAGAGGAACGAACGCCTGGCTCCCCTTGTTTCCCGGATGCGACGCAACCTCCATCGTTGAAGACGCTCAGGATTTCATCTGCGTCATCTGTGCCATCTGCGGATCGGTTGTTTTGACGAAACCCACATACCAGACACAGAGGCACAGAGCCCGAACGAGATTTCATCCGTCGCCTGTCGGAGCGGGTTTCAAACCCGCCCGAGGCCCGCCCATCGAATGAATACCCCCGCTACGAAGGTCGTCTCCCCACCGTGATGCTCCGCTGAGATGCCCCCGGTTTTCAGGAAACACATTCACAGATGGAGGGCAGATGAACGCAGATGAACACCAGACGGGAGCGAACACCTGGGTATTTGAATGCACCGAAAACTCCCTTGAGAGAAGATTTCTGGATGTCATCTGTGCCATCTGTGTCATCTGCGGATCGGTTCTTACGGTTTTCACCCATCATCTTGTGCCCGGAAACGAAACCGCCCCTTCCGGAGAAGGGGCGGCGTTGGGCAGGAAATGAATTACAGCCGGGCTTTGAGGGGGTATTCCGAACCGTAGATCTTCGCGGCTTCGGCGGCGAACTTCGCTTTCTGATCGGCGGTGAGCAGCTTGTCGGCGGCATCCTGGAGGAAGCCGAGGAACCGCAGGTTCTCGGTCCGGATGTCGGTGGGGTAATCGGGCAGGGCGAAGCAGCCCCAACCCCAGTCGACCGCC
Organism: Candidatus Ozemibacteraceae bacterium; assembly: GCA_035388825.1. Taxonomy (GTDB): domain Bacteria; phylum Muiribacteriota; class Ozemobacteria; order Ozemobacterales; family Ozemobacteraceae; genus MWAR01. Next base: position 76,333 of record DAOOQQ010000004.1, read on the forward strand.
TTCCGCTTGTATTTGTTCACATCCGCGGCGAAGAACCGGTACATATTTGCCTTCACGGCCGCGACGACGATCTTGTCGGTCGCTTCGGTGCCGATCGCGAGCTTGAGCTTCCAGACGAACGAGCGGGTCGGGTTCAGCGAGTTGTGCCCTTCCTCCAGCATCGACCGCATGCGCGGGCTGCTGTAAGCATCCTTCATGAACTCGGCCAGGGTGCGCTCCCGGCTGAAATACCGCTTGAACTCGTCGGGCAGCTTCCCGTAGTTATGTATCGAGATCGCTATATTATAGCCGCACGAGACGGCGGTGTAATCGGCGAAGAACTCGTTCACCGCGAGCATGCTCTTCGCGAGGGCGCAGATCTGCAGGCGGGTCCACCGCTTCTTGGGGTTGGTCTTGTGCAGCACGCCGTCGAGCATCTGGTAGAAACAGTGATGCCCGAACTCGTGGACGATCGTGTCGAGATCACGGTGCAGCGCGCCCGGCTTGCGAACGGGCACCCAGATCACGCCGAGCGGGAAGCTGAACGCCGCATCCTCGAACACCTGATAGTCGCGGAGGTTTTCGCCGACGGGCATCGTCAGGCTTTTGCCGAGCCGCACGCGCTGCTCCTTGATCATCGCGAGCACCTGGTCGAGCAGCTCGCCCGTGATCTTCTTCGGCTGGGCCGCATACTTCTTCCGCAGCGTCAGCGGATTGACGAAGAACCACGTGTCGTTGAGCAGATCCGTCTGGTGGGCCATCTCATACCCGCTCACCGTCGCATACAGCAGGGAATTGTCGTCAGAAAACTTGTCGAGCGACGCATCGTTCGGGGTCAGACCGGCGGCGACCCAGATGTTGCTGCACGGGAAGCCGGTATCGGTGTACAGCATGATCCGCACCTTCCGGTTCAGCGGGATGCCCCAGCCGGAGACCTTCTTTTCGGCGTCGCGAAGGCTATCCGTCAGTTTCTTGAACGAGCGCATCTCATCGCCGGTCGCGGCACGGCTGCCGAACAGGGCGAGGTTGAACGCCTTCCCGAAGACCGGTTTGATGCCGTTGTCGAGGGCGTCCTCGGCACCGGCGGGAAGCTGCGTGAAGAGGGCCAGCAGCGCGATCAGAAGAAGGGGTAGCAGATGTCGTGGAGCGTTTGATGATCTGATCATGACGAACCTCGCCGAAGGGATGATCGAACGACGCCCGATGAATGGCGACACTTCATTATACCTTCCGTACCCGGGGGGCGGGGAAGGCAAAGCGTCATTCTTCCCCGGAACTTCGCCGGCGTTTTTTGTCGGAGTGCGCTTTTTTGGAATCCAGCCGGCGCATCTGAGAGGCGCGCGTCGGTTTCGTCGGCCGGCGCTTCTTGGGAGGTACGAGCGCTTTGAGGATCAGGCCGCGCAGTTTTCGGAGCGCCTCGTCGAGATTGTATCGCTGGTCCCGGCTTTCCTGGCAGGTGATCAGGATCCGGCCTTCCGCATCGAGCCGGTTTCCGGCAAGAAGCCGGAGCCGGCCCTTCACCTCGCCGGAAAGCACCGTCGTTCCCTCCAGATCGAATCGCAGTTCGACCTTGGAGGCCACCTTGTTCACGTTCTGTCCGCCGGGGCCCGAACCGCGCGCGGCCGCCCACGAGAGATCCGAGGCGGGGATCGTCAGCCGTTCCGTGATGATGAGGGCCTCGATCATGCGGCAGGTTCCACGGATACAGCGCTGGAGTGACCGCAGAGAATCCCGACGGCGACTCCGGTATCCAGCTTCGACATGGCATCCGGCGTCACGCCCGCTTCTTCAGGGGGCATCAGGACATGGGTACGCAGCCCCAGCGGCCCCCAGCGGAACGGGGTCATCGAGGCGCGCCGGGGAAAGAACGCCACGGTCGTGAGGCCGAGAACGGCGGCCAGATGCATCGGCCCGGTCGAGCCGCCCGCAAATCCGCGGCCCAGGCTGAGCAGTCCCGCGAGATGGGCGATGTCCGGCGCGTCCGGGATGACTGCGGTGACCCCGGGCCGGATCGGACCGAAGGCGGCTTCCAGGTGCCGCTCGGCCGGGCCGAGCGTGATCACGACGGGCAGTCCGGCGGCCGTCAGCCGGGAGACGAGCTCGACATACCGCTCGAGCGGCAGGTTGTCGGCGGAACCCCCGTGACCGGGATGGACGAACACGGGGGATGTCGAAATGCCGGTCGCGGCAAGACGGCCGGTTGCCCAGGATTTGGCGTTGTCATTGATATATATCGATGGAAGTTCCTGTCGGTCGGCGTCGACGCCGAGAGGCGCCAGAAGATCGAGATTGTAGGCCGCTTCATGCTTTTCGTTCCGGGAACGGTGCTGCACGATCCGATGGGTCAGTAGAAACTGCCAGACGTTCGAGGCCCGGCCGGACGTGACCGGCACGCGGGCGAGCCAGCAGGCCGCGATGGCGCGCCCGGAAGGATGGACGAGGACCGCCGCATCCGGCCGCAGCGCGCGGATCCGGCGCACGAGATCGAGGAAGGCGAGAGGGCGGCCGTCGGGATCGTCCACGAGAAGCTCGTCGACATGGGGGTGCCCGTCGAGGAGGGGAGCGGTATACGAACGCACGTGGCCGATGAGATGAGCCTGCGGCGCCTGCTTACGGAGAGCCGTAAACACCGGCAGCGTCAGCACGACGTCGCCGACCCGGTCGGTGCGCGAGACGAGGATGCGCCGCTTCCCTTCGATCATCCCTGACTGCTCTCCAGGTTCAGCCGCAGATCGAGCGCGGCATCGCTCCCGATTCCGTAGACGTCGGCAAACGTCTTCATGATCAGCCCGGCGAGCCAGTCCCGGTCGCCCGCGTCATGGACCTGGCAGTCGATGAAATGGTTCGGACAGTCCCGGATCGGATCCGACCAGCCGAGCTGACGGAGACGGGCGTGCTGCTCGGGGGACAGCCATCGGGTGACGTCGAGATACTCGTTGCCGACCGCCTCGAGATGCAGTTGGGCCGAGCCGTTGCTGCCGGCGATCTGGATGTAATACCCCGTCGCCGGCTCCTCGATGACCAGGAAATTGCCGTCGCCCCCCTCGGTCTGAAGTCGCGCAAGAACGGTCGGAAGCGGAAGAGGCCGGTTCGTCATGGAATGCTCCTTTCTCGTGGGAATGCCGGGGCCGACAGCCGGCGCTCGGCTGCCGCGATGACGGCGTCGGAAGTGACGCTTTCGAGACACCGACGATGACCATGCCGGCAGTTCTTGCGGCGGCAGGGCACGCCGTCGGGGCAGGGGGCCCCGGTGACGATGATGGCATCCGGGCTCATCGGCCCGGTTCGCCGCATGTCGGTGGGGCCAACCGGAACGACGAGCGGGGTGCCGAGGGCGGCTCCGAGGTGCATCGTCCCCGAGTCGTTGCAGACGAGAAGGCGTGCGCCGGACAGGAGGTGAAACAGCTCATCGAGAGACGTTCGTCCCGCAAGATCGATCGCGCCGTTTCCTATGTCAAGTGCTATAGAGCTCGTGAGCGGGGCTTCGCCTGCAGAGCCCGAGAGAACGACCGGGAGTCCGTGATGGCTGAGCAGATGCCTCCCGAGGGCTGCGAACCTCTCGGCCGGCCACCGCTTGATCTCCCCGAATGCCGCACCTGGAGCGAAAACGACATACCCGCCGGCCGGTGGAAGGCCCAGTCGCTGCCGTGTCCGCTCGGCTGCATCAGCCTCCGGAGGGGCCAGGCGAGGGAGGGGGGCATACGGAGCCGCGGGAGGATCTCCGAGCGTTGTGTCATCGACCAGGCCGAGATGCAGAAAGCTCTCGTGAACCCTTTCGGCCCAGGACGGAACGGGAACGGCCTCGTGCAGGAACGCGCTGCGCCACTCCCCGGCATACCCGCGCCGCCGGCCGCCGCAGAGGAACGCCTGGAACGCGGTCCGGAACGACCGGGGGAGCACGATCACCCGCGCGCAGGACCGTTTCCGAATGGCGACAAGCGCCGGCAGCAGGCTCCAGAACGGTTGCCGGGTGTCGATCGCGTGAACGGTGCCTGCAGCAGGAATAAGCTTGTAGAGAGGGGCGAGACCTGGCCGGGTGACGATCTCGACCGGTTCGCCGGCGATCTCGGCCGCACGGGTCAGGGCCGGAAACGACATGATCACGTCCCCGACCCAGTTCAGACCGAACAGGCAGCTTCTCATGCCTTCGACCTGGACGAGGGGGGAAGTGGTCCGGCGGCGTCCGGATGGCGCGGCGACGAGCCGGGCGCATCGCGATGCGCCTCTGCACGGTGTTGAATCGGCACCGATATCGTAGGGGCGGATCGTGATCCGCCCGGATCCGGCCCAAGAAAACCGGCGAGGTCGTCCGCCAGGGCCTCCCAGTCGAATGCACGGCAGGCCCAGGTGCCCTCGGGGCACGGCTGGCGTTTTCCGTGAAGGCTGCACGGCTTGCAGGGAAGCGGCTTCGAGACGATCTTCACGCGCCGGCCCTGAACCGGGGCGAAGCCCAGACACGGATCCGTCTGGAAGAAGAGCCCGGCGACCGGCGTCCCGACAGCCCGGCCCAGATGCATCGGCCCCGAGTCGGTGCTCACGAGACCATGTGCGTGGTGCAATATATATGGGAGTAAACGTAATTCGGTCCGGCCCCGCAGGTCGATGACCCCGTCGCCGGCGACGATCGTGCCGTCGGTGTCGCCGATCAGGGCAAGGGGGCGAGGCAGCCGCTCCAGCATCGTGACGATCCCCTCCTGAGGGATGCGCTTGCCGGGATGGGCGGCGGACGGATGGAACAGGGTGAACCGGCCCGGCTCGAGGCCGGCTTCGGCGGCGAGCCACGCGGCGGCTTCCCGCAGGCCGGGCTCGGCGAGCTCCAGCAGAGCGCCCTCGGGCCGCGCCTCGACCCCGGCAACCCGGGCATATCGCAGCCAGACCGGCATCGGATCCGCCGGGCGAATGGGATACGCACCGCGGGCGGCGGCGATCTGCTCTCGCCAGGGCCGCTTGCCATACCGGCTGACAGGTGCTCCGATCAGGGCCGAAAGGGCGAGGGAGGCGGGCTTGCCCTGGAGGTCGATGACGGCTTCGGGCTCGAGTCTCCTCAACCGCCGCGCGAGCGGCAGCAGTTCGGCCGCGGACCCGAGCAGATGCACCCGGGCAGCGGGCAGAACGGGGGCCAGGGCGGCCCATCGGCGATGCAGCACCCAGTGCACTTCATGCCCCGCGGCGGCGAGAGCCCGGGCCGTTGGAACCGCCAGGAGCACGTCGCCCATCGCCGTGAGTCGGATCAGAATGGTGGGTTTCATCGGAAGAGTGCCCTATGCCTGGCCATCCGGAAGGAGGCCCAGTTCTGACAGCGCATCCAGGGTCTTGCGGCCTGCACCGGCCATGCGGCGCTGGACCCCGAGCGCCCGCCGGCCCATGGCCGCGAAGGGCTCCCGGTCCGCGATGAAGGCCCGGAACAGCTCCCGGACGGCGGGAATATCGGCTGTAATGCGCATGGCATTCGCCTCGGTGAGGGCGGCGTGTTCCGACGGGAAGTTTCCGAGATGAGGTCCGGTGAAGAGGGGGACGCCCGCGGCTGCGGGTTCCATCAGGTTATGGCCGCCCCGGGGGATCAGGCTGCCGCCGACGAAGGCGAGATCGGCCGTCATATACAGCTTCTGGAGCTCGCCCAGGGTGTCGACGAGCAGGATTCTTCCCGTTTGTTTCGGGTGAGACGACAGCTTGGTCACGTCGAGCTGGCGCGTGCGCAGCAGTGTCTCCACATCGCCGACCCGGTTCATGTGGCGCGGCGCGATGATCAGCGTCGCATGCAGGTCGGTCCAGAGGGGTTCGAGGGCATCCAGCAGGATGGCCTCCTCGCCCTCGTGCGTCGAGCCGGCGACGATGATCCGCCGGCCGGCGGGGATGCCATACTGGGTGCGGAGGGCTTCCCGATCGATCGCGGGAAGTTCGAGGTCATACTTGAACGCCCCGAGCACTCGGGTGCGCTCGGGAGGGAAGCCGAGGGCCCGATACCGACGCTCGTAGACGAGCTCCTGGGGAAAAACGTGAGTGATCCCCTCGAGAGCACCAGAGAACAGGGAGCGGAATAGACGGATGAGACGCACCGTCGACTCGTTTATTCTGGCGTTTATAATAGCAAGAGGAATATCATGTGCCGTCGCCCGAGCTGGCCAGATGGGCCAGATCTCGGTTTCGCTGATGAGAATCAGGCGGGGGCGCATGGTCTCGATGAACGGGTCGATATACTCGGGAAGATCGATGGGAAGCAGGCTGGCGTGACCGCACAGGCCGTCGGCCACGACGCGTCGGTATCCGTCGAGTGTCGTCGTCGTGCAAAGGAGGCGATCGGGGCCGAACTTCCGGTTCAGCAGCCGGAGGAACGGCCGGAGCGTGATGACCTCGCCCAGCGAAGCCCCATGAACCCAGATCGTTCCTTCGGGGGGAATCGGCGACTCGGGTTGGTACAGCCCTTTGCGGAGTTCGATCTCCTCGCGTTCGATGCGCTTCGGCGGAAAGGCTTCGAGACCCCGCACGACGGCACGCAGAAGACCCTGATAGATGGACGGGGCGGTCATCATGGTGCGGCTCCTTCCTTGCCGGCCGGGCGGCTTTTCCACCGTCGATGCAGCCAGAACCACTGGTCGGGGCGTTTGCGGATCCACTCCTCCAGGACATGCGTGAATGCCTGGGTGAGCTCGATACGGCCGGCTTCATCGTCGGTATAGGCATCGGGATCGATGGGAGGGAGGATCTCGAGCAGATGCGGTGGCTGCCGGCGGGGGTGAGCCGCGACGAGCACCAGGGGCGCGCGGCTTTTCAGGGCGATCTGGGCCGGACCGACGACGGTTGAGGCCGGTTCCCCGAGGAAATCGACGAAATACCCGCGGTCACCGGCGTTCTGATCCGACATCAGGCCGAGAAGATCTCCCCGCCGCAGCGTGCGGAGAATCTCGCGCAGGCCGAAGCCCGAATCCGTCGTCTGGGCGCCGAACCGGTGTCGCATGCGCTCGAACCATGCATCCACCGCTGGGTTGCGCTGTCGGCGGACGACGGTCGTCATACGGAACCCGTTCAGGCACAGCCACGGCGGGATGAACTCCCACGGTCCGTAATGGCTGCTGATGATGATGACGCCGTGCCCACGATCCCGGGCTGTCCGGAGGTGGTCGAGACCGACGGCTTCGAACGTGTTCCGAACCTCTTCTTCCGAAAGGAAGGGCAGCGTTGCCATCTCCACGGCATTCGTGAAAAACGAGCGATAGACGTGCCGTGCGGTTTCGACAGAGCTCGTGTCATCCAGTCCGAGGTGGCGCCGCAGCGAATCGGTGACGAAGGTGCGCCGGATGCGCAGAACATCGAAAACCACCCCCGCAAGCAGCATGCCGGCCCGGCGGCGGCCGGCGGTTGTCATACGGGCCGCCGCCGTTGCCGTCAGGTTCAGCAGGTGGCATTGGAGACGCTGTGAATACGTGGGCTGGTCGGGATTCATATTACCATTCGTAGTGATATTCTTCGCCGTCGATGCTCAGATCCCGGCTTGGGGCGATGATCTTCTTGTTCGGGGCGAACACGGTGGGACGCGTCTGGCCTTCCAGGACGGGTTTCTCGAGCTGCACCCCATCGAACCAGACCGAATACGAGGCCGTCGTCGGCGACTGGTTTTGCAGGACGATCCAGGTCGTGCTCGAGACCGTATCGGTGAACGTGTAATCGTAGGTCGCGTAGATGCGATACCACGTGAAGGGGACGTCGTAGGGGGGGGGTAGGGAACTTCGGGTGACGGGCCACCTTGGACTCCAGGATGCCGGCTTCCACGAGACTGCCGAACGGGGTCAGCACGCCGTTCTTGTCGATCATCGCCCCGTCGTAGCCGGCCTTGTTTCCGGCCTCATCGGCCTGGAAAAAGCCGATCGCGGCCGTTCCCGTGCCGGGACAGACCCAGGCCGAAAGGATGAACCGGTTGTTCGGGGCCGTCGCGGCGAACGTCGACGTGGCGACCTCCTGATACGTGCTTCCCGACCCGACGTTGGGGCCGGTGGCGGGAGTGCTAGGGGGATTCACCGTTATCGACAGGAGCACCGAATCGCTCGCTTCCGGTGAGCCGGGGTAGTAGGCCGGGGCGTACAGGAACTGGGAGCCGGTGTAGATGCCGGCCGGTTGTGCCGCATCGATCGGGCCGATCGTGACGGTTGCGATGCCATACTGGCCGGGGGACAAGGTGGTGGGAGCTATCCCCGAGATGGAGAGCAGGGAAGAAGACAGCGGGTTTCCACCGCTCACGAGGTCGGAAGTCGTCCAGGCAAACGCGGAGAACGTCGCATTGCCGGCATTGTAGACGAGAACCTCGACCTTGGTCGACGGATCGCCTGCCGTGATCGATCCCGCGGCGATGGTTGCTGGCACGATCTGAAGTCGGGGATACGCGTCGACCGTCACTTCCACTCGGATACTGGCTGAGGCTTCGAATCCATCGAGGAAGCCATTGAGATTTTCATCCTCGAAGGCTGTCTGCGTGGCGATATACGTACCGGGCGGCTGGATGGAGGGGATGTTCAAGGTAAGGGTACATGCCTTGCTAGAATTCGGACTGATCGTGAAGGGGGTGGGCAGGAAGGAGAGAGACGATGTCGGAAGAATCGCCCCGCCGGCGGAAACGAGGGAAAGGATGGACCAGCGACCCTTCGATATGCCGATCGAGGTGAGATTATAGACGTTGAAGGGAAGCGTCCAGGAGCCGGGCGCTTTTGTGCCGAACAGGATCGGGGTGTCGGCGCCGATTTTCTTTTCGCCGACGGTCAATTTCACCGTGAAGGTTGCCAGGGCTTCGCCGGCATCCCATGAGCCGTTGCCGTTTCCATCGGCATATATTGCCTGGTATCCTTGATAAGGCATCGCGGTCTGGCCCGGAGGAACGGATACGCTGAGCGTGGCGAGACAACTGCCGGAACCGTCCGACAGAAAGGTTGGAGGCGTCGTGATGGTGAACATCGGTGCCGGGATGGGGGATGGCCCTGGGGCGACGGGGGGAATGACCGCGGGCAACGCACGGAGGGTAATGCCCGTCAGGTCGACGTTGCCGACGTTTCGGATCTCGATGCTGCCCGTTCCGGCTTGCCCGGCTGCGATGAAAAACAGATCCAGGGGGTTCTGCATGACGGCGATCTTCTTCGTTGCGGCAACCTGAACGCGGAGTTCACACGTGTCGGAGGCCTCGAAAAGATCGATGGCATTGTTGGCGTTTTCGTCGTTCCACAGTTTCAACTGCCCCGTATACAATCCGCTGGGAAGATTTGCCGGGATCGTCACGCGCCAACTTCCCGTCTTGTTCTGCGTCGGGTTGATGAAGCTGAAAACGATCGGATTGAGAGTGATGGCCGAGGTGGCGATCGCATGTCCGCTGCCGTCGTCCAGATTCCTGGTCAGGGTCGCGACGGGCCGGGCGAGAACCAGGATGCCGTTGTTGTTCACGGTGAATTCGACCGGTGACGTCGTCGTGTAGGGTTCTGCATAGGGAATTTGAGAAATCAGATCGACAATATTCAAGGATTTTGCGCCGATCTTGCAATAAATGGTGAATTTATCCTGTGGATCCGTGGGGTCCTTGCCGTTGACAGGGGTATCATCGAACAACCAGCCATACTGGCCGAAATAATCCCCGTCTGTTTTCGGATTCGGAATGGTGAACGAGAGCGTGGCCGTGAATGTTTCTCCCGGTGTCGCCGTGAAAAAGGATGTCGGGGTGATGTCGTAGGCCGATGAAAGGATCGAGTCGCTGGGGGAAAGCAAATCCGTTTTCGTCCAGGTGAGGGATGTCAGATCGACGCTTCCGACGTTGCGACACAGGAACGTGGAGGTGCCTGGTTCTCCGGGAATGCGGCCGCCCAGGCTGACGGTGGAGTTGATGACGTCGAGGGCCTGATAGGGATTCACCGTGACCTGGACGGGGGTGTCGGCGGTGGCTTCCGTCGGGTCTCCGACATACGTGCCGTCCCCGTCGAGATCCTCGAACAGACGCAGGGTGCCGACATACACACCGGCTGGGCTGCCGGCGGCCACATACAGGGACATCGTCGCATTGACGGTGGCCCCCGGGAGGATGACCGACGGCAGCTCTGGAATCAGATTCTCCCCGGGAATCGTGCCGAGAGGGACACGAACGAGATCCAGAGGGAATATTTTCAGCCGGGTGAGGCTCAATGAGCCGGTGTTTTGAATGGTGAAAGGGACGTTCGAAATGGTATACGTCGGCGTGCCGTTGCCCATGTCGAGCGGGTTCGTGGGGATCGTCAAACTCTGGTTGCCGATACTGAAACGAAGCTGGACCGTGTCATGCGGCTCTCCGGGGGTGAACGTCCCGCTGTCGTCGTTGTCCTCGAACAACGTATATGTTGCAATGTATATTCCGCTGGGGGCTGCTGGATCGATCAGGGCCGAAATGCTGGCGATCAGGATGCCGTCGGTGGCGAGCGTGCCTGGTACCGACGGGGTGAACGAAATCGTCGCCGTAAGGGTTGCCGGGGTTGCCTCGAATTTGAGCTTTTCGAGCTTCACGTTCCCGCCGTTGAAGGCGGAAAACGTCTTCGTGGCGATCTGAGAACCCGCAGGGGCGTTTCCCATGTCGATCAGGGACTCGTTCAGGATCACCAATTCGGTTTCTCCGATCACGACCGTCACGGCGAACTCGTCGAAGGGCTCGGCGACGTCTCGGGCACCGTTGGCGGGAGCGAAGTCGTCCCAGACGTTCAAGACACCCGTATAGGTGCCGGACGCCTGATTGAAGGGCACGGTCAGCGTCAAGGAGGCCAGACGATAGCTCGAGGGAGAGACGGAAAAGCCGTTATCGGGGCTGAACCCGATATTGGCCCGATTGATGGAGTTGGTGGTGCAGTAGAGATGAACCGGTTGCCAGCACACATTCGTCAGACCGACATTGCCGATATTGTCGAGGCGGGTATTGCCGATTCCCTTCGTTTGATTGCAGAACATCGTTCCGAAATCGATCGTCGCCGAGGCAAGGGCGAGGGCTCGCCTGGTGATGACGATCGAGTTCGACAGAATGGTAAGAGTCCCCGTCGCTTCTCCCGTATTCATGTCGAATCCCGATGCAGAGCTGGTCATGCTGAAACTGCCGACCGTTCCCGTATCGTCTGCCGCAAGGAAATGCCAGGTGAAGGTCAGGGGAGTCGATGGGGTGACCATCCCCGAGATCGGATCGGGGCCATCGGTGAAGATCGTGTCGCCCGTACTCGGAGCCGTTTTGGCTGGAAGCGTAGGAGTTGTCGTCGCGATCGTCGAGCCGGCCGTGACCGGATTCGAAACGACAAGCTGGGCCGTGAGGGTGGCGCCCACTTCGACCGGATCGGGTGAAAGTGTCAAGGTTCCCGTAAGACGGCCTTGATGAAACAGGTCGAAATACAGTCGACCGACAGGGGAGGTACCGCTTTTTGCGCCGCCACCGGTGACCAGCCACAGCTCGACCCGCCATGAACCGACGATATCCGTCGTCGTCAGATAATCGAATGTTCTATATTGACCGCTATCCTGTGTGGCCGATTGCGCCCGTTCGTTGCCGGCAGGGTCATAGATGAAGATGCGCATCTTGGTGCCGGAAACCGCGCCGAGATCGAACCGGGCATAGACCCGCTGCCCAAGGGTGTAGCCATACTGCTCGGGAGAATACGAGGGACTTGGGGAGAGCACGCCCGTGTAATCGAGGACGTCCCAGGTGCCGGGGGTGCCGCCGGTGGCCGAAAGACGCGAGGACGGATCGTTCGCGTCGAATGCCGCAAGAGATCCCGTGATCGTGTTCGTTCCAGGGGCCGCGGCCGGATCGACCGAGACGAGGAACGTCAGGGTCGCCGCGGTGTTCCCCGGGAGGAGATACGGCAGCGAGGGCGTCGTGAGCAGATGGGAATGACCGGCAAGAGTGTGGGAAAGCGATGCCGCGTCGATATACGCGCCGGCCTGACCGGAGTTCCGTATGCCGACGTCCACCAACAGATCCGTTTGCCCGGGGGAGACGGACACGTAATTCTCTTTCACCGCAAGAACGGTCAGGACGGGGGGCGTTTGAATCGTGCAGACGTTGCTCGTCTGTGTCGCCGCAATGATGCGGGGGGTCGAGGTGGCGTTCGCATCGAATCCGAACCCAGAGGAGAGAAGCTGGAACTGGCCGGTCGTCAGAGCCTGGAACCGGTAGGTGTACGTGACCGTGCCAGTGGGGCTTATGTCTTGTCGGAGGGGGGCCGGTCCCGTTTGATACGTTGCCGTGCCGGTGTTGCCGGCGGCGATCGTCGCCGTGGCCGGCTCGGCATCCTGGACGAAGGCGCCACCGACATTGGAGATACTCACGGTGGCTATGAACGTCGAGTTCAGACTCACCGTCGTCGGAAGGGACAGAGAGAGAGTCAGGCTGGCGGGGGCGACGACTTCGAAGGTATTTTCGCACAGCGGGACGGTGTCGAAAACGCGGGTGCCGACGACACGCCAGATACCGAGCGGAGAAGTTGGCGTCAGTTCGAACTCCCCTTCGATCGCACCGGTCTCGTCGGTTTGAACCGCCGGATCACTGTATGCAACCTGAACTCCGGATGGGTTATACCAGCGCAGACGATGTTCCTTCAGAGGAGCCAGATTTTCGGCTTTCGAGAATACCGTGTAGTAGCCCTGGTTGAAGCTGCGCATCTTGATCAATCGTGCGGCATCTTTGTACGTGTTCACGAATCCGGCGACGATCGTCCATTGGCCGGGAACCAGGGCGCCGTCAAAATTGCTCGTCGGAACCTGGAGATTGATGTCCCGATAACCGATATGGGCGTCGATTTTTGCCGTTCCGGTCGCCGAGGTGGGATCGACCTCGAGGAGATACCGGACCGTCGATGCCTGAGCCGCATAGATGGTCAGTGGATAAGGGGTCTGGGGTTGGATGTTCAGATACGTTCCAAGATCGAACTGGAGGTCCGTGCTGTCCCAGAGACCGGCGGCGTTTTTATCGCCCATGTTCTCGACCGTCACGTCGATGGGAACCTCCGTCTGACCTAGAAAAACGGTCGATGGCGTGACGACACTCAAAACCCGGAGGGAAGCGGGTGCCCGAATGAGCCAGGATGTCGGGAGCGTGGCTCCGGCATCCCCAATGCTCCGGCCGCTGATAGCGTTCGTCCCGGAGGCCGTCGCGTCGATCGTGTCGATGTCGCAGATGCTGTCATCGAGGACGTCGACAATGAACTCCGCGATGAGGCTGCCGCCTCCGGGGATGATGGTCCCGAGGGCGGGAGACTGGCGTGACCAGGAGTAATGGCCGACGGCGGGGAGTTTGAATGTCAGACTGGCCCCGCCGAACGAGGCGGGGGAGAAGCCGGTATTGGTCAGATACACCTTCACGGACAAGCCGGACTGACCGCGCGTGACCGTGGTTTGGGAGGCTTCGACCTTCGTGATCTCGAGGCGTGCCCGCTTGAACACGGCAAGAGGGGATTTCGGCGACTCCTGGCCGGCGGTATCATAGTCGGTGATACAGTAATAGACTTCGTCCTCGGAAGGGTTTTCCGACCAGGAGGTCGTCGTGCGCGACGTGCTCGAGGCGAGAATCCACCCCGAATCCCAGGGGCCGAGCGGCGTCGTGCTCCGATACATACGATAGGCATGGGTGGCGATGGCGAGCTGAGGAGCCGATGATGGGTTGGTGCTGGCGGGCCAGTCGAGAAACACCTGACCGGAGGGGATTTCGGTGGCTGTAAGGCCGGACGGCGACAGATTCGCCGTGACGCGATCGATCCAAGAGGAAAGCTGAGTACCCGGCGAGTTGTTTCCGGCCTTGTTCGCCCCGAACTTCCAGCGGAACTGCAGACGATAGGAATCACCGGGTGAAAGGGTTTGCCGCCACGTCGCCGTTCTCGACCAACCGGTGTCGACGGTGCTCGTGGTTGAACCGAGATGGGCGGCATCGAGAAAACTCGTTCCGCAGAGGTTGTTGGTGCTGACGAGATAGAGGCCCCCCGTCACCTGCAACTCCCAGTAGGCAAACGATGTGAAATATGCTTGTTCCCGGTGCGATGCGGCGATGGTGATATTGGCCTCGGAGGCAAGAGGCGGCGTCAGGGGGAGCGTCTGAGCCATGTTCGCGTACGCGTAAGCGGAAATCGAGGGGTTCCCGTCTTTCTTGCGCTGTCCAAAAACCTTGAATGAACCGCCGGTATCGCCCGTGCTGCCATCGTACGCTTGCGCGAAATCCGCCGTCGATGAAAAATCCCCGTATGTTTCTTCCGTGATCACCCAGTCGTTCGCAGTCGAGGTGAAACTGGCGTTGCTCATCTGTTCGAGAGCATGGGCGGAGGAGAGCCCGATCAGCAGAGGGAAAACGGCGATCAGGGACAGAATCCGGACGAGCTGACGGCACTTCATTTCGGTGCTCCTCTCTCTCCAGGGCAATGCCGATCGGGGAATGCGTGGATCACCGGTCGATGCGGACCGAGCGACCGGAAAGACCGAGGGTGATGCCAAGTTTGTTTTCCCCAGGGAAATCGTCGATCTCGGTCGTGCCCAGATAGAACCAGTCGCGGGTGAGCGTCGTCTGGGCCTCGATCTGCCAGGAGGCGATCGTTCCCGCCGTGTCCGTGACCTCGAAGCTGGTGTTCTCGGCGATGTTGTCGGCAGCCTTCCAATACACGTCGCCGGTGCCGGTGCCCCACCGATGGCCCGGAACATGCCGATCCATCTGTGTCGGGTCATTCAGGTAGTTGAGCTGTGCCAGACTCGACAGTTCGTTTGCGATGGCGTTCTTGTTCGACAGGTCGGGGTTATACGTGGCGGACGCAGCCGCGCGCATGGCGAATGCCTGGCGGATCTGACCCAGAGCCATTTTCAGCTGAACATTCTTCTGCCGCTGCTCCTGGATCTCGATGCCGGGAATCAGCCGCATGGCCACGATTCCGCCGATCATCAGCGCAACCAGCAGCATCAGGATCACGGTTCCCTGTCGCTTCATGACGGTCCCCTCTCTCTTTGGACAATATAGACCGGGGTGTTTGTTTCTGTCATCAGGCAAAAATTGATCGCGGAACCTCAGGATTTTCTCCCGCGAATCAGTTCCAGATAGATGACTCGTCCCTGCCACCCGAGAAACAGCCCCAGCATGACGATCAGAAGATACTTCCAGAAAGGGATCGGATCGTTGTCGTCCGCCAGGTGAAGGATGGCCCGGTGGCGATGAGCCTGAGCCAGATCGCCGGCGGCCTCTGCCCGGGAAAGATACTGGAGCCGAACGTCTTCATCGGTGGGAAATCTTCGGAGCCAGTCCTCGAGAAGAGGCTTCGCAAGCTCATAGGGCATGGAGGCTGTCCGACGCAGCAGGAACCTGGACGAGAGAATGTCACTCGGATTGCGCAACGTCGGGGGCGGCTGTGTGAGCCAGGCGGGCATGGCGAGGGTGGAATCGATGGAATGGGCCTGATTCCAGAGACGTTTCGCCTCTGGAAGATTTCCGGCCAGATGCGCCGCTTGTGCCCGTTGGAGCAGATTCCGGACGCGAGCCGCGCGAACCGCCTCCGGCATTTCCGACCGAAGCCCCTGCGGACCGCTCTGCAGGGCAGCGGAAACCGGAATGAACGTCGCCAGGGCCGTATATACAATAACAATATATATAATAATAAATACTATTTTCATGAGACCCTTTGCTTTGCCAGGAGCATGTCCCCCTGCCGACCCGGAAAGCTGATTTCCTCTCTGACAAAATTGTACCTTTTCGGAGGGGGGAAGTCCAGAACCGTCATGGAGGAGGCCCGTATCACTCGCTGTCCTGTCCGGCCGAAGGCGACGACGGGGGAAGGAGCGGGAGGGGTTGCCATTGACGGGCTTCGGGACTCGGAAGTCCGGAATCCGGCGGGGTGGGGCCGAAGCCGGGTTGCGGTTCGACCGGGCCGACCGAGACGAAATCCGGGATCGGCGGCGACAGCAGGGGCTGGATCTGACGGGGCCAGGGCATGATCTCGAGATGATCGGTGCGGTCGATGATGAAACACTGGTTCAGATACACGATCTTGGCCAGCATCTGATGGAACGGCACCTGCCGGAACGAGGCGTAAACCGGAAAATGCAGGTCCTTCGGAAACTGCATGGGCGTTTCGCCCCCGAGGGCGATCTGGCGCAGCACCATCTGGATGTCATCCCCGCGCGAAAGCAGCGTTCCGGGCTTCTTCAGACCCTGGAACCGGATCGACAGCTCCTCGGGATTCCGGCTCCGGATCCGCTCCAGGATCTCGGTCCACCGTTCCCCGGCCGCCTCGTACGGAAGCACCAGCAGCACCGGCCCCGTGAGCGCGAACCGGTGGTGACGCGGCATCACCTTCCCCAGCATCTTTTCGAGGGTCATGGCATGGGCAAACGGCACGACTCCGCCACCCGACTGGAAATGCATGACCACGTGATACCCGAACCCGGCTGTCAGCAGCTCGAGAGCCTCCCACAACCCGATCGGCAGGCCCGTGAACGACCAGCCGTGATGAAACGGCGGCTGGCTCGGCATCGGGATCCGCATCTCGACGAAGGTGCGGCTCGATGACCGCCGGAACAGCACGCTTTCCTGGCGCACATCATCGACCTGCCACTCCCCGTCGATCCGCGTGCCGGCAACCGCATGGAACCGCTCCCGGCCATGGCGGATCCAGGCCCGGGCACCGGAGGGCCCGTGCAGGATCGCCTCGACGACGGGCTCGCCCGGCTCGGGACGCCGATACTCCGGCCCCGTATGGCCCTCCGAGGGCGACGCGCCGGCCAGCCAGGCGAACAGGACGAGCAGCAGGAACAGCCCCCCGGCAAGTTGTCGCCCCGGTCGAGCCATCCGCCCGCGAGATCCCCGCATCACGAACCGAACCGCCCCATCGCCATGAGCTGTTCGAAAATCAGCACGCCGTTCGTCGCCGCGCCGCGGCGGAGGTTGTCGGCGACCACCCACAGGTTCAGGCCGTGTTCCACGCTTGAGTCGCGCCGGATGCGGCCGACGAACACCTCGTCCCGATGCTGCGCGAGAAGCGGGGTGGGGTAGATGTTCCGGCCCGGCACGTCCATCACGACGACACCGGGGGCTTTCTCGAGCAGGGAACGGGCTTCATCGGGCGTCATCGCGCCGCTCAATTCGAGGTTCACCGACTCGCTGTGGGCGTAATACACCGGCACGCGAACCGTCGTGGCGCATACGGGAATGGGGGCTTCCAGGATCTTCTGCGTCTCGCGCACCATCTTCTCTTCTTCCCGGCACATTCCCGACTCGAGGAAAATGTCGATGTGCGGGAACAGGTTGAAGCCGATCGGATGCGGATACACGCCCTCGGGAGCCGGCTCGCCGGCAAGGTGCGCCCGACTCTGCACGGTCAGGGTTTCGACGGCCTCGAGGCCGGTTCCCGAAACCGACTGGTAGGTCGAGACGACGATCCGCTTGAGAGGATTCACCCGGTGAATCGGCGCGATCGCGACCACCATCTGGATCGTCGAACAGTTGGGGTTTGCTATAATATTTCGAGGTATAGAATTGAGCGCGTGCGGATTCACTTCGGGAACGACGAGAGGCACGTCGGCTTCCATGCGGAACGCATTGCTGTTGTCGATCACGACCGCGCCCGCCTCGGCCGCCCGGGGGCACCAGGTCCGGCTGATGTCCGTGCCGGCCGAGAAAAACACCGCATCCAGCCCCTTGAAATCGGCTCCATCGAGCGCTTCGACTTCGACCTCGGTGCCCGCGAACCGCATCTTCTGCCCCTTGCTCCGCTCCGAGGCGAACAGCCGAAGCGTGCGGGGCCGGAGATCGTGCTGCTCGAGCACCTGGAGGATGGTGCGGCCGACCGCGCCGGTGGCGCCGACGATACCGAACGAGGGGGTCTGCTTCATGACGGTTGCTCCTTGATCAGCGTCCGGCCGCATCACCGACCGGAGACGTGTCCGACGCAGAGGACCCTGCGGGGGCTTCCGCGTCGTTCGCCCGCCGGGACTCCTGCAGAAACGAGGAATACCCCGTCGGGCGGTAGAATCTCGCGGGAATGTTCGCTTTCGGTGCCTCCTGGCTTGCCGTGCCGATCGCGTTCCGGACGGTGCCGGGCAACAACGCGGCCGCCGAGGCGAGAGTGGGCAGAACCGTGCCCAGGGAGGTTTCCCGGATATCCTGGGTTCCCGAGCCCGTCTGGGTGACGGAGCTGCTCTGCCCCTGCCGACGGAACTTCGAAAAATCCGGCATCGTCGGCGGGGTGAACCGGAATCTTCCGCCTTCGCCCGGCCCCTTCGGTGCTGCGGGGCCCGACCGCGGGTCGGGATCGACGGGACCGGCCGGCTCTGCCACGGGTTGGAGCGGCACCTGGTCCGGGTTTGATTGGTCCGCCGCCGGGCTGCCGGACTCGTTCATCCATGCCGGAAATGCCTGCTGCCGGAAACCAGGACCGGAATCGTCCTGCGCAGATCCGGGCAGGGCGCACATCAACAGCAGTATCAATCCGAGCGGATCGGTTCGTCGCATCGCGGTCATCCTCGGCGGAACTGACGTGCAACGTACCATGAATGTTTGATGATCACAACCGCCTGATGGATTTCCTGAAGGCTTGCCGCATCGAGAATGTTCGGCTAAACTGAAGATGATGAATATATCGCCGAGATCGCCGAAGACGGTGCGTCTCCGGTACAAAAACCCGCGTTACGACCGGGTCGTGAGAGTAAATACCGAGAATATCGCCCGCAGCATGGGCTTCGACGAGGACCAGGTGTTCGATATCACCCTGGCCGTCGAGGAGGCCTACGCGAACGCGATCGAGCACGCCTCGCGCCATGGCCCCGACCTCGAACTCGAAATCATCTACTTTCTGCTCGAAGATCGCATCGAGATCTCGGTCCATGACACCGGTTGCGGGTTCCTCGCCCCGCAGGACGACGGAACCCCGCCCCGCTTCCGGGGAATCGAAAGCTCGCGCGGCCGCGGGATCGCCCTGATCCGCATGCTGTCCGATGCGGCGGATATCCTGTCCGAGCCCGGCATCGGTACCCTGATCCGTATCACGAAGTTCCTGGTCAAGCCCAAGGCTCGACCGGGCGCGGCTCCGGCGAAGAAAAAGGCGGCGTCACCGAAAAAGAAACGCTCACCGGGCGTGGCCGGCAAGCGCTCTTCCAGGTCATCGAACCTGCTCGGGACGGCGGGCCACTGAGGGTCTCGCGGCTCAGTCGGCGCCGATCCGGTGTTTCAACTCGTCGACGCGGCGTTTGATGGCCGCGAGTTCCATCTGCTCGAACTTCGCGGGCAGGAACTTCACGTCGGTGCATTCGAGCACCGCGATGAGATCCATGTATTCGAGCCGTTCCGCATGCGCCATGGGACGGTAGCTCGCAAACGCCTCCCGCACGAAATGGCCGATCGAGCGCTTTTCCGTCCCATCCTCCTGGATCTCGTACAGGCGTGAAGCGCTGATCAGCACCCCTTCCATCTCGTTGCCGCCGATGTCCATCGCCTCCGGGAACTCCGGGATGTCCTCCGGGGAAAGCGCCACCTTGTTCTTCTTCGCCAGCGACAGGAACAGCGCGCGCTTGTCATTCGGCGTCTGGGGGGCGAACAGCGGGATATGGACGTCGAGACGCCCGACGCGCTTCAGATCGACCTCCAGCAGGTCGGGGCGAGAGGTGGCGAAGATCCAGAAGATCCGGCCGCGGTTGCGCGTGTCGGCCATCTCCCGGGCCAGCATGCCGTAGATACGGCCCGACAGGCCGCCGTCGTCCGCCCCACCGCCCCGCTTGCCGGCCATCTGGTCGGCCTCGTCGACGAACACGATCACCTGGCCCATCGCGTGCAGGATCTTGAACACCTGCTCCAGATTCCCTTCCGTCGCGCCGACCCACTTGTCGCGGAAATTCTTCAGCTCGACGCAGGGGACGCCGGCTTCACCCGCAAAACATTCGACAAGATATGTTTTTCCCGTGCCGATGCGGCCATTGATGAGATATCCCATCGGAAGCGCCTTCAGCTTGCCGCGCTTCATCAGCTGGGCGTCCTGGCGCATCCAACGGACGGCTTCGGTGTGGCCGGCCACGTCGTCCAGCGTTCGCGTCGATTCGACGAACTCGATCTTCCCGCTTGCCGACTTCTCGATCATCTCCTTCTTGACGCTGCGCAGATACTCCATCGTGATCCGGCGGTCGTTTTTGATCGCTCGCCGGATGAGATTCTGCAGGTCCAGGCGGGAGAGCCCTTCGAGTTTCGAGGCGAGCGAGCGGCGGTCCACGTCGCAGATCGCGCCGAAATCCGCGAGATCGGCCGTGACGTATTCGATGAACTCGAGCACCTCGGCCGCGTTGGGAAGCTCGATGCGCAGCTTCGCCGAGCGCGGATTCTCGACCACCTGCCGGTTCATGTCGGTGAGATTCTCGGCGATCAGGCAGGTCGCCACGAAAGCGCTGTTGATCGTCGGATCCGCCGCCCAGTCGAGGAGGCGGATCAGCGTTTCGACCGTGTCGGGATTCGTGTAGGCCGGATCCGTTCGCGGCAGCAGGAAGTGCGCGTAGTCGATGATCACGGCCACGCGCACCGGGTCGGGAACGGGCTTCCCGTCAGCGCCGGGCCGGGTGCGGAACAGGCCGTTCCGGATGAAGCGGTCGATCAGCTCGAGAGCCCGTTTCGGCTCCTTGGGAAGCACGTTCCCGAGTTCGAGCAGTTTGCCCGGGTCGCTCGCCGGGGCCGCGGGAGAAGTATAGCTTGTTCTATGAAAATCATCGAACACCTTCAGGAAGGACTGGAACAGATCGCCGCCCTTGAGGAGCCGGATGCCCTTGCCGCGGTCGTAGGCGATCACGGCTTCGAACGGAGCGAACATCACGCGGCTCAGGAAATCGCGCAGGCTGAGGGTCTGGAGCGGCGCGTCCGGGGTGGGGCGCCAGGGCACCCAGTCGTTGATGTTCCCATACAGGATGAACTGGCTGACCGAGCCGCTCTTGAAGATTTCCGCCATCTCCCGGGCCCATGCCGGTGATCCGGCCATGAGATTCGCCGGTTGGGTGGCGGCGGGTGGCTTCGGTGCTTCGCTGCCGGACGGCGGCTGGACGGGGGTGGCCGGAACGGATGGCGCCTGGTCTGTCATGGATGGATTCCTCCCGGAATATTACGGTTTCTCTTCCTGGCCGGGCGGGGGCGGCAGCGGCTCGGACGGCTGTGCTTCCTCCGCGGGCAGTTCCGGCAGGGGAGCTCGGTAGACGGGCTCTTCGGCGGGCAGGATCTGATCGCCACCGATGCGGTTCAGAAACTCGGCATGGGAATCGACCCACTGCTCGGTTTCCCCGAGGGTCGAGCTGATCCGGTCGATGCCGGCCGAAAGCGCCTCGGGCGTGCGGTTGAGGGCCGTCTCCTCGCGGATCAGCTGGACCTGGTTCTCGATGCGATTCAGCTCCATCTCAACGAGTTTCAGGTTCTCCTGGGCCCGGCCGATGTTCTCGAGCCGTTTCTGGCGGATCTCGATATTGCCGCGGACCGATTTTTCGAGCGCCTCGCTCAGCCCCGAGCCCGCGAGTTGTTTTTCGAGATCGCGCAGTTCGCGCCGGATGGCGGCGGCATCGGTGCGTTCGAGGCTCTCGCAGATCATGCGCCGCGTCACCAGCAGCTTGAGAAACAGCACCGGCAGTTGGCCGAGCGTCTTTTCCTTCGTCTCGCGGATGAACTGCATCGTGCCGTCGCTGTTCATGTCCATCAGCCGGCTGATCTGGGCCAGGTTGGCGTTCAGCGCCTCCAACCGCGCGACCGAGGGCTTGTCCAGCGTGCGCACCATCTCGTTGATCCGGACCGCCTTGTCCTGCTCGATGAGGTTCAGCCGCTTCGACTGGATGTATTTCTGGAACCGCGGATCCGTCGAGAGCATCCAGAGATAGCACACCTCCATGCCGGCTCCGAGGAACCAGAAACCGGGGTTCAGCAGGCCCAGCGCAACGGCCCCCGCCAGCCCCATCTTGTTGACCGGCAGCGCGCCGAGGCCTGGCAGCGGGTAGCGCAGATGAAACGCTTCCGACAGGTAATCCCAGAAACCGAGCGATGCGCGGGCCATGTCAGTGGGTTCCTCCGTCCTCGATGGCGAGGAACCGCTCCGTGATCTCGCGCAGCCGGGCCTTGAAGGCCGGGCCTTCCTGGACATCGAGCGGGGACAGCCCCGGGGCCTTGCCGATCTCTTCGGGGCGGATGAATATCTTGTCCGCTATTTTTCCCGGGCCGGGGGTGAACATGAAGACGCGGTCCCCGAGATACACGGCTTCGGCGAGGGAGTGGGTCACGATGAACACGGTCGCCTCGACTTCCTTCCAGAGCTGGGTGATCAGCGCCTGCATGTCGATGCGGGTCGGTTCGTCCAATGCCGAGAACGGCTCATCCATAAGGATGATCCGGGGCCTCAGCACGAGCGTGCGGGCGATCGCGACCCGCTGCTGCTGACCCCCCGAAAGCTGGTAGGGATACTTGCTTTCATGGCCGAGCAGGCCGACTTTCCGGATGATATCCATCGCACGCGCCTTCATCTCGGCGGGCGAGTAGCCCAGCGCATCGCGGTTGATCTCGAGGCCGAACGTCACGTTCTCGAGCACGGTGCGGTTCGGGAACGAGCTGTATTTCTGGAAGATCATCCCGCGGTCCTTGCCCGGCCCCGTGACGGGGCGGTTGCGCACGAGCACCTCGCCGCGCGTGGGCGGCCAGACATCCGGGAAGCCCTGGATCAGGTTCAGAACGGTGGATTTGCCGCAGCCCGAGGGGCCGACCAGGGCGATGAACTCGCCGACGTCGGGCAGGTCCTCGATCTCGAAATCGATGTTTTCGATCGCCTTGTACTCGTGCGGCGTGCCCTCGTTGAAAATCTTCGTCACGTTGCGGAACGTCACGACCGGAGGTTTGGGGCCGGCGGAAGCCTGTGGCCCGGCCCCTTCGGCCGGATCTGTGCCGCCCGTGACGGGGGAGGGCTTCGGGACGCCCGGCTCCTCCGGGAGGTTGAAAAAAGGCCCGATCAGGCGTCTCCAGAACGAGCGGGGGGCCGGGGCAGCCGGCGGCGGGGAATGGGGGGGCGTCGCATGCTGTTTCTGCTGCGTGGCTGGCGCCGTGGCCGGTGCCGGTTTTGCCGCGTCTGGCTTTGGTGGAGTCGATGGCGGCTTATCTCCGTTCGATGGCAGAGGAGCATGGGGGGGCTCTGACGGGATGTGCGCGTCCCGGGCTTCGACCGGGGACGCTGGGGCGGGGGCAGGCTTGGCCGTTTCAGCGGCCGGCGCGGGCGGTGCCGTGACCGGGGCCGTCGGGGACTCACGGGACGGGGCGGAGGAAATACCGCTCAGATCCGGGCCTGCGCTCGTCAGGGGAGGGGCGTTCTTGTCGTTCTCGCTCATCGCTTGAGCCTCCGGTACGGGAACAGCACGTCACCGCCGTATTCCCACAACTTGTCGGTGATGAATGCCAGCACGACGATGACGAGCAGGACGAGGTAGATGTGCTCCTTGGGGCCGATGCGCTGGCTGCCGAGAATCAGGGCGCCGAGACCGCCGCTTCCCATGTCGACCATTTCAGCCAATATAATATAGCCCCATCCGACCCCGAAGCCCATCCGCATCGCGTCGTAGATGTTCGGCATCGCGATCGCCAGCAGCACGTGGCGCACCGTCTGCCACTTGGTGGCCCCGAGGGTGTAGGCGGTGAGCAGGTAGACGTTGTCGACCTCTTCGATGGCGCGCACGATCAGGGGCAGCAGGTAGATGCCGAACGCGAAGGCCAGGAACATCACCTTCTGTAACTCGGTGGTGCCGAACAGGCTCATGAACAGCGGAACCAGCGCCGGGATCGGCAGATATCCGCTGAACACCATGATGGGTGAGAACATCGCCTTGATGCGGGAGAAGCTGCCCATGAGCAGGCCGAGCGGGAAGCCGATCGCCAGGGCCACGCCGAACCCTTCGGCGACGCGCAGAAAACTCGCAAACACGTTGCTCGCGAGCTTGCGCTCGGACCAGAGCGACTTCAGCGATCGCAGCACTTCCATCGGGCTCGGCAGGATCTGGTTGGTCAGCAGCCGCGTCTCGACGTCTTCATACCGGTATTCCAGCACGTGGAGCTGCTTGCCGGCTGCCGGGGGAACCGGAACCCCCCCGCGGCCGATCGCCGTGCCCTGGGGCGCCTCGGCGGCTTCGGCCGGTGCGGGAACCGCCTGACGCGAAATGATCCTGCCGCGCTTGAGCTTGATCTTGAACTCGTCGCCGTAGACGCGGACATACAGATTGTGGAGCGGGAACCGGGCCTGGCCCGAAACCACGAACGTATCGGTCGCCGCCTGCTCCAGCTTCCAGCCGGCCACCTTGAGGCCCGTGCCGTCGGTGATCAACCGGCCGACCTGCGGAACGGCCTCGCCCGTGTCGAGCTCGCCTTCCGGCAGATACACCACGTCCATGCGGCCCCAGGTCGCGGCCGTCCAGATCAGGAGCAGGAGCAGGATGGGAATGACGCCCAATCCCGCGCTCTGGATCATCGGAACCGGTTCCCGGATCCGGAGGAACTCCGACACCGCCCCGCTCCGGGCGGGGGGCTGCTTTCCTGACGTGCCTGGATCTGCCGACATCCCGGAACCTCCGAGGAGTGTGATATTATATCGCTATGAATATTATGCGGGCGGCGGCGCTGCCGCCGCCCGCATGAGTGCGGTTACTGGCTTTCGGGCGAGTAGACGGACACCTCGACGCGGCGGTTGAGCGCATGGTTCTGCGCATCCGCCTGGTCGGCCGGCTCGTCCCAGCCCTTGCCCTCGGCCACGAACTTGTTCGGGTCGAACTTGTACTTGGCGACGAGCGCCTGCTTCACGGCATTGGCGCGCTCGGTGCTCAGCTCCTTCACGACCTCTTCCGGCACCTTGCCCTTCATCGAGCCGTCGGTGTGGCCGACGATCGCGATGACCGCGCGCTCGTAGGCGCCGACCAGCCGGCCGATCCGTTCCATCGTGGCTTCGATGTTCGGGTCGTAGAGCGTGTTCGGCAGCGGCCGGCCGATGTCGTCATGCTGCGGCTCGTACAGGTTCGACGAGTTCGGGTAGAAGCTGATGCGCACCGTCTGGGTGACGATCGGGGCTTCCGCCGAAACCTTCTTGTAGCTGGTCGGCACGAAGCTGCTGACGTACTCGTCCTTGTGGTGCTTGAACGTGCCGTCCTTCTCGATCGCCTGGAGCAGCGTGAAGTCCATGACCTGGTCGAAGGTGATGGGGTTTTCGACCTTGCCGGCGAGCTGGTAGACCGAGGTGATGTTCTTCCAGGTGCGCTCGAAGCTGGTCGGGTTGTTCGCATTCAGGAAGAACGCCATGTTCTCGGCGAAGTTCGTCGAGTGGGCGTCGTTCTGCATGCCCTTCACGTCGTCGACCTTCATGCCGTACCCGTCGGCCATCCACTGGAACGCCTGGGCCTTGAAGGTCGGGTTCTTCAGCAGGTCCATGCCCTCGAAGATGCCGGCCACGAGGCCCTTCACGATCTCGGGCTTGTCCCGCGCGAAGTCGGCGCGCACGGCCCACACGTCGGCGATCAGCTTGTTCGCCTCGCTGGTCGTGGTCAGAATGCGGGTTCCGGCGACCTTCTCGGGGATGTTGTAGATGTCCGGCGCCCAGCTCACGCAGGCGTCGATGCTCTTGTCCGACACGAACGCCGCCGCGGCCTCGAACGCCGTGGCCGTGTATTTCGGGGTGATGTCGCTCAGTTGCAGACCGCCGTTGATCAGCAGGTTGCTGATGAAATACTGGGACGGGCTGTTCTGGGCGAACACGACCGTCTTGCCCTTCAGGTCGGCCACGCTGCGGATGCCCGAGCGCACGACGATGCCGTCGCCGCCGTTCGACCAGTCGATCTGTTGGTAAATGCGCGGCGAGGTGCGGCTGTCCTTCATCAGCTCGGGGGCGAACAGCGCGATCATGTC
This sequence comes from Candidatus Ozemibacteraceae bacterium, assembly GCA_035388825.1. Lineage (GTDB taxonomy): Bacteria > Muiribacteriota > Ozemobacteria > Ozemobacterales > Ozemobacteraceae > MWAR01. Next base: position 102,185 of record DAOOQQ010000004.1, read on the forward strand.
CAGCGTGCCCCACAGCACGTGGCTGGTGCCGGCCGCATACGCATCGCGGGCCGCAACCGGGTCGTCGATCAGCTTCAGGTTGACCTTGAAGCCGTATTTCTTGAAGAAGACGCTCTCCTCGTTGGGCTTGAAGCCGTTGTTCGCGGCCACGATCGGCAGCCAGCCGATCCAGACGTTGATCGGGAACTCGACGATCTTCTCTTTTTCGTCCCACTTGTAGGCCGAGGTGCCCTTGACCGGCGGCAGCTTCTCCTGCGGAACATACTTGTACTCCTGAACCGTCGTGACACCCTTCGTGTCCGGGGCTTCGACCGACGGTTTCGCCGGTGCCGCGCCGGCGGGGGCCGGGGCTTCCTGGGCGACCGCCGCGCCCGCCTGCAGGGCGAGGGCGATCAGGGCCGCAAGGGCGATTCTCATGATTTTCATATATCCTCCGTTATAATTCTGTGGTGTTGGCGCGACCGGCCGGTCGCGCCAACGGAATGTCGGGAAGATCAGGCCCGGGGGCCGAGTTCCTTCTCGGGAACCGGCGGCGGAGCTTCCGTGACGGGCGCCTCGGGAGCGGTTTCCCCGGTCGCCGAGTCGATCCCGTACACCGAGGCGAACTCGGCCAGAGCCTGCTCGCCGAGGGCGGCCTGCTCGTTCTCCTTGAGCTGGATGCCCGAGGTGTCGATCTGGCCGGAGGAGACGCGCGCGCGGCCGGCGGCCTTGTCACGCCGTTCCTGCACCAGCTCGGAGACGCGGGCGATCGTGTCGCCGGTTCCTCCGATGCTGCTGATCATGCCCTTCGCCATCTCCGACAGCTCGGCCTGGGCCTCGAGCATCTCGGTCTCGGACACCATCGCCTGCAGCTTCTCGATCTTCTGCTGCGCCTCGCGCACCGAAACGTCGCGCGCGCGCTCGAGATCCTTGAACGCCTTTTCCTGGAGCTGGAGCTGCTGCTGGTTCTCGTCGAGCTGCTGCTTGACGGTCTGGAGCTGCAGCGCGAGCTGGCCCGCGACGGCCCGGTTGCCGGCCTTGAGGTTGGCCGTGATCTTCGCCGTCAGCTCTTTTTCCTTCTGGGTCAGGTTTTTCACCTGCCGGATCAGCCGTTCGAGAAACGCCGCCTGGTTGGCGAGCTGCTCGTTGAACCGCGAAATCTGCTTGCGCAGGTTCTCCTTCTCGACCTCGATCAGCGCGTGGGGGTTCTGTGCCTCGAGCCCCGAGATGAACAGCCCGAAAAACCCGCGAATCAGATTCATCAGTCTCGTGAACATTCTATGACCTCTCCTTTCGGATGTAACTCACTGTTCCGGCGTGAACACCTGCACCTCGACCCGGCGGTTGAGGGCATGGTTCATCGCGTCGTTCTCGTCGGCCGGAGCGTCCCAGCCCTTGCCGGCCACGACAAACTTGTTGAGGGGGAACCGGTATTTGCGGATCAGCGCATCGCGCACCGACTTCGACCGGTCTTCCGACAGATCCTTCACGGCCTTCTCGGGAACCTTGCCCTTCATCGATGCGTCGGTGTGGCCCACGATCGCGACCGTGGCCCGCTCATACTGGCCGACCATGCGGGCGATCTTCTCGAGCGTCGCGTCGACGGAAGGGTCATACAGCGTGTTCGCGACCGGCTGGCCGAACTCGTCGTGCTCGGGCTCGAACACGTTGGCCGAGTTCGGATAGAAGTTGATGCGCACGGTCTGGGTCAGCACCGGCGCCTCGGCCGACACCTTCTTGTAGGACGTGGGGACGAACCGCGAAGTCGGCACGTCCGTCTGGTCCTTGAAGGCGCCTTCCTTGTCGAGCTCCTGGAGGACCGAGAAGTCCATCACCTCGTCGAACCGCACCGGCGTGGCCAGCACGCCCAGCTCGCGGTAGACGAGCGTGATGTTGCTCCAGGTGCGCTCGAAGTTGGTCGGGTTGTTGCGGTTCGTGAAGAACTCCCGGTTCATGCCGAAGTTCGTCAGGAAGGCGTCGTTCTCCATGGTTTTGATGTCGTCGACCTTCATGCCGTATCCCTCGGCCATCCACTGGAAGGCCTGGGCTTTCTGGGTCGGGTTCTTGACCATCGTCATGCCCTCGAAGATGCCCGCCACGAGGCCCTTCACGATGTCGGGGTGGTCCTTGGCGAAGTCGGCCCGGACGGCCCACACGTCGGTGATGAGCCGGTTGGCCTCGGCAGTCGTGGTCAGGATGCGGGTTCCGGCGACCTTCTCGGGGATGTTGTAGATGTCGGGTGCCCAGCTCACGCAGGCATCGATACCCTTGTCGGCGACGAAGGCGGCGGCGGCCTCGAACGCGGTCGAGGTGAACCGCGATTTCACCCGCTGCGGGCTCAGCCCGGCCGTGATCAAAAGATTGTGGATGAAATACTGGGAGGGGCTGTTCTGCGCGTAGACGACGGTCTTGCCGTCCAGATCCTTCACGGACCGGATGTTGCCGCGCACGACGACGCCGTCTCCGCCGTTCGACCAGTCGATCTGCTGGTAGATGCGCGGCGCCGTGCGGCTGTCTTTCATCAGCTCGCCCGCGAACAGGCAGATCATGTCGAGCGTGCCCCACAGAACGTGGCTCTTGCCCGATGCATACGCGTCACGCGCCGCTATCGGATCGTCGATCAGCTTGAGATTGACCCGGAAGCCGTATTTCTTGAAGAAGATGCTTTCCTCGCTCGGGGCGAAACCGTGGTTCGCCGCCACGATCGGCAGCCAGCCGATCCAGACGTTGATCGGGAACTCGACGATCTTCTTCTGGGCATCCCACTCGTAGCCCGAGACGCCCTTGACCGGCGGCAGCTTCTCCTGCGGAATATACTTGTACTCCTGAACCGTCGTGATGCCCTTGGCATCCGGGGCTTCGACCTTCTCTCCCGTCACGGCCTGGCCCTGGGAAGCATCCCCGCCGGCGTTTCCGCCCTGCGCGGCCTGGCTGCCTTCGGTGCCGGTTCCGCTGCCCGCCGTCGTCGTCGTCGATGACGGGAAGATCATCTGCTTCAGCGATGGCGAGAAGGAAACGGCGGCGGCGAAGATGCAGCCGAAGATGAACACGAACATCACGAATTTCCCCAACGGGGTCGGGCCAAGTTCCTCGTTCACGAAGCTCCTCCTGCGGTCAGCGGAAAATGGATGGCATTCTGTACCGACCCCCATGATATCCGGAACCCCCCGCCAAGGCAACGGGATCTTCCGCCCGCTTCAGATACGGCCGGTCCATTGCCGGCAGCGGCTCTTCCGTCGTATACTGTGCCGTGCCGGTGAGGCAGAGACTGCCTGGCCGTTTCCCAAACGCGAAGGAGTGACCCTGTGATGCTGAAATCCCATACGATCGACGAATTGATCACCCTCGCCATCGAGACGGAGACGCAGGCCATGGAGCTCTACGAGTCCATGTCGCGCCTGTTCGCCCACGAACGGGGTGTCGCCGAGTTCTGGGACGATCTGCGCAACGATGAAACCCGGCATGTGGGCATCCTCCGGGGTCTGCTGGAAACGCTCCCGGCCGGTACTCTTGCCGGCCAGGCCGATGAAGCCTCATGGCAGGTGCTGATCGATGCCAGGGAGCGCATTCGCAGAAAACTCGCGACCCCCTTCGCGACGCTCGACGAGGCCTACGAGTTCTCGCATGAAATCGAGTATCACGAGATCAACGGGGTGTTCAAATTCCTGGCGGCCGGCATCACGCCCGGGTACATGTCGAAAGAGATCATCGACGCGAACATCCGGGATCATCAGCAGAAGCTGATCGAGTTCTCCGCGCGGTTCGGCGGAAAGTCCTGGCGCCAGTCGGTCCTGCCCCAGGCCCGGCAGTGACCCGGGAGTTTCAGAACCTTCCCAGCAGCAGGTCGGTCTGCAGGAACAGCCCCTCGAGGCGCACGCCCTCGACGCCGCAGAACGTGTAGCCGACGCCGAGTTCCAGGATGATGTGGCGTGTCATGGGTATCAGGCCCACGATCATCGGCTCGGCAAAGGCGAAGCTGCCGTCATTGAGCACGAGCGAGCCGCGTTTCGTCTTCAGTTCGTAGGTGCCGCCCCCGATGTTGACCCGCCATTTCATACGGGTGTCTTTTTTGAAATGATCCTCGACGGTGAAGCCCCCCATGCGCAGGTTCAGCACGAGGGACGTGCCGTTCAGCGTGCCGGACTGGGCCATGAGGCCGATCTTCGGGTCATCCACCCGGCCCCCGAACCCCCGGCCGCCCCAGACGAGCATGTCACCCCCGAAATCCCGGGGGCCCGAGACGCGCTTGTATTTGAAACTGGCCCCGAAGGCGCCGATCGGCATCGTCTTTCCCGGCTGCTCGGACAGCAGCAGGATCGGATCGCGTGCGGCATGCAGAGAGCCGCTTCCCGCCAGGAGCAGGAACAGCGTGAGGAGGACGCAATACGGCCGGAGGGTTCGCGTGATCATCGCTTCCCTATCGGCAGATCCCGGGATTTTCCCGAGGTTTCGGGGCTACTGGAAAAGGCCTCCGATATCGCGAAGCGTGATGATCAAAAACAGCGCGGCGAGGCCGATGGAACCCCATTGATAGATGGGAAGAAGCACCTGCTCGCGGAGCGGCCGGCCAGTGAGGGCATGCCAGGCTGCCAGAACGAGCTTGATGCCGTCGAGGGGCGGCACCGGGAGGAGATTGAACACGGCGAGGTTGACGCTCAGAATCGCCAGGAGGGTCAGGAAGCCGAACAAACCGCTCTGCGCGGCGCCGGACACCTGATCGAGGATGGCGATGGGCCCGCCGACCTGTGTCACGCCCTGGCCGGTGAACAACCGCATGAAGGCCGTACCCACGCCGATCGTTTCCTGGAACGTGCGGGCGATGCCGCCGGTGATCGCATCCGGAAGGGAAAGGGGGTGGGCAGCGGAAAAAACCGGCCGCATGCCGACGAGGAACCGGTCTCCTTCCTTCCGTGGCGTCACGGTGAGGCTCAGGAGGGAGGTTCCGCGTTGCACTTCGAGAGCAAGGGGCGTGGCGCCGGCTTTCTGGATGCAGGCCAGGAGTCCGGGCCAGTCCGTCACGCCGGTTCCGCCGGCTTTGAGGATGCGGTCGCCGGGCATCAGACCGGCTTCGATGGCGGGACTGCCCTTGACGAGAGAATCGACGACGGGGACCGCGACGGGATTCCCCCAGAGATGCAGGATGATGGCGAAGAGAAGCGCTGCCAGAACCAGATTGGCCGCGGGGCCGGCCGCGGCGACGACGGCCTGGATGCGCGGCGGTTCCTCGGGAAGGAGCGGTTCGCCGGCGGCTTCCCGGCGGTCGAGCTCCTCGGGATCGAACGGGGTGACATACCCGCCGAGCGGGATCCAGCCGAGCCGGTACTCCGTGCCGCCCCGCTTCCAGCGGAACACCGGGCTGCCGAAGCCGATCGAGAAGGCGAACACCGGGCGTCCGTTCCGGCGCAGCGCGAGAAAATGCCCCCACTCGTGGACCAGCACCAGGAGCCCGAAGCCGAAAACGGCACCGGCCCAGCCGAGAAGTGTTGCGAATATGCCTGTCATGAGATCATCCTTCGTGTGATGTCGGGTGTGTCAGAAGCTTGTCTGGAACGATGGCGGCGGATCATTTGCCCTTTTTCAGGGAGGCGTACAGCTTGTCGGACCGGTCGAACGTGTCGCGGAAGTTGATGTCGACATTGCATATCATGTCATATAACATCAGCGCCCCGCTCGTGTCGCCTGACGCCTCGAGAGCCGTGCCGACGCGGTAAAGAAGATCTTTCAGCTCATCCGACATCAGCTCGCGGTCGAACTCGAGCGTCTCGATGATTTCGCGGGCCAGGGCAGGTTTCTTCATCCGCAGATGGGCATCCGCGAGCAGCAGGCCGATTTCTTTCGAGCGCTTCGAGGCAAAAACGGGGGTCAGAAGGGCGACGACCTCGTCCCATTTCTTCTGTGCCGCCTTCTGCCGGGCTTCGGCGATGGCGTCTGCAAGTTCGGTATCCGGTTTGGGCGGTGCCGCTGTGGCTGTTGTGGTGACAGATTCCGGGGGCGTCAGGCCGAGATCGTCCGGAATATCCGAGCCGTCCAGGCCGTGTTCGGCGAAGGGATCGAGCGTCGGAATCGACAGGATGTCGTCGGCGGCGGAAGCCCCGGGGGGAACGGTTGGCCCGGAGCCGCTGTCGGCGGAGGTGGTCGTCGCCGGGCTGAAGGGCGGCTCCGGCGCGGGGAGGGGCGTGTCGATCAGATCGGTGTCATGGAGCCCCATTGGTTCGAGTCTGGCTTTCTTCGCCGGAGTGGTAGGCGCCAAAGGAACGCTGCGGGCGCCGCCTCCCGACGAGGACGTGGCCGGCTGATCCGCGGAAGGGGGTTTGAGGAAGTCGGGGAGCGGGGTGGCGGTGTCGCCCGTGACGAACCCTTCCGGCGGCGGCTCGACGAAGCCCTCGATGTCGGTGTCCGATGGGAGGGAGGGGAGCTCGGTTTCCGGGGTGAGCGGCGGGAGGCCTTCGGTCAGGAGCTCCTCGCTGAAGGGAGACAGCTCGTCGGTCCCGCTGAGCGATTCCGGTGCCTGGGTGTTCTGTTCGAGCTCTTTGCGCAGCCCGGTCACGATTTCGGTCAGTTGCGGATTGCCGGGATGCCGTCGGAGGAACTCCTCATACTGCAGGACCGCCTCGTCGAGCATGTTCATTTTCTTCATGCAGGTCGTGTAAACCACGTGGATGCCCATGTTGTTCACGTTGGTCGCCAGCACCTGGAGACACTCCTTCGCGCTTTCCGCGAACATGCCCTTCTTCGAGTAGTTGCGCGCGAGCAGCTCCCGATACCCGTCGCCGTCGGGCTTCGTCTTGAGGGCTTCGCGCAACACCACCACGACCTCGTCTCCCATGCGTTTGCTCTGCACATACGCATCGGCGAGGGCCGTCACGTTCTCCCGGTTGGCGGGATCGGCCTGGAAACAGGCATACATGATCTCCATCGCATCGCCCGTATACTGCTTCTGGGCCCGGTAGAACTTGCTCAGGATGGGCAGAAACTCGGTTCGCGACGGATCCTGCTTGTAGATCGTTTCATACATCGTGATGGCTTCATCGCTCGCCGTATTCGTTTCGAGATACGCTTTCGCGAGATACTTCCACCCGATGGCGTTGTCGGCGAACAGCGTCAGGAGATGTCGGGCGTTTTCCTGGCATTTGAAATAGTTCTTCAGCGCATAATGAGCCTGGATGCTGATCTCGAGCAACTGGCGCTGGAGCTGGACGGCGACGTTCGGCCTTCGGAGGGCATCTTCGCTGATCCGGACGGCCTTTTCGTTCTGACCGGCTTCGAGGGCCAGGGTGGCTTTCTTCACCGGATCCGAGATGAAGAGGTTCAGGGCCGGTGCGACCATCAGGATGAACACGATCAGGAAGGCACCCAGGAAGAGACCCAGGCCGATCATGATCTCGGTCGTGTAGATCTTCGACCACAGGGTGTATTTCAGTTTCCAGAAGCTCGGCTGGTTCTTGGCATACTCGGATTCGGTCTCGAGGAAATGGTTGAACCGCTCATTCGCCTCCTGATACTGCTGGTCATCCGTCAGGATCCCGATCATGACCCAGTCGACATCCCGCTTCAGATCCGGATCGACATCGGGAAGGGACTGGAACTTCTCGAAGTAGGTCCGGGCCTTTTTCAGATCGCGGTTCGATCCGAGGATATAGATTTTGCCGAGATAGAAGGTGGCTTCCGCATACTTCTGGGGATTTTCCTCATACGCGCGGAGAATGTCGGGAAGGGCGAGATCGTATTTCTCGCTCTGATACAGGCTGACGGCGAACTTGTACTTCTGGTCGATGCCTTTCTTCTCGTCGATCTTCGCCTGGAGCTCCTCGCGGCCCGGCAGGCCGGCGAACATCGTCTGCGCCTTTTTCAGAGTCGCCTCGGCGTCCTCGTATTTTCCGTCGGCGAACTTTTTCTTCGCCTGGTCGAACCAGTATTCGGCATCCTTCATCTTTTTCCGCTCGGGATCCTCGGCCGCGACTTCGGGGGCCGACGCGATCGTGATCTGCGGCGGGGGCTCGGTTTCGTCGGGCAGGATGTCGTCGCCCTGGTCGATGGGAGGTTCGCCGTCGGCAGGGGAGGTTGCGGGGTCGGTTGCCGGCAGGGAAACGGTGACCGGCACCTGGGCGGTCTGGAGCAGGTCCGGTTCGGGCTGCGGCTCGGGGGGCAGCGGGACATCCGGCGGTGCCGTCGGATCGTTTTCGAAGGGATTTTCCGGCATCTGGGGCGCGCTTCGTTCGCCGGCGACGGGAGTGGCGCGGCGGGTGAATCCCGCTTTGCCGGTCAGCCGCCGCGCCGAGGCGAGGCCGTAATTCTTCGCGTTGTAGAGAAACTGGAAATCGTCGAACAGGAGTTCGGACGAGGGGTCGATCTGGAGCGCCTTCTCGAGCTGCTCGAAACTCTGCGGCACGTTCCCCTTCGCGAACAGCACCTTTGCGAAGGTGTAGTGGGAGAGGGCGTCATCCTTCTTTTCGAGAGCCCGCGAAAGGTAGCCGACCGAGGCGTCGAACCGGCCCTCGTGAAACTCGACATCGCCGAGGATCAGGCAGACCGCGGGATCGTCGGGCGTCACCTTCACGCGCTTCCCCGCTTCTTCCCGGACCGGCTTCAGAAGATCCTTGCGGAGCTTCGTCAGCTTCGGATCCTCCTCCTTGTTCTGGAGCTCGCATCGCATCAACTCGAGATAGGCCTCGGAAAGCATACGAGCGGATATATATTTCTTCAGTGTCGTGTAGTCGGGCTTGACGGCCGCGTTTGCCGCCGATACCGCCCAGAGCAGTGTCGCAAGGAGGAGCAGCCAGGCCTGGAAACGGCCGGTCCGGGGTTTCATCGCGTGTTCAGACAATGCTTTTGCCGCACTTCTGGCAGTAGTAATCCGACTTGCTGTTGGATGCGCCGCAGTGGGGGCAGGCGATCGCGTCGCCGGCATCGGGAGCCGCGGGCTCGGGAGGGAGGGAGGCCTGGGCGGGGGAGTCTTCGGGGAGGGGGGCCATGGTCTGAGCTCCGCCCACCTGGACGCCCGTGCGGTCGGCCATCTTCATTGCCTCGGTCAGGCCCTTCTGGAACGCGACGTTGTAGGGATTCTCGGCCAGGAAGGCCCGATAGATCTCGATCAGTTCGGCCAGCTTGCCCATCTTCTGATAACAGTCGCGCAGGATGTTGTGAACGACCTCGTTGTTCACGTCCATCTGGATGACCTGCTCGCACAGCCGCAGGCACTCCTCGAACTGCTGCTGGCGCAGGTGCAGCTTGGCCACGCCGAGCAGGAACTCGGGCTCGGGCTTGACGAACTCCATCATCCGCTTGAACACGCGCATCGCCGTTTCGTCGGTGCGGCCCTTCTGCAGGTAGAACCGTCCGAGCGGCTTGAGGACCTCGGGGCTGTTCGGCTCGAGCTCCAGCCACTTTTCCAGCACTTCGATCCCGTCGGGGGCGAGGGTTTTCTGCGAGGTGTAATGCTGGCCCAGCAACGAGACCAGCGCGATGTTCCGGCTTTCGGTCTTGTACAGGTTCAGCAGCTCGGGAAGGCTTTCCGGCGTGAGCATGCGACGGCCGAGATACGCGAAGCCCAGCCAGTGATGCGCTTCGGTATCCTGCGGGTTGATCGAGATCAGGTGCTTGCACTCGCCGATCGCCCGGTCGTAGGCGCCGGTCTTGAGAAAGGCCTGGGCCGAAAGGCGCGAGATGACCGCCCCGTCGTAGGCATCCAGATTCGACAGACGCCGGATGGCATTCAGCTCGTCGAGACACTCGCGATACATGCCCTTGCCGAGATGGTTCCGGGCGCGTTTGATCGCGGCGTTTTTATTATACTCAGGCAAATTGTTGTAGATGACCCAACCGATCCAACACAGGATCAGGATCGCGACGGCGGGGATGACGATCGGACCCCAGTTGAACGCCCCGGCTTTGTACAGAACGTCGTCGATGCCGGGATACTCGGGATCCGAATCCTTCACTTCCTTCAGGATCTTGTAGGCTGCCGCGTTGTCGCCGGCCTCGGCGTAGATGTTCCCGAGCACGAACTTCGAGCGGTTGTTGTCGGCCTGTTTGGCCAGCTGGCGGTTCGCGAACTCCTTGGCCTTGTCGGTGTTGCCGGTTTTCCAGTGGCAGTAAGCGAGGTAACTCATCAGGTCGACCGAGTAATCGATCGGCAGGGACTCGAGGCTCTTGATGCACTCCTCGAACTCGCCGCTCTTGTACTGCTCCTTCATCTTTTCCCAGGTTTCCTTGCGGGTGTCGATGGTGCCGATCTTCTGCATTTCCCCGTCGACCCGGGAGCGGAACTTCTCGAGCTTGGAATCGAGTGCGATGATGGCGAGGGCGCGTTCGAACGCGGTCTTGGCGTCTTTGTTGTTTCCGGCGCCGGCAAACCGTGTGCCCATCGAGATGAAATTCTCGGTGAGCGCCGCCCGCTCCTCGGAGCTGCGCGGGAGCCGCTCGGTGCGGCCCAGTTTCTTCATCAGCTCGGTCTCGAAAGAGACGGCCTTGGCGAGCAGCTTGCGCGCCTCGGCGTGTTTCGGCTGGGCGTGGACGACCTGCTCGAGCAGATCACGCGCCTCGAGCCATTTCTCGCCCGAAGCCATCTTGAGCGCATCGGCCAGCAGATCGCGAGACTCCTCTTTCGATTGCAGCGCCTCGATCTCGGCTTTCGCGGTCTCGTTGTCGGCATCTGCGGACAGCGCATTCTGGAAGGATTCGAGCGCCTTGGCCGTGTCCCCCTTCTCGGCGTAGGAACGGCCGAGTTTGATGTGGCCATCAGCCGTTTCGCGCTGATTCTTGCGGATGTCGGAAACGAGATCCTTGGCACGCTGGGGGTCGGGAAGGGGATACCGCGTCGCCTTTTCGGCATACTCGCGGGCTTTGGCGATGTTGTTGGCATCGTACTCGATCTTTCCCAACAGGAAGAACAGCCGGCCGATGCCCTCGGAGCGGTACTGCGGCAGTTCGGCTTTATTGGTGTCGATCAGGCGCAACGCCAGGGTTTTTGCTTTGTCCGGCTGGCTGGCGGCGAGCAGCTCCTCGACGATTTCGGCACCGAGATCCGTGTCGGTCGGGTCGACCGTGATGATCTCGTCCCGCAGCAATGAGGCTTTCCCGGCATCTCCCGCGGAACGCGCCGCCCGCATCTCCTCCTTGAGAACCTTTGCATACTCCTCGCGATAATTCTGGTTCGCAGGCTCGAGCTCATGGGCCTTTTTCAGCATGCGCTTCATGTCGTCGCGCTTCTGGACCGCGCGAAGCAGAATGGCGGCGTTGTAATACGGCTCGGCCCAGGTCGGGTTGAGCTTCATCGCCTTCTGGAGATGCTCTTTCGCCTCGGCATAGTTGCCGCTGCGGATCGCGAGCATGCCGAGCCGGTTGAGCTCCTTCGCATCCTGGGCCGTTGCCGGCTGGAAGCCGAGAAACAGGAAAAGGCTCGCCAGGGCGAGCAGGATACATCGCGTGCGGCGGTTCATGGATTCCCCTCCGGTAGCCGTGTCACCGCCGGATAGTCTAGGCGATTTTGGCGACTTTTGCCAGTGCCTTCAACGCCCATTTCCGGACGTCGGGATCCCCGTCGTTGCTCAGATCCTGGAGCACGTCGGAAAACTGCAGCGCACCGATCTCTCCGAGTGCCCATGCCGCCGAAGCCCGCATCTGCTTGTGGGAGGAGCGGAGCATCTGCTTCAGCGTCACCACCGCGCCCATCCCGCCCAGTTTCCAGAGGGCGGCTGCGGCACTGCTGCGAACGCGGTTGTGCGAGTCGTTGAGCATCGGATACAGCATTTCGATCAGGGCCGGATCCTCCTGCGCGGCAAGGGCCTCGACCGCATTCGACCGGACGCGGCCGTCGGCATCCCGCAGTGCTTTCGAAAGCAGGGTCACGGTGCGCGGGTTTTTCACCAGCCCCAGGGACCGGATCAGCGTCGCGCGGTGGCGCGCATCCTCCTCCTGGGCATACCGCTCGGCCAGGCGTGACATCGTCAACTCGGGGTTGATGCCGAGACTGGTCGTGATGATCGTGTCGCGGATCCGTGACTCCTCCTCCTTGCTCCAGGCCTGGAGCAGGTGACTGATGGCGCGGGTCGAGCCGATCTGTCCGAGGCTGAGAACCGCGCGGTTGCGGACCGTCGGCGAGATGTCGCCCAGCAGTCCGATCAACAGATCGAGCGACCGGTCATCTTTGATGAGACCCAGGATATAGGCGACGGAGGCGCGTTTGCGCGCATTGGGCGACCGAAGCTCCTCGGGAAGCGTGTTGATGCCGTACCGGATGCCCCGTTCCCAGAGGGCCTGGATGGCATTGGCCCTCACACGGTTGTTCCGGTCGGAAGTGAGGGCTTTCATGATCTCGGGCACTTCGGGGTGGTCGATGCGGCCGAGGGACTCGACGGCATTCGCCCGGACGCGCTCATCCTCGTAGGTCAGAAACGCCTTCAGAAGCGGCAGGTATTCGGGCGAGCGGGAGGAGCCGATGATCTTGATGCCGGTCGCGAGCAGATTCGTGTCGTCTTCGCGGCGCAGGAACTCGCACAGCGCATTCCGGACGGCCGGCGTCGACTTCCCTTCGAGGCTGGCGAGCGCTTCGGCGCGCAGCATCGTGTTGGGCGACTCGAGATACGTGAGGGCCATGCCGACGAGTTCGGGGTCGGTGACGCGCCGGACGCCCTTGAGCGCAGCCGCGACAATCTCCGGGCGTTCGTCACGGAGGCCTTCACGCAGGAACTCGTCGATCTGGGGCAGGTTGTCCCGCAGGGCGGTGCGCAGGCAGAACAGCCGCACCATCTTGTCCCGGTCGCGGAAAAGCAGCTTGAGGGTCTGATAGTCCATGATATCGCCTTGCATTCAGGGCGTCGAGCTGGATGCCCGGAGGTGTGAGAGCGGGGAGACTTCCGTCTGGTCGGACTTCTGGCTGGTGGCATCGTCCACGAGACCGACTTCGAAGGGGCGGTTGTCGTTCTCGGTATCGGTCAGGATCACCTTGTCGGCGGCGATCTCCTGGAGCCGGAAGGGGGTGTCTGGAATCTTCGAAGAGAGCCGGGAGAGCGCGAGTCGGCCCGAGACCTTGATGATCGCGACACGTTCGAGGCCCATGGTGAAGAAGCCGTGATACGAGATGTCCGGCCGCTCGAGCACGGGGACTTCCGCTTCGGAGACCGGCTCGACGGCACGTAGTTCCTCTCTGGGAGGGAGGAAAACGTTCCGGCCTTCTCCATGGGGGAACACGGCCTGGGCGATGAACCGGGAGTCGACCCGGGGATCGATAGGCGGGATGTTCGGCGTGATCAGGGGCGGCGGAGGCTGGATCGGCTCGGCACTGGGGGCCGGAGTGGCCGTGGCGGCGGGGGAAGCGGCGTCCGCCGTCTGGGTGGTTGCCGTCGCGGGTTTCGTGCGACGCGGCTTCAGCACGAAGTTGTCGAGGATGAGGATGCCGAGAATCACCGGCACGCCGATCGCGACGACCTTGTTCTTCTGGTAGAATTCCCGGATTTCCTGGCTGTTCATGCTGGTTCCTCCCCGTTATGGGAGAAAGAACGTCGACAGAGTCAGCGTGAGACGCATCGTTCCATCGGTGTCGACGATCGGAGGCCGGATAGTCATCTGACTGATCTTGACCAGTCGGCCGAGCGTGTTTTCCATCTCCCAGAGGAAATGTTTCATTTTCTCGTATGAGGCCACCAGATCGACGGTGAACTTGAACTCGAGATAATTGGCCGGCGCCCCGACCGCCTGTTTGGGGGGGTCGTAATTCGAGTTCAGGATGGTGACGTCGAGAGCTTTTGCCTTTCGCTGGACCTGCTCGATGAAGATGGTGTAGTTGGCGGACTTTTCCAGAACCCGTTCGAACTTCTCCGTCACCTCGCGGCGTCGCTCCTCGATCTGCTGGTTGATCTTCTCGAGCTGCTGCTGGCGCGCGGTGAAATCCTTCTGGGCGACCGCGATCTGGTCCTGATACTGCTTGAGTTCGTCACGCTTGGACTGGATGGCATCTTTCTGGCGCTTGTCGACGTTGGTCTGGAAATACACCAGGCCGATCGCGGCCACGACCACCAGACCATAGCTGATCACGCGTTCGAGGATGGAGCGCAGACGTGTTTTCACTCTTGTCCTCCCGTGCTGGAGCCGTTGTTCATCTCGTTACTTCTTCCCGGCCGGAACGTAAGTGAAGCTCAGGACGAAGGAGGTGACGGTGCCGTTCTCGATGGCCCGTGTCGAGTTCTGCTTCAGATAGACGCCGGTGAAATTCGGGGATTTCTGCAGACTCGAGACGTAATCGAGGACATCGTAGATCGTGGCCCCCTCGCCGTTCACCGTGAACGCCAGGCCGCTCTTGCCCGAAAAATCCTTGGGATTGATGTCGGAGATGTAGATCCGCTCAGGCACGGTCGACTCGAAGGCATACAGGAAGTCGACCCACGACGTGCCCGGCGTGTCGAGATTGGTGTTGATGAACTCGATGCTGCTCTTGAGGGAGTTGATCTGCGCGACGGGAGGCTGGAGCTCGCCAATCCGCTGGTTCAGATCCCGCAGGTCTTTCATGGCAGCGTCGACCTGCTGCTGGACCTTGAACTGCTCCGACGTGTTCTTCATGTAGGAGGAGATGGTCCAGGAGAGGCAGAGCAGGATGGCGACGGCGGCGAGCACGAAGCCCGTGAGGTCGGCCGGTAGGCTCTTGTACTCCTTCGGAAGCAGATCGATCTGGAATTTCATGCGATTACTCCCTCAGGAACGCGCCGCAGGCTGCGGCGAGTTCATTGCGTTCCGAGACGTCGGCGGGTTTCCCGGCGATCTGGAGCGCGTAGAGGTCTGCCACATACCGCACGCTGGTGTTCAGGTTCGCGGCGAGCATGACCGGCAGATTCTGGAAGTTGGCACCTCCGCCCGAAAGGATGACTTCCTGGATCGTGAACTCGCGGAACTTGGTCAGGAAGGCTTCCATAGCGGAGAATATTTCACGCGTCAGGACGGCGAAGACGTTCTTGATGACCGTATAGTTGTAGAGATTCTCCTGCTCCGGGGAAAACTCCGGCAGGAAGAACACCTCGTTCCGCTTGAACTGCTCGGCCTCGCTGTCGGGAACATGGAAATGCTTGCTGATCTGCTTGGTGAAGTCGTAGGAGCCGACCGGGCGGTTGACCAGGGTCCGCAGCTGGCCGTCCCGGAACACGCCGATCGAGGTCGTCTCGTTGCCGAGATGGACGAGGGCGATATTCCGGCCCTGGTTCTCGGAGGCGTTCAGATAATGTTCGATCAGGTTCGAAACGTTGAGGATGTTGACATCGATGGTCTGGGGGTTGAGGCCGGAGCGCTGGATGATGCCGCCGGCTTCGAGCAGGTTGTTCTTGATCGTGGCGACGGCGAGCGTGATCTCGTCTTCCTCCCACATTCCCAGGCTCTGGTGGACGATATACCAGTGCTCGAGCGGAAGGGGCATGATGGGGGAAAAGTCCTCCCGGATCGATTCCTCCAGCTCCTTCTTCGAGTAGCGCGGAGGGGCGATCATCAGGTTCATGAGCGAGGCATGGTCGGGCAGAAGCACCAGGGTGCTCTCGTAGCCGGCTTTCGACGTCGAAACCAGGCTCCGGATAGCCTTTTCAACCGGCAGCGGATCCATGATCGGGTACTCGATGAACGCCGAGGCGACGAACTCGCGCGGGGAATCGGCCAGCGTCAGCTGCTTGAGCCGGATGTTGCCAGGTGCGGCGGATTCGAGACGCAACAGACGCATCCGGTGCGTTCCCAGATCGAGGACGAGATTGCAGGCAGACCCGCTTGGACTCGCCATAAGCTCCTATCCCATGTTTACCAGGATGTATTCTTCGATCGGCACTTCGCCCTCGAGAACCTTGTTGAGGCAGGAATCCTGAATCGTCGGAATCTTCTGCGACCGCAGGTATTTCAGCAGGGCCACGGAGGACTGGCGCTGGCTGATCAGTTCTTTCAGGGGCTGGTTCACCTCGATGACCTCGAAGATGCCGGTTCGATCGCGGAATCCGCTGTTGTTACACTCCTTGCAGCCCATGCCCTTGTAGAATTTGTGGTTCTTGTAGGCCTCGAAATCCAGGCCAAGCGAGGCAAGGAGATACGGGGTCGTCTCGATCTGCGTTTTGCAGTGGGGACAGATCTTGCGGACGAGACGCTGCCCGACGAGCACCGTGAGCGCCGAGGCGAACAGATACGGGTCGACGCCGATGTTCTCGAGGCGGCTGACCGTCTCGATGGCCGAGTTCGCATGGATCGTCGAGAAGACCATGTGGCCCGTGAGAGCCGCCTTGACCGTGATTTCGGCGGTTTCATAGTCGCGGATTTCGCCGACGAGGATGACGTCGGGGTCGAGACGCAGGATGGCGCGAAGGCCCTTGGCGAAGGTCAGCGACCGGGACTCGTCCACTTTGTTCTCGTGGACCTGCATCTGGTGCACGCCCGAGATCTTGAATTCGACCGGATCCTCGATCGTGATGATCTTGATCTGGCGACTGTTGATCAGCGAAATGCCAGAATACAACGTCGTCGTTTTTCCGGATCCCGTAGGGCCGGCGATCAGACAGAGCCCCCAGGGACGGCCGATATTATATTCGAAGATTTTCAATTCCTCGTCGCGGAAGCCGAGGCTCTTGAGCTCCAGGTTCACGCGGCCCGAGTCGAGGATGCGGATCGTGCAGTTCTGACCGTAGATCGAGGGGAGGATCGCGACGCGGAATTCGATCTGCTGGTTCTTCACCCGCAGTTTGAAGCTGCCGTCCTGGGGCATGAACCGCTCGGTGATGTCCAGGTTCGACATGATCTTGATGCGGGAGATGATGGCCTGGTGAGCCGTCTTCTCGATCGGAAGGATGTCGTAGAGAATACCGTCGATGCGGTAGCGGACCTGGACGATGTTTTCGAAGGACTCGATATGAATGTCGGATGCGCGCATCCGCACGGCGTCGAGAATCATCTTGTTAACCAGGGTGACGATGGCGGTTTGGTCTGATTCCCGCTTGAGATCCTCGAGGTTGACGTCGGTCTGGTTGACCGAGCCACTCATCAGCGACGATTCCCCCTTGCCGAACTCGAGCTTGACGTCGCGTAGCAGATCGTCCATCGGCACGTTCTCGAGCACGTTCGTCGGACGGTAGATGACATCGCTGATGATATGGTTGATCTGGGTCTTCATCGCGAGGACCCACTTGATGAACATATACCCCGTCGCCATCTTGATGCTGTCGAACATCTTGGTGTTCGTCGGATCGTAGACGGCGATCGTCAACGACTTGGGTTCCTTCTTCAGCGGAATGAACTTGTAGGTCTTGATCAGGTTGTCCGGGATCTGGCGGATCAGCTCCCGGTTCAGCTCGATCGTGTCGAGATTGAGAAACTCGATGCCGTGCTGCTGGGAAAGGCCCCGATACAGGGTCTCCTCGGTGAGCGCCTTCATCTCGATGAGAATCTCGCCCACCATCTTGCGAACGGTAGACTGGCGTTTGAGGGCGGCTTCGAGCTGCTGGGGCGTGATCGCCCGCATCTCGACGAGAATCTCACCGATGCGTTTGCGTTTCAGGAAATCAGCAGACATGGCTTCTCCAGAAGTTCTTCCTTGACAGTATCGGCAGCAGGTCCGCCGTTGTTGACGAAAAAAACCGGAATTCATTATAGCGTTGCACGTCCCACTCATCAAATGGAGGTTTCGTGCAAAAAAAACGCCCGGCCGGAAGGGGCGGGCGGGTGATTTCCGTGAATCCGTCAGTAGGAGACCCCCTGGGAGTCGGTGACGATGATGTCGGAGTAATCGAGGGGATTGGCGGGGCTTCCGATATACACCGATGACGATTTGCCGTTGAAGAGGAACTGGACCGTATCCGTCGCTTCCCCGTCGAAGGCGGCATTCGCATTGGTGTCGATGAAGGCGAAATCCTTGTCGAAATCGAACTGGCCGACGGGGGAGCCGCCATCCTCGACGAAGAACAGCGTCGATCCGGTTGCAGTCCAGTCCATGCGTTCCGTCGTCTGGGGATCCTCGAGGACCGGAAGCGCCGGAAGATACTTGAAGCCGGGCCGGCGCTTCGGGGTGATACTGCCGCCTACGCGGATTATCTGAAGAGGGCCGGCGACCAGCTCCGAATCGGTAGCACCCAGAGGAGAACGCACGTCCTCAACCGTAGAACCGGTTATGAACGGAACCTGGAACGGCCCGCGTCCCTGGTCGGCCCGAAACTCGCTGATCACTTTCCGGAAGTTGGCCACATTCTGTTTGAGCGTCGAACGACGGGCGTCCATTATATAATCATTGTAATACGGAACCGCGATCCCCGTCAGGATGACGATGATCGTGACCACCACGATCAGCTCCATCAGGCTGAACCCGGCCCTTCTTCGATGTTCGATACGCATGCAACCTCCTGTTCCGATTCCTTCGCCGGGGTCTGGAACGACGTGATCCGCGAAGTTCCCCGGAAATATATCATGCCGAATAATTCGAGAACGTTTCCCCGAAGAGGCACGGAGACACAGAGCTCGAAGATGCTGGTTCTCTGTGGTTCCGTGCCTCTGTGGTTCGTTGTGCCGAGATGTCTGCATCACATGGATCACCAGTCGGCGTAGCTGGTGCCGTCGAGGGCCGTCATGAAGCCCCGCCGCACGGCGGGATCCGTGTGCGGAGAAACGTCGTAGACACCGGTGGCTACGGCCGGGCTCACGTTTCCGATGCTGTACGTCGCCACGACGGTGCCGGAGGCATACCACTGGAACCAGATGGGCGCCCCCACGAACGGATCATTCTCGATCCTGGCGAGATACGGTCGGGGATAGAATGTCGCCGTCGCATTGCCGTCCACGTCGTAGATGGTGAACGGCATCGACTTGGTGAGGGCCAGGAGGTCCGGGGGGTACAGGTTACAATCCGGAATCTTGAATGCATCGACGCCGGGAGCCCGCCGGGCAGCGGCTTCACAATCGTAGCGCCAGCGGCTGATCGCGCTGCGCATTTTCAGCAGGTTGTCTTGGAGCTCGGTCTCTTTGAGGCGGACGAAGGCGATCTCGGCGACCGGGACGAGGCCGAACGAGACCACTCCGATGATCACGACCACGACCAGGATCTCCATGATCGTCAGACCCGCATGGGGAGATGTTTTTCGTTCACTGGCAGCGTGCATCGTCATCTCACCACTCATCCGTGCTGGTGCCGTCGAGCGCGAGGCCGGCGCCCCGCGAGACGATGTTCTTCACGCCCGTCGCGAGACTCGCCTGCCACTCGGCCGAACCGGTGGCCTGGAGCGTGGCCAGACCGCTGGAGCAGGTGGCCGGAACGAACTCCCACCGGGCGTTGGGATTCCAGCCCGTGAAGGGGTGGGGGGGGATATGCCGCAGGAACAGGCGTTTGATCTCGATCGTCGCCGTACCAGCGAGGCTTCCCGTGCCGGTTGCGACGTCGAAGGAGGGGATTGATAGCGGCGACCGGCTTGTCAGGGAGGCAGGGCAAAACGGTATGTCGAGGTGATGATCCACCAAATAGGCGATTCCTGTCGCAAGGGCATCCTGGCGCGCCAGGGACGTCGGGTTCTTGTCATCAATTTTGTTGGCCAGTTCGTGGATCACATAAAGTCTATAGCCTTTGTTATAGACCCTGTTCGCGTTCGAGACGGGATTGCCGTAGATCGCGCCGCGGACGTTGTCGAGGATCTCGCGGAGCCGCTTCTCCTTCTCCCGCTGCTGGATCAGCTTGTAGACGGGGAAGGTCACCGCCGCGATCAGGGCGATGATCGTGCTGGCCACCATGATCTCGACGAGCGTCACACCCTGCCGGCGGTCGCCGGCATCCCGGGTGTGACGTCGTCGAATATATATCATGAGATGTAAATCGTCACTGCTTGAGGCCGGTGAAGATCTCGGCCGACTTGAGCACGTCGACGGCCCGCTGGAGCTGGGTGTCGAACCTGTTCACGATGTAATACTGGATGCTGCCCTTCGAAAGGCTGTCCGGCGGCTCGATGAAGCCGCTGAGCGAGGCGACAGCCGCGGTCGGGCTCGCGACCGGGGTGCCGCTGGCAATTTCGGCCGTGGGACTGGCCTTGTCGGCGAGTTTCTGCTGCTTTTCCTCGGCCTCGATGGCCTTCGTGATCTCTTCGCGATCGGCCTCGGTCAGCTTGGGAAGCTCGACGTCGATGTCGGGCTCGATTCCCTTCTTGTGGATGTTCACGCCCGAGGGGGTGTAGTAGAGCGCCGTCGTGAGGGCCATCGCCGAACCGTCATTCAGGGAGATGACCGTCTGGACCGAACCCTTGCCGAAGGATTTGCGACCGACGAGCAGGCCGCGCTTGTTGTCCTTGATCGCGCCGGCCACGATCTCGGAGGCGGAGGCCGAACCCTCGTTGATCAGGACCACGAGCGGGAGCATCGGATGGGATTGGAAGAAGGAGCTGTAGGTGCTCTTTTCCCCGTCGCGGCCCTTGATCGAGACGATATCGCCCTTGGGGATGAATTTGCGGCCGACTTCGACGGCTGCGGTCAGCAGACCGCCCGGATTATTGCGCAGATCGAGGATGATCGAGGAGACCTTCTCCTTCTCGAGGGCAATCATGGCCTTCTCGAGATCCTCGGCTGAGGTCTGGATGAACTGGGTGAGCCGGATGTAGCCGATGTTGGGCTTGATGACCCAGAACTTGATGCTCGGGATCTTGATGATCTCGCGGATCAGCGTGTAGTCCTTCGCTTCCTTGTCGCCCTCGCGGATCACGTTGATCGTGACCTTCGTCCCCTCGGGTCCGCGGAGCAGCTTCACGGCATCATGCAGCGCGATGTCGGCAACATCCTTGCCATCGATTTTGAGGATCATGTCGCCGGCCTTGATGCCGGCGCGGAAAGCCGGGGTGTCCTCGATCGGGGAGATGACGGTCAGCACCTTGTTCTTCACGGTGATGACGATGCCGAGGCCGCCGAATTCGCCCTGGGTCTCGGTCTGCATTTCCTTGAAGGATTTCGGCTCCATGAACCGGGTATACGGATCGTCGAGTGTTCCGAGCATGCCCTCGATGGCCCCGTAGATCAGCTTCTGCTCGTCGATGTTCTCATCGACGTAGTCGGACTTGATCAGCTCCATCACCTTGCGTATCAGGTCGACCGATTTGAAGTAGGTGATATTGGTCGACGACGCGCCGGCCGCACCTGCGACAAGAACGATCAACAGCGCGATGAAGGGCAGGGAGGATGCAAGACGGCGGGGGGAGAACCGGTTCATTGAGTGACTCCTTCGATTACCGTGCGAAAAGAAAGCCCCTTGCCGGAGAGGCAGGGATGCCCCAGTGTATCACACACCGCCCACCCGTCAACAGGGGCTCATGCATCTTCATAGGTTCTAGAGGGGGCGGGTTTCAAACCCGCCCCGAACGAAAGGATGGCAGGGGTCAGCGGAGTTTGGGGAGGTGGGCGAGGGGATCGGCGTTCTTGCCGGCGAGACGGATCTCGAAGTGAAGGCGATTCTGTCGGTTGCCGAGGATGCGGCCGATCGTGTCGCCAGCTTCAATGACTTCGCCGAGGCCGACCCAGACGTCGTCGAGGCGGCCGTAGACGGTCGAAAAGCCGTTCTTGTGGCCCAGAATGACGATGTTGCCGAACTGACCGACCGGTCCCTTGAACAGCACCTTGCCGCGGGCTGCCGCCAGGATCTCGGTTTCTCCGGTGATGACCAGCTCGAGGGCGGGGGGAGCCGATCCCCCGGTGTTTTCAAAGCTCAGCCCCTCCACATTGGCAATGGGCCAGCGGAACCGGGCGCCGGACGCATCCGGTGCGGGGGCCGCCCGAGGGGCGACGAAGGAGGGTGGGGCCCCCTGGCCGCCGCGGCGCTCCGTCTGGGGGGGAGGGGCTGTGTCGAGCTCCTGTTCGACGGCTTCGGGATCGCGTGCCCGCTGGGATTCGACAGCCTGCATCTCGCGTTCGAGAGCGTCACGGCTTTTCTTCAGTTTTTCCTGGCGTGCCAGAAACACTTTGCGCTCGAGAAGCAGGGTCTGGAGCATCGCGGAAAGGGCGTTCCCCTCGGCTTCGATGGCCTCACGGCTTTTGAGTGTCTGCGCGGTGAGTTCGGCGAGGCGTTGCTGCTTCAATTGGATCTCGGCTGTGTCCGCTTCGAGCTGGTGCTTCCGCTCGTTCAATTCCCGGAGGAGATCCCGGTCGCTCTGCATCAGGTGGCGCACCATCTCGGAGCGGCTGATGAACGAGGTCAGGTCGCGGGCGGTGAAGATGCTTGAAACCAGCGTGCTCTGTCGGACGCGATGGAGATGGACGAGACGGCTGCGAAATCGTTGCCGGATCTCGCTCATGCGGGCCTGACCGGCTTCGAGGGCCTCGGTGAGCGAGGCGATGCGGGCCGTGAGCTGGGCCGACTCGCTGGCGATGGCGTCGAGCGTGGTTTGAAGCTCGGCGATGCGGGCCTGCTGCTTTTCGATTTTGCCTTCGAGGCGTCTCACGTGGCCGCGCGTGTCGCGGACCTTCACGTCGAGAAATTCGAGCTGGAGCCGCACGGCATCGAGCTCGGAGCGGAGGGCGTCGATGCCGGGGCCGTTGCGCCCGGGGCGTTCCGGTGCGGCTGCGGCAGGAGTGGTGTGGAGCAGCCCGGTCAGCAGGAGGGCGGCGGCGAGAAGAGCGCGGCCGTTCATGACGCGTCGCGGCAGAAGGAGTTCAGGTCGCGCAGGGAGAGCAGACTTCCCGAGATGCCGAGCGCGATGCCCATCATCAGAAGCTTCACGGACAGCTTGAGCAGGTGGGCGATGCCGACCTGGATGGCGAAGAAGGGCACGAGAACGGCCAGCCGGGCCAGAATGAACTTGTAGCTGAAGACGAGAAATACCGAAGCCAGGAGCGCGCCGGCGACGCCCTGCAGGAATCCCTCGATGACAAACGGCCATCGGATAAACCAGTTCGTGGCACCAACCAGCTTCATGATGACAATTTCCTCGCGGCGCATGTAGAGGGTCAGACGGACGGTGTTGTAGACGATGAACAGCGAGGCGAGGCCGAGAAGAATGATCACGAGCAGACTGCCAAGCCAGAGCAGCTCGGAAAGGCCCTGGAACTGGCGATACGCTTCTTCCCCGTAACTGACGCTCTCAATTGGGGGTTGCCCCTTGAGCTTCGCGAGCAGGGACTGGAGATCGTGGCTGCCGCGCATTTTGATGCGAATGGTCGGGGGAAGGGGGTTCGAATCACTGGCGAGGCCGAGCTGGAGGAGCTCCCGGTCGGCCGCGTCAGCGAAGAGCTCGTTCAGGGCCGCTTCCGGCCAGACGATCTCGGCCTGCTCTATCTCGTCGAACTGGGCCAGGCGCAGCTTCAGGGCCTGAACCTGGTCGCGCGGCGTGTTCGGGGCGAGGAAGGCCGTGACGAGCGCCTCCTGCTGGAGCCGGTGCAGGAAGCCTTCGGTGGTGACGGCGGCGAGCAGGAACGCGCCCATGAGAAGCAGCGTCACGGCGATTGTCGAGACGGTGATGAATGTCATCATGCCGGCGCGCCGGCAGCTCGTGACGGCTTCGGTGAAGAAAAACGAGAGGGAGGAGAACATCAGGCGGTCCTCCGTGCGCGGGCGGCGTCATTCATAGGCGTAGGTGCCGCCCTGCTCGTCCTTGATGACGCGGCCTTCGACGAGGGCCACGACGTGCTTGCGGAGCTTGTTGACGAGGTTGTGGTTGTGCGTGGCCATGACGATCGTCGTGCCGCGCGTGTTGATCTCGAGGAACAGTTGCATGATCTCGAACGAGATCATCGGATCGAGGTTGCCGGTCGGCTCGTCGGTGATCAGGATCAGCGGGTTGTTCACGAGGGCGCGGGCGATACAGACGCGCTGCTGTTCACCGCCCGACAGCTCGTCGGGATACATGCGCCGCTTGTGCGACAGGCCGACCTGTTCGAGGGCCTCTTGGACGCGGGCCTGGATGATGTTGTCGGGGGTTCCGAGCACGCGCAGGCCGAAAGCGACGTTTTCCGTGACGGTGCGCCGCTGCAGGAGCTGGAAATCCTGGAGGACGATGCCCATGTTGCGGCGCAGGAACGGCACGCGCGACTCGGGCATCGTCGTGATGTCCTTGCCGTCGATCAGCACCTGGCCCTCGGTCGGCTGCTCTTCGCGGAACAGCAGCCGGAGGAACGTGCTCTTGCCGGCGCCGCTGGGGCCGACGAGAAAGACGAAGTCGCCCCTTGGCACGGACAGGGAAACGTTGTTCAGCGCCCGGACGCCGTTCGGATAGATTTTGGTGACATTCTTGAGTTCGATCATCTCGGCGGGCCGATCATACCACGGCGGGGTGATTCCCGCCACCCACCCCGCACGAATATGTTGGCAGCCGGAATCGGGCGTTGTATGATGGGGCGTCTGAGGGGTATATCTCATGGAGGATCCGTGAATGATCTTCGAACTGCTCAAGCTGTGTACGGAACGCGGCGCATCGGATCTGCATTTCAAGGTCGGCTACCCGCCCATTCTCCGCGTCGACGGCAGCATGCTGCCGCTCAAGATGAAGGAGATCGACCATGCGGATTACGAGAACATGCTCGAGGCGATTCTCGACGATTATCAGCTCGTCAAGTTCATCGAGCACCGGAAGCTGGACCTGGGCTACAGCTTCGCCAACGCGCGGTTCCGCGTCAATCTGTTCCATGACTACAACGGCGGCAGCGCGGTGTTCCGCGTCATCCCGTTCCTCCAACTGACCTTCGACGACATCGGGCTGCCGAAGGCGGCGCGGGCGATGATCGAGCGGCCGTTCGGGCTGATCCTCGTGACCGGGGCGACCGGGGCGGGCAAATCGACGACGCTGTCGACCTTCATCACGCATATTGTAGCGCACAAAATAAAAAGCGTCGTCACGATCGAGGATCCGATCGAGTATATTTTCGGCGATGGAATCGGCCTGGTCAGCCAGCGTCAGGTCGGCGTCGACTGCCGGTCGTTCGACGAGGGGATCCGGGGCGCCATGCAGACGGATGCCGACGTGATCATGGTCGGGGAGTTGCGCGATCCCGAGGCGGTCAACATGACCCTCACCGCGGCCGAGTCGGGCAAACTGGTGTTCGCGACACTGCACAGCAACACGGCCATGCAGGCGATCGACCGGTTCGTGAACCTGTTCCCCCAGACGCAGCACGCGCAGGTGCTCGGGCGGCTGTCGACGACGCTGATCGGCATCATCACGCAGACGCTGATTCCCCGCAAGATCGGAAAGGGGCGCGTCGCCGCGTTCGAGATCCTGATGGGCCTCCAGATGATCCGGTCGCTGATCGCCGAAAGCCGCATCCACCTGATCCAGTCCTACCAGGAGTCCGGCGGTGACTCGGGTATGTGCACGCTCGACCAGGCCCTTGCCCAGCTCGTCATCTCGGAAAAGATCTCGATGACCGAGGCGTTGATGCGGGCCGGCAACCCGTCGGTCGTGAGGAAGATCGTCGAACAGGCCGGAATCACGGTCACCCCGGAGGGTCCCGCGCAATGAAACCCAAAATTTTCACGTATTTCGACCAGGCGATCGAGCTGGGGGCGAGCGATCTCACCCTCAAGCCCGGTTCGCCGCCATCCTACCGCATGAACGGTCACCTCGTGATCTCGGAGGAGGATGCGCTTGCGCCGCAGGAGATGTACGACCTGTTCCTGCCGGTCATCGACATCAAGCGCCAGGAGTCGCTCCACGGCACGTTCGAGTGCTACTCGATGTATCCGTACAAGCGCAAGGCCCGTATCCGGTTCTATGTGTTCCAGCAGCGCGAAGGGTATGCCGGCTCGTTCCGGTTCATCAACAACGCCGTGCCGACGATCCGGGAGCTGGGCCTGCCCGACGAGCTGGAGACGCAGGCGCTCAAGCCGCGCGGCCTCTTCCTCGTCACGGGGCCGGCCGGCAGCGGCAAGTCGCACACGATGGCCGCGATGGTCCAGGCCATCAACAAGCGGTTCGCGCGCCACATCATCACGATGGAGAACCCGATCGAGTTCGTGTTCTCGCGCGTCCAGTCGATCTTCACCCAGATCGAGGTCGGCACCAGCATCCCGACCTACCAGGAGGCGATGACGAACGCGCTGCGCGAAGACCCCGACGTGATGATGATCGGGGAAATGCGCGACCAGAAAACGGTCGAGATGGCGCTGGTCGCCTCCGAGACCGGCCACTTCGTGCTTTCGACGCTGCCCACGATCGGCGCGGCGCCCACCATCGAGCGCATCGTCAGCTTCTTCCCCGTCGACAAGCACGACGAGGTGCGGCTGCAGGTTTCGCTGAACCTCGTCGGCATCTTCTCCCAGCTGCTGATCCCGCGCGTTTCGCCGCAGCAGCGGGGGAGTATCGCGTATGAGCTGCTGATCGCGAACTCCGCGATCCGCACCCTGATCCGCGACAAAAAATACTCGCAACTGACGTCCCAGATGCTCATGGCGCGGCGCGAAGGCTGCGTCACCCTCAAGGATTCGCTCACCAAGCTGTTGCGGGACGAGACGGCCAACCAGGAACTGGTTCGGGCAATGCTGCAGGAGATCGTGGAATGAACGAGACCGCCATTGGCAAGATTCAAACGATGCAGGAGCTGGCGGCGAACCGGCTTGCTCCGCTTCTCACGACCGACCTGCCCCTGTCCATCCGGGCCCATGCCGCCGTCGCCATTGCGAAGACGCATGCTCCCGGCAGCGGAAAACAGGTGCTGGAGTTTTTCGATACGTACCCCGATCTCGAAGAGTCGATCCGGGCGGCCGGCGAAGTAGGCGGCGAAGACGCCCTTGCGAAGCTGATCGGCCGGGTGCATGAGAAGCGGGCCCAGAACCGCGACGTGATCGCCGAGATGCTGGGCTCCTTCAGGAGCCAGCCCAGCACCGAGTGCCTGAAAGAGCTGCTCGGTGACGAGGATCGGCATGTCCGGTTCCAGGCGGCCAGCAGCCTGTTCGCGCATGGCGGGCGGGAGGCTGCCCTCGCCCTGTGCCGCTACATCTCGGATCCGGATGAATGGATATCGATGACGATTCTTCGGTATCTGTGCCGGATGAAGGAACACGAGTCGATCCCCTTCCTCGCCGAGCAGTTCGCGAAGGACGGCGATCTGCGCCGGAAAGCCCAGATGGTTTCGTTCCTCTCGATGTTCCGCAGCGTCACGCTCGTGAACATCTTCGACGAGGGGCTCAAGGGCAAGGATGCGCGCCTCAAGGCCAATTCGATCGAGGCGATCGGGGAGCTCGAGCTGCCGCACCGCGAGATCCAGACGCGCATCATGCCGTTCCTGCACGATCCGAACAATCGCATCCGGGCCAACACCATCCTGGCACTTGCACGGGCCCAGGCGGAACACATGCGGCCCGAGATCGTCCAGATGGTCGAGTCGAACGATGTCCAGCTTCGCCGTAGTGCCGCCTATATTCTCGGCCAGATCTCCCCCGCCGGTAACGAGGACCTGGCCGCGAAGCTGGTCGTCGACCCGTCCGACGACGTGCGCCGCCGCATGATCCTCTCGCTGCGGAAGTTCCCCGCCGAGTTCGTGCGCAGTCAGGTCGAGCGGGCCATCACGGATCACAACAAATGGATCCGGAAGTTCGCGATCGAGATGGCGGCCGCGATGCCCGATTTCCCGAAACAGCCGATCCTGAAACAGTTCAAGCTCGAAACGGCCTATCCCAACATCGTCGCGTGTATCGAGTTCTTCGCGAAGCACCCCGACGAGGAGGGAATCCGGCTGATGCGGCAGCGGGTCAAGGACACGCGCCACCAGGTGGTTTCGGCGTTGATCCGGGCCGTGGGGACGATCTACGGGCTCAAAGGGCTCCAGGCCCTCGCCCCTCAGATCAACTCGCGCGATCCAAAAATCTTCACGACCTACGTCACGAGCCATTTCGGCATGGGCGGCGTCGAACTGTTCGACTCGGTTCTCGAGAAGGCCTCGCTCGTCAAGAAACCGCCGACCAACGAGATGTTCCTCGGCGCCCTCGAAGGCTGTCTCGAACTCCTCACGCTTGGCGACAAGATGCCGGCGCCGCTCCAGGACGAGCTTTCGCGGGCACCCGTCATGCCCATCATCGAGGAGACGCCGGCCGTATCGGCAGAATTGCCCCCTGTGGCCGACGGATCGCAGATTTCCGCTGCTCCCGCGCCGTCCCAGGAGTCGATGCCCGGCGAAGCCGTTCAGGGGTCGGACGAGGGGGGTGCCGAACCTCCGCGTAAGCCGAAAACCCGGTTCCCGGCTGCGTTCTCGGCGGGCGTCAAACACTATAATCTCGGGAAGTATAAAAAAGCCCGCGCCTTGTTCCGCGAGACGCTCGTGGAGCATCCCGATCTGGCGAAGGCGCATTACTACCTCGGGATGATGGCGTTCGAGGAGCGCGAGATGGATGCGGCTCGCGAGTCGCTGTCCCTGTATCTCGAATCCGAGCCCGACAACCGCAAGGCCGTCCACACGCTCGCGCGGATCTACAAACATCAGCGCGACTGGCCGAACGTGGCCCGGCTGTACGAAAAGCTGACGGCCGGTCTCGAAGGCCCGCTCGACAAGGTCGGGATCCGGATGATGCGCGAGCTCGGCTCGTCCTACATCTTCATGAAGCGGTATCAGGAGGCGAGGACGGTGCTCGAGACCGTCTTCAAGTCTGACCCGACCGACCTCGAGACGAATTTCCATCTCGCGATGTCGTGTTTCCATTTGCAGAACTATATGAGAGCCGAGACGCTCCTGATGGATATCATGCGGCAGACCGAGCCCGGTGACAAGCTGCGCGGCATGGCCGAATCCCTGATCGACAAGATCCGCGACCAGCTCTCGGCTCCCGCCTCCGCCCCCGCCCACGAACCTGCCCCGGCCGAGGTGCCGCCCGATGAGCCGCCGCCGCCGGACGGGAAGGCAGGCTTTCTTGACGAGCTCCAGATTCCCGATCTCCTGGCTCCGGAGAGCGAAAAGAACCGGCAGACACCGGCCTTCGATCCCACGGCCTTTGCGGATCCCGGTGCCGGCCTCCCCTCGATGGAGGATCTGGAAGAGCCCGCGCCACCCGCGCCGCCCCGGACGCCGTTCTCGACGCCGGCTTCTCCCGCGAAACCCGGCCAGCCCCCGAAGACGGCGCCGTTCACGACGAAGCCCGGCGGCCTCTTCCAGCCGAAAAAACCCGGCTCCGACGGCAGATAACGACTGGCTTCTCGAACCGACGATCCCGGTGAGACAGCACGCCTCACCGGGATTTTTCTGCCGGTGACCCGGGCGTGGGTTCCTTGACAGGGTTCCCGACGCTCCCTATAATGAGGCCGCTTTCGAACCCCCATTTTTCCCAGAAAGGCTGCATCCGACATGAACGACAAGAAGCCCGACGTCAAAACGCTCGATGCCATCACCCCCAAGTCGCAGGACATCTCTCGCTGGTACACCGATGTGGTGCTGAAGGCGAAGCTTGCCGACTACTCGCCGGTCAAGGGTTGCATGATCATCCGACCCTACGGATACGCCATCTGGGAAAGCATTCAGCGGCTGCTCGACGCCGAGTTCAAGCGCACCGGCCACCAGAACGCCTACTTCCCGATGTTCATCCCCGAAAGCTTCCTCACGAAGGAAGCCGAGCACGTCGAGGGGTTCGCCCCCGAAGTCGCCTGGGTCACGCAGGGCGGCAAGGAAAAGCTCGAGGAGCGGCTCGCCATCCGGCCCACCTCCGAGGCCATCATCGGCCACATGTATGCCAAGTGGATCGAGAGCTATCGTGATCTGCCCGTGCTCATCAACCAGTGGGCCAATGTCGTCCGGTGGGAAAAAGTGACGCGCCCGTTCCTGCGGACCACCGAGTTCCTCTGGCAGGAAGGCCACACCGCCCACCGCACGCACGAAGAGGCGCAAGAGGAAGTGGCGAAGATGCTCGAAGTCTACCGCCGCTTCGTCGAGGAGGACCTCGCGGTCGCTCTCGTCACGGGCGAGAAGAGCCAGAAGGAGAAGTTCGCCGGCGCCCTCAACACCTACACGATCGAGGCCCTGATGCCGGACGGCCAGGCCCTCCAGTCGGGCACCTCGCACGATCTCGGCCAGAACTTCGCCAAGGCGTTCGAGATCAAGTTCCTCGACTCGGACGGGGACCGCAAGCACGTCTGGACGACCTCGTGGGGCATGTCGACCCGCATCATCGGCGCCGTCATCATGACGCACGGCGACGACAAGGGGCTCCGGCTGCCGCCGCGCATCGCTCCTATCCAGTCCGTTATAATTCCTATCGTATATAAGGAAGCGGCCCCCGTGCTCGAGAAGGCCCGCCAGCTCCGCCAGCGGCTAGCCGACAAGGGACTGCGCATCCATCTCGACGACCGCGACGGTTTCAAGCCCGGCTGGAAGTATTCCGAATACGAGATGATGGGCGTTCCGCTGCGCATCGAGATCGGCCAGAAGGACATGGAGAAGGGCCAGGTGTGCCTCGTCCGCCGCGATACCGGCGAGAAGTGCTTCGTCCCCGATGCGAACTTCGAGGCCGAGGTCGAGCGGCTGCTGGGGGAGATCCAGAAGAATCTCTACGCCCAGGCGAAGGAGATCCTGCGGAGCAAGACGTTCCCGGCGAAGAGCTTCGCCGAGTTCGTCGACGTGATCAAGGAAAAACACGGCATGGCCGAGGTTTCCTGGTGCGGCGCCCAGGAGTGCGAGGACAAGTTCAAGGCCGAGGTGGGTGCGACGATCCGCTGTCTGCGCGATGATCCGCCGGCCTGCCCCTGCGTGGTGTGCGGGAAGCCCGCCACCCGCCAGATCTACGTCGCCCGGGCCTACTGAACAGCGTTTCCGAACCGCTCCGCCGCTTCCCGGTCTGGGAAGCCGCGGGGCGGTTTTTTGCCGGGCGCATGGAAAAGTCTGAAAAAATGGCTTATAGTGCTCTCATTGAAACCTGAAACGAAGCCGGAGATGTGCCGATGGAACTCAATATCAAACGACTGCTGAAGGATCTCACGAATCCCGATGACGATCTCCGCACGTTGTCGGCGATGACCCTGTTCAAGGTCGACCTCGTCGACCCGGCCGCCCGCGACGAGGTGTCGGCGGTGCTGCGGCAGGCGACGAAGGATAAAAATATATCGGTGCGTTTTTTTGCCCGGCGGGCCCTGGGCAAGATCCACCAGCAGAATATCGACGACGGCCGCGACGGCGGCCCCCGGGAAAGCATCGAGCAGGCGCTCGAGTCGGAGGATTATTCCGAGCGGCTCCGGGCGGTGATGAGCATCTCGTCGGGTGGCAAGTCCGAATACAAGGAAAAGCTGCTGTTCATGCTCAAGGTCGAGAAACATGATTTCGTGAAAGCCTCGCTGATCAGCTGCCTGAAAAAATTTCTCTCGAAGGACCAGGCCTCCCTTCTCAGCCCCTTTCTGAGCGACCCGGACAGCCGGGTCCGGTCGAACACGATCGAGGCGCTCGAGTATCTGAAGGACGAGAAGGCGATCCCCCTCCTGTTCCCGGCTCTCGAGGACCCCGACAACCGCATCCGCGCCTCGGCCGCGAAAGCCCTGCAGGCGTTCGGCGAGGAGAAGGTGTTCGCGATCCTGCGCAAGATGCTCAGATCCCACGAGGACTGGATGAAGGGAAGCGCCATCTACGCGCTGTCGCACATCCAGGCCGGCGAGGCGATCCAGATGCTGATCGAGGCCGCCCGCGAGGGAAACCCCGACACGCGCATCAAGGCCATCGTCGCCCTGGCCAACTATCATGACCAGACCTCCTACGGCTTCCTGAAACATGTCGGAACGACCGGGGAGGAGCCGTTCCGGGGAACCGCCGTGCGTGCCTTGCGGCTGATCGAGGAAAAATACGGCTCGGCCCCGCCAACGACGAGCCTCGTCACCACCGCCGGCGAGGAGAAGGGGGGCGCCGCGGGCCAGCCTGCGGGCGGCAAGGAGCCGGGCAGGACCGGCAAGGCCGCCGATGCCGCCCCGCCCGCCACCGATCTGAGCGGAACCGTCTCACGTTTTTTCCGGAAGGGGAAAGAGGAGGCGGTCGGCCTTTCCCAGAAGGCGGCCATCAACTTCGCCGTGACGGATATCGAGAAGGAGGTCTCGGAACTTCTCAAGGAGTCGGGGCGGGTGGTGTTCGAGATGTATCAGTCGGGCGACCTCAAGATTCCCGAGCTTCTTACGATAGGGCATGAAATATTGCGGATGAATTTCCTCATCCAGAAATACACCGACGAGGCGAAGCCGCAGACGGGATCCGGTGGCGGCGGCCTGTTCGCCCAGCTCAAGAGCCTGTTCGTCAAGACGGCCGAGTCGAACCCCCGGGCCGCCCAGGCCGAACGGTATGTGCAGAAGCGCGAGGAGCTGTTCCAGAAACTCGGCGAGGCCTCGTTCCAGAAGTTCCGGGTGCGGGAGTTCTGTCCGACGGCCCTCGAAGGATATTTTCAGACCTATATGAGACTCGAGGAACGCCTCCAGAAAGAGCGGAGCAGGCTGACCCAGGGTGGATGACCAGGACAAGGAGCTGACGATGAATCTGCACGAGTATATCCGCGACGTCCCTGATTTCCCGAAGAAGGGTATTATCTTCAAGGATATAACGCCTCTTCTCAAAGACCGCGCCGCCTTCGCCCATGCCATCAAGGCTCTTGCCGAACCCTACCGCGGGGCGAAGCTCGATGCCGTCGCGGCGATCGAGTCGCGGGGATTCATTCTCGGCGCCGCGCTCGCTCTCGAGCTGGGCATCGGATTCATCCCGATCCGCAAGCCCGGGAAGCTGCCCTACAAATCCCGTCGGCAGCAGTATGCCCTCGAATACGGCACCGATGCGATCGAGATCCATGAAGATGCCGTGGCGGCCGGCCAGCGCATCCTGCTCGTCGACGACGTGATCGCGACCGGCGGAACCGCCCGGGCTGCGGCAGATCTGCTGAAAGGGCTCGGGGCGGACCTCGTCGGGATCGCCTTCCTCGTCGAGCTGTCGTTCCTGGGCGGCGTCGAAAAGCTGCGCGGGGAACGGCTGTTCAGCGTTCTGAACTACTGATCCGCCCCTCGCCGATGTCCGGCTCCAGGCTTGCGGTGATCCCCGCCCGGGGAGGTTCCAAACGGCTTCCCCGCAAGAATGTCCGTCTGCTGGGCGGCAAGCCCCTGATCGCCTGGGTGATCGGGGCGGCGCTCGCGTCGGAGTGTTTTCACCAGGTACTCGTCTCGACCGACGATCCGGAAATTGCGGCTGCGGCAACGGCGGCCGGCGCCTGGGTGCCGTTCCTGAGGCCCGCCGAACTCGCCACGGATACCGCCTCGTCGGTCGATGTCCTGCTTCATGCCCTCGCCTGGGTGCGCCAGGCGCCACCGGCGATTGCGCATGATCCCGCCACGGTCGCCCTGATCCAGCCGACCTCCCCCTTCCTGCGCCCGGAGCAGATCCGCGAGGCCTGCCGGCTGTTCGACGAGAGGGGATTCACCACGTTCGGCTCGATGTGCGCCGTTCACGAACGGCCCGAGTGGATGTTCGAGCTCGGGGCCGACGGTCATGCCAGGCCCCTCGATCCCGGGCGGCTGCCGCTGCCGTCCTCCCAGTTGCCGAACCTGTACCGGGAAAACGGAGCGATGTACCTCGCGCGTTCCATCTGGCTCGAATCGGCCCGCAGCCTGTATGACCTGGCACATCACGGCGCCATGGTGATGCCTGCCGAGGACTCGGTCGACATCGACACCGCCCTGGACTGGGACGTAGCCGAGGCCATTCTCCGAGGGCGTTCCTGAGGGCCTTGGGGGTGGGTTCCGCTCAGACGCGGCGCAACGGCGCAGGCCGGTAACCCTGGAACGTGAGCGACTCGGCCACGACGGCCTGCGGGTTGAGCGTCACCCCCCGGAGCACCGCCTCGCGGAATGCCGGATACCCGGCCCGGTCCACGATATAGCCCAGATGCTCCTTGGGCAGGGATTTGTCTATATTTGGCTCTATAAAGCTGAAGCAGTTGCGAAGGACCTGGAGCAGCGGGGCCTCTTCGATGGCGTCGATGAACGGGGTGGCGAGCCGGGGGTTCCGCTTTCCCGTGCGGCCCAGGATGATCAGCCGGTGGAGGGCCTTCGGATGCCGGCTCCAGGCATTGACGGGACAGGCCAGCACGCATTCGCCGCAGCCGATGCACAGATGGGGATCCCGCTGGGGGCGGAAGTTCCGCATCCGGATCGCGCCCGTCACCTTTTTCTGGCAGGTTTTCGCACAGGCTTCACAGCCGATGCACCGCTCGCTTTCGAGCTGGGGCTCGCAGATCCCGATGATGCCGAAATCCTGCAGGTGGGCCTTGGCGCAGTCGTTCGGGCAGCCGGTCGCGGCGACCTTCACGTGGTAATGGTTCGGATACAGGATCGCCTCGATCTTCTGGGCCAGCGAGGTCGTGTCGATGTTGGCGTAGGGGCAGACCCGGTTGCCGATGCAGGCGCTGATGTTGCGCATGCCCGCCGCGGGGTAGCCGTTTTCGGCGTGGGTGATCACGATGCCGATGCCGCCCTCGACATCCTCGATGAACGGCTTCAGAAGCCGGTTGACCTCGGGCATCCGGTCGTAGGGGATGCCGGGAATCTCAAAGCCCTGCCGGGCGGTGAGATGAACGGTCCCGTTGCCGTACGTTTCGGCAATCGAACGGATCAGTTCGAGATGCCGCGCGGCGAGATGCCCTCCGGGAACACGGACGCGGAGACAGCTCAGATTGCGTCTGGCCGTGACCCGCCAGGCATTTTTGATGACGGCTCTGGTGTCGATATCCCGACTCATCGCGGTTCCCCCTTCCTCAGTCTGCCAGCCAGCGGGCTTCCGCGAACGGGAAGACGGGGCCGTCGAGACAGACATACCGGTCGTGGATCTTGCACCGGCCGCACTTGCCCAGGCCGCAGGACATGCGCCGCTCGTAGGAGACCCACAGGTTTTCCTCCCGGATCCCCCGGTCCAGCATCGCCAGAATCGTGAACTTCATCATCAGGGGAGGGCCGACGACGACGACCTGCGTTTCCGCCGGATTCTCGAGAGGCAGGCCGGGAATGAGGGTCGTGATGACGCCGGTCCGGCCCTGCCAGGACGCGTCGCCGCGGTCCACCGTCACCTGGACGTCGGTCAGGCGGCTCCACGCCTCGATCTCGTCGCGGAACAGCAGATCGGCGGGCGAACGGTAGCCGAGCAGCAGATGCATGCGGGCAGCCGACTCGGGATGGGCTGCGAGAATGCGGATCAGGCTCTTCACCGGGGCGGTCCCCGTGCCGCCGGCGGCGATCACGAGCGGGCGGCCGCGGAACGTATCGATTGGAAACCCCCGCCCGTAGGGGCCGCGCACGGAGATCTGATCGCCCGGTTTTCGGGAGCACAATGCGGCGGTCAGCGGGCCGACGGCCCGCACGGTCATCTCGATATGGCCGGGGCCGAAGTCGCTGATCGAGATCGGTGCTTCGCCGATGCGGGGCAGCGAAACCTCGTAGAACTGGCCCGGCTCGGGCGTATCCGAAGGGTTCTCGAAAAGCAGGGTCACGTCGGTCGCATTCTGGGGTCGGACATCGAGGATCTTCACGGGCCGGGGGAGCCAGGTGCGGGTGTTCACGGCTTCATCTCCCTCGTGATCGTCTCGGTGACGCGGTTGATGCAGGTCGAAAACGAAATATACTGCGGACACTGGTCGTCGCACCGGCCGCAGCCGACGCACATGGAACGGCCCAGGCGTCGTTTGAAATCATGAATCTTGTGCATCGTGCGGAACCGCATCCGGTCGCCATGCTTTTCTCGGAGCCTGTGGCCGCCCGCCATGTCGGCGAACCGGTCGAGATGACAGCCGGTCCAGACCCGCCGCCGCTCGCCGAGCCGCTCATCCTCGGTGAACGCCACGTCCTGCACCGCGAAGCATGAGCAGGTCACGCAGCTCGTGTTGCATCTTCCGCAGGCAATACATCGCGTATGATATTGTTCCCACATCTCGTGGTGGAAAAAGTCCTTTTCACGGATGGCCTGTTCGAGCCGGTCGGGTTCGGGGAGCCGCACCGCGACAGCATCCGTCTCGACACCGCGCGGCTCATAGCTGGTCGGGCGGCCGGTTTCGGGTAGCGCTGCGCGCAGCTCGTCAGGGCGCACGGCGAGGTTGTAGGAGCCGTCCGGCTCCCGGCGCACGGCGGCGTGCCAGGCATCCGTGCGGTTCGTTCCCATGGCTTTGCAGAAGCAGTTCTCGAACGGCTTGAGGCACTCGAGGAGGACAAACCGGATGCGCTCGCGGCGGCGCAGATAATACGGGTCCGACCAGGGGCCGTTGACGAGGAAAATGGCGTCGAG
Source organism: Candidatus Ozemibacteraceae bacterium (assembly GCA_035388825.1). GTDB lineage: Bacteria > Muiribacteriota > Ozemobacteria > Ozemobacterales > Ozemobacteraceae > MWAR01. The sequence goes on from DAOOQQ010000004.1 coordinate 138,317, forward strand.
CCGGTCGATGCCGTGCACGTCGCAGGCGCGGAGAAAGACGAGGGCGGGCCTGTCGAACGGCGGAGCGGGCAGGCGGGTCTCGTTCCCCGAGAACTCGAGCATCGTTTCCGAGGGCGGGAAGACGGCTTCCTTCGGGGAAAAGTCGGATTTGCGGTCCCAGACGATCTCGTCGGAACGGGTGATCGGGCCGTACCGGACGACATCCGTCGCCGAGAACCGGCCGCGTCCGGGCCGGCGGGTCGGGCCGAGCAGTTCGAAGGTGCCGGAGAGGCGGGTGAGCCAGGTGTCGAACTCGGCTGCGGACAGGAGGAACGAAGCCGGCCGGACCGGCGCAGTCGTCGCTTCCATATTATAAGCTATTCTTCAGCAGGCCGGCGAGTTCCGCGGTCAGGAGGTGCACGTGGCCCAGTTCTTCGGCGATGATGGCCCGGATCTGCTCCCGGCCCTGGTGGAGGGGCACCAGCTCCTGCATGGTCGCGTAGAAGACGACCGAATCCTTTTCCCGCTCGATCGCGAACCGGAAGGCGCCCACGAGATCCGACGCGGTTCCCAGCGCATCGGCGGGTGGGGTGGCAACGGGAAAGACCCGCGTATCGGCGAGAGCCTTGAGATACGCCATCTTCTCCCCGGCGGGTTCGAGCGACGACTCCGCGCTGCCGGCCTGGGAGACGGCGGCACGCAGCTCGGCGAACCGCTTTTCGTGCATCTGCTCCATGGCGGCCAGGCGGTGGAGCAGGCCGGCGTGGGGCCGGCCGGCTGCCGAAGCGGCCGCCCGGGCGTAGAACGCGGCACCGTTGCGCTCGAACTCGATGGCCATGGCGAACAGATCGTCGACGGTCAGGGTGAGCATCATGCCTTGTCCTTCTCCTTTTCCTCTTTCTTCTTCCGTTTCTTTTCCAGCATCTCCTCGCTCTTCATTGCGGGATCGAACAGGGATGCGCGGTTCCTTCCGTTTTCCTTGGAATAATAGAGGGCGGTATCCGACGAGATGACCAGCTCGCCCTTCGTACGCGCCTGGTCGGGATAACTGGCGACGCCGAGCGAGACCGTGATCGGGACGTGCTGGCCGTTGATGCGGAAATCGAACTCCTCGATGGCGGTCCGGATGCGGTTTGCCGGAACCATCGCGCCGTCCCCGTCCTTTTCGGGACAGATGACGACGAACTCCTCGCCGCCATACCGGGCCGGGATGTCGACCTCGCGGACGTTTTTCTCGATCAGGCGGGCGACGGTCTTGAGCACGCGATCCCCTTCGGGGTGGCCGTAGGTGTCGTTGAACTTCTTGAAATGGTCGACGTCGAGGATGATCAGCGAGACGCGGCTCTCATACCGGTCGGCGCGCAGCAGCTCCTCGTCGAGACGCTGCTGGAAATAGCGATGATTATAGAGCTTGGTCATCTCGTCGGTGACGGCATACCGGTAGAGCCGGGCGTTCTCGATTGCGATGGCCGCCTGGTTCGACAGGTTGAGGAACAGCTCGAAATCCTTCTGGCTGAACGAGTGCGGCACGGAGCGCGAGACGTTGAGCACGCCCAGCAGCTTCTCTTTCGCCTTGAGGGGCACCGACATCAGCGTCCCGCGCTGGATGTGCCCTTTCTTGATGGCCAGAAAGGCATGGTCGCTCTCGACATCCTCGACGAACAGCGGCTGTCCCGACTCGACGACCCAGCCGGCGACCGGCTCCCCGATCCCGATCCGCGTTTCCCGCTGCACGTCCTCGGCCAGCCCCACGGCGACGCCGATCGAGAGCGTCTTTTCGGCATCGTCGACGAGCATGAGCGAGCCCTTTTCCGCCTTGATGACCCGGACGACGGTTTCGAGGATCATGTGCTGGAGCTGGGTGAAATCGAGGATCGAGCTGATCGCCTTCCCGACCTCGTACAGCGTCGAGAGCTGGGTGATGCGATAATCGAGATCGGCCTTGGTCTGGCGCAGGTTGACGCGCATCTCGTCGAAGGTGGCGGTCAGCTCGCCGATCTCGTCCTGCGAGCGCGGTGTGATCTCGTGGTCGAAGTCGCCGCGGCCGATATGGCGGGCCCCGTCGATGAGGTTGAGCAGGGGGGCGATCAGCGAGTTCGCGAGCAGCACTGCCAGCAGCAGAGCGATGAAGGCGGTCAGCACGAGCAGCCGGACGACGCGTTCGCGCAGATCATAGGCGGCTTTGAACGCCTGCCGTTCGGGGATCTGGAGAATGATCGTCCAGTTCGGGGCCTGGTAGAAATCGAACTTCTTGAGCGAGATGGCCGTGATGAGGTTCCGTTCGCCGCCGATGTCCCGAACCCCGGTGATGTCGTTGTCCAGGGCTTCGGTGCCGCTGATGGCCAGCGTCTTCACGTCGTCGCTGGAGCGGGCGATCACCGCCCCGGCCTCATCGAGAACAAGCCCCTGGGATTTCGACTGCCTCAGCGCGGTTTTCAGCAGCTCGCGAATGTAGACGAGGTCGACTTCGGCGATCAGAACGCCGATCACGCCTTTCTCCTGGCTCTTGATGACGGCTTCGAGCGTCATGCAGGGCGTGCCTTCGGCCGAGGGATACACTTCGGAAAGCGAGCCCTGATAGCTGCGCTTGATGGCATTGGTGAACCGCCAGTCGGCCGGAAGGGCGGCATCCGGATTCGTTGATGCGATCACGTTCTTCTCGGAATCGACGAGATAGATCAGCTTGAAAAACGGGTAATACTTCACCAGGGCCGCGAAAAAGTCCCGGGACTCGACGGCGCGCAGGTTCTTCACCGTGTCGAGATCCGAGATGGTGGTCAGGAGCCGACGGGTGTACTCGAGGTTTTCGTAGATCCCGTGCGCCAGGACGTTCGAGAGTTCGCGATGGCTGCGGGTGACCTCCTCCGTGATGACGCGTTTCTGTTCGTTGAACGCCTGCCAGCCGAGGAATCCGACGGGCAGAAGGGCCATCAGCAGAATGAGAAGGGTGAGCTTCAGCCGGATGCCGAAGGAGAGAAGCCGGGATGCCATCAGTGTTCCTTTCGCGGCGCCGGGGCGCGGCCGAGCCGTTCCTGCAGACTTTGAATATTTGCATCTATAGACGGAAAGGACGGATCGATGCGCCGGACCCGCTCGAAGGCGTCGAGCGCGTCCGAAAGCTGGTCGAGGCCGAGGAAGAGATTGCCCAGATGGAAGAAGGCCTCGCCGATGTCGGGATGTTCTGCCGTCAGGGCCATGAACTGGGCGATCGCCTCGTTGGTCTGGCCCATGCCGGCAAGGGCCTGACCCTTGACGATCCGCGCCTGGACGTCCTCCGGCTGGGCTGAGAGCACCTCGTTCGCCAGGGCAAGGGCTTTCGTGTGCTCTCCGTCGATGATCGCCGTGAGCGCTTCGGTCAGAATGTCAGCGGGCTCGCCGCGACTGGGCAGAAGGAGCCCTTTGGGGAGGGACTGTTCCGTCTGTGACGTGAGCCGGAGAAGGAACTCCTGTTCCTCGCAGCGCCGGATCTCGGTGGCCACGACCTCGGAGTAGGTGGAGTCCAGATCCTTGAGCGCGAGCAGGTGCTGCTTGGCCTTCGCGAACTGATTCTCGTCGCGGTAGAGAATGCCGAGATTCTGGTGCGCCTGGATGTGCGTCGGTTTGATCTGCAGGACCTTCTCGTAGAAGGGGATCGATTCTTTGCGCCGGCCGATCTGCGCGAGGGCGACGGCGATGTTGAAGATCGCATCGACATCCTGGGGATTGGCGCGGATGACGGTTTCCCACTCCTGGATGGCTTCGAGAACGCGGCCGATCTTCATGAAGATGAGGCCGAGGTTGAATCGCGAAAACGAGTGCTTCGGCTGAACCTCGATGGCTTTGCGGTAGGCCTCGATCGCGCCGGTCAGATCGTTCATCTTGTGCAGGAAGACGCCGCGCGTCGAGAGCAGGTCGGCGCTCCGGGGCTGGGTGGAGATGGCTTTGTCGATATGCTCGAGGGCCTTGTCATACTGGCCTCTCTCGAAAAAATCGAGAGCCGCTTCATAATAGCGCTGCGCATAGGTGGCGTTCCGGTCTGTCATCATTACCCCTCAGACGTGTGGCGGCCATTATAGCCGATCCCTCGGGCCGGCGCAAATGGGGACGCCGGACGTGGAAGGGATGCAAAGCGGCTTGATGGGACGGGGAAAACCCGGTATACTGGCCCGGCCATGCAACCATCAACCGAACTTCCGATGCCGGCCGGCCGCGGCTACGACGAACACTGGGCCGGCGGCTGGATCTGCCTGCTCATTACGGTGTATCTGTGCGGTGCCGCGGTTCATGCGCTGATGCGCTGGCTTGCCTACGGAGCCACCTGCGAACTGGCCGGCCTGGGGCTTTCCGGCCTCCTGACCTGGATCGCCTACTCCCGGACGCTGTCCGACACCTCGATCCAGCCTCTCGGCCGCCGCGTCGCGACGGCCGTGCTGCTGTTGGCGGCGTGGGCGCTGCTGTTTCCGCTCGTCATGTGGGCCAGCGGCTTCCGGTGATCTTCTGATCGGACGAATTCCGGCCCGCGGCGCGGGTCAGGATTTGGTCGAGATGGTGAACCGGGAAACGAGCGAGTGCAGCTCGTCGGCCAGCCGTGCGAGATCCTCGGTCGAACTCGAGATCTGAGAAACCGTCGTCGTCTGCTGTTCGACGGAGGTGGCGACGATGCCCGTGCGCTCCGAGGTGGTTTTCGTCAGTTTCGTGATGTCCTCGATCGTGCGGCTCATCAGCATCGAGTTCTGGGACTGCTCAGCCGAAATCTTGCTGATGTCGCGGATCTTCTGGTTCACGTCGTTGATATTTGCGATGATATTGTCGAGGCTTGCGCTGACGTCGCGGATGACCTTGATGCCCTCGTCGACGCGGCTGCGACCCATCTGCATCGAGTCGGCGGCGTTCTGGGTCTTCGTCAGGATGTTCTCGATACGCGTGCCGATGGCCTCGGCGGCTTCGGCCGACTCTTCGGCCAGTTTGCGCACTTCCTCGGCGACGACCGTGAAGCCTTTGCCCTGTTCACCGGCGCGGGCAGCCTCGATGGCGGCGTTCAGGGCCAGCAGGTTCGTCTGACTCGCGATCGCCGTGATCGTGTTGACGATCTCGCTGATCTGCTGCGATGCCGTGTTCAAATCGAGAATGACCTGGGTTGCCACGTCGACCGACTCCTTGATGCGGCCGATCATCTCGACGGATTTTTTGACCGTCATGCCGCCCTTCTCGGCGGCGCCCGACGTCGTGTTGGCCGAAGCGACGGCCGTCTCGGCGAGCTGGGCGACCTGCTGGGCGGAGAGGGCGAAATGCTCGACCGAGGCCGAGGTCTTTTCGAGGTTGCTCGCGATCTCGATCGAGGAGGTGTTCGTCTCGTTGACGTTTTTCGAGATATCGAGCAGGGTTGCCGCCGACTCGACCGAGGCGGAGCTCAGTTGCTGGGAACTGGTCGCGAGGTCGTTGCTCGTGCTCAGCACCTTCGAGATCATGTGACAGATGCCCGCGAGCATGCGATTGAAACTCTCGGCCAGCTTCTGGAACTCGTCCTGCGAGGCGATGTCGAGGCGCGTTTCGAGCATGCCCCGCTCGGCCTCGCCCATCGCCTTGATCATCTTTTCGAGGGGGCCGGAGATGCCGGTCGAGATGAACCAGGTGAAGCCGATGGCGAACAGAAAGATCACGATCGGCAGGATCCGGGTCACCCAGCCGAGGGCCGTGAACACCGTTTTCAGCTCGAGTTTGATCCGGTTGGCGTCGGTGACCTGGAAGTAGCCGGCCACCTTTTTCGCTGAATCCTGGACCGATTCGAGATGTTCACGCACGAAAACGGCCATCGCCGTGAAGCTGGCCGGATCGTAGGGCAGAGGTTCCTGCAGGACCACGGCGGCGCGATCGAACAGCTCCGTCATGCTGTTCGACCCCTCGTCGATGAACGCCGAGACGGGGCCGGCGGATTTTCCGAGCGGCTTCAGCGAGCCGTCCCGGATGCCGTCGATTCCCTGCTGGGCCCGATCACGGGCCTCTTCGAACACGCGGATGATTTCGGGATCCTTGCCGGCGTGACAGAGCTGGAGGAAGGCGAGGCCGGCCACGCCGACATCGCCCGACCACTCCTGCATCTTCGACATCACGGAGATCTCGCCATCCTGGAGCAGATCGATCGTTCCCTTCAGCCGGTGGAGAAGGATGCCGGAGGCGGCCATCACGCCGATGCAGATGAGCAGGATGAACAGAAAGCCGCCGAGGATCTTCTTGCTGATCGACAGGTTTCTCATGGGTGATCACCCGTCTTGGCCGCGGGGGGCGAGATGCTGATGTCGAGCTGGAAATGCGGAACGAACAGATCCTTGAACAGCCGGATGGCATACTCGTCGGTCATTCCGGCGAGATAGTCGATCAGGGTCCGGTTCAGGGACTGGCCGGCGGGGGGCTGGTGCTTCAGCCGCGCATGCAAATCGACCGGATGTTCGAGGAACCAGCGGGCCATCTGTCGGAGAAGCTGCTTCGACTTGTCGACGGCCGAATCGATCTCGGGGCGAGGGTAGACACTCGCATACAGGAACTCGCGGAGCCGTTCCGTCGCATCCGAGACGGCCGGACTCATCGTGATCCCTTCGGCTTCGGCGCTCGTCGCGATGATGTCCTTCACCATCGTGTGGATTCGGATCGAGTGGCGTTCGCCGAGCAGCTCGACCGGCTCGAGCGGCAGATCCTCGGGCTGGATGACCCCGGCCCGGATGGCGTCGTCTATATCGTGGTTTATATATGCTACGAGATCCGATATCCGGACGATCTGGGCTTCGAGCGTCAGGGGGGCGTCGGGGCCGTTCAGGATCAGCGAGCCCTTGCGGCCTTTGCTGTGCTTGCCGATGCCGTCGACCACTTCGGCCGTCAGGTTCAGCCCCGCACCGTTCTTTTCGAGCACGGTCACGACCCGCACGCTGTGGGACGCATGATGGAAGCCGGAGTCGCTGAGCTCGGCCAGGACCTGCTCGCCGGCGTGGCCGAAGGGGGTGTGGCCGAGGTCGTGGCCGAAGGCGATCGCTTCGGCCAGATCCTCGTTGAGACGGAGGCCGCGGGCGATGCAGCGGGCGATGCCGACGACCTCCAGCGTGTGCGTGAGGCGGGTGCGGAAATGGTCGTTCGTCGGCGACAGGAAGACCTGGGTCTTGTGTTTCAGCCGGCGGAACGACTCGCTGTGGATGATCCGATCCGTGTCCCGCTGGAAGCAGGTCCGGAGGAAGCAGTCGTGTTCGGGAACGGCCCGGCCGCGGCTGTTGCGCGACAGGCAGGCGCGCGGACTGAGCATCTGCGCTTCCTGCTCCTCCATGAAGCGGCGGATGGAGTCGTCGCGGATCGGGCTGTGACGCATGGACTCAGGAAACGATGTCGAGGACGAGAGGCTGGGGCTGGACGGGAGCGTCGGTGAGTCTGAACGCAGCCCGCAGCCGGTCCAGGGCCTTCATGTTGTCGCGGTCCGGGTTGATGTGGACCTGAGCGAGTGGCTCGCCCTTTTTCACGGTGTCCCCGACATGCTTGACCAGCTCGAGGCCGACGGCCATGTCGATCGTCGACTCCTTGGTCTCGCGACCGGCACCGAGCATCATCGCCGCAAGGCCGATCTCCTCGCACTCGATGGCCGCCACGTGGCCGTCACGATCCGATGCGAGCGGAACGATCTTTTTCGCGGTCGGGAGCTTCTCCGGGTGTTCGATCATCGCGGTGTCGCCGCCCTGGATCCGGACCATTTCGACGAACTTGGCGAACGCGGCTCCCGAGGCGAGCACGTCGGCGACCTTCGCGCCGGCTTCGGCCTGGGTCAGCTTCGAGCCGGGGGCCATCAGCAGCGCTTCGCGCGCCAAAGCCTTGACCAGTTCGACCAGGTCGGCGGGCCCCTTTCCGCGCAGGGTATCGATCGCTTCGCGGACTTCGAGGGCGTTGCCGATCATGCGGCCGAGCGGTTCATCCATATTCGAGAGCACGGCGGCCACCTTCCGGCCGCCCTGCTTGCCGATCTTCACCATCGCCCGCGCCAGCTCGCGCGCGTCGGCGAGGGTTTTCATGAAGGCGCCGCTGCCGACCTTCACGTCGAGCACGAGGCCCTGGTTCGCGACCGCGAGCTTCTTCGACATGATCGAGGCGGCGATCAGCGGGATCGAATCGACCGTGGCCGTCACATCGCGCAGGGCGTAGATCTTCTTGTCTGCCGGCACCAGATTGCCCGTCTGGCCGACGATCGCGACCCCGACCTGGTTGACGGCGTCGATGAACTTCGCCGAAGGAAGATCGCAGCTGAAGCCCTTGATCGATTCGAGCTTGTCGATCGTGCCGCCGGTGTGGCCGAGGCCCCGGCCCGACATCTTGGCGACCTTCATTCCCAGCGCGGCCAGGACGGGGCCGAGAACGAGGCTGGTCTTGTCGCCGACCCCGCCCGTCGAATGCTTGTCGACGGTGAAGCCATGGATGCCTTCGAGGCCGATGAGATCCCCGCTGAGCCGCATGTTGTCCGTGAGCCAGAAGGTTTCCTGCTCGTCCATGCCCTTGAAATACACGGCCATCAGGAAGGCGGCCATCTGATAGTCGGGCAGACTGCCGTTCACGAAGCCGTCGATGACGAACTTGATCTCCTCGGCGGTCAGTTTCTGGCCGTCACGCTTCCGTTTGATGACGTCATAGGCTCGCATGTCGATCTCCTCGTTCCTGGGTCGGCTTCAGCGGCGGATCCGCGCGATCTTGATATCGTTGACCAGGTAGCACCGCTCGAACAACTGGCAGTCGCAGCACTTCTGCTGCTGATCAGGCTTGTCGATCTTCATCGAGTCGAAGGTCATGCCGGTGGAGTTCCATTTGCCGAAATAATCCGTGCCAAAGCACTTGGGAAGGGAAACGGGGGTGGTGGGTGTGCTCATGTTGCTCCTCCAGCGGTTCGGGTGACGAGATGGGGCAAATATAACACAAGCACCCCATGCCGTCCACGAGCGTGTTCATCATCTCTCCGGCTCCACCCGGGGCTCACGGCATCACACAAGGGGGCGAATCGCCTTTACTTGGTGATGACCGCCCATGTATACTGGACACCGTGATGTGTAGCGGCATACCCGGAAGCGAGGGGCGATGAGGAAAAAACTGGCGCGGTACCCCGTTCGGGGCGTCACGCTCATCGAAATCATGCTGGCCTTGTTCATCCTCGCTTCGGCGATGATCCCGATCGCTTCCCTGATGGGCTATGGCGGCAAGGCGACGCTGAAGGACAACCGCCATATCGTCGGCATCCAGGTCCTCCAGCAGACCGCCACCCTCCTTCTCCAGGCGCCCTACCGGGATATCCCGGTCGGAACGAACCTCGCCACGTATGCGACCCAGCCGATCCTTCTGGGGGATGTGACGGGGCCGAACGGTACCGTT